>JAOPTX010000181.1:0-821 GCA_051532055.1 Fibrobacterales bacterium | reverse complement strand
AGATAGAGACTCTTAAGTTATTTAGTATCTCCCAATGGATATTTGTATTGAACCTAGCCATGGAAGCGCTGTCTAATGGGTGATGCGTATATTCAGGCTCATTGTCCATATAAATTTTATTTTAAGGCAATTCCTAATTAATTAAGTATGCAACCATAAAATTTTGGAGACTCAATTTTCATTTTTACAATTTCAATAATAACCTGATAAGATCTCATTCTATTAAACCATTCTTAAGTTGCAAGTTAATATTCTTGTAATCTTGTTATATTACTGTACCCAAAAATTTTTTATTTGTGAATAATGAATTAATGCGCCTAGAAGTATATTGATCGGCAAAAAAATAAATTTTAAACAATTAGAAAATTCATTAAAAAACTTTAGTTTTTTAATTGTTTCATTACTTGAAATCAAACTAAAATTTCCAATGTAAATGAAATGAAAAAATACAAATTCAAAAATCAAAATATTTTAAATAATTTTATAAAAAAATTTTATTGTTTTATTTCAAATCTAAAAAATAATTCCACTGTACTTTGTTCGATTTAATCCTTAAAAACAAAAACAGTATCGTATATTTTTTGATTCTAAGAATTTTCCATATTGAAGAATAGTATTTATTTAAGTTAAAAAGTAAACACTTAAATTAAACTGTTATTTACTACAAAGGGGATAGGAGAGGGTGAATCAAAATAAATTTCAAGTTTATCTTATTTCTCATTATTTATAAAAATTATTTTAAAATAATTCAGTAATTTCTATTGACGGTGTATTTCGTTTAATGTATTATTGTCTCCGAGCTGAGAGACGCAAACAGCAAC
>JAOPTX010000180.1:0-838 GCA_051532055.1 Fibrobacterales bacterium | reverse complement strand
GAGCAAGTAGGTGTTATTACTACTGCAAAAGCAAGAGCTATGGCTGAAGAGTCTGGACTTGATTTGGTTGAAGTATCTCCAAATGCAAAGCCGCCCGTGTGTAAAGTCATGGACTACGGTAAGTTCAAATTTGATATAGCTAAAAAAGCAAAGCATGCAAAAGCGAAACAGCATACGGTAAAGCTTAAAGAAATTAAGCTTCATCCAAAAACTGATAAGAATGATTTTTCATACCGCCTGAAGCATGCTATAGAGTTTTTAGAAAAAGGGTGCAAAGTTAAGATCTCAATGATTTTTAGAGGTCGGGAGATGGCACACTTGGATTATGGCAGACGCTTGCTCGAGAAAATGCAAGTGGAGCTTAAGGAACACGGTGATTTGGAATTGTCTGCAAAACTAGAAGGGAACTCAATGGTTTCAATCTTTGCACCATTCAAAGACCCTGTTGCTGCTAAAAAGAAAATTGAAAAACTAAAAAAAGATGCTGAAGAAGAAGTTCTCGCCAAAGCGGCTCGTGCTGAAGAAGCCGCTCAAAAGCAAGATGCTTAAACTAAAGCGTAAAAGAGGTAAAGAATGCCAAAGATGAAATCACATAGTGGAGCGGCAAAAAGATTCCGCGTGACTGGTAAAGGTAAGATTAAAAGAAAACAGGCGGGAATGCGCCACATTCTTACTAAAAAGTCAACTTCTACAAAGAGAAAACTAAGAAAAGGTAGCTACATTTCAGGTAGTGACGTACTTAAAGTTGAGCGCATGCTTTGCTTGGGTTAATCGGAGAAAAAAATGCCAAGAGCTAAGAATAGAGTCGCGTCACGCGCCAGAAGAAAGAAAATATTAA
>JAOPTX010000179.1:0-528 GCA_051532055.1 Fibrobacterales bacterium | reverse complement strand
GATTTACCTTTTAGTGCATATGACTTTTCTCTTTCTAACTGAGATCGTATGATAGCTGGTGCATTCTTATCTCTGTTTTTGAGATATTCATCGAAAGTAGTCCCGAAAGTCGAGACACAAAGCCCAAAAATTGTAAGGATAATTACCCTTATAGCCATAGCACGAAATACCCATTGAAGTCCTCTCTGAGTGTATCACTTTACAACCCATAAGTCAATTTTTTAAAACAACCAAAAGTGCCGTTTTGGCTAAGAAAACAGAGAATCGTCGACATCATCACCATCGACAAATGCATCAGGGGTTCCTTCATCCATAATCTCTTCATTTTCATCATCAATTGACGTAATTTTTTCGCCAGTATCATCAGTTGCATCAAGCCACGAACCCGACTCTTCTGTACCACCAGAGTCACCAGAATCTTCCAAAGTGTCTACCCAAGAACCATCTCCTGCATCCTCTTCTCCCATAGAAAACATTTCGTCTTCTTCTGAAGTATCCTGCTTTTTGTCATTGCCTTTGCCATTGTCA
>JAOPTX010000178.1:0-904 GCA_051532055.1 Fibrobacterales bacterium | reverse complement strand
ATTCCAGTCTCTCTAGGATCTTTTTTTGTGAGCATATTTTGAGGTGGTACACGATCCTCTCCACCTTTTGTAAATCGTATCCAACTCTGCCAATTACCGTAATCTATTTGTGCATGAGCTTTGTGACGAATTTTGTCTATTAAATCATCACTATGTGAACCATATGCGTATAGATCATTTGCAGGATAACTATGTGCTTGATCCGCAGTGAAAGAACCAAGGGTATCCCCTTTAAAAATTATGTCTCCACCGTAACCAATTTTCACCGGAGCTTTAGACGCATCTATACCCTGGGCATAGTCACCACCATAGTAGAGAGCGTATGATAGCTTATCACTGATTTTTTTGCTATGTCGTAATTCAATAGTTGTTGTTTTGTTAATGATGCTCTGAGTTGCTGAGATATGGAGTGGTTGATCGTCTTTTCCATCTTTTGTAAAGATATTGATAACTGCATTGATTGCACCTGGCCCATAAATAGAAGATTGTGGGCTTTGAATAACTTCTACACGTTCAATATCTCCGAGCATTGTAATAAACCTCTCAGATAAAGCACCTTGAAGCGATTTATGATTCATCACTTTTCCATTTACAAGAAGCAGAGTTTTATTATTTCGATCACTAATAATACCTCTAAAACCTAATGAATTACCAGTATTACCCTTGTTGAGGTAGATAAAACTAGGAACAAATATTTCTAAAAGTTCATCAAGTGACCTTGCGCCAGATACCCTAATATGCTCCTTATTGATAACTGAAACTTGTACAGGTATTAGTTGATTATCAACTTCCATAAGTGCAGTGGAGGTAATCTTAACATTGACGAGCTCTACAAGAGACATCTCAAAGAATTCATCATACTCTCCAGAAATAAGTGATGTAGGGAGAAGTGAGAAGAGAAATA
>JAOPTX010000177.1:0-1141 GCA_051532055.1 Fibrobacterales bacterium | reverse complement strand
CCTAATTATGGGTGGTTTAGGTGTTCTAGTTATTTTCTCTATATATATTAAGGAAAACGGGACATATAGATGAACATATTTGGTTATTACAATTATCGTACCTACTTAAAAGATTTCTATGAGCAGAGAAAGTCTGTGAATACCTCTTTTTCGTATCGGGTGTTTACCAAAGAGGCAGGTCTCAATTCCCCCTCAGTGTATGTAGATATCCTCAAGGGGCGTCGGAATATGACGCTCCCTCTCCTGGAACAATTCTCGGTGGGACTTCAGTTAGATGAAAGAGAAAAAAAATACTTCCAGAACATGATGCGGTTTACTAATGCTAAGACTGCGGAGGCAAAGCAAGAGAGTTTTGAAGATATGTCTCAGATGCTTCCGAGCAACACAAGAAAGTTAACGATGGACCAAAGAAGGTATTTTGAAAAATGGTATCACTTGGCGGTACGTGAGTCTTTGGCAATACTCAACATTGATACCAATTATGAAAAAATCGCCTGGTTTCTTAGTCCTAAAGTATCACTCGCTAAAATTAAGCAGACCATGGAACTGCTTATTGATCTCGACCTCATTGAAATGGTAGATGGGTATTGGAGATCAAAAAATAAAGTAGTACAGGGAGATCATATCGATCCGTTTACCATACATAATACTCAAAAACAATTCATAGAACTCAGCAAGGAGTGCCTTGATCACTTCAGTAAAGAGAAACGAAATATTTCGAATATTACACTGAGCACTTCACAAATGGGTGTGGAGCGCATTAATCGAAAAATAGATATGTTCCGCAATGAGCTACTCGAAATGGTACAATCAGATAGTGAAGAGAATCAGATCTATCAGTTTAATGTACAGTTTTTTCCCTTAAGCAAGGAGTGTGAATAATGCGATATCTATTATTTCTATTCCTACTATTTTTTTGGGGGATGTTTGCAAGTTGCTCGCTAGGGGAGACTAATGAATCCTATACTGGGACTGCCTCTGAACTTCCCAATACTATTGCAGGTGTAGTAGTTGATTCCGCTGGGCAGCCACAACAGAATGCTTCGGTCTATCTATTAAAATCTGCCGGTTGGGTAGAGGCGAAAAACGATGGGGAGTCTGTTGTGTTAGATAGTACAGTTACCGACACACTTGGCGCCTA
>JAOPTX010000176.1:0-881 GCA_051532055.1 Fibrobacterales bacterium | reverse complement strand
ACATTATATGCATTTTTTGAATACCAAATTGGATTGTTTGGTTTATTCCCTTGCTCATAATCAGCATGAAGCCAAAACCCAATTACAATCTCATCATTTGCATCAGCAAGACGTGACTTAAAATCAGTAACAGTACCTATCAATGCTTTAGGAGCCTGTTTTTGAATACTATAAAAGCCATCAATCATGCTAAAAAGAGTGACACGATTAATCCCTGACAAGGCGCCTGTTGGGTTTTCAGATCGTTTGTACCAATAATAACCAAAGGCATTTTGATATCCTGCACCAGTATGCATAAAATGTGCCCATATTTCATTTTTAATTGAAGGGTCAGTAAGTGCATTGATATATATTTGTTTTGTTTTTTTCCATCCCGTAGGAGCGGGATTAATATCATTTCTTTCTACAAAGAGTGCCCCTGACACGAGAGCAAAGTCTTTACCTGGATGTTTTTCTGTGCTATACAGTATCCCAGGGGTTTTTACTATTTCTGATACTGTCGCTTTTTTGGCTGCAATAGAGGCATTCGCATCTGACTCATTGTAGGTTGTAGGATTTAGAATAACAATCCTATCAAGAGTAGACAATTGTTCTTTGCTATACCACAAGGTATCTTCTGGTATTCCTGCCGCATAAACCGAAACCCCAATAGCTTCTACTGATGACGATACATTCGCCCCATCGTAGAGTACTTCACCATTGTTATCAGTAATGTACGATGCCAGTAATCGGTCTGAGCCACCTTCGATAAAATGTATCGTTGCCCCATAATAAGGTACTACCCCTTCTTCTGAGTCAATACTTAACCGAACCGTCAACCCTGTTTCATTATACACCGAAAATGCAAATTCATTTGGAGCATGTATATCGGCAAAAGAGAG
>JAOPTX010000175.1:0-861 GCA_051532055.1 Fibrobacterales bacterium | reverse complement strand
CTCACGATTCACTTACTCACGTACCCAATTTAAACGTAGCACAGGACCGTCTAACACTGGCACTCGAATCTGCGAAGCGTACTAAGCAGCTGGTTGGAGTCCTTTTTGTAGACCTGGATGGTTTCAAAAATATTAACGACTCCCATGGGCATACTGCGGGTGATGCGGTATTAAAAGCAATAGCAGAGCGCCTGAATGAATGTACTCGGAAAATTGATACTGTGGCGCGCGTGGGAGGAGATGAGTTTTTGGTTATTACTGGAGAAATGAGCTCTCCTAAAAATGCAGAACTTATTGCAGAAAAAATTATTAAACGATTAGTAGAGTCGATTTATTATGAGGGTAAAGAAATATTTGTCGGTGCCAGTATAGGTATTGCAGTTTATCCGGATAATGGGAGCACCAGTGAAGAGCTATTAAAAACTGCTGACGATGCAATGTATATCGTCAAAAAATCCGGTAAAAACAATTACACTTTGGCAAAACCATAACATACTGTTACGTGCTTATGTGGGATCACCTTGAATTAAGTATTATTGTAGGTTGAACCCTTCCCGTCCTAAACACGCTTCTGTACCCAACTACAGCTCAGCCTCTGTGTTGTGGCTGTTATTAGAAACCGTTACACAACTCACCCCATTTCTCTTTACCTGAAATCAGTGGTTCTCTCGACATTAAATACACTATTAAAACTGTACAATCCCCATTCTACAACGGTAAATCCGGTACGATCAAATGCAGGTATTGATGGTTGGGGAATCTCTCGGTATTCATCTGCAAGTTCTATATAGAGAAATACTCTGAGAAGTGCATCTGGTGCAGGATCAATAATGAGGGTGTTAAATTGATCAAGGTCTTCCA
>JAOPTX010000174.1:0-690 GCA_051532055.1 Fibrobacterales bacterium | reverse complement strand
CTCAACAGTTGTAGATAACTCAGTAGTAGAAGCTACAGGTTCTGAGATTACAGGAACAATGAGCGTAAGCGCAGAAGCTGGAATAGATACAGTAACAGTAGCAGGACAAGATATTACAGACGCTACTGCGAATCCAGTTACAATCACTTCAGCTACTGAAGGTACTCTAATAATAGATGGATATAACGCTTTAACTGGCGCAATCACTTATTCATATACAGAAGATGGTTTAACTGAAAACCATTCAGCTGGAGATATAATAGAGAACTTCGCAGTAGTAGTAACAGATGTAACAGGAGCAAGTAGTACAAACTCTCTTGATGTTGAAATCCTAGATACAGCACCAACAGCTGCAAACGATGTAAATCAAATAACTGAAGATAGCACATCAGTAGTTGGAAATGTTATCACTGAGAATGATACTCTAGGTGCAGATGCAACTGAAGTAACATCTTCAGATAATACAGGAACTTATGGTTCAGTAGTAATCGCAGCAGATGGTTCATATACATATACACTAGATAATACTAACGCAGATGTTCAATCATTAAATGATGGACAGAGTGTAACTGATACATTTAATTACATAATCACAGATGCAGATGGAGATTCATCAACTGCAACATTAACTATTACAGTAAATGGTGCAACAGATGGAGCACCAGTAGTTCTAGTAGATGGAAATACAGC
>JAOPTX010000173.1:0-1332 GCA_051532055.1 Fibrobacterales bacterium | reverse complement strand
GCCTCTTTATTCTTTTGACTGCTTCATTGAGTGTGTCAGTTTTCTTGTGTAAATAGATTTATTCCACAGGGAACCTATCCCCGAATCGTATCATTAATTGTTGCACAACTCTTCCCCAGTGGGCAAAAGGTGCGTTCCACTTCTGACTGATTCTTTCTAATCCCAAATATAGTAATTTTAACGCAGCGGTATCATTTGGAAAAGATGACCGCACCTTTAAAGTCTTGCGTAAACTATAGTTAAGTGACTCTATTGCATTGGTAGTATAAATAACCCTACGAATTTCAGGAGGATAATCTAGGAATGGTACAATGTGCTCCCAGTTGTTTTTCCATGTCCTATACACCGTAGGATAGGCCTTGGCCCATGTTTCACTGAAATACTCCAAGGCTTTTGTTGCACCTTCAAGAGTTGTGGCTGTATATATTTGCTTTAAGTCTGCGAGTACAGAGGGGCGATCTTCTTTTGAAAGATATTTCATTGACGCTCGCATTAAATGAACAATACAGAGTTGGACCTCTGTTTCAGGATAAATACTTTCAATAGCTTCAGGAAACCCTTTAAGGCCGTCAACACAGGCAACTAATATATCTTGCACACCTCTATTTTGTATTTCTGTAAGTACATTAAGCCAAAATTTAGCGCCTTCATTATTGGCAATCCACAAGCCAAGAACTTCTTTTTGGCCCTCCATATTTATCGCAAGTGCAATGTATACAGCCTTATTGATAATGCGATTATTTTCACGAATTTTAACGCGTAATGCATCCATAAAAACAATGGGGTAAAATGAATCCAACATACGGTTTTGCCATACTTTAACATCATCGAGTATTGTATCTGTAACGGTACTTATAAGATCGGGAGAAACCTCGATTTTATAGAGCTCCTGTAGGTAACCTTGAATTTCTCTGGTAGACATACCTCTTGCATAAAGAGCAATCACCTTTTCATCAAAACCGTCAAATCGCCTACTGTGCTTGGGAATTAGAGTCGATTCAAATTCACCATTTCTATCACGAGGAACGGAAATCTCAAGTTCTTTATCTTTAAGCTTTATTTTCTTCGTTGATGCCCCGTTGCGTGAGTTTCCGCTATTGTTTCCTGATGGATCATTTTTATCATATCCTAGGTGGTTAGATAACTCTCCCTCCATAGCTGCTTCTATAAGTCTCTTTTGAAGTTGTTCAAATATCCCTCCATTACCCATTAAATCTTCAGGGTTTTGATAGGACTCCATAATTTCATTAATTAATTCTTTCCGAATGGCCATAATTTCCTCCTTTGGTTAATATAGCAAATGACCATTTACACAAAATTCCTGACACCCTC
>JAOPTX010000172.1:0-1199 GCA_051532055.1 Fibrobacterales bacterium | reverse complement strand
GCCATGAGTAATTTTTGAGAGCATTAAGTGTAGACTCGTCGACATACTGGTCGGAATTTGCACTGGAGTGTCTCGAAATAAAAAAATGAACAAGTTCTGAAATATCTTCGTTTCGTTTTCTCAAAGGCGGAAGTCCCAGTGTTATGACATTTAAACGATAATAGAGATCTTCACGAAAACTCCCTTCAACAACCATCTCTTTAAGGTTTCTATTTGTGGCCGCAACAATACGTGATTTAAAAGGCCTATACGCTGTTTCGCCAACAGGGCGAATTTGTTTTTCCTGGATTGCCCTTAAAAGTCGCGTCTGCATTTCGAGAGGTAACTCTCCAATTTCATCAAAAAAAAGCGTTCCATTTCCGGCTTGTTCTAATAACCCTTTACGATCTGCCTGGGCGCCAGTAAAGGCACCTTTAACGTGTCCAAAAAGCTCTGACTCAAAAAGCGTTGCGCTCTGAGCGCCACAATCAACAACGACAAATGGCTCAAGAGCTCGATTACTTTTCGCATGAACCATCTGGGCTGCAAGCTCCTTGCCTGTCCCAGACTCACCCTGAATCAAAACCAAAGAATCAAGGTTCGCTACCTTGTCTATTGTTCGAATCACTTTCTGCATAGCTGGAGCATTAGATGAAAAGCCTTGTAATTCAGTATTCCTATGTAGTACATTTTTCAATGTGATATTCTCAGAACGTAAATGCTGTTTCTCCTTACGCATTGCAAACAGTTCTACACCGTTTTTCAATGTTATAATCAAATCATTCACATCCCAGGGCTTTTCGATGTACCTCCAAACATCTCCATGATTAATGAGTGATACCACGACGTCCATATTTCCCGTCCCCGACAACACCATACGTACCGAATCGGATGAGAATTCTTTACTTCTACCCAAAAACTCCACACCATCAATCCCCGGCATTTGAATATCCGATAGTATTACTGCAAATTCTTCCTGCCTAATATGTTCAAGTGCTTTTTCTGCCGTATCTTCATACTCAATACTAAAAGGAGCTTCTAAAAGAGAACGCTTTAATGACTTCAGTACCATTGGGTCATCATCAACAACGAGTATTCGATTATTATTAATCATCGAAACTTCATTTACCACCTGTTTCAATCGAGAATGCAAAATATGATAGTGGTACGGTGGGCGAATCAGATCATTTATTCTTCCAATAAATTTTTCATTCAGAAGC
>JAOPTX010000171.1:0-1758 GCA_051532055.1 Fibrobacterales bacterium | reverse complement strand
ATTCCTTCATCTACTGGTGCAGCAAAAGCAGTTGGTAAAGTAATTCCTGCTCTTAACGGTAAACTTACAGGCATGGCTTTCCGTGTACCAACTCCAGATGTATCTGTAGTTGACCTTACTGTTAACCTTGAAAAACCTGCTTCATACGAAGAGATCAAAGCTGCAATGAAAGCTGCTTCTGAAGGATCTATGAAAGGTGTTCTTGGTTATACTGAAGACATGGTTGTTTCTAACGACTTCATCGGCGAAGAGCGTACATCAGTATTTGATGCTAATGCTGGTATCGCACTTACAGACACATTCGTTAAAGTTGTATCTTGGTACGACAACGAATGGGGTTACTCTTGTAAAGTGTTAGACCTTATCGCTTTCATCAATACAAAAAAATAATCGATACTTGATAAAATAGGCGGCTTCGGCCGCCTTTTTTGTTTCTAATCAAAATTTTTTAGGAGAACTTTTGATTAGAAATAAAAAGAATAATTTTAAAAACAAATAGAACAAAACCAATAACCAAGGAATGAACCGATGGCAAAACTTTTTATCGAAGACCTCGACCTTAAAGGCAAAAAAGCTCTTATCCGCGTTGACTTCAACGTACCACAAGATAAAGAGACTGGTGAAATTACCAATACTAAACGTATTGAAGCGGCTCTCCCCACTATTAAATATGCACTTGAGCAAGGTGCTGCAGTGATTCTTATGTCTCACCTTGGCCGTCCTGAAGGACTGAAAAATGAAAAATTTACTCTTGCTCCTGTAGCAGTTAAACTAGAAGAACTTCTTGGTACTTCAGTAAAATTTGTAAATGATTGTGTTGGTACAGATGTTGAAGCAGCATGTTCAGCAATTAAACCAGGTGAAGTTGTACTTCTTGAAAACCTCCGTTTCTACGTAGAAGAGACTGGTAAAGGTAAAGATGCAGCTGGTGAAAAAGTTAAAGCGTCAAAAGAAGATATCGCCGCATTCCGTGCTGGTCTTACTAAACTTGCTGACGTATATATCAATGATGCATTTGGTACTGCTCACCGTGATCACTCATCAATGACTGGTGTTCAACTTCCCGAGCGTGCAGCTGGTTACCTTATGAATAAAGAACTTGAAGCATTTGGTAAAGTTCTTGAAAACCCTGAGCGTCCTTTTCTTGCTATTCTTGGTGGTGCTAAGGTTTCTGATAAAATTCAACTTATCAATAATCTCCTCGATAATGCTGACGAAATCATCATTGGTGGTGGTATGGCATTTACTTTCAAGAAAGTACTTGAAGGTAATGAAATTGGTGGATCACTTTTTGATGAAGAAGGGGCAAAAATTGTTCCTGATATCATGAAAAAAGCTGAAGAGCTTGGTAAAAAAATTATTCTTCCTGTTGACTACATTGCTGCAGATAAATTTGCCGCAGATGCGACAACTAAAGAAGTATCTGATATTGAAGGTATACCTGCTGGCTGGATGGGTCTTGATGTTGGGCCTAAATCTTCTGAGATTTTCTGCTCAGCAATCAAAACGGCAAAAACTATTATCTGGAATGGTCCTGCTGGCGTATTTGAGTTTGAAGCTTTCGAAAAAGCAACAAAAGCTATGTCTGATGCAATTGTAGAAGCAACTGTAAATGGTGCTATCTCTGTAATCGGTGGTGGTGATACTGCAACTGCAGCTAAGAAATATGGTGCTGATAAAAAAGTAACGCATACCTCTACAGGTGGTGGTGCATCACTTGAATTCCTTGAAGGTAAAGTACTTCCAGGTGTTGCTGCA
>JAOPTX010000170.1:0-1072 GCA_051532055.1 Fibrobacterales bacterium | reverse complement strand
GTATTCGGCCTTATGAGCGAGCATCATACCAGGGGCAACATCACCAATTGCATATATATGTTTTTGAGATGTCTCAAAATGAGGAGAGGCAGTAATTTGACCGCGATCATTTGTGATCACGCCGGCATTTTCTATTCCTAGACCTTGTGTGTTTGGCTTTCTACCTGTTGCAGAAAGTAAATAGTCTGCCGTAATGGTAATCTCTTTGCCTTTTTTATTGAGCCCTGTAAGTGTAACTGATTTTTCATCATATCCAACATGGGTAACTTGAGTAGAAGTAGCGACTGAAATCTTCTCTTTTTTGAAGGTTCGCTCTAAGGTTTTACTGATCTCTTCATCCAGCATTGGGGCGAGGCGTGGCTCATGTTCTAAAATGGTAACCTGAGTTCCAAGGCGACTAAAGTGCTGTGCAAATTCAAGTCCAATTGCTCCAGACCCTATGATAGCGAGGGTCTGTGGTGGGTCAACTTCTAATGCATCAGTCGAATTCAAAACGCGACTCTGTGTTGAGTCAATAAAAGGGAGAGTTACGTGATCAGACCCGGTCGCAATAACAGCGCGATGAAACTCTATGGTTTCTGATACCTCTCCAGAGACTGTAAGTGAATGCTCCGTAATAAATGAGGCGGTGCCCGTAAAAACCGTAACCTTGCTCTGCTTCATTAATGCTTGAATGCCTTTAACGTTAATATCTATGACACTCTCTTTAAATGAGAGCATTTGTGAGTAATCAAAAGATACATCACCGGTGGTAATGCCGGCATGGGCGCTGTGCTTTACAGAGTGATATCGGTGACTGCAGTCTAAAAGCGCTTTTGTAGGAATACAGCCAACATTGAGGCATGTGCCTCCAAGGGTAGCTCGTTTTTCAATAAGCGCCACAGTGAGCCCTTGCTTGCCTGCTTCTGCTGCACATTTATAGCCACCTGGGCCACCACCAATAATTACTACGTCGTATCTCATTATAACCCTATTAAATTATGTACTAAATATAATACTTGCAATAGACTTGTTTCTTATAATAAAAAAAGCAGAGTAATAATACTCTGCTTTTGGTTTTTTGCTGAAAAGT
>JAOPTX010000169.1:0-575 GCA_051532055.1 Fibrobacterales bacterium | reverse complement strand
TGGTACAATGGTGCATCAGAATGGAATTTTTCGTCAGGTGTGAATAGAAATCTTACTATGATAGCTGAATGGGATATATTGAGCTATGCTATTTCGCTTCAGAGTGAAAATACCTCATGGCTAACATTGTCTCGGTCTTCTGTTGGAGTAAGTCATGGAGTACCTCAAAGTGTGTCGGTAACTTCTACACCAAGTGATATGATCGATTCATGGTCTAGTACGACTGGTTGTATTATCATTACACAATCTCCTTTACAAATGAGTTGTACACAAAATGCGACACTCACGGCTCGTTTCAAAAGAGTTGCGGTAACGAGTGCAGCAATCAGTGGTGCATCATTTGATACCCTTCATACGGTAGGGAATACTTTGCAACTCTCAGGGGCGGTACTTCCTTCAAATGCTTTTGATAAGAGTATCAGCTGGAGTAGCGATAATGATGATGTGGCGTCTGTATCAAATGGACTTGTATTTGCTAATGGGATAGGAGAAGCGACTATTACATTGCATACGAGTAATAATGCGGTTATAGCCCAGAAGAAGATATATGTGCAAACACTCTCTGGATCACTCAG
>JAOPTX010000168.1:0-855 GCA_051532055.1 Fibrobacterales bacterium | reverse complement strand
GCGAGTATGCTTCATGAGTTTTATCTAATCACCAGCTCATAATGTTCCTTTTAGATCAATTCTTATAGTTAGTTAAAAAATCGCTTCCTCAAAAAGAGTATGCTTTAATTACCATGATAATAGCATCATTACTCTCAATAACACAGGGCATGGATACATTTTATGCTTTTAATTCAATCTAGATTTTTGTACAAAAGGCTCATTTTCTTGATATAATACCGTTATTAAACAAATTTTCTATGTAAATGAGCTTCCCTCTGGAATAAAGGTACGAGAACCAAAGTATTCAATGTAATTAACAGACCAATGGAGCCACTGCCTTTCCTCTACCTTTTTCCACTGATGATAGAGTGAGACCGAATCCAAATATGCCGTATAGAATACTTTTGGTATCGATGTATCATATTTTAATGAGAAATACTGGCCCAACTGGTGTTTTTCCCAGGGATTTATAAAAAGAGATACACTATCGAGTATACCATCTACAGCACCTTCGCACCGTTTGTCTTCTAAAATAATATCGATGCGATCACGTTTAGTTCTATCCTCGATAACTTTACGCCCAAACGATATAGTTAACCCTTCATACTCATCAGAGCCATCCTGACGGTTATGATAAAAAGTAAACACCATAAGCTTTGGGTCACTGAAGAGATCTTCTGCAAAAACTCTGTACTCTTTTTCTTCTGCTGGGATTGCATCCAATACAAGTGAATACAGTCCCTTCAAATAGGTTCTATCATCCAGGATGTTATTGAGATGCGTACGGAACACATTAAAGCCAACTTTGTTCCAGGAACGCGACCACCCCAACCCTTTCTTTTGACGTTTTTCCTCAAGTGAATTCATTATCAT
>JAOPTX010000167.1:0-491 GCA_051532055.1 Fibrobacterales bacterium | reverse complement strand
GCTGGAACTGCACCAGCAGCTTCATACTCTGCACCATTAATAACGAGCATAGTAGCATCGCCACCGTCGTCAAGAATTAAATTTGGTCCTGAACCGTCAGGCCATACGATCGCTTGTTTTGTACACCACCAGTATTCTTCGAGTGTTTCACCTTTCCAAGCGTACACAGGAACACCTTTAGGGTCTGCTGTCGTACCTTCTTTACCAACAACAATAGCTGCTGCAGCGTGATCTTGTGTTGAGAAAATGTTACACGAAACCCAACGGACGTCGGCACCGAGATCGGTAAGTGTTTCAATGAGAATCGCAGTTTGAACAGTCATGTGGAGTGATCCCATGATTTTTGCGCCTGCAAGTGGTTGTTGGCCTTTGTACTCATCTCTCAGAGCCATAAGTCCTGGCATTTCTATCTCTGCTAAGTCGAGCTCTTTACGGCCCCAATCTGCAAGATTAATATCGGCGATTTTGAAATCGATTGTACTCATACTACT
>JAOPTX010000166.1:0-1088 GCA_051532055.1 Fibrobacterales bacterium | reverse complement strand
GATCACTGGTATATTCCAGGAGAGGATAGGATTACAGATACCCTGTGGGGAATGCCTACACTTGTGCGGTCTCCAAATATTGAAATAGAAATTTCAAACTTTACTGATTTAAAAAAAATTGGGGTCGAACCAGACTACCCACTCTATGCAGGATATCGCTTAAATAATGATATAAATGCCGCAGCATCAGTGAGTGACGATAACGGTGCTGGTTTTAAACCTATTGGAGGCTCAGGTGTTGGAGAGCGGTTTACGGGGTATTTTAACGGAGCCGGTCATGTGATTTATAATTTTTCTATTAAGAGAAACAGTGAAAGTAGAGTGGGACTTTTTCAAGCGATCGACACTGTTGCCTTTGTTGATAGTCTTGGTATAGAAGGCACTGTGGTGGGGCATAGTTATGTTGGTATGATTTCTGCACTATTGTACGGTACTATTAATGAGTCGTATGCTGTGGGCACAGTAGAAGCGGATCAGTATACAGGGATGTTGGTGGGGCATGGCAATCGTGGAACCATTAATGAGAGTTATGGAATAGGGTATGTTAAAAGTCGCTCGAATGCTGGTGGACTTATAGGTTATAGTAATTATGGCGCGATACGTCATTCATTTGCCTCGACAATAATAGAATCTTCTTCTTCTTATTCTTTTGGGGGATTGGTGGGAGGCGGACACTCACACGGTATAGAATCGAGTTATTGGGATAAAGAAAAACTCGTCCGTACTGGGGTTTCTCAACAAAATGGCCGGGGAATACTTGCATCTGATCTGGTTCAGCAATCAACTTTTGTCAATTGGGATTTTACCGAAACATGGTCATTAGATAATGGTGCACCTTACCCTCAATTAAAGAGCGTTAAAAATACCCCAATTGCATTTAATGATACGGCGGTTGTTGTAGATACGCTCAATCTAGAAGCGTTTCTTCTTAATGATCTTTCTATAGAAGGAAATGAACTGGCGAGTGCTCGATTGATCTCTGTAGATTCGGGAGGCGCAATGGTTCGGTATTCCTATCAGGCTGGTGAACTATTGGGTGCAGATACCCTCTATGGGGCACCTGCAGTTATCTATAGCCCTCAGCCGGT
>JAOPTX010000165.1:0-2269 GCA_051532055.1 Fibrobacterales bacterium | reverse complement strand
TCTTTAAGATCTCTTCTCTTCCAGTATATTTCTGTCTCATTATTACTCAATTTCGCCCCATTATTTAGGTAATCAAGCGGACATTTTGACCTGAGACAAGGGGGTCATCATCTAGCTCACTTGAAATTAAACTCCCCAATGGCATTCAGGCTAGAGTCGACTCCGATACTCAAATTGAGCTCATTGCAAAGCTAATGCAGGTCCCCAATGCTTAGCCTTAATCCAATGACCAAAGTACACATCTGTACGAGTCCAACGGACATGAGAAAATCCTTCAATAGCCTTGCTTCTATGGTTAGCGAACTTATGATGAAGAATGTCACGTCGGGTGACCTGTTTGTATTCTTCAATAAAACAAAATCAATGGTCAAAGTTTTGGTATGGGACAAAACGGGTTTCTCAATTTACTACAAGCGTCTTGAAGAAGGCACTTTTCATCTACCAGTATTTGATACTGATGAAGTGAACTCTCAAGAGTTTGAATCTTCTGATCTACTCCTTATTCTAAAAGGGGTTGAGTTGCAAAATAGCTCTCAACATAGGCGCTTTGGGTTACAGAGGGAATAAAGTTTTCTATCATTGCTCACATGAGAGAAGTAGATCAAAAGAACACTTATTCAGCAGAAGAGTATAGAGCGGTTGTAGCGGAAAAAGAACGCGCAGAACAAGAAGCTGATCGGCTTAAAGAGCAAATCTCATGGTTACAAAAGCAATACTTTGGCCAGAAATCAGAAAAAGGTATTCCAACCAAAACGGAATATGATATAGATCTCTTTGATGATCCATTACTTCTTAAGGAAGAAAGTGATGTCGATGCTGAAACAGAGATAATTACGTATGGCCGTAAAAAAAGATCAAGCGGCCAAGAGCGCCAACCATTTCCTGAACATCTCGAAAGAAAAGAAGAGTATCGTGATATTCCTGAGAGTGAGAGGGTCTGCCCTTGTGGTTGTGGCCTCAAAAAAATTGGCGAAGAAGTTAGCGAGACGTTAGAATATAATCCAGCGACATGTTATGTACATAGAATAGTTCGTCCTAAATATGCTTGTGTAACAGAAGCAGAGCGCGGAGTACAAATTATGCACTTGCCTAAGCGTCCTGTTCCAGGAAGAGTTGGCGCATCACTATTGTCATATATCTTTGTTTCAAAATATTGCGATCATTTACCTCTTGAGCGCATCGAGAACATCTTCAAGAGACAAGATGTGAGAATGCCAAGCTCAACAATGGTTGATTATCTCACTCGTACCTACGGCCTTTTAACTCCGCTATATCAACGGTTGCATGAAGCAATAATGGACTGCACCGTAATAAATGCCGATGAAACAACAATTAAAGTACAGGATAGAGGAAAAAAGAAAAAATGCCATCAGGGCTATTATTGGGCATACATCGGAGATAAAAAATATCTCTATTTTGATTATCGCAGTGGTAGATCACGAAGTGGTCCCACCGACTTTTTAGGTGATTTCCAAGGCGAATATATACAGGCAGACGAATATGCCGGTTATAATGAAGTGGTTGAACTAAAACAACTCACTCGCGCCGGATGTTGGGCTCATGCTAGACGAAAGTTTGTCAAGGCAGCTGAGGCAGGCAGTAGAATTGCTGAAGAGATGGTTGTGTTAATAGCTAAGCTCTATGAAATTGAAAAGTATATTCGAGAAAATGATTTGTCTGGTGAAGATAAATTTAAGTATCGAGTTGAAAATGCGGGATCACAGCTACAATTGATTCAGCAGTGGGTTGAAGAAAAAGCCGGTTCTCATCTTCTTAAGAAAGGTCTTTTAGCTGAGGCCATCGGCTACCTAAAGAATCATTTTCAACATTTTGTGCAGTATGCTATGAACCCGATATTTGATATAGACAATAATATTGTTGAGCGTTCAATTCGACAAATAGCGGTAGGTAGGAAAAACTGGTTGTTTGCAGGATCCGAAGAAGGCGCACGTAGATCAGCACTCATGTTTTCTTTAATTGGCACCTGTAAGTTGCATGATGTTGAGCCTTACGAATACCTGAATGATGTCATCAATCGAATCGGGGAGTATCCAAAAGAGAATCTCCATCAGCTACTTCCAGACCTGTGGAAAGTGCATTTTAAGAAATAACTGAGTTATTCACAGGTGTGCTTGACCGGACGGTTACGATTGAGCCAAGACACTCTTAGCCTGTATGCCTGGAAGGTGAACCGCTATGGCATGGAATGGACAGATACCTCACAGACTGAACCACTGTCCATCACAGACTAGTGAAGGATTATTTAAAC
>JAOPTX010000164.1:0-1412 GCA_051532055.1 Fibrobacterales bacterium | reverse complement strand
TAGATTATGAGAGCTGAGTTGATGTGACCTAAATCACATCAATTGTAATAGGTAGCAATAGCGTTAGGTACTCTATTGCTATGAATCTATTTTATACAGAGGCCATGCCAGGGCCGCAGGGAGATATATTGATCTCATCAAATAGCAGAAACATACACCAATGGTCGGAAATTGGATGTATCAAAATGACGATAATTATCGTTGTGTTTCTTGGTTTTTTATCTTCACTCTCTGCAGCGGCAGTTAATGTAACCACCGTAAATCAAACAATGGGTGAAGGTGGGGTTACTGCGGCACTCAGTTTTACCATGGATGCGACCGATGGTGCAGATGTTACGGTTAACTTCAATGTTATCGGAGGTACTGCAACAGGAGGTGGAGCTGATTTTACACTTCCTGCAACATCGACAGTGATCACTAATGGTACATTAGTGGGTACGGCAACGGTGACCTTGATAGACGACCTTCTCGATGAAAACAACGAAACAGTTATTGTACAGATTACGAGTGTTACGGGGGGCGCTGGCTCTGTAGGTCCATCGGATACCCACACCATTACTATCAATGATAACGATGATCCACCCACGGTATCCCTTGCCTATGCAAATGCAACTATTAATGAAAATGCGGCGAGTACTAATTTAGTAGCAACTCTTGGGGCGCTCTCTGAACTTGATGTAGTCGTTGGTATTACCTATGGAGGAGATGCAACAGCAACAGCGGATTATACCTCAGGAAACACCATTACTGTTTCGGCAGGCAGTATCTCTTCATCAATAGCAATAACGGGAGTTGATGATGCACTCGATGAACCCGATGAACTCGTAATTGCAAGTATTAGTAGTTTGACAAATGCCACCGAGCTTGGTGGAGGCGGCACTCAAATTGATACCGTTTCGATTGTAGATGATGAAGGAGTCCCGGCGGTAACACTCTCTATTGACAATGCTGCTATTAGTGAGAATGGTGGTGTTGCCACGGTTACTGCAACCCTTGATGTTGCATCTGGGCAAAATATTGTGGTGAAATTATCTATTGCGGGTACAGCAACGGTTACCGATGATTACACTATTGGGGCTGACTCTATTATTATATATGCAGGGCAATTTACGGGAACGGTACTTATTTCTGCTGTGAGTGAAGGCGTGTATGAACCCGATGAAACCATTATTGTCGACCTGCTCTCTGTAGTTGATGGCGCGGCAACCGAAACAGGTACTCAACAGGTGACCACAACACTGAATGATGCAAATACGCTCCCAACAGTAACATTGCTTATGAGTGCAGATACTGTAACTGAAGGTGGTGCAGTGACCCTCACTGCAATTTTATCTGCACCCTCTTCAATTGCTGTGGTCGTGGATTATACTTTTGGTGGTACTGCAGTTTCGGGTGTTGGGAATGACTATACT
>JAOPTX010000163.1:0-2061 GCA_051532055.1 Fibrobacterales bacterium | reverse complement strand
TGTGGCGCATCAATCGGAAGTGTTCCGGTTACTGTTGGTCAGCAAAAAATTAAAGTTGATTCTATTCTTGTAGGAGGTCGCTAGTGAATATATCTGACGCACTCGATTTTCTTGCAGAAGAGATGCAGGCTCAAGGAGTTGACCAATACGATATTATTGGTGGGAACTCTGAATCATCAGAGGTCTCTGTTTTTGAAGAAAAAATTAAGTCTATTGAACATTCAGTGAGTCAAGG
Source organism: Fibrobacterales bacterium (assembly GCA_051532055.1). Taxonomy (GTDB): domain Bacteria; phylum Fibrobacterota; class Fibrobacteria; order Fibrobacterales; family JAOPTW01; genus JAOPTW01. Next base: position 1,826 of record JAOPTX010000163.1, on the reverse strand, counting down.
GGTTGGTGTTCGTGCTTTTATAGACAATAATCCAGGTTATGCATACACTGAGAAATTATCTAAAGAGGCATTGACCCAAACAGTACGCGATGCGGTGAGTCATACTAAATTGACTGGCTCTCTTAAAATAGCCCTCCCCTCTGATAATACACTTCCGGATATCGATCTCAATTTATACCAAGAGGGTATAGAGCATGTGAATGTAGAGGCCATGAAAGACTATGCTTTTGAGGTTGAAAAATGTGCCCTTGCCGCTGATGATGCTATCGAAAATGTACCGTACCTCGGTGTGGGCAAAGATAGTGGTATGATGTGGCTCCGTAACAGTAATGGAATACATTTTCATAACAAGCGAAATTCAATTTCTGCTGGTCTTGGCGCTGTTGCGAAGAAAGGCGAAATGACGAAGATGGGTGTTTATAGTAAAGTAGGGCGTGACTTTTCTGAGTTTGATGCTCAGTTTATGGCCGAAGAGTCAGTCCGCCGGGCACTTGAGCTTATCGACCCCAAACCTATACAGAGTGGATCCTATCCGGTTGTACTCTCCAATCGCATAACTGCACAACTTTTTTCAATGTTCTTTTCACCTTACTATGCCGACTCTGTTCAAAAAGGCCAGTCACGTCTTGCGGGTAAGGTTGGTGAAGTAATAGCATCTACAGACTTTAATCTTCTCTGCTGCCCTCATAATGCTCAACTTGCAGGGGCTAAACGCTTTGATGGTGAAGGGGTGATTACCAGTGATTTTTCAGTTGTTGAGAATGGTGTTTTACAAACCTATCTTTATAATCTAGAAACTGCAGCTAAAGAAGGTGTTACCTCAACAGGTAATGCGGCACGGAGCTACGGTGGTAAAGTTGGTACCTCTTTCAGTAATGCCTATGTACCTCCTGGAACTGCAAGCTTGCAGGACCTTCTCTCGGCAAACAAGAATTGTTTTTATGTGGTTAAGCTTGAAGGTGGCTCTGGTTGTTCATCAGTTTCTGGTGAAATATCAATTGGCGCTCAAGGATTTTGGGTTGAGAATGGTGAGAAAGTACATGCGGTTGAGGCGGTAACTCTTTCTACGAATTATTTTGATCTTCTTAAGAATATTGGAATGGTAGGTACAGAATATAATGATCAATTTTCATCTGTGAAAATTCCAGATATTTTGGTGAATAACATTTCAATTTCGGGCTAATGATGAATAGCGGTATTCAGTTTCATAACATTGATTATCGTTATTCAAAATCTTCTGACCCTGCGTTGAACGACTGTTCGCTCTTTATTCCTAAAGGGAGCATCTTTGGCTTGGTCGGACCAAACGGGGCCGGGAAAACAACATTGCTCCGCCATATCACTGGAGTACTCCAGTCACAAGCAGGAAACCTCGACATTGATTCTTCATTCTTAACAAAAGATGGGGCAATCAATAAAGAGGAACTTTCAATTCTCCTAGAAAATCCCGGTGTGTATAAGCGACTTACTATCGAGGAATATCTCACTTTTTTCGGCCAGTTTTATAACATCGATGGATTAAGCAATAATATTCACGAGGTTGCGTCACTGCTTGATATTAACGATCTTACTGCTAAAATGGGTGATTTATCTTTGGGGAATGTTCAAAAAGTACATATCGCACGCTGCTTTATTAAGCCGTATGGTTGCATATTACTTGATGAACCTACAAGTAATTTAGATCCAATTGCGAAAGAACGAGTGTGGGACCTTATCAACCGGTTTAATAAGGATCATGGTTCAACCATAATAGTCTGTACCCATCAACTTCATGAACTTGAGACCCATTGTACCCATTTTGGATTTATCAAACAGGGACACATTGC
>JAOPTX010000162.1:0-1254 GCA_051532055.1 Fibrobacterales bacterium | reverse complement strand
TATTATTTCTTTTTAAGCCAGGCTTGGTGTTTCTTAAGTTTTCTTTTATACCGTTTTAATAATCTCTCATCACAGGTTGCATGAGTACCCCATATCGCTCCATTTATAATATATGAGGTAAGGCATGGCTCATCCTTTTCAGTATACGCTTTAACTATTTGTAGTCCATTCTGTTTTTTGTACGTATGAAATGGGTTGCCGTCGGGGTGAAATGATACATATGATTTGAGAACCTGATTTGACTCTAGGAGTCTGTTATGCGTATCATAGGGACCATAGTGTATTTCATAGTTAAGTTTCCCGCTTTCAAAATACTCCTTCTCATAGGTGTAGTTGTACTTCTCGGCAGCTTTTTTATTGGTTGAATATATTCTGTCTTCTTCATATTTTAAGTTGCCATTGGGCCACCATGTTTGTTTTACCCCATATTGTTCACCAGCCTTAAAAGAATATCGCTCTTTAAGTTGACCATTTTCATACCAAAATTTTGAGGTGTCCTGTGCTATTCCTTCTTGGTAATGGTCTAATGCTTTTATTTGTTTGCTTTTATAATACTCAATACTTTTTCCATGTTTTTTACAATTCTTATAGATGTTTTTATGTCTTAAGGTTCCATCGTCAAAATATGAAACTGCTGAATCAATAGGGCAGCCTTTGATGTATTTGGTCAACGACTTTAACTGTCCATTGTTATACCATTTTTGAAATGAACCATGGAATGTGCCTTTTGTAATTCTATGATATTTTTTTTTAAGAGCTCCATTTTTATATTTTGAGCTACAGGTTTCAACTTTAATGCCGTCAATTGTATTTTTTGTGCAATTAGTATTAGCAAAAAGAATAGGCGTTAGTAAAAGTAATAGAGGTATAAAATTATTTAACATTTAGATTGACTCCAATATCCGAACAATGTTCGCTTATCTGTTCAAGAAGGGTTTCGTTTCTATTCCCAATTAATTCTAAAAGTAGTTTTTTACCAGCAGTTAAGGCAGTACTTTTTTCACTCTCAAATTCTGTTTTAGACCTCATAATGGGTTCACCCTTTTCATCATATCCCACTACTTTTGAATGTAAGCCATCACCGCCAAGTGTCCTCAGTATCCAGCGTAATGCATTATCTTTCTCAATACGTTGTAATATCTCCCAGACGGCCTCTGCGACATAGTCTTTTCCCTTATCCGGTAAAAAGGCTCGTAATACTATGCCAATTGCCTCTGGAGTATAATAAGCGATATCATTATAGCTTGTCTCAAT
>JAOPTX010000161.1:222-504 GCA_051532055.1 Fibrobacterales bacterium | reverse complement strand
ATCACTAGTTGATGATTCAGTCGTAGAAGAATTAGTACCAGAATCCAGTGTTGAATCAATTGAAGACCTTGAAGAACCCGTTGAGCTTGATGAAGCTGAAATGATCGATTTAGCAACGTTGAGTGAAACTCCACAAGAAGATATTGTTGTTGACGAATCAGTTGTCGATAGCGCTGCTCTTGATATACCACAGGTAGAACTCGCAGACGAATTAGTAGTTTCTGATGAAATAACAAAAGAAGATTCTGTAGAAGAACTTGTCGCAGAAGAAACTGTAGAGCT
>JAOPTX010000161.1:0-157 GCA_051532055.1 Fibrobacterales bacterium | reverse complement strand
CGATAGCGCTGCTCTTGATATACCACAAGTAGAACTCGCAGACGAACTAGTAGTTTCTGATGAAATAACAAAAGATGATTCTGTAGAAGAACTTGTTGCAGAAGAAACTGTAGAGCTAGAAGATGCCTTAGCAGAATCACTAGTTGATGATTCAGTC
>JAOPTX010000160.1:0-1897 GCA_051532055.1 Fibrobacterales bacterium | reverse complement strand
TCTTCAATAGCTGACGCTATCGTTTGTGAAATTGAACTTACTTCTTCAGTAATGGTATTGATTTCATCAATTGCTTCAATAGACAACTTTGTATCACGAAGCATATCCTGAATTTGTTGTTCAATTTCACTTGTGGCATCAGCAGTTTGCTTTGCAAGCTCTTTTACTTCGCTGGCTACTACTGCAAAACCTTTCCCTGCATCACCTGCTGAAGCGGCTTCAATGGTAGCATTTAGAGCAAGAAGGTTTGTTTGGTCTGCAATATTATGGATAATTTCGATTATTTTAGAAACTTTCGAGGCGGAACTGTTCAGTTGAGTCATTACGACTTTGGTCTCATTTGCATGTTCTTTTGCCGACTGGGTCATTTGCATTTCATTTTGGCAATTGTTTGATATCTCACTTATTGAACTATTCATTTCTTCAATTGCAGAGCTAATTGTCGTAATATTTTCTGCCATATGCTCAAGAGAATTGGCAATATTTGTCACATTCTCAGATGCTTCTGTTACCGACCCCGTAGCTTCATGGGCCTTTGTAACCATTGTCTGTGAACCATTTGCTAATGTTCCTGAAATAGTATTTAACTCATTCGATGATGCATCAAGAAGTGTTGTATTTTCTGTAATTTCTGTAATTAGTTTTTGAAGGTTATTCACGGTATCTTTAAAATCTCTTGTTATTCCAGATAATTCATGATTACCTTCCACTGCAATCTCTACAGTTAGGTTCCCATTGCCTACTGCCTCTACCGACTCAGATAACGTTTTAATTGATGAAGAAACTGTAGTTACAAAGGATAGGGTTATAAAGAAAAACAACACAAATATTACTACAAAAAGAATAATTACTACCGTATAAGCACTCTGTTTCATATCGGAAACGTCCGTATTTAACTGATTAATTATGCGTTCTATGCTTTCACTGATTGAGCCACCATGATCATCTAATGATCGAGATAAGGCTAGTTCCTCGACATTGAGGGTATGAAGATGGTCAAACTTCTTTTTATATACTTCAAAATTATTCTGTAAACTTTTAACTTCTTTGCTATAGGTTTCATTATTTAATATTGCTGCAAATTCCACAACATTCAGTATTTTATATTTGGTTATATCACTATGTAATTCTTTAAATATTTCGGCATATAATATTTCATTTCCTGTTAATGCATATTCTCTTCTTCTATTTTCAAACGAGAGGTACACAATTTTCATTTCTCGAACGATATTAATCATTTCAGTTTCATCAGCAGGGAGAAGCTCGCCCTCCATTTGAAGATCGGTCCCATGCATTTCAATATCAACCAAAATGCTCTGTATTGATTTATCCATCGATGTTGAAATACTATTTATGGACGTTTCGTCTGCAACCAATCGTTGATGGTGCTCTACTAGTAGCCCAAATTCTGCTGCAAATTTTGATAGTTGAGTATTAAGAGAATCAATCTCTTCTTTATGAGCCGCTCCAGTATTTTGAACAACGTCACTAAAAAGTTCTTCAGCTTGTGAATATTTAAAATTGAATAAATCTATTTCAGTTTCATCATAATATTTGAGGTATTGTTTTTGTGCAACTCTCATTTGTTGAAGGTATGATTCTACAAGCATTGTTTTCTGAGTCACTGAATTATTTCTATCGATTTTTTGATAATAATAAAACATGATTGATATAACTAAGATGATAAGTGTTAATGAACTTGCTGAAAAAATTATCAACCGATTTTTAATAGAAAATCGGTTCATCATAGTATTACTTATATTCAATTTATGAATTAATTGTATCAATTTTTCCATCATCTAATCCTTAGCTTTACTTAACTTAATCATCAAATAAGACGCCCCTTAGGACGCCCTATTATAATTGTTACTTCAATTTACTTTAAAAGTTTAGTAAC
>JAOPTX010000159.1:0-1801 GCA_051532055.1 Fibrobacterales bacterium | reverse complement strand
GAACTTGACACGAGGGTTCCATTGTTACTCCCAAAAAGCCCGCCTACGTTAGACTCCCCAAAGAGTGAACCAGAGAAGTGTACATTCAATACCGTATCTCTACCAAGCATAGTTCCTGCGATACCACCCACCTTATTGGTCCCCGTAATAGAGCCCTTACTGCGGATATTATTAAGCGTTCCATATACATTTCCAGCCACAGCTCCTACGTTATCATCGCCATGAATCGTTACAGAAAGTGATAGGTTTTCAACAATTCCTTGAGTACCAATCATAGTGAAGAGTCCTACCCGATTCACATTCGGTCGGTTAATTGTAAGATCTTCTATAGAGAACCCAGCACCATTAAATTTGCCCGTAAATGCCCTATACATTTCACCAATACGCCCAATAGGGATAAAGCCTAATGTTGAATTTTCAGCAGCAGATTCAGAAGCATCAATATCAGCTGTTACTCGATACGATGCATTAAGTGGGTAATTCGCATCTACACCAATTTTCTTTAAATCTTCGTAAGAAGATATCTCAATGACCGGGAGCTGCTTGGGGACAAAACTTATCCCCCCCCATAGAGTATCACCCGCACTTGCCACACTACCCGCTTGATAGAAGTATCGTTCAATTCCTCCTACGGAATCTTTATAGAGGTATTGAGCAGCATTAACCTCACCTCCTTCAGGAGCGATATCATTAATCACAAAAGGGAGCATGGTTGTAGTATCAATAGAAGTTGTCAATGCATCTTCCACGGCAATGGGCGCATCAATAATACTGCGCAATTGAGGAAACGTTCCATTTTGATTATTCTCCCAAATCTGGGCAAAATCCCAACCAACAAAATGTGCCCCTATCTTCATTTCAGATTCAGTTAACTCTAGAGGTGTATCTCCCGAATTACGATACCCTATACTAGATAACACTCCAGATGAACGATGCCACATAGTATTTTGCATTGCACCCGATGACTGATACCCTATAAAGCCACCAACATCATCACGACCACCTTCAACTAGACCAGTTCGATAACTATTCTCTATAGAACCATTACGGAAGCTACCGATCAATCCTCCAGTCTCACTCAGGCCAAATACATATCCATGACTATAACAGTTGCGTATGGAGTCTCTGGAATCACCAATCAGTCCACCAACATTTTCATCACCTATCACTGAAGCCAAGGAATAGCTTTCGCTGATCACTCCCTCACTATATCCAATCAATCCTCCAACTGAGTATTCTCCCGATACTGATCCCACCGAATATGAGTGCGTTATCTCTCCGGTATTATATCCTATAATACCCCCTGTATATTCATCAGTTCCCGTAACCATGATATTACTTGATACATGGGTAATTTGCCCATACCACGCACTTCCTGTTAATCCTCCTACATAATTTTCACCCACAACAGTTCCTGCTATGTGAGTATTGTGAATGCTTCCGTATGATTGGCCGGCGAGTAGACCTACACTATATTCCCCTGTAACACTTCCCAAAAGGGTGAGGCTATCAACAATACCATCAACTCCTATGGTGGCAAACATACCTATATAATCATCGGGTCGATTCGAATACAACTGCGATATAGTATACCCTGCTCCATTAAATTTCCCGTTAAAATGATTTGAATAGCTTCCAATAGGCTCAAATCCTTGTGATTCATTCTCAGTTTGTGATGCTGAAGCGTCAATATCTGCAACCAGTCTATATGAACCATTCAAAGGATAGCCAGGTTCATTTCCAATTTTCTTCAAATCATCATACGTGGTAATTGAAATAACCGGCTGAGGGCTATAGATAA
>JAOPTX010000158.1:0-545 GCA_051532055.1 Fibrobacterales bacterium | reverse complement strand
CGCTCTAACCAACGAATAGAAACAATATCCAAATAGTTGGTCGGTTCATCGAGGAGTAACAGATCTGGTTCAGAGAGCAGTACACTCGCCAAGTTGATACGCATCTGAAACCCACCTGAAAACTCAGAAGGGGGTCTTGACATATCTTCATCACTAAAACCCAGACCACTTAAAATTGCCTCAGCTTTGTACTCTTCTTTCCAGCCACCCTCTTGTTCAGGAAGTGCTAAACACGCCTCTTCCAATACCGATGGTTCAGTAAACTCAAAATACTGCGCCAACACACCAATACAGTAATTAGTAGGTACTTTAAACCCACCGCCATCAGGAGTCTCTTCTTTAGTCAACATTCTGAAAATTGTTGTTTTACCATGGCCATTACGCCCGATAAGTCCTACTTTTTCACCAGAATTCACAACAAAATTAACTGAATCTAGAAGAACTCGAGCTCCGTACCCTTTCGAAAGGTTATTTACCTGTAACATGAACCAACGCATTTGATATTTTGGCTAAAGATACTTTTTTATTTAGACAAAATCATGCTC
>JAOPTX010000157.1:0-1522 GCA_051532055.1 Fibrobacterales bacterium | reverse complement strand
GGGGGGACATATAGATGTTAGCACGCAGTTTGATTATGCTATTTTTTTACTAATGATATATAAGAAATTTTTCCATAATTAACATCACAGCCATCGGTTAAAATTTCTACGCTATTACCAGTACTTACTGCAGTCATACCAATTGATAAAACTAAGTTTTTCCTATTTTGCTCTTTAACTATGTATGCATCTTTCCAGCCACAGCCACTTTTATGATCATTACTTATCAATATTACATTGCCCTCTGCATCAGTCCCAGCTTTGTTTATGGTAATAGTTTGGATGTTTAATTCGGAGGTCCCTGGGAAAACACCTGTGTTTGCAGTTGCGAATGTAGCAAATGTGATGATTGATAAAATTGTGGTAATTGGTCGTATTAATTTCATGTTATATTCCTATAAGATTATTCGATGCATATTAGACGAATCAAATCTAGAAAAGGGGAAAGCTTTTTGAAAAAATGAAAAATAATTAGATGTACAAAGTGCTAACGGTTGAGTTGAGCGGAAGCTTGTGTTTGACTAAAATATATTATTGTTTGAGCGGAGCGAGTTAATATATTTTTGGCAAATGCAAGATTACCGACTCCAACGATTTGTTAACCGCTGCACTTATTAGATGCGATCATTGATGCTTTTTGTGAAATTATCTCTGTTTTTTCTGTAAATGAAATTGTAATAGTTCTCAAGCCATTTATACTTCATATAAATTCTTGGTTGGCTTACATGCATTGCTAATTTTTCGTGAATAAATTTTTGTATTCGAAGTAATATTCGGTAAATGTCGTAATCTTCATTACCATGGGGCTGTAAATAGTCGATGTAATACAACCCATCTGATGGGTCTTCAATAAGGTAATCGTATATTGATTCAATACCATTAGAGCTTATGGTTTCAATTGGTTTAGAGTGTGTATCTATTAATTCAGGACTTATAACAATTCTAGGGGCTGAGTCAATTTTCGATTCCATAGCATATGCTTTACTATAGCCTTCTCCAAATACAATACCGTTTTTGTGATACACCATTCCAACGTTGACATAACCTCGTAATAGCATTTTGTCTTTTCTTCCTATTAAGCCAAATTGAAGGTGAGATAAATAATGGATCATTGAAATCAATGCCAAAGGCTCATCAAAGGGAACTGAAACTATGACAGAATCTGAGATGGCCGTCACTTCAAATTTGTTGAAATATTCACTGTTGTTCATCGCATCAGCATTTTGTTTAAGTGAAGATAATGTTTTAGCAATTATCTTAAAATCTTTTTCAGATTTTATACTGCTGATCTCAGAATCAAATCCGAGTATATCAACAAATGCAATGATTGATTTAGTGAATTCAGTGTATTCAGGTTCTGATATTTCCATGATTTGACTTTAATGCTTATTCTAGGTTGCGGTTAACGGTTGAGTTGAGCGGAAGGCCGCGTTGTTTTAAAAATAATTATTGTTTGACCGAAGGGAGTGAATTATTTTTAAAATGACGTGGACTTGCCGACTCCAACGATTTGATATTAGTT
>JAOPTX010000156.1:0-2387 GCA_051532055.1 Fibrobacterales bacterium | reverse complement strand
CAACACCAAACACCCTGAGGTTTCCAAGAAAACCATTGTGATAGCCTGGAGAATCTTCTGAATCAACATTTGGAGAAGAACGAACTGTGATAAATTGATCAGTTTCTATGATATCATCAGTTGACAGTATATTATCTGCCACTCCACCACCACCAATAACCCAACCTTCTGTTGAACCATTGAGATAGGCTCTCAGAGTTCCGGTTTCCCGATTCAGTACTCCTGCTACTGTGAGCGTATCGCCGTATTGATCATTAGTGAGGTCATAGGAAAGTGCTGCCTTACCTTCATTATCATCATCAACAGTACTACCACTCACCCGCCAAATAAGAACGCCATCAACCATCATGAAACTCCAACCAATATCATCTCGATAGGTATTGCCCTTCATCACCAAATAGTGTTTTGCTTCATCAGAAAAAGTAAATCGAAACGATACAGAAAAACTACCAACTCCAGGGTCGAGGGCCTGAGTAGATGCACCTAAATCGATAAGGGTATCAAATGCGGTTGTCGTCCCCAAGGTACCCAATGCCCCTAATTGGTTAAAATAAAGCGGTTCTCGAGACACTTCTTCTTCCGAAGAAGAGATTTCCACCAACACAGACGATGAACTATTCTCTTCCGAAGAAACGTCTGAGCTCAAATTTGAAACAACGCTACTCGATGACAATTCTTCTGTATTGTCTGAAACTACTTCAGTAGCAATTCCGGATGAGTCCACTACTAACGTCACCCCAGCGTCACCACTTATGGTAGCATAATCAACTCCTTCCAAAGGAGTTGTACTTTTAACGATACGAAGTGCGTGCCTTCCCGCAGGGAGAGAGGTAGCAAACAAACCATTTTGATCAACAGCGATCAATCGATCAAGTCCATAAACCTGAATCCAATATTGAGGTTTTGCATCATTGGGAGCATCATTTACCAGAAAACTCATAGGGAGTGTTCCAGATACAGCCATCATTTTTTCGAGTTGTTCTTCGAGGACAATTTCAGTGGTATCATCAGGAATAGTAACCGCAACCATTCGGGCCAAAGTATCCTGCGTCGTTACTTCAAGAACATAATCCCCTGGGATAATTGAACCAATTGTAAAACGCCCTTCATCATTAGTCTCGGTCGTTAAGGTATCATAAGTATTATTTTGAGCAATTACTGAGGTAATTGGCTTAACATATTCAGCAGGTCTGAGTGAAACTTTCGCTCCTACTGCAAAGGTCGAATCTTCTGTATATACAATTCCAGAAATAGCATTAGTAGTTTCAATATATGTACCCGCAGTGGAGCTACCTTCTCCAACACTACACCCCATACTTATAAGGATTGCGAAAACACCACTCATAAAACGTATCCAACTCATCACTCCCCGCTCCTCAATTCTAGTCCACAGACATCGTTTCATAAAATAACTTTTTATTTGAGAATAAATTGTATCAGCTTTAAGTATCCTCTTTTTGCAGAATATTTATTTTACTCTCCCTGTACCATCATAAAATCACTATCAAAGACTCTCCCTATTGATTATCCCCCTCTAGGTAAGCAATTTTTATTAACATGTACTTCAACGCCATAATTGGAGTCATAATGGAATTTGCCGATTTAAATGTTGTAGAAATCCTCAATACCGGAGTAACAGGATTTGCATTTCTCCTCCTTTTTATGAGTTATCGGTTTTCTTCTAGAGTCCAGGATAAAATATTTGAAAGAGACCCGAGTAGTTTTAATAGCATTGAAATGTATCGTGAGTGGTCAAAACTCGTGAGTAAACAGCTCCTCAATACCCGGTTTTTTATGATAGTGGCCCTCATATTTTTTGCAGGGGGCATTTCTATGAAGCTCTTTCAGGGAAGTAGTCAGATTGTATTTTCTATGAATACCGACCAAGAAGCACACCAGCCTTTAGTCTATCTCCAAGATCAAGAGATTACCTTTGACGGCAAGACAAAGACCAAAATAACCGTCATAGATGGCAATAACATTGACGTTGACCTCTCGCCCCTCCAAGCAGCACTCCATGTTGCGACAACAAATGTGGGTATTTCAACAGGCAACGAAAACACTGATGCGGGGTTCTAACCTATGAAACATTCTCTATATCTTTTAACTTTTTCACTCCTCTGTACCATACCAACTCTTGCTCAGGACAACCCCAAACCGGTTCAATCACCACCCAACCCAACTGAACAGACCCTAGACTCTCAGACCATACACACTAAAATGAGTGATGCACGAGCGGCATATACAGACAAAGATTTTGATACTGCCCTTTCTATTCTCCTCCACTTAGATTCTGTAGTCACCGACTCGGCTCTTACTACCGAAATTAACAATTCTATTGGCTGGACCTATTTTGCTATGGGTAACAATGAGTCTGCCGCAAGCCA
>JAOPTX010000155.1:0-6222 GCA_051532055.1 Fibrobacterales bacterium | reverse complement strand
GTTGGGTAGAGGCGAAAAACGCTGGGGAGTCTGTTGTGTTAGATAGTACAGTTACCGACACACTTGGCGCCTACTCCCTGAGTACTAGTGAGGTAGAGCTTGTTACGTTGGAGGTATCTCTTGATTCTTTTGCTGCAATAATCAGTAATACTGATCCGGCAGGGGCATTAGATCAATTTGATACAATTGCGGTAAATAAAAAACGATGGTATCAGATCACGATTTCAGATGCTACCTATTTTGGGAGAACTCTTGAGGTTTTTACAACCAGGTATTCATTGGGTATAAATGATTCTGGTGCCGTTGAATATTATGGGTTGCTGCCAGAGAATTATCAGTTCTTTATATCTTCTCCCCAGGATGCAGTACTCCATAGTGTTTCTGATTCGGTTTTACTAGTGAAAGAATCTACAATGCCGTTTGATAGTGCGTACGATTCAAGTGACACTGGAGTAAGAACTGAATCGAGTTCAAGTGCCGCGGGAGATAAGGAATCAAGTGTAGAGAATAATAATTCCGAACTGTCAAGCAATGCTACAATTGAGAGTTCGAATGAGCTCAGTAGCTCAAGTTCAATACAAACGGTTGAGTTAATTTTTGATGATTTTAATGATGGTGATTGGGAAACGTTGGGTAGTGAAGGCCTTAGAAGTACCTGGAATGTTGTTACGGGTAGTTTTCCAGATATAACATTCTATGAGGGGTATGACCAATTAGCAGGTTACATAGCTATCACAGAATCGGATTTTCATCAAAAAGGGTTGTCAATTAATTTTCCCCATGACTCTGAGGTACTGAAAGGGCAAACAGGTTTAGGAGTAATTACACATTTTACGAACAATGGAGTAGATCTTTCTGGATACACTCATATACGGTTTTTTGTAAAGGGCTCTGCAATGCTGAGTGTTCAATTGTGGATGACTCATTTAGATGATACTCAAAAATATGCAGATAATTTTTTGCAGTATCCATTAGTTGCCATTCATAATGAATGGAGTCAAGTCACCATTGCTTTTAATGATATGAAACGTATTGATGGTAAGGGTGCGAGCTCTATGCCAGATACGGCAACGCTACAGAGTATGTTGGCACATGTTAATACCATAGCATTCAGTATTGCCCCGGGTGAGAATGTTATTATTGATTCAATTGAATTATTAACAATGCAATAAGGGACTCTAGTACAACGGGTAAAAAAGGCAAAGAATGGATGTCTTGAAGAACACTGTAATTAGATAAAAATCGAATGATTTAGATAAAAAGCACAACACAACAAAAATACATTTAGGGGACACATATGAAAAAGAGTATATGGAATACTTTGGTATTAAGTATTGTCTTAAGTTTAACTGCGGTGAGCGCGCAGGTACAGCGGGCAAACCTTGCACTTGGAAAATCTGTAACAACAAATGATACTAAGCCGCAGCATGATCCATCAAAGCTCGTTGATGGCAATAGTTCAACGCGCTGGGGGAGTCAAATGGAATCGGATGGGCCCTTTCATGTTATTATTGATCTTGAAGCACCTTTCCTGTTAGACTCCATATTTCTACACTGGGAGGCGGCTTTTGCATCAAGCTATACGTTGCATGTTTCAACCGATGCTGAACATTGGGAAAAGGTCGCTACGGTTGAAAATCAATCTGCAAATAATCTTGAGCGTGGTTTCAGTTTTGATCCGGTCTCTGCACGGTATGTAAAGCTTAACTGCACGGTTCGAACCACTCAGTATGGGTATTCTGCCTGGGAGTTGGAAGTGTTTGGTCAGACTCCTGAAGACTGGGTGGCGGCGATTTCTGTAACTGCAGATACAGAGTTTCCGGTTTCAGGCAAATCTATCGCTCTTGAAGGTGTGCTGCTCAATAGTGAAGGAGATCCTATACCAGACAAAAGTGATTCTATTACATGGAACATTGTTGATGAAAATAGCTCTTTTGGTGATAACCTTACAACCGAATTTGGAGGTTCGACGCTCTTTAGATCTGATGAACCGTATCGTGAAATAAAAGTAGCTGTATCATATACTGATAGTGAATATTCAAATTTTACCTTTGTCGATACATTGATATTGTATATAAATCCTGATCCTGAAGGGTATGATGGTGTAGTACGCTGTGATCTGGTGACCCGTAATGATACCTGTGTTGAACTTTCTGATCTTGTAACACAAGATATTACACTCCCTGAAAATATAACACGTATAGCTGAGAATGGATCAAACATCTGTCTGCCCCCGGAAACGACATTTGACTCTCCAGTTGATATCGTATTTGTTATTGATCATAGTGGATCTATGGGGGGGAACGATCCAAACAAATTGACCCCTATATCCATATCACGAGCATTGGATACGTTGTATGAGAAGTCTCCCGATTCAAGAGTGGGACACCTTGGTTTTGGGGCTTTTGTGTGTGAAGGGCCAACTGAAAGATTTCCATGGGATGATACCGATACGCGTATGTATCCCCATTCTTTAAAAGAGCCGGGGCACTATGATGCATTGCAAAATATAGCACACTATACGAATGAATGTGCAGGGGGCGAAACCTATTACACTCCCGCTTTAAAACTCGGATCTGAGTGGTTGGGTGAAATAGAATCAAAGTCTGATAATAATCAAATAATTCTCTTTTTTACTGATGGAGTTGCGGATGATTATATGGCATTTGCTTCGTATATTCATGGTAAGGATTCTACAAATTATCCAACGGTATATACTATCGCATTAATGGAGAATACAAACGAGCATTTAGTTCAGTTGACTGAAAATACAGGGGGAACGTTGATTACTATTTCAAGTGCTGAACAAATTGATGTCGCTATGCAATTGATTCTTAAAAATGCATTAACCTCTCTCTCACCCGATCTGGTACGGTTGAAAAACAAATCAACACGTGAGATACTTGAAACTGATACCGTTTCTCTTGTTGATGAGCGTTTAAAAATGTATTCAGTGTCGGGCCCACTCATGGCTCTTATTGAGGGTGAGAATGAGGTCCGTTTTAGTGCACTCTCTAATAACGACTCTATTGTTGAATTTGGGCAATCCTATGTGATGGATATTAAAGGTACACCATTGACAAAACTTGGACGGCAGCATCTCAACACACCGCTTTTTGATGCAGTCTGCTATGAACCGGCTGAAATAATTATCAGTAGTGGATCTGGAAAGCACATTGAAACCATTAATGGAGAGATGACCAATATTGATCTTACATTGAAAACACGTTCAAGTGGTTTTGAACCTGAAATTACCATGAGTGGGTCGGGTGGTGACTCTGAAACCTTTGAACTGAGCGGGACAGAGTCTCCCTATCGCAGTGATGCGGTTGAGGTTTCGTTATCAAAAAAAGATGAGAACAATGGTGTCATAGAGTTTGAAGATGAAGGGTGGTTGAAATTTTTCTGGAACAATCCTCTTGATCCCCGTGATACTGCTTTTATAAGGGTCGGTACTGGTGAACTGCCGGAGCCTGATACTACAAATTTGAACGTGGTTATTATCGATACTACGGTTATAGAGACTACTATCACAAAATCGATCAGCGCTCTTGAGATGGTGATGAATGATGAAAAAGGTGTAGTAGGTATAAATGAAACAACCGAGATAACTATTACTGCTGGTGATTTTGAATCGCATACACTTACAGTGGAGGTTACACTTGAGTTTCCTGAGGGAGAAGATCTGGAGATGATTTTGGAATTGAGTGATGAAGATGGTGTGTATGTTGGAGCAGGAGATATTTATGAAGAGCTACAGGAATATGCAGGAGAGCGAATTACTCTTGAAGCCTCATTTGAAGATTCTTATGGTGATGTTATTACTACTGAACTGGAAATTGATGTATATAAAAAAGTTCCCTTAGATATGTCTGACGCCGGCTTTCAATTGGGTGTAGTGCGCTCAATGATTGATTATAAAGAAAATATTGATATAGTGACGCAACGCATCAATGAGGTTACCAGTGCAGGGGTGAGAGAAGAAGATTCACCTTTTATGCTTTATATAGCAGCCGAAGATCAAGAGATATTGGAATACAGTGCCGTTAAAAAAGAATTTCAATCGAGCTCAGTGAAAAATGAAAAAGATTTTGTTGGTCCTACATTTAATTTAGAGATTGAGCCTCCGGAGATTACGGGTGATCTCAGACCGGAAGATGAAGAAATTGTAGGAAACCCTAAGTGGAACATAGCGGTGGTGTTTGACGTTCACTTTTATAATACCCAGGGGCAGTTTATCAGAAGGTTAGAGCAAACAGTTGAGTTGCTCAATGATACTATCTCTGATGAAGACGCTATGGAGCTCTATTTTGAGTGGTTGCCAGAGATGGTAGATTCACGTCCAGTGCTCACCTCTGCTAGTGGTCGGCGACTTCAGACCGGGGTAATCATCGCTGTAATTAACAGCAATGTTCTATTTACCTTGCAAGAAGATTACGGCGATATTGAGGCAGGAACTGTTCAAGAAAAAGGTGGGAGCATGTTTCAAAAATTTGGGTATGTACATCGATAATTGAGAAATAATTGTTACGTATATAAATTATTCAGGGGCAATTGCATGATACATCAAGTATGTAATTCTCAAGAGGTGTACTGTGCTTTTAGAGCGAATTCTTTCAAATGAGATAGATGGATGCAATCATTTCCGGTAGTTGCACTTCTTGATATTGATGACTGGTCAGAGCTTTTGGGGAATCCGGTTATGGGTTCATCATGGGAGGGAATGTGTTTAGAGCAGATACTGATATGCATCTCTCAAATGGTGTTTTTGCTTTTCCATAAAGAGGCTCATCTCTTCAATAACTTTCATAGTTTGTTTTGACGTTTGCCTAACCCCTTCTAACATGTATAGTATCCAAGACTCCCAATCGTCACTATCACGAACTGATTGAAGGTGTGTATAATAAGCCTCTTTATTTTGCACAATGTAGCGACTCATATAAAGCACAGGAATATCGAGAAGATCATTCATTACAAGATAGAGTACATTTATTATTCGCCCTGTCCTCCCGTTGCTTATAAGTTTATCAGAGCAGAGATCTATTATTCGGAAAGTGTTTCTTTTCATTTTAAGTTCGAAGTATTGGGATTTAAGAACGACTGTTTTTCAGGGGTACTCGAGCTCAAAAACCCCGTGGCTGTAAGTGGATGTTGTTTGCATTGACAGATAAATTCTCAGGTAGTATCTGTGCAACTATAAGGCTATGTTCTAAAGGCTTTAAGTTATTTAGGCATAGTGGGTTGTTCATGCAGTTTCTGATATACAGGGGATTTATTTTAGTTATTTGCCCTCAGTGTTCTCATGATTATTGGTTATTTTATTGTTATTTAACGCTCTCTATTCTCTAGGTGTTCTCTAGGCGTTCTCTAGTGTAAAATAAGAATAATTCGTAAGGGTTAGTGTTCTCGGGGTCTTCGATAGATCTATATTATATGGAGTGCTCTTAGGAATATTTAGAGTGGGCGCATAATTAGGGGCAGTCATGAATATCTTTGGATATTATAACTATAGATCATACTTAAAGGACTATTACGAATACCGAAAGTCGAAGGAACCGAGCTTTTCGTATCGTATTTTTGTTCAGCAAGCCGGGTTAAGGTCTTCTGGTATATATCTTGATATTGTAAGAGGACGCCGCCGATTGACACTCAATAGCCTTTTGAGTTTTAGTAAGGCCATGAAGTTAGAAGAAAAAGAGATAAAGTATTTTACCTTGATGATGCATTTTACCGATGCAACAACTCATGAAGCAAAGCAGGATGTATTTGAAGAAATGTCCGCGATGTTGCCAAGGGTTGCACGGAAAATTACAAGAGCGCAACGTGCCTACTATGAAAATTGGTATGTTATTGCAATACGTGAGGCGTTGTCGGTAATAAATATTGATGTTAATTATCAAGACTTGGCTTATTTTCTTAACCCAAGGGTGTCAGTATCTAAAGTAAAACATTCAATGAATCTTTTGGAAGAACTCGATCTTATTGAAAAGCGTGACGGGTTTTGGCGTTCTAAAAATGGTAGAATAGAAGGAGATCACATAGATGCCTTTACCATGCATAATTTACAAAAGCAATTTATTGATTTAAGTAAAGAGAGCCTTACCGCATTTACGAAAGAGAAGAGAAATATTTCTGGCACTTCTATGAGTATTTCTGAAAGTGGTATTGCACGCATGATTCATAAGATAGATACCTTTCGTAGTGAAGCTCATGATCTTATAA
>JAOPTX010000154.1:0-530 GCA_051532055.1 Fibrobacterales bacterium | reverse complement strand
GCTTTAGTCGCTTTAAGGATATATTTGAAAACTGCATCAACATTTTTAGCGTTAGGAGCGAATCCACCTTCATCACCAACCGTTGTTGGGTGACCATCTTTAGCAAGAATTTTCTTAAGAGCGTGGAAAATTTCAGTACACATCTGAAGACCATGAGAAAATGATTTTGCGCCAACAGGAGCAACCATGAACTCTTGAATATCGATAGGAGCAGAAGAGTGAGCACCACCATTAACAATATTACACATAGGAAGAGGCATAACCCATTCTTTGTTTCCGTGAAGCTGACCAATGTATTTGTACAATGGAATATTTTTCGCTTGTGCAGCAGCACGAGCAACAGCCATAGAAGTACCAAGAATAGCATTAGCACCAAGTTTTGCTTTGTTTGGAGTACCATCAAGATCGATCATTGCAGTATCAATAGCTTTTTGTGCAGCTTTACCAACAACTTCCATACCTTTAAGTGCTTTAGCAATGTGAGTGTTAACATTTTTTACTGCTTTGAGAACACCTTTACCGAGGTAAAC
>JAOPTX010000153.1:0-1493 GCA_051532055.1 Fibrobacterales bacterium | reverse complement strand
GACATAGGAATGGGCAGGGTATCTATTTGGGAGACTGCATAGTGATGCAGAGAAGAAAATATTTTTGTTTGATACGCCTACCCGTCCATGGGTAGGCTATTTTTTTATATTTTACGCTATTATTTTTTTAAGAATTTATTGTAAAATATGCTGTCTATATTAAATAAAATCCTTGCCGAAAAGGTGTTTACTACTAATGCCTGGGTCTATTTTTTAGTTTTGATGTTGTTGCCGTTGGCAAATAAATATCTAGCTCAACACATCCCGATTTATTTGATGTACAAAGTTTCCGATTCAAGTTATTTAAATCCTATAAGCTTTATTGTGACAGAGTTTGTTGGTTTGATTCGATATATTTGGATTTGGTATGTAATGAGTGTTTTGTCAAAGTCAATTAAGGATGCTCTTGTTGTAAAAAGTAATGTGTTTAAATTGATATTAATTTGTGCATTAATTAGTGATTTATGTATGTCGGAATTTGTTGAGTACTTTATTGGTGGGTTTATTCAAAAAGATACAATATGGTGGGTTTTTGTGATATCAGTATTGGTAATTAGTTGGATCACTGCAAAACAACTTAGAACTTTTGAATTGAGTAAATTAAGTTCCATTAAAGAAACAATGCAATTATTTGTTGCTATTTTATTTTTGCCTTTAGGTGTATTTTGGTTGCAGCCTAAGTTAAAAACCTATTGGAATACATTGATTAAAAATAAGTATAACAATTCATTGGAGCGGCATCACAAGTGATCCGCTCAATTCAGAAGTTATTATATACGAAAAATTTAATTGCACATTTCTAATAATGTAATTAATGTAGTAAAGGATTCTGTTTTGATATATTATAGACTTAACCATTTAGTAATACACCTGTTTTTGATAATAATTACAATAAATATAACTGGTTGCGGTATGTTTTGTGGAGGACCCTATGATGAATCAGTATCCATTACTATAGATAACCTAGTTTTACAAGAGAACGTTAGTGAAACACTTATTATAGTATTAGATTCAATAAATGAAGAGGTTCCTTTAAATTCAAGATCCTATAAAGATGAAAATAAAATAGATTATTGGATTCAGCCAATAGCTCTAGGTGTTTATAAAGCGGTTATTGAGGATGATTCATTAGAATTTGTTATTAATGACTTAACCTACGTTAACATATTATGTGATATACCTGATAGTATCAATGAATGGCAAAAGACTCGGTATCTAGATAGAATTACAATATCAGGAAAACCCTATTATTGTATGGTTGAACATGATGTTGCTACATGTGAGTAGATTCATAAGTGTTTCTTTGAAGCGGTAGTTCACTCCAGCATCCCTGCTTACGTTTAGTAAACTAAAATATTTTCTAGTCTATCTTATAACGATTTGGCCAAGGCATGCCCATTCCTACGATCCACCAACAACAAAAGCACAAAACCTTTTTCCATAAAGATGAAAAAGGCTTCGTACATTTTGTGAACTTCACCCGAAAAGTCAAG
>JAOPTX010000152.1:0-529 GCA_051532055.1 Fibrobacterales bacterium | reverse complement strand
CTACTGCTTCTACGTTATCTGCCACAGACAACTCCTATTTCTTTTTGTTAGCTATGGATTTCTTAGGCCCTTTACGGGTGCGTGCGTTATTTTTGCAATTCTGACCTCTTACAGGTAGATTTCTGCGATGACGCATGCCTCTGTAACTCTGAATTTCAACGAGACGTTTTATGTTCATTGAGATTTCAGTTCTAAGAGAACCTTCGATAGTGAACTCTTCTTCAAGAACTTTTCTGATATTAGCAATATCGTCATCTGTTAGTTCTGAAACTTTCTTAGCAGGGTCAATATCTGTCAATCGACAAACTTTACGTGAGGTAAATAAACCAACACCAAAGATTGCGGTTAGACCATATTCTACTGCTTTATTATTAGGTAAATCAACACCGGATATACGTGCCATTAATTACTCCTATCCCTGTCTTTGTTTATGACGGGGGTTTTTCTTACAAATCACACGAACAATGCCTTTTCTTTTTACGATTTTGCAGTGCTCACATCTCTTTTTTACTGATGCTCTTACTTTCAT
>JAOPTX010000151.1:0-6034 GCA_051532055.1 Fibrobacterales bacterium | reverse complement strand
CCTGGCTTAAAAAGAAATAATAGAATATTCTGTAACTTTGCTAGGTGATGACGATCACACATTGAATATTTACCTTAAAATATCGTATACCACCGTATAGGTAGATCAACAACTACTACTCTTTCTAATAAAATATTTTAGTACTTGTTTTCAGGTACTAAAACAATAAGTGTAGGGAGTATTTTTTTATCCCTTCTAATCTCACTACTAATCATTTGTTTTAAAAACTTACCGTCTAAAGTAAAAACAAAATAACTCTTATCAATTTTTAGCTGAGACAGAGTACTATCAGTATTGAGCAGCAGAATAGCATTCAATAATGATCTTTTATAGGTCGGGTTAATTGAAGCTACTAAGCTGTCATTAGAACTAAAAGATGATGGAAGAAGCCCCAATGAGTTAGAGCTTACAGCATTGAGCGGTGTATCAATTGGAGAAATGTCCGGAACAGTGGTATCTATATTGATAGTAATACTTTGAGTTTCTATGGCATTAGATGAACCAGTTAGTGGTGTTGGTATAATCAATATATTTGAACTTAACAAAGGCAAGACTTGACTTGACGAAGGCTTTTCTAATAAAATCTCACTATCAGAGGATTGAACGATTAAAAGAGAGGAAACAGGTAGTTCGCTTGATAATTCTTTTGATCGTACATAATCAATCTCCCAACAATATTCGCCATATCCACCTTTTGTATCAGTAGCGACGGCACAAACGGTATCAATTCCATTACTATCTGGATAATGTACAAACACTTTATCATCTTTAAATTTGAGTTCAATATTTTTACTTGGAGAGCTGCTTGTGAATTGTAAAGAATCGTTATCTAAATCGGAAAATAAAGATTTCATATTCCCCAGATATTGCATTAATACCCCATCATAAGAAACCTTAAATTTATGTATGGATTTACCTTTAGAATTAAATGGCCAATGATTTATAGACGATTTCTTAAGGTATTGGATGTCATCGCTACTCAGTACGTCCTTATATACCAACAACTCACCAATAGCCCCATTAAAGAATTCTGTTCCTGTAGGACCATTTTTGCCTAGGTACAATGATTTGTCGAATTGTACAATACCAGTTAAATTCCCTCTCACCATTTCATTACCATCCATATAGAGAATTACTTCTGTACCAGTATACACTGCTGTATAGGTATGCCACCCATTTATTTCTAACATATCAGATTGTATACTTAACGTGACCTCATTGGAATTAGTCTTTAGGTTAAAAACCAGTCCACCTGATTGTTGATCAAGATAAAAGAGTCTATTATTATCACCTACATTTAGAATGGGGAGCCATGTTGATTTTAGATACGCTGGTAATCTATTTAAGCGTAATTGAATTGAAAGCGACAGTCTATTTCCTGAAAAGGTGCTTAGTTTTTTGTTATTTAATGCTGTGTAATCAGATCTCCCATCAAAGTTGATTGCATTTTCACCTGCCAAATGAGTAATTGCAGTATGCACAGTGTCTCTATGATCAGAAATGATGTCTTTTAAAAACGGGCCCTCAAAAGAATCATGAGAGAACCCATATTCTAATTCTGATAAATGTCTATACACGAGAGTAGCATTCAATTGAGCCATAGTATCAGACAATGTCTTAGAATATTTTACCGCTAAAGAATACTCTTTGCTCAACTCAAAGACTGAACTATTATTACATATTGTTGTCTGGGCCTTAGTAAATGTTTTATTCATATAGGTGACATTTGAATCATTGACTAAACAACGGTTTACTGGCTCTGAAAACACGATGCATACACTATCAGGTTTTTGATACATATTTAGAAGCCTAGGATAATCATTTGTGATTACCGGAACAATGGATACATCAGCATCAACCCTTTGACTCCTATTATTGTTTTTATTGAGAGCTTTAATAGAATAGGTATTTGTTTTATTTGAAACAGGATTTTCATCAATAAATGACGCAACATTGGCCACTCTTTGAATAATCTGGGGAGTTCCAAGGTCAATTGCACGATATATCTCATAACCTTTTATCGGTATGTCTTTAAATGAAGCTGGTGACCAATTTAACAATACCGTTCCATTAAGATCCTTAGTAGTTATTTTTGAAACATTTGAAGGGTATTCATTCGACTGAGCGTACAATGCTCTATCAGGAAAGTCTGAATAAACACCATCAACTCCCCTGTTTAATTGCTCTACAATAGCACTTTCTACATTAATAGTTCCTACCCATACTTTAACACCATTATTTTGAGAATATTTTAATAGTGATGATGAAATACTAGCCCCAGTCCCAATGTATTCCCCTCCTATAGCGACTACTTTATCTATATCTGAATTATCTATACTCCAATCAAGGAGTAATACTGACTGGTTACTATTTTCTTTTTTAACACTTTTAAGAACATTATAATCAAAGGCTGAGATAACTGTTTGATCAATCATATCATGGTGCTTTATTGTATTTAAAAGTTCTTTAACGTTGACATTACTCTCTTTAACCTCGATACACACATTGATTGAATTTTTAGCGAGGGTAAGTAGTTCATCTAAAGTGGGTATTGGCTCATTAACCTCTTTCAATCTGACGTCTTTTAGTTGGGTATAAGACATTTCACTTACTGATCCTGAACTATTAGTTGTCCGACTCAAAGAATTATCATGCATCACAAAAAAGATATTATCCTTAGAAGTATGAATATCAATTTCTATATACTCTACACCAATTTCAATAGCCTTTTTTACGGCTGCCAATGAATTCTCCATGGCATAGCCAGAGCCACCCCTGTGAGCAATAACAGTAGCAGAGTTTACAACAGGAACAAAAACAATAGCACTTACTATAATTATTTTTATGGCGTTCCTAAAAAAAGCATGGTGGTAATTATTCAAAAAGCACCTCAATTGAATACAATTTTAATTCGTTGTTTCTAACTCTAAACAGGTAATCATTGCCAAAACTGAATGATCCACCGATTATATCTGTCTTAATTTTATTTACAACTTCTGCCCCAATTGTTCCATTCGCGTTTACACTATGTATTATAATTTTACCAGAAACAGCATTTTCAAAATATAGATACTGTTGTAAATTATATATAAAATATTCGATTTTCGTCCAACCACCAGCATAAGTCAATGTTTGTTTATTTGTGACATTAGGTAGACCATCCAACTCAACAGATTTAACAACACAGGCTCCTAAAACAGTATCCATTAATACTATATAGGTGGAATCCCCTACAATAGTAGTAGCACTCAAATCCCATGAAACAGTATATGAGCCTCCATGTATCTCACCGGGTGATAGCAAATTTCCATAAGGAGCCACACTAGAATTAATCTCACCAATACTGTACTGGCCTGTCTCGGGTTTTAAGAGGTGTATAAATATTTTGCCTTTTACAGTATAAAAGAGAACGTCCTCCCAGCCTGAAGTCCAATCATAAGAATCTATAAGAGGTAGTGTAATAACACCGCTATCATCTACAGAGTGCATATATACCTCACCACTGTTTGACTTCATGATATATAAAAAGCCTAAGTTATTTATTGTATAGGATTTAGCTAGATTCCAACCACCAGACCAATTGCCGGAGTATGTTTCATATAATTTACCCGCTATCACCTCAAAGACTGTTGAATTATAAGGAGAAGAAAATGGTTGATTTACATACACAAATTGTTTTCCATTATAATGTAACTCCTCAACGTTAGTAAATCCACTTCCACCTAAATCAATACTATCCAACAAGGACCCACCAAGTGATTCCCAAACAGGTGTAAGCTCTGACCCTAAAAGACAATTACTTAAAATAATTGCAGTATTTTGTAATGATGTATAATTACAATCACCTAAAATTACCCATTCTTTAAACCTATACCCTGAATGGGGGGTGGCACTAATGAGTATATCATCGCCAAACTTAAGATAATATATGCCTGTAGACGGTGTAGTTTCTCCTCCGATTTCTGCATTCAAAATAACTTCAGCAGGATCAGGCTCAACAATAACAACAGTATCTCTCATAGAAACAGCATTACCATCATCATCCTCTATTGTCAATGTATACGAATATTTACCAGGTAACGATCGACCACTTAAAATATATGATGATTCTGAAATAGCTAAATCGTGCGCTACACCTCCAAAGTGATCTATTAATACTTTACTAGTTATTACACCTAAAGAATCACGGGACTTAATATAAAAACCAATTTCTTGATTGATTTCTAATGTATCATGTGAAGTATAAAACTCTAACGTAGGTAAATCTCGATATACCGTTAGGTGAGTAGTATCTGTTCGTGTCACCCCTGTGCTGTAAGTAACAGTTAAGGTCACTATGTCATTTTGTAATGAATCGACACCGACAGTAAATAAAAACGGGGCCTCATTGAACTGACTAAATGTGAGTCCATCGATTGTCCATGATTGGGATACTATGGCTCCTATTGCAGAATCCTCTATGCTATTTTTAAACGAAAATTCTATTTCATCATAAATAGTCACATTTTTTATTTCAACAATATCTATTGCATGCTTGAAGGTATCTCGTATACTATTTGTTGCACTTGAAGAAAGTACTGACTCCGATGAAATACCACTTGAAGATAACACAGTAGATGCATCTATTGAGCTTTCTTGATTTAAGGAACTAGATGGTAATTCTTTTAACGTTTGTGCACTTGAAATATTTTGCCGTACCTCATTGTTGGAAATGGTATCAGTCATTTCAATAGATGAAGTATGTGAACTTGAAAGGGCGGATGGAAGAGTATTACTTGAACTAATTAATGAAGTTCCTGCAACATATTCGTACTCTTCCACAACTATCATTACGGTATCATAAATAGTATGATACCCATCATAAGCTTTGACAATACTGGTAAAAGTCCCTTTATGTTCATAAGCGTGAAGATTATCTGAACCGTACTCCCCTGTACCTTGATAATCATAAAACATTTCTACACTTGGTGAATCATCTTCGTAAGAAATTTGATAAATATAACGATCACCTGCTTTTATAATGGTATCTGCACCTGCATTAAATAGTGTCGGAGTATTATCTGGAATAGATTTAACAACTTTTTCTTGTGCTGTTATTTTATGACTGTTTGATCCAAGAACTATAGAATCACGTATGCATCTATAAGATATCATAGAAGGAATAAAATCTGGATTAGTTTGCACTCTAAAAATTGTATCTATTATGCCATTATTATTGATAGAGAATTCGAATTTTGTCTCTACCATATTTGTGGTATATACTGTCACCTCTACACCTGTAGGACTCTGGCTTAATCCAGCAAATATAATCTTAAGTTCTATATCTTCATTGCCCGCCTTTAAATCAGGCTCATCTGCAGACACATTATTGCTAGTGCAATGAAAAAAAAGTCCAAAAATCATAATCAACAGTAAAAATTTTATCATATACCTTAACTCAATTTAAATGCTATTCAATCTAAAGAATTTGATTATTACAATATTTTATCAAAATAGTAATGCATCAATTTATCTACGAAAACGAAGATAGCTATTCAACCATTTACATCAACCAAAACAGCCAAACATACACCCTTATTAACTACAAAACAACCGGAATATACCTGAATTCAGGTAGTGGGAGATATCAGTATTTTTCTAGCCTAGTGTACCCAATGCCGTAACTACGTTATAACTCAAAAGAATCTAGATATTTAAGTATTTTTAGTCTGTGACGCGTGTCACACACATGATATCGGCCCCCGGTGAACCCATATTAACTTACTGATGCTGCAGTAACCAGCATAGAAGCAATGCAGGATGGTTCTGAATTTGTATTGAATAAAATTGAAGAAGCGTGTGAAGACGTTGTAGATATGGTTGAAGATGGCGTTGATGCACTTGTTTCATGGTGGGATAAAGTAGTTGAAAAGAAAAATGAAAAAGTATCCCAATTAATTAAAGCGATTGAGACAAGCTATAATGTTATCGCCTATTACACTCCAGAGGCAATTGGCATAGTATTACGAGCCTTTTTACCGGATAAGGGAAAAGA
>JAOPTX010000150.1:0-1688 GCA_051532055.1 Fibrobacterales bacterium | reverse complement strand
GAATCTGAGTTCTGCACTATTAAAAGAGGTCACATATTCAGGAAACACAAAGGTCTCTCCCTCATAGAACTCCTGATCAACACACTTTTTGCTCATCACTGTACCGCTTTTTTCTGATGCACCATAGATTATGGCAACAGCGTATAACATAAAAAAAAGAATTTTTTTCATTGTACCCTCACACGAATGTAGTTGTTTACCCTTTAAGGCATTTAATTTAGAGCAGCTTGGTTACTCTGCTTCTTGAGATCCATAGAACTGTATGCTATCTAAAAGGACCTGATTTATACCACTTACAAATTTTATATGTTCCAATGTTTTTAATAAGGGCTCCACCTCATCATCACTGAGCGTATACCCGCTGTCTAATACGTTATAATTATTACTATACTCAAATCTGGTTTTAAAAGTATACCGACTCCATACTGTATCTAATGCAATGGGATCACTAAAAAATAAGGACACATCTGAATCACTGCCTTCTATCCCTGTGTGGGAAAAGAATGCCGCCTTTATCCAGTTATTATTCGGCACACTGATACTTTTCGCCTTCGCATAAAAAGTAATGGAATCTAAATGTGCAAAATCCATCGTATCATAATCTCTAGCAGAGGTTATTTTCAATCCCGAGTAAATCATTTCCGCTGAAGGCATTATCATTTCAAAAGACGAACCATCAAGTGACCCTTCTGACACAACACGATAGTTAGTCTTAAAGTCTTCTTCGACTTCATCCGACGTAGGAGTAAGCCAATAATTAGGGCCGTACCGGGTTATCCACTGATATTTAGAGCAAACGACATCCTCATATTCTGTAGGGCACCAATCAGCTCCTTCAAACGACTCAACTAAAAAAGGAGTAACATTAATTTCTACAGTATCTTCTTTTAGAGATGGAATAGTATCTATCTGTAGAACGGTATCTTCATCAATAGATGGAATAGTATCTATGACTATTGGAGGTAAAGTGTCGTGTCCCTGCTCTATCTCACTATCGAGAATAGAAATAATTTCCAGTACAGTATCACTCTTTACCCCAACAAATTGCCATATTTTATTTGGATACCCCGGAACACCATAAAATACATAGCTTCCACTACTATCTCGCTCTGCCAAATAAGTTGTGCCAACAATTCTCATATACTCAAAGTACTCAGTGCCTGTATAGTTTATTCGCATAGTATCAAGTGGTACGACTTGTAACGGATCAACAACAACCTGTTCATCTTTTCTCTGCTCTACAATTATCTCATCTGAAGTGTAATACGCGCCAAAACTTTCTGATTGTATTTCAATTGAAAATGATTCTGGCAATGTATCAAAGGATATCATGCCTACACTATCTATGACAATAGAATCAAGAACAATTGACTCTCCTACAGAGAACTCCGAAGACCATGTAACAGATTTCAAAAGAAGGGCGCTCCCAGACACGACAGGGTTTCCTGTTGAGTCTACAACCTGAGCACTTAACGACGCTACAATAGTATTTGGCTGATCTGTTGATGTACCTGCCTGTAGTGGTGATTCAGAAACAGTGCAGTGCACCAACACAAAACTCACCATAGCTAATAAAAACGATATGATTCTCATGTATCACCCTCCTTGCTCAAAGGGTAAAACTGAATATTGAGTTGATAAATTTGATTTTCATCGTTGTCCGAATTTATAAGATCATGAGCTTCACT
>JAOPTX010000149.1:0-1252 GCA_051532055.1 Fibrobacterales bacterium | reverse complement strand
TAGGCTTCTGCAGCCTCTTTAAAGCGCTCTTCTGCAGCAGCATCTCCAGGATTTTTATCCGGATGGTTTTTGATGGCAAGTTTTTTATAGGCGCTTTTAATCTCTGGTGCTTCAGCACCTTTGCTTACACCTAATATTTCGTAGAAATCTCTTTTTGACATATCAGCCTGCGGGTCTCGTTTTTGTAACTACCTATTTTGAATGGTAGTTACGGTTAAAATCTAAATATATAAATTAATCCTCCCCAGAATGACCCAGGGAGGAATTATTACTACTTCTCGTCTTCGTCTACAACTTCGTAATCAGCGTCAACTGCACCATCATCTTGGCTTGGCTGTTCTGCGCCAGCTTCAGGTTGTGGGGCGCCCTCAGGACCAGCAGCTTGAGCGGCACCTTGTGCAGCTTCGGCAACAGCCTGTTGGAGTTCAGTTGCAGCTTTAGTCATAGCCTCAGCATCTTTTGTCTCAAGAGCAGGTTTTGCGGCTTCAATCGCAGCATTTACTTTGTCTTTAGCTTCGTCATCTAGTTTTGGTGCATCTTCTTCTTCACCTTTAACCATTTTCTCTGCTTGGTAAATTGTCTGCTCTAATTGGTTTTTCGCATCAACATTTTCACGCTCTTTTTTATCAGTTTCAGCGTTTGCTTCAGCTTCTTTAACCATTTTATCTACTTCATCCTCTGAAAGTCCTGATGATGATTCGATTTTGATTGATTGCTCTTTACCAGTCTCTTTGTCTTTTGCGCTCACGTGTACAATACCGTTGGCATCAATATCAAATGTTACTTCGATCTGAGGAATACCACGTGGTTTTGAAGGGATGTCGCTGAGTTCAAAACGGCCAAGGGTTCTGTTGTCTTTTGCAAATTCACGCTCACCTTGGAGTACATGAATCGAAACTGCTGGTTGGTTATCTTCAGCAGTAGAGAAAACCTGACTTTTTTTAGATGGAATAGTTGTATTACGCTCAATCAACTTAGTCATAACGCCACCAAGAGTCTCGATACCGAGAGAGAGGGGAGTAACGTCAAGAAGAAGAACGTCTTTAACTGATTCGTCGCCAGCAAGTACACCTGCTTGAATAGCTGCACCAATTGCAACGACTTCATCAGGATTCACACCTTTGTGTGGCTCTTTGTCAAAGAAAGCTTTTACAGCGTCTTGTACGGCAGGGATACGAGTAGATCCACCAACAAGGATAACTTCAGAAATTTCGCTGTTGCTGAGTCCTGCATCTTGCATTGCTTTACGACA
>JAOPTX010000148.1:0-694 GCA_051532055.1 Fibrobacterales bacterium | reverse complement strand
ATGCAAAAGTCGCAATGAGCGGAGATGCAACTATGGCGAATGATGGTACGGTGACAATGGCAGATAATGCAGTAGATGGGACTGATATATCTCTTGCTTCTGAAGCTGATAGAGATATGATGTATTTTGATGGCACTGATTGGGTCAGACTTGCAAAAGGTACTTCTGGGCAAATATTAACAATGACTGGGGCAAATGCTATCGGTTGGGGCTCGGCTGCCGGTCTAAGTGATGGGGATGTTACTACTGCAAAAATTGAAGCTTTAAACTCTGCACAAATTATTATTGGTACTAATGGGAGCACTGCCGGCAACACTAAAGTTGTTCTGTCAGGTGATGTAACCATGGCAAATAATGGTGCAGTTACTATTGCGAATGGAGCGGTTGATGCCACGATGATAGAAGGGCTTACTAGTACTCAATTTATTATTGGTGTGGATGGAACTGCTGCAAATAATGCAAAAGTCGCAATGAGCGGAGATGCAACTATGGCGAATGATGGTACCGTAACTATCGCCGCAGATGCTGTTACACTTGCTAAGATGGCGGATATTACCAGAGGTTCACTCATTATTGGCGGTGTCGCAAACGCGCCTTCTGCACCTGATGCTAAAACAAGAGGAAGAATCCTAGTAGGTGGTGGCACTGACATTGCATCGGTTGCTGTCTCGGGAGATGTAACTATGGCAAGTAC
>JAOPTX010000147.1:0-8092 GCA_051532055.1 Fibrobacterales bacterium | reverse complement strand
TTAATACATCAATTACATGGTCTGGAGGTATGTAAAAATAAATTAACTCGGAAAATTGATAGTTTCGATGTACATTTCATAATGTAAAACATACATAAACATTTGTGAGGGGAGTGCCGTTAACCCGGTGCAGTTAGGGATGAAAAATGATAAACGTGTTTAATTATACGGATTACCGTTTATTTATACGTGATTTTCAAGCATACAAGCAGAATATAAACAATGCGTGTTCGTTTCGGTATTTTTCAAAAAAGGCAGATATTAAATCGCCTTCCTTTTATCCGCAGGTGATAAAGGGGGATAGAAATCTTACGAAAGAGACTCTCACTAAAACCTGTAAAGCTTTTGGACTTTCAAATGGAGCTGCAGAATATTTTGAAAACCTTGTGTTTTATAATCAGGCAAAAAACGATGAGATACGAGATGTTTACCTGAAAAATATTATAGAATTGCAAAAAATAATGGAGCTGCAACAGGTGCGTCATGATCAATTTGAATATTTTTCCGTATGGTATCATTGTGCAATTCGCGAAGCAGTAACCCTCTATGATTTTAACGGTGATTTTGGTTTACTGGGAACATTTCTAAAACCTGCAATTACGGCTAAACAGGCTGAAGATTCGGTACAGTTACTTCTTGATCTTGGTTTTATAGAAAAAACTACTGATGGGTATATACAGTCTGAACCCCTATTGCAAAGTACAGAGAACCGTGATACCCGTGCACGAATTATTGAATATCAAAAGGAAATGTTAGAACTTGCAATTGCTTCTCTTGATCGATGGAAAACTAAAAAACGCTTTGGCTCGGTTACAACAATGAGCATTTCTCAAAGTGATTATAGTGAGTGTGTAGAAATAATACGAGAGTGTACCAGTCGTATTATGAAACTTGCATCACATACACATGCCCAAGGACAAGTGTATGCAATCAACATGCATCTTTTTCCTTTAAGTTTGCATACCGATGACATTCGGGGAGGAAAGGCATGAAGCTTCTTCTTATAAGTATCATTCTCTTAGGATTAACATCCTGTACAACTTCAGATGATACTGTGGCTGGGGCGACTAATACAGAAACCGGAGGGGATGTTGCGGGAGTGGTGTATGATACCACTGGCGCTCCGGTAATGGGGGCGCGTATCCAATTTATTCCATTTGAAAGTCATCCTGTTCAGGATTCATCTCTGTTACAACTACTCCAAGGGGAGTCTGACGCAACAGGTATGTATCAGATACGTGATCTTCCCATAGGCACCTATGCAGTTGAAATTACTTCCTTCGAGAGAAACAGTGCATACTATATCGATACGCTCATTGTTTCTGGAGAACAATCTGTAGAACTCAGAGACACGCTCTATCAGATGGGAGCTCTTACCGTTGAAATTTTAGATTCCATTTTTATAGATGGATTGGTATATGTACCAAATACATCGATGTATGGTATTGTTGACACAACCAATAGGGTAACGTTTCATCACGTTCCTGTGGGGATGTACTTGGGGCTCAGTTTTGAAAATCTTAAAGGATTCATTGTAACCGAACATCTTGACAGTGCTATCATTATTGAAAGTGGTCACGAGACTATCGTTCCTTTTGATAGAGATGACGCAGAAGTTATTGATCTAAGTGGTGTGATCAGTAATACGCCTGTAGATTCGAATACTGTTCCTGATTTAGTACCCGATACCCTTGGTGGATTTGAAATAGGAGTGATTGATACTGTATTAAAAGATACTATAGAGAGTATTGATACGGTTACTACTGCAGATACTGTTGATCATAGTGATTCCATATCTGTGGTAGATACAGTAACGGCTATAGATACTCTGGAAAGTGACCCCATTGACACTACGTCTATACCTATTGACACCGCTCAGGTAATTGATACAGTGTCACATACTGATAGTGTACTCGTTGTAGTACCTCCAAAGGAGGAAGGCGATTATATGCTTAAAGGGCATATTGTTGATGCCAACGGAGTACCGCTTGCTGGTGCTGTTGTAACCGTGTTGCCGGGATTAGCTATAAGTTTGGGTGGTGATACGAATACGATATCAGTGGATACAACTAATGCAAATGGCTTTTATGGATTTTCTGATAGTATACCCGATTATTTTAATTTTGAAGTATATCATGAAGCGACTCAATCGGGAATATATACGACAGAGTATCTTACCTCAAATAATACTATAACGTATAACCAGGCGGTAATGCCGGTAAGTACGTTAATTCTAACCTTGCTTGATGGAGGAGACGCAGGGGGAACAGTCACCTTGAAAGGTTCTACTCAGAGTTGGCGAGCTGGCCCTGATACGCTTCTGGAGAACATATTGATATTTAACAATATCCCACCTGGTACCTATGGTGACCTTATCTACTACCCTGAAACAGGACGGCAAAAAGAGATTAATTTAGGAAAACGCCTGCGGTTTAATGGTGGTGATACGCTCAATTTAGAAGTACGGTTTTAATCGTTACATTTCGACTCTTCAATAAGTTCTCGGCATCTACTCGTTCATTGTAATGAATTCCAGGTGAACTCAAATGTATTCACATGTTGTGTAAAGTTGGCTTTACTATTGTTAAATGCACTTTCTTCAGAGTACCTTTTAAACAACTGAAATCAGTCTGTGGCAAAATGAGATTGGGGCTCCTCGCGTTACTGGTAAAAGATTTCACAATAGTCAACTCAGGAATCTCGAGGACACACATGGAAAATACACAGTCTACTTTTAGCGTAATGAGTGCATGGGGCAATGCATTGAGTATTTTAAGGTACCGTATACAAACCACATTTATTGTTATAGTAATCTGCGGTATCTGTATGCAGATGCCACTATTTGCAGTAGAGGTTGGACGATCAATACCGACAGTTGATCCAATACTTCCGCAGTCATTACACTTTATGGATTATGACTTCCCTCGGGCAAATGATGCAGTACCGTGTTCCGGCATCACTAATTCTCAGGCGTCTATGGGGCGTATTACGTTGACGCAAACTCAAGTTATGGATGTAGACTGGCCCTTTTTCTTTCTGACGAATGGCAGACCGGCACTTATGCAGGTTATGGTTTCAGGTCAGGGAGCTGCTCCTCAGGTTAAAGTTCAGGGATTTGTTGATGGTTCATCTATTGGTGAACTCTGTCTGAAGCCACCAGTAGAGCTTCCTGCTCAACCTGTGGATATTCCATCATTTACAGAATGGTATACCGTTACACTCCCTAAAGAGTGGATTCGTGGTGGACTCAGTCTGAACGTTACAATGGGCGGTATCGATACCACAGTAACTGCAGCAGATCTTGCCATTGAGCAGGAACCCATTCCGTATGATATGGTAATTTTTGAATATGATATGCTTGATTATTGGGAAGGCAAACCTGACCCGGAGACACCAGAGTGGTTTCATGGAGAGTTTGCCGGAGCATTCCCTGCGACAACAATTCGCTTGGCGAAACTCCCCATACGTTTGAAATTTCCTCAAATCGCTTTTTATCAAGATGGAGAAGTAAAAGTGATTACCACAAAAGATGATACGAAAGGCTATGACGCCTATGGGTTTGGGGGCTTTGCTATGAACATGTCTGTGCTGTATAAAAAAATGGTGAGTGGATGGTGGTATAATAGTTTCAATTACCTCGGTGACCCATGGACAGGTATTGCAGGAGGTAATAATTTTAGTATCAGTGATTATAAATGGGGGTTTCTTCATGAATTTGCACACTCAGTGGGGCATCCACACTGGTGGCCCACAGTAGTAGATTCATCTCGTCAAATTCACCCATACTATAATCATGACCATGGAATGTCGGCCTTTGTAGGAGAAAAGTATAGTTTTTATCAAAACCTGCAGGAGTTTATTACACCGGTGCCGCATGGTGCTACCAGTGGTTTGAGATTGTCGGCAACGACAGAAGGAACAATGGAAGTAAGAAAAGATGGAACTGGCAAAGGACCATGGACCGGATTTGGTGATTACACGAGTTACAGAAATTACCGGTATTTGTATGGGTTTGATACTGCAGAAGAGGGTACAGTACCTTTTCTCGGTGAGACCAGAAAGTATCGCTATCCAAATCATCCAACTCAAATTGTATTGGTTGATAATGCGGGCACACCTGAAATGCGCAGACAATCACAGCTCCCTAAAAACTTGTGGCCAAAGGTTGAGACACGATCATATACCTTTCCTCAACAGTGGAATGTGCCAACGTATCTGATATATGGTTCATATCATCCAACTGCTCCCCATGCACATTTTATATATGACCCGCTACAATACACCAGTGATATTCCCCGACTAATTGATCCTACAAATCCCATAGACTTTGAATACATGAAAGGAGAAGAGCTCAGACCAGACATGAAAGATGGCCTTGATCATATTATTAAAATTACCTATGTAGACGGTTCTGTTAAACATGTGCTTAACTATCATTTAAAACGTAATGCTATTGAAAAACTTGCGCAGGATAACGGGTGGCCGCTCTACTATATGCTCAATGTTCCTGGTGATACAGAGATTCACAAAGTAGAACATTTTGAACGCCCTCTGATTCGAATAGCGTCAGGAGAACCTCAATATAACGATCCGAGTAATATTCTTAATCCATATAATCACATTACCGCTGCGAATGTAATGGATGAGGCTGTGCTCATTACCTCAACGGTGATGAGTCCTCTTGCGGTGAGCATTGCTTCACCAGTGGCTGGGTTTGTTGAACAGGGGGCAGTGACTATTCTCGCTGATGCAGTAAATATTGGTGGTGTGGTGAGCCGTGTTGATTTTTATATCGATGGTATTCAAGTTGGCACTGATTATACGTCACCATTTGAAGCATCATGGAGTGCCAATCCGGGAAATGCAGAACTGACCGCTGTAGCATTTGATCAGTCGGGAAATTCTGTAACATCTGCAGTAGTGCTGGTAACGATAGTTGAAAATAGACCACCGGATGTGATGGTGACTGCTCCAATTGCAGGGGCAACCTATAGAGAAGGCGCCATATCTATTGAGGCTCACGCTTCAGACCCCGGGGGAACGGTAACGCGCGTTGAATTTTATAGTGTTGGTTCGCTTTTGGGGACTGATGATAGCGAACCCTATTCTTTTGATTGGACACCTGGCCCCGGTGACTATACACTCACCGCAAAGGCTGTTGACAATGAAGGAGCAGAAACAACTTCAGATCCTATTGCTGTATCAATTGTGGAAAATCAAGCGCCGAATATAGCAATTACCTATCCCGAAGCAAGAGGGTACCATAGTCAAACATTCGTAATAACAACAGAGGTTTCAGATGTAGACGGCCCTGTGGCTCAGGTTGATTTCTACATAGATGGATCACTCGTATCGACTGATTACAGTGCGCCCTACGAGGCAAGGTGGATAGCAGGTACAGGGTACTACACCATTACTGCAGTAGCAACAGATGATTTGGGTGCATACACAACATCGGACCCTCGTGTTATAGCTATTCTCGAAGACAATGTTATTTTTCAGGATGACTGGACCCTCCATTATGTAGACAGTGAGGCAATAGTATATGGGAACAATCCTGCCACGAATGCTTTTGACGGAAACCTCTCTACCCATTGGCATACACCTTTTTATCCGACGAGTACTCCATACCCCCATGAAATTCAGATACAATTGGGCGCAGAATATACGATAACCGGACTTATCTATGTCCCTCGTCAGGATGACTACATGAATGGGACTATTAAGGATTATGAGATATATTTCAGTACTGATGGTATCAACTGGGGGAGTCCACAGGCAACTGGAGTGTGGGCAAACAACCAAGACACCAAAACAGTATCGTTTGCACCCGCTACGGGGCGGTACCTCAGATTGCGTGCACTCTCAGAAGTAAACAACAGTGCCTGGGCGAGTGCGGCAGAGATTTATCTCACCGGGTCAATTGCAGGCAGTGAGAACAGTGCTCCACAGGTAGCAATCACGGCTCCAATCGAGGGGAGTTATCCGGAAGAGCAATTGACACTCGCAGCAGATGCATCAGACAGTGACGGTTCTATTATAAAGGTTGATTTCTATGCCAATGGAACGGTAATCGGAAGTGATACGAGTGCCCCATACACATTCGACTGGCTCCCGGGGCATGGAGCCTATACGCTCACTGTAGTAGCCGAAGATAATGAAGGAGCAACCAGTACCTCTGTGCCGGTATCAATTACTGTTATGCATAATCAACCTCCTGTGGTAACTATTGTATCACCTACCCCCGGAGGTTATGATAGTGGAGTCTATGCAATTACCGCACAGGTCGAGGATAAGAGTGGCATAGTAGATCGTGTTGAATTTTGGAGTAATGAAGAACTATTGGGGAACGACCACAGTGAACCATATGAGTGGAACTGGAATGCATCACCAGGGCTCTATTCACTTGTTGCAGTTGCGGTAACTGATAATTCAGTACCAACGGTCACATCTGACCCTGTAGAGATAGAAATACTTGAACCACCACAGGGGGTGAGCCTTCCCGGACGACTTGAAGTTGAAGATTATAATGAAGGGGGTTCTCTTGTGAGTTATGATGATAAAACTCCCGGCAACTCTGGCGGTAAGTACCGTGAGGATGATGTTGATATCGAAGAAACATCTGATGACGGCGGGGGGTATAATGTTGGTTGGATAGATGCGGGTGAGTGGTTAAAGTATACAGTGGTCGTTGAACAAGGTGGACTGTACACATTGACAATGAGAATGGCCTCCGCTCACTATGGTTCGAAATCTGCACGCCTCTCAATCGATGGAGTCGAAGCAGCAACCTTTACCTTGTCGGATAACCGTGGATGGCAAAAGTGGAATAATGTTGTCGCTTCTGGGGTTGCGCTTACAGAGGGTGTACATACCGTAGCAATATATATGTTAACGGGTTCATTTAATATCAATTATATTGATTTTGAACCAGAGGTTGTTCAAAATAAGCAGCCTTTGGTTACACTTACGAACCCTCAATCTGGGACCTATACTCCAGGAGTTATTACTCTCACAGTGGATGCCAGTGACGAAGATGGTGAAGTAACACAAGTAGAGTTCTTTGCAGACAACATCTTACTCGGGAGTGCTGAGCAACCCCCTTTTGAAATAGCCTGGGTGCCTGTTGAAGGATTTTATACCCTTTCAGCCACGGCATATGATGACAACAATGCTTTTACAATATCTGAACCTGTTGCGGTAACAATAGCAGAGCCAATACGGGGGATTGAGATTCCCGGTAGAATAGAGGCCGAAGATTATGATAGTGGAGGTGAAGGCATTGCCTACCATGATCAGACACAGGGGAATTCAGGAGGAAAGTATCGATCAGGAAGTGTTGATATTGAAAGCAGTGCCGATGTTGGAGGTGGCTATAATGTTGGTTGGATTGATGCTGGTGAATGGCTTTTCTATACAGTGTATGTACAACAAGCCGGTGTGTATGATATGACAATGCGTATGGCCTCTGGAGTGAGTGGAAATAAAACTGCTAGTGTCTCTTTGGATGGCCAGACTGTAGGAACGTTTACGCTCACTGAAACCAAAGGGTGGCAAGAATGGCAGGATGTGAAATTTGCTCATGTATTTTTATCCGAAGGAACCCATACAGTACGCATAGAAGCGGTCTCTTCTCTCTTTAATATCAATTATCTTGATATCTATCCAGCTGGTGGTGAGCCAATAGCTACCCCTCCACCAATAGCCC
This sequence comes from Fibrobacterales bacterium, assembly GCA_051532055.1. Taxonomy (GTDB): domain Bacteria; phylum Fibrobacterota; class Fibrobacteria; order Fibrobacterales; family JAOPTW01; genus JAOPTW01. The sequence goes on along the minus strand of JAOPTX010000147.1, from coordinate 384 downwards.
ATTATTGTTCAGAACAGCATGACAAGTCTTGTACAGTCTTTGGGGACATTGCTCATGAAGGTCATGATTCCATTGCTGATGAAACACACGATACTATCATTGGAGGAGTTCATGATACCATTACTGCTTCATTAAATAATGCTAATCAGCGTGTAGAAATAAGATTAAAGGCACATATCCTCACAGGGAAAACTGCAGTAATGGATTTTGCACAGAGCGGAGCATTTAACATACTATTCTACTCTGTAACAGGAAAAAAATTAGGCTCGTTTTATTATATGGCTATTAATGCAGGAACAACAACGATTACCGTGCCGAGTTCACTTCTTATCAAAGCACTGAATACAGCAATTATTATGAAAGCTGAAAAGCTGTAAGTATGTC
>JAOPTX010000146.1:0-5379 GCA_051532055.1 Fibrobacterales bacterium | reverse complement strand
CATGTATATCGGCAAAAGAGAGTGGTGATACTTTTGTATCGTTTCCTGCAACTGGTGTACTCGTATCACACCCATTTATTCCTGAGAGTACAAGCATAGTGAGCGCTGTATTAATAATTGTATTAAAATGTTTCATGAATCCCTTAAATTGTATTATCTGCTAAGTTGTAACAAATATAAGAATACACTCAAGGCGAAAAATGTTCGCAAAAGTAAAAAATCTGATACATATATATCAAATAGACATCGTCTAAAAACAAACTCCATGCATCACATCACCCCTCATCCCTTATATATTAAGGCTTTAACGAAAACAACTTTTACTCGTACTCTTTTTGTTCGCGTTGGTAAAATTAACGATACAGTTTTAATAGGGTCACTGATTCGTATGAAGGGACTGAAGCGTTGCTGGGCTTTGAGCAGATTGGGCTTCACCTTCAGTGTAGTAATACATTTGCTGACTATGCCTTACTGGTTTGTACACTATTCTAACACCAAATAGATCTTACATTCATAATAACTATTGAGACTGGCCTATTACTGCTCAGTTAATATTTTTTTTAACACCACTTCATCTAATGGCTTCAATAAACAACCTGTAAATCCATGTGCTTTTATTTCATGCTGAGCCATCTCGCAATCATTTTCTTTCAGCAGATATATCGGTATAAATATATCCATCTCACGAATAGTATCAGCGACAGTATCCCCATCCCTATTTCGCATCTCTGAGTCTGTGAGAACGATATCAGGCTTATTGTTAGTAAAACTTTCTATGGCAGCCACACCGGTTGAAGCAATAACAACAGTATACCCAAGTGCCTCAAGTTGATTCTTCATTATTTCGACGCTTATATCCATACTCTCAGCAAGAAGTATCGTACGAATTTTATGAGTGGCCTTTGTACCATTCTTAACTTCTCCACCAAGGTTTATTATTTCCTCCTCAAAATCAGCATATGTGATAGCAATCTTCCTAAAGGTTTCCTGAATTCTTAAAAAACCTGCTACCAGCTCAGGATCAAAATGAGTCCCACTCCCTTCAGTAATTATTGCAACAGCACTTTCCTGACTTAAAGGTTCTTTATAGACCCGTTTACTTATCAATGCATCATACACATCTGCAATGGCCATTATTCTTCCCGCCAATGGAATATCATCACCCTTGAGGCCATTGGGATAACCACTTCCATCCCATTTTTCATGGTGATATCCAATAAGGTCCCTGGCAACAGTAAAATGCCCATTATCTCTCAGTTTATGAGAAACAGTATCGAGAATCTCAACCCCGTATTGAACATGCTTTTTCATTTCTTTAAACTCAATTCGAGAAAGCTGTCCAGGCTTTAATAATATTGAGTCAGGTATTTGAATTTTACCCACATCATGTAATTGGGCTGTCATGTGAAGCATATCAATATAGGATTCATTGAGCATTTTTCTGTATTTTTGATTATGCTGCATCTCTATTGCAAGTGCTTTTACATAATTCTGAGTTCTTTTAATATGCCCTCCTGTTTCGGGGTCGCGATACTTTGCCATTTCCCCAATACTTTCAATAAGAACACGCTGCATAAGATCAACCCCCAACGTTTGACCCTTAACCAAACTCTGAAGGTCATCAAAATGTCTTTTAATTTTAAGATGTACCTTAACTCGGGCCTTGAAAATCTTAGGTACGAATGGTTTTGAAATAAAATCATCCGCACCAACTCCGAGCCCGTCACAAACATCATTACAACTTGCTTTCGCAGACATAAATACTATTGGAATTTCTTGAGTACTCTGATTCTTTTTTAATGTATCGCATACTTCAAATCCATCCATTCCAGGCATTATGACATCAAGTATTATCAGGTCCGGTTTTTTATCATAGGCAATTTTTATAGCCTCCCTACCATTACTCGCCAAATACAGTTCATAAGAATCATTCAGAAGTTCTTTCATGGCATCAATATTTTGCTTTGAATCATCAACTAGTAAAATACTGCTCATTAAATTATCCATTACTATTCCACTCCATTAACATGGCATGACCCATTATACTGATAATATTTTTACTAATTCAAGTACTTATGAAAATACATTACACTCCCTCTAAGCAATACCCCTATAAACCCTATATCTGTTGGTGTATACCACATTATCTTATCTTTATGCACAATTTCTGTGAACATTCTAATGTACCTCATTCTATTTATCTGTACGATCATCTTTGTAGTTTTTTGATATATACATTGTAGAGAAAGGCACACCTTTCACCTTCTTGAATAGTGAGTATGATTGTAGACTAGTTTTTTTTGATTACAAAGAGCCGCAGGAAGAGAGCTCTATTCTCCAAACAACACCTCTAACAGCTCCCGATCAATATTACGATTGGTAAACTGATAATTGAGATATTTAACCTCAGTGGTATCACCCGACGATATATCAACAATAAACCGCTGAGTACCCAAGTCAATTGAGTCAGCAACCAGGAGATCAACAGAGATATCACGCTCCCCTACAGGGCTCTGCATATAATACCGAGTATCAACAGATCCAGTGAAACTTTTATCAACTCCACGATAGTTTGCCGTAAACTGTGCGCCAAGCTTTTCTATAAGTGCTAATGTATCAAGAGAGAGTGAATCAATAAAAGGTATACCAATATTATCAAAGAGTTCCTCGTCAATACCAGCAAAATCAAAAGAGAGTATCACTTCAAACTGAAGCATTCCCGGCTTCTTCATATCTACCGCAATATCCAAAACATCATTCTGTAACTCCAGGTCAGTAATGGATTCCGATAGGAGTATCGCCCCTGAATCATCCTGCTTCAAAAAATCAAGAGTGACCGATTGTCGGTTAGGAATATATAGATTAAAATACCCTTCAGCGTCTGTCGTATCTTTATAAATATAACTCGGTTCTGCTTCAGCACCATCAACACTACTCTTTTTGGCAAGGCCCTTCATCTGATGGAGTGAAACAATTGTTCCCCCGACTGGTTTACTCTCTGTATCTTTCACTGTTCCTGTAACTGCGACTGTATTAGGGATTTCGGTACTGGTACCACCATTTGAACTCACATCTTGAAATACAGAACATCCTTGAAATACAGCAAGCATTCCTATACACACAAGCGTTACGAGGCTATACCAATTACTCATTATCTCTCTCCTTGCTCAAAGGAAAGAACTGTACATTAAATTGATAGACTTGATTTACTTCACTATCTGACCGTACAATATCTACAATATCCTGTCGACATGCATCGATACGCGCACTAATCCGCTCCATCCCCATCTGTGATACACTAACCGTAGCATTAGAAACATTTCTTTTCTCTTTAGTAAAATGAGTCAAACTCTCTTTGGAAAGATCTATCAACTGTTTTTGTAATTGATGAATGGTAAAGGCATCAATATGATCACCTTGTATTGATGCATTTTTTGAACGCCAGTACTGCCCCTGTTTTTCGATGAGCCCCAGTGAATCAAGGAGTTCTATAGCTTGTTTCACTTTGGGAATAGAAATTTTTGGAGTGAGAAAAAAAGCGAGATCTTGATAGTTATCATCAATATCAAGAACCGCAAGCGCTTCTCTTATGGCTATATGATACCAATGATCAAAATATTTTCTCTGATCGGAATTTAACTTCTGTGTACTCTTGGGGAGCATCTTTGCCATTTTCTCAAATATTTCTTGTTTGCTCTGCGGAGTTTGAGCATGAAAGAAATTGATCATCAGCTTTAGATATTCTATTTCATTGCCTTCAAGATTCATACCTGCAGCGAATTTAGGAACAAGAGCGGGAGTCAAGTTTCTACGGCCCGTCATAATATCTCTAAAGACACTTGCTGATTTAAGCCCTGCCTTCTCAGCAAATTTCCGATAAGAGAAATGACGATTCACCGACTTTTTATATTCGTAATAATCCTGTAGATAGGTTCGGTAATTGTAATAGCCAAATATATTCATTATGTATCCCGCCCTAAATATACTGCCACATCTTCCATCACGGACATTATTTTTGTCATATATTTAGTTATTTCAACTAAACCATTCTTTGCGTACGAATTGCGTACATTTTAAGCCGCTTTATGGACAATTAAACAAAAGTTTACTTTCAACACCGCAATCATTTGCATAAATTATGCGTACAGTAAATCTACTCTATGAGTGGATTACTTTTGGGATACCACACACAGCTCAATGGTTCGGGGACAGGCAAAACCATAATAAGCACACAGTATACATTGGGGACACACAGTGAACATTTTTCAGTATTTTATCATACGGCTTTATGAGCCGTCATTGCGACGTATGTTATGCACGCTCTGCATTACATTCTTAGGTCTTTTTGTTCAAAATACTCATGGGCAAATTTCAAAAACACACTACCTACCACCAATATTTGGGTTACTTGGTCAATCAGAGCCTGTCAATACTCTATTCTATGAAATTACTGTAACAACTCTCGAGTCTCAACCGTTTCAGGTGGTTATTGAAAATGAAGATGGGAGTTATACAGAAAGTGCCCAGGTAAGCTTTGGCAATCCAGTCTCTTTTGTCCCTCGCAATAATGGCACAACGTATGGATTACTGATTCAAAATAGAGATTCACAGGCAGACGAGCAGAGCCTCTCTGGAATATTAAATACTCAATTTCTACAACACGGCCTTACAGTAACCGGTNNAGAAACCATTTTTTGTAAATGTATTACACCGGACTGCTAATCATGGTGAAGTTATCACCTCAAAAGGAAGTGCAGCACCCGGTAAAGAATTCTATTCTGGGCATATGCATAGTACTTTTAGCAATCCTGGTGATAATCATGCAAAAGTAAAAAGCCATTTTATCTCCTTCATGGCAACACAAGAGGGCACTACAACAGTTACCGTAACCAATAACACACTACGTTTTTATGGCCAAACAGAAAACACCTTCAAGGTTACTCTTAATAAAGGGGAGTCGTATATAGTGGGCAATTCACTGCGGTCTATAGAAAACGAATGTGGACTCGATGATAACTGTATCAACGGATATAATGGTACTCATATAACGTCTACTAAAGAGATAGTCGTTAACTCAGGAACCTATCTTGGCGGATACGACGGCACCACCTGGCGCGATATCGGAATCGATCAGTTGGTCCCTGTTGAAAAAACGGGCATGGAGTATATCTTAATGCAAGGGAACGGGAGTAGTGCCGCGGCATCAATGGAAGTTGTTATTGCTGTTGCAACGTTTGCCAATACAAGCCTTACAGTAAATGGCTCTGACACCTATTCTCTCTCAAAACCAGGTGATTATGCCATTATTCCTATTGATAAATATATTAATAAAAATATGTATATTCAGTCGACTAAAAATATTTACGCCTACCAGACTTT
>JAOPTX010000145.1:0-481 GCA_051532055.1 Fibrobacterales bacterium | reverse complement strand
ACTAATAGTGGTACGGTTAATATTGCAGGAAATATCGGCCAGGCTGTTGATTATGAAGGGGCAGATTGGATATCATTACCGGCGGCCAATTTTAGTGATCTCACTACTCAGGTTTCGGTGTCATGTTGGATCTATGGTGATGCCGCTATGCAACCACAAAATAATCTGTTATTCCGTGGGAGTGATGTTTCGGGTAATAATGCGTTAGCTGCTTATGTTCCCTGGTCTGACCAGAACGTTTTCTGGGATGCGGGTAACGTAGGAGTGTTGCTTAACCGTTTATATGGAGCGGTTGATGCATCCAAATGGGAGGGAGCCTGGGTCTATTATACGTTTACCAAAGATCAGACGACTGGTGCGTTGGAGATATTTATTAATGGAAATTCAGAGATGTCGGGTACAGGGTATACCTATACATTTTCGACTATTGTAACATTTCTGCTCGGCGCGTATACAGTCGGACAGTTTAACTACGATGGTA
>JAOPTX010000144.1:0-7024 GCA_051532055.1 Fibrobacterales bacterium | reverse complement strand
CAAATTACCAAAGCTCAATGGGTGTACACGCTTAATTTTCATAAATAGTCAAAAAAGCGTACTCAAAGCGTACTCAGTTTTTGGGATTTGCCTGATAGCTGCGTTACCGAGTTCTTCTGCTTCAAAGAGAACGGTATTAAGTGGCGTAGAGGGATTTTTTCTTTCCTCTTTTTATAATTAGTTCCCATTTAATGGGAATGGGGTATCTAGTGTGAATCAACACGGTACTAATCAGGAAGGGTAGTACTATAGGAGCCTTTCGGAGTCTCATCAACAATATCAATAGGGGTAATATGTGTGGTGAATGAATCGCGCATGTCGTGTTTATTTAGTACGTCTAGGCTGTTATCTACGGTGAGCACTCTAAACCCCTCTGAATTAACGATGACTTCGCCATAGACACCCCTGTAATCTCCAATATAGGTGCCGTGGCCAGGTTTGACAACAAACGTCAATTCACTCCCAAACCGGTAGCTAGAAAGCCCACCGGGTTGTTGAATTCTAAAACTCTGTACTATGTAATCACCTGCTGGTAAGGGTACTATGGTGAGGCTGTCTGAATTAGCGGCAATAATCGTTTGTAAATACTCTCCATTTTCAAGTGAATATTCGGTAGATTGCACTGCCTTTTCACTGAGGAGAACCACAAAATTCTCCTCTGTCTGCTTGTGTTCTATTTTCATTTTAACAGATTCATTGGCGAGGGATAGATAGGTAAAACCAATGTATCCGGTGTTGGGGGAGCTCACCTCTGCAATAGTTTTAATACTTGGTAGGGGGGTAATAGCACAGCTCATACATAATAGCGCTGATATAAGAAGGAGTGTTTTCATTATAGGGACCTTTTTATAGGAATGATTTTTGTTCTAAGAATCCTAAAAGTTACTTAAAACGAAGGGAGTTATGTATTCATTTTATAGGATACTATTGTGGCTCAGTATCGCACATGTAAACGCTATTGCAACATAGATTGGTTCCTAGAGACCTATTTACTCATAGGGTGTTTTACTATCAATGCACTCATACTTACTTTGCGCATGGTATTGATGCAGATGGCTCTTATTTTATTTCGCCTAATTTTTATATTCAACGCGGGGATTTAGGGTTATTTACCCTAATGAACTCCCAAAAGAGAAAAATACCTTAGTAGAGCTGATAGGGTATTATGGCAAAAAATTCGTATTTAATAAGCTTATAGTATTAGATATGAATATTGGTGTGGGGCTGGGCGCGTTATTAAATGGTAGAGATGATTCTGTGCCCATTTTTCATTTTACAAAGAAAACGAGTGTTGGGTTTGTCTTAGACTTAAACCTTTCGATGGGGTTTGCGTTATAATAGAGTTACTCGATACTCAAATGAGTTGGAATCGGTATTTATTTAAAAAAAATGAGACCAACTCATTGTCTTGCATAGATCTTTAAGAAGCAGTCCTACTTATTATTATTGATCGCTGTACCGGCACCAAAATCTGCAATGGTTCCTAATGCATTATATCGGATACTATTATGCGATATGCGGTTTTTATCAGCTTGTGCATTTGCACCCGGTGGATAACATCCCGTATCATCAGAACCACAAATATACACGCCATAGCCTCCATTCTTGATAAGAGTATTATGCTTAATGATATTCTGGTTGCCTTGAATATGAATGCCGGCATCAATGGAGCCAACGATAGTGTTATGAGTGATCCTATTGTTGTCAGCCGGAAAATCAGGAATGAAATCGGGAGCCATAACTGATAATCCTGCACGGGCAGCGCCTACCATAAGGTTATGTTTTACGACGACGCCCCCCGTTGGTAAATGCACATGATCTTCATAGTTTCCTAAAAAAGTATTGTTTCGTACGGCACTTCCCCGCGAAAGCAAAATAAACACCCCGCGAGAGCCGGGAACCGTAGGTTCATCAATGCGTAAGTCTCTCTTTCGTTCTATTATATTGTGAGCCACAATAAGTCCATCTGAACCGGCCCATGCAAAAATCCCCGCTTCTCTTTTTTCAGCCGCCCCTTCGGGAACAACTATTGATAAATTCTGGATTGTGACGCCTGGTGCTTTAATTTCAAATACCGCATTCAACGGGTTTCCGGCGTTTCCTACGGCGCCATCTCTACCACCAGCTGCAACGACTATTGTATTAAAAGCATTTTTTCCTTTCAGCGTAATATTTGATGTTTCAATAAAGACATTTTCCATATACTGCCCTTCATCTATCTTAATGACATCACCGGGTTCGGTTCTATCAACTGCTTCTTGGATAGTAGCACAGGGATCTTGACGGGTACAATAAGTTCCTTCTGCGGCACTGTTCACATGGAGTGTTTCTGCATACACCGATGAGCATACACCCAGTGTTGATAAAAGAAAGAGTGATTTTATATTTATATTCATTTGAGCCTCTGTTTGATTAGTGGATATGATTATTATCCTTGGGATAAGTGAGACTTAGTCAGGCTCCCTTTTGTAACCTTACAAGTATTTGTCACATTCAATGTATCTCGATACACACCTTCAGTATTCATGGGCGAATATTCACTGCGGTTAATCCTAGAGCCATGTTCACAGTTTGTGAGCACTTTTATTTCTCACGGCACCTTTGACTTCCCTCTGAACCGGTGATGGGGTATATTTACAGTACACCCCTAACACATACACCATACAGATTAATACTGGTGATTCACATTTATTACACACACACACGAGGATGCTCTTATGCGTTATCTATTATTTATTCTCATTGGGGCTGCAGCCCTAATAACTAGTTGCTTGTCAGATTTTAATGATCAATTGGAGGTTGCGCAAAAAAGTGACCCTGTTTTTAAAGTGGAGTTAGACTGCTCTATTGATTCTCATGACCCAAGCTGTGTCGAAGTATTTGAAAATACTGCTGATGATTGTCGGGATGGCCTTGATAATGATCTTAATTCTCTTATAGATTGTGACGATCCTGGTTGTGGCAACTTTTCATGGTGCATGCTGGAAGAGAATACCGAAACATTTTGTAGGGATTCAATAGATAATGATGATGACGACTTGATAGATTGTGATGACCCTGGCTGTAGTTCATTTGTTTTTTGTCAGCCACCTTTAGAGAACACGGCTCAGCAGTGTGATGATGGCCTTGATAATGATGAGGATGGTTTGATAGACTGCGATGACCATGACTATTGTGATCAGTTTGTAGTATGTCAAGAAAAACATGAAAATACCTTAGCCCAATGCAGTGACGATATAGACAACGACGAGGATGACCTTGTGGATTGTGATGATGATGGATGTAAGGATTTAACGGTCTGTTTACTCCTTGAGAACAATGATCTTCTCTGTACCGATGGTATTGATAATGATGAAAACGGGTTGATTGATTGTAAAGATCCAGGATGTTTTGATTTAGTTGTCTGTGATACCCGGGAGATTACCGTTGCCATGTGTCAGGATGGCATTGATAATGATGATGATGGTGCCATTGATTGTCTCGACCCTGGGTGTCAGAACTATGGGTTTTGTGATGAATCCAGTAATGAGACCTGCTCTGATGGTATTGATAATGATCTTGATGATGCAATAGATTGTGAGGATTCAGGGTGTAAGAGTTTACCGGTATGTAACCCTCCAGGAAATCGTTTTGCCTGTATTCACCCCGACTCTATACCGCAAGATAAGATTGAGTTTGAGGTGACCATTTATGATCATGAAACGTTGAGTAGTTATAAGGGGGGTGAGTTTAATCTTGCTCCTGGCGAGGGTGCATCGGTGAGTGGTGGTTGTGGTGGAACTCGAAATGATACGTTGCATAGGGGGATGGTAAGGGATACACTTGTTGATGGCCTCCCAAAACTTAAAGAGAGCAAATGTTTTAATGCGACCATCGATACGTGGTGGAGTACTGGTGCTGTCTCTGTAGACACTATTGAGTTTTCTCATACACAAAATAATGTGTATAACTTTAAAACAGATGAACAGGGATTCTTTCCATTAGATGGCTGTCTTGATGGGGGAACCTACGACCCTATGACCTATACATATACAGTAGGAGAACCGTGTATTACACCAGAAGCAGAACGAAACTATGGGTTTGCAGTACATCTCCATAGGGAGTTTACCTACGTTGCAGAGGGTGCTGAAGATCAGTTTTTCAATTTCTCAGGAGACGACGATGTTTTTGTCTATGTGAACAAGAAGTTAGTATTAGATCTGGGTGGCGTCCATACGCCTATGGATGGTCATTTTAATCTTAAAGCGGTTGCGGATGAGATGGGATTGGAGACGGGGAAAAGTGTTTCTTTTGACTTCTTTATTGTTGAGCGTCAAAAGGTTGGTTCTCAGGCGAGTATCTCTATTAATATGCCGTGTATGACATCTGGACTAATTGAGGTTGATGATTAAGATGTGATTTATTAAAGAGTATCTTTTAGAAAGCAGTCTTGTCGTCTGCTTTCTGTCACTATGATTGCCCGTGTTTACGGGTTCTATATTAAGTCTTGGCGCCTAAAACCCTCTCTTAAGACCCATAGAAAGCATGGTGCTCATGTAAGGGAGTCACCGAAAGGGGGGAAGGATGAGGGTTTTATGCCTCCCCGTCAGGTTTTGAAGGACGATAAACCACAGGTGGTTGAACAGGTTACTGGTGCTTGCCCTAAATGTGGGAGTGTGTTATACTGTAAAACATAATTAGGGTAACGTGTTGTCGCTCAATAGATATCTCAGTTCGCTATGAGTGTAATTACAGGTGACATCATGATTATCGATTTCTAAATGTGTAGCACAGGATATATTTTCTGGTAATTTTTTATCACACTTTGCACTTTTAATTAACCCTTCAGGTGTGTAGGTAAACGTTTTATATAATAGTTTATAGACAGTAGGGTTTTGACTATATGATAAACTATGCGTGATACTCTCGTAATTCCCATCAGTATCATAAAAATAGAAATATTTAGAATTTAAATAATTCTCAGGTTTTCCAGATTTGTCAAAATATACCGTAGAATCATTAGCGCTCCTCAAATTTCCTCTTGAGTTATAATCCAGTATTCGGTGCTCGATGTTACCACCTGTACCATTATAGTGTGATGCGGGGGTTGTGGTTGTATGAATAGGGAGACCACGGCTATTATTTACGACATCAGTAACCCACAATAGGGAGTCTTCCTTATTATAACATTCAATTTTTTCAAGTTCATCGGTATCGGAATAGTGATGTATCTGAGTTACAGTGTCTTCCATGGGGTGTAGGATACGGTATTTTATAACATCACCATTAAGGTTGTATTCCCAGATGTCACGATACTCTACCGCAGAATTATAGTATATTGGAGCCCCAGTATCCCAATCATATATAAACCATGATTTTTCGGCTATCTTGATTCTTTCGATTAGGTTGTTATACTCGTCGTACTTATAGGAATAGGTATGTAGATAATCTTTTGGGTTATCGGGAGAAGCGAGACTCGTCTCATTTATAGATATAGATGCAATATCTCCATTTTGGTAATATCTATAACTACTCGCTTCGGTAACAGTTATATTATAGCACGTTTTTTCTGAGGGATACATTTTGTCAAATTTGCCATCAGATAAGTCGATCATTGAAGAACTATTGATATGGTGCTCGGATGAAACCTCTGTTTCATTGGAAGAAGGCGTTCCTTCTTGAGAGGAGTACGGTAAAGCTTCAGAACTAGACTCTGTTTCTTCTTGTCTATTGTTTGAAGAAGAAGAACTATCATTCTCTGATCTTACATTGGGAGAATGAGAGATGTCGCTCGAGTATGATTCACCGCTAGAAGATAGCACCGAAGAATCTGTAATAGGTTGGTCACATCCTAATAAATGCGTGCCTACGAAAAAAGAAAAACAAAAGATAAGAATAGTGAGTTTCATATGCCCAACTGTATGTATACGTTAAAAGTACTGCCCCTATGGAGTAATATAGAAAAGTTTTTAAATAGATGCTTTAGTGGATCGTTACGTTGAAAATTGTAGCTTACGTTTAGTAAGCTGGGCTTCATTGGTTTTGGGTTTTTATGGAGGTGATTCTCTCTATTGGGGGTTGGATGTTCTTTTAGGATAATTGTAGGTACTGGAATATAGAGGCTGGGATCTGTTTGTGAAATTGGTAATTTTGTACGATATAGACTAGCTTTTGGATTATGAAAGTTAGCACAACTTAACATAAGTAGTATCACATGTGGCAATTAAAAAATGAAGAAGACATCGAACGTGCTCGTCAAAATCGCTTGAAGTCTGATTATAAGCGTATGTGGCAATTTCCTCTGTTTGCTTTTTGGGGAACAGTCATAGTAATTATGTTAGATTTAGCGGATCCCTTCGGTGAAAGTGGAGCGGCACATCAAATTAAAAGCCTTGATGATTTGCCCTATGCTCTTTCATGGGCAGTAGGAGTTTCTTTTGTCACCTTTTTATACTGCCGGTTTTCTGTCGGTAAAGACAGCGTGGCTTTCTTATGTACTCAATGTAATGCCGTTTTTAAAAAAAATGGTGCGTGTAAAAGTTGTTCTCAAGAATTAGTTGAAAGTAAGTTATGGATATGGAGAGATGAGACATAACAAGTGAGCATGATGGACATGTGGATTATTATTTCTATGCCTATTATTGGAGGAGCACCATTTATTGATGTTAAGCACCTGTCCTTTTGGATGGGTGCCTTTTGGATGAATGCTTTTTTGTTGGTCTGACGCATATCTGGCAGAGTTGGATGTCTCTCTAGCAGGCCTGGTGCGCTATCTCAAATAGTATCATAGTATTGGCAACATACTCCCAATTCTATTTGTCTAACCTACAGAGAACACATTAAACCAGCAGAAATACCCATGAAAACCGCCAATACCAAAGCCGAAAAACCTATAGTAAGCCAGTTAAGTACTTATGAAATGGGTTATTATTTCTTTTTAAGCCAGGCTGGGGGTTTCTTAAGGTTTCTTTTATGCCGTGTTAATAATCTCTCATCACAGGTTGCATGAGTACCCCATATCGCTCCATTTATAATATATGAGGTA
>JAOPTX010000143.1:0-3626 GCA_051532055.1 Fibrobacterales bacterium | reverse complement strand
CTCCATATTTGGCTGCTCTACCCCACTGAGCGTTGTAGCTAATGCTTCTATGTTCTCAATAATATCCGAATCAACAGAAGGGAGTAATTTTATTTTATTTAAAAGCGGCTCTAGTTGACTTTCAATAGACCGACGTAGGTTTGATTCAAAACGCTTTTTCCCTTCAGCCATAGACTCAACAACTTCGGACAATGCAATACTCTTCATTTCAAGTTTTGCAACATACTCTTCAAGTTTGGCGTTTTGGTCTTTAATTTCCTTATTTACTTTCTTTATATGGGTAAGCTCTACAGCGGTTGATATTAAGAATACGCCTTGGGTCGATACAACTTTGCGAACAGATAATTCAGTATGAATCACATTTCCATTTTTATGCAAAAATTCAAATTCTCTATTTATTAACGGTTTCCCCGACTTAACAACAGCTAGAAGTACTTCCTGGTCGTCTATGTCTCGAATCAGAGATACACTTGATCGCTCAACGCCAAGAAGCTCAGATCTACTATATCCCATAGTTTCACAATAGCTATCACTCACTTGCAAATACTGTATAGATAACGGATCAGATTCGACACTATATATAGCAACAAGGGAGGGTACATTTTCTATCGCAAGATGTAGAATATCGCGATCTTGACTCAGTATTAACTCTGTCTCCTTAAAGTTCGTTATATCCCTCCCCATAGTATACAGGGATCGAGTAGGGCGATGCACAACGATGCAAACATCAATCCAAATTATGGTCCCATTTTTCGCTTGAACCCGCACTTCAGCAGACTTTACCCCATCGTGCTCAATACATTGATTGAAGATCTCGGTTGCTTTTTTATGATCATCTTCATAAATGAATTCATACATAGAGCGCCCAATTATTTCAGAAGACTGACGCCCAAGCTGGGAGGCATGAGCAGAATTGACCCCAATTATTATGCCTTCGAAATCAATAACAGAACCAAGTTCTTCTGTTTCATTCCAGTATATTGCAGGCTGAACAAGCGACATAGTTCCTTAGTATATGTTATTGATTTACAATAAATGTAACATTCTTAAATCAGATAAAAATGAAAATAATTATTTTAAAACCATTCCCGATCCCGCCCGACGTAGAGACCGTCAAAAACAATCCAATATTTGGACCCTTATAAGGTCACGCATTACAGCCACTCCACATTCTCTGCCCGCCCGTTTACGCCCGACCTCTGCCGTTTTTATTTATGCAACTCAGAGACCTTAAATGATACAGTAAAACAAATAAAACAATACCATTTTTTCTTATTACACAAAGGTAGACATATGCGTATAAAAGATTATAAAATCGGCCAGAGACTCTTCGGAGGGTTCACAGTAGTTCTCATATTATTAGCAGTAGTATGGTTCACCGGGGTTAATTCACTATCAAAAATCACTCATGAGCTTTCAATTGCAAAAGATGTGAATGGGATGCTCACCGATGCTCAGAATGCGCAGGGAGCCGCACTCAGATATGTTATTTATGAAGATGATAAATATGTTGAAAGTATCGCCACTGAAGTAGAGAAGTTTGAAGAGAGTGGAGCGAATGCAAAATCAAAAATGAACTCCGATGCTCTTAAAGCACAAACTGACTTAGCACTAAAAGCAGTGGATAATTATCATGTATCAATTGAAGAGTATCATACGATACAGCAGCATAAAATTGAAGCAGGTACCCATCGTGCGGCAGCTGGAGCAAAAGTTCTGGCGGGGATACATGATCTTATTTCAGACCGTATCGGTGACATTAATAAGGCCTATGGAAAAGGTCTTCCTCTGACAAAAAGTCAGTTTGAATCACAACTGAGCCTACAGAAAATTCGGGATGCATTCAACCTTATGAGTATAACGGCTCATAAATATCAGCTTGCAATTACTTCTGCTCAGCAGGAAGATCAAGCAAAAGTATGGCTGGGAGAAATTGCTGGTATTCGGGAGTTGATTACTTTTTCAAAAAAAGGTGCTGACAAAGATGAACTTGAAGCGATTGCTAAAATCAATTCAGGGTTGAAGGATTATGAAGGTGAAGTGCAGGAATTTCGACAGATTAACCTTGATCGATGGGCAAATATGGTACGTCAGAAAGCCGCAGCAGTGAGTACGGTAAAAATATCCAGTGAGGTACGCGATGCGTTGTATACCTTTATTGATGAAGTTGAGACAAATGCAAATCTACTACTGCTGGTAGTTTCAGTTGTAGCACTTATTTTTGGAATGCTTATCGCCTGGTTTCTTACAAGCGGGATTACCAAACCGATTAATATGATAATTGAGAAGATGACACAGGGATCAGAACAAGTATCATCTGCTGCAGGACAGGTTTCGAGCTCGAGCCAAATGATGGCCGAAGGAACCTCAGAACAAGCCTCCGCTGTAGAAGAGATATCAAGTACCCTTGAAGAGATGTCTTCGATGACTAAGCAGAACGCCCAGAATGCAATTGAAGCGAATAGTATATCCAAAGAAGCGGGAGATGCAACAAAGGCCGGGCAGGAGGCAATGGAAAAAATGGTGTCTGCGGTAAAAGAGATTAAAGAATCAAGTGACGAGACGGCAAAAATAATCAAGAATATTAATGAGATCGCATTTCAGACAAACCTGTTGGCATTAAATGCTGCGGTTGAAGCAGCGAGAGCAGGTGATGCTGGTAAAGGTTTTGCGGTAGTAGCTGAAGAGGTGCGTAATCTTGCACAGCGCAGTGCTCAGGCTGCAAATGACACTGCAAACCTAATCGAACAGTCCCAAAAAAGTGCTGATAATGGCGTTATAGTAACCGAGGAAGTGGGTGCACTACTGGGTAATATCTCAGGGTCTGTTTCTAAGGTGAATCAGTTAATTGCCGAAGTATCATCGGCCAGTAAGGAACAGTCACAGGGAATAAGTCAGGTTAACGATGCGGTGAATAGCATGGATACGGTTATTCAAGGGAATGCTGCTACGGCTGAGGAATCAGCGTCTGCCAGTGAAGAGCTCTCTGCACAGGCCTCTGTTTTAAATGAAATGGTTGATGAACTTATAGGCGTTGTTAATGGCGACAAGGGCAGAAAAGCAAATAGACTACCACCGCTGCACACCCCTGCCCCTCAGTTTCATGCGATTCCGTATCAGTCACCAAAACATATCCCCCAAAGAATGCCTTCTCGAAGTGCAGAAGAGACCATTCCCTTTAATGAATCAGAATTAAAGGAGTTCTAAATGAACTCTATGGATACCATAAATGAGAAAGAACTTACGTCTAATGATTCAGTGGAAGGAAAATACCTTACACTGAAACTAGGAAATGAGGAGTATGGACTTCCCATACTCACCGTACAACGGATTATTCAGCTTCAAAACATTACACCAGTCCCTCGTACTCCAGATTTTGTACGAGGGGTGATTAACTTACGGGGAAATATTATTCCTACACTTGAGCTCCGTACAAAGCTTCAAATGGAGAAGCAAGAGGACACTGATAGCACCTGTATAATAGTAGTACAAATAGGCCTTAAAGAGAGTGAGTTGACTATGGGCCTCATAATCGACGCTGTCTCGGAAGGTGTATATATCGATTCATCACAGCTACAAGAAACACCAGATTTTGGCAAAGGCATTGAGACTAAATTCATAACCTC
>JAOPTX010000142.1:0-1639 GCA_051532055.1 Fibrobacterales bacterium | reverse complement strand
ATCGATTGCTTGTTTAGTATACTCAATAATAGAAGTACGCTTCATATAATCATACACTCCAAGAGGCGATGAAAAACGAGCCGTTCCATTGGTAGGAAGAACATGATTAGGTGCTGCAATATAGTCACCCACTGGTTCAGCAGAGTAGGCCCCAATAAAAATAGCTCCCGCATTAACAATAGACTCAGAAAGCTTACGTGCTTTTTTTGTAATGATCTCTAAGTGTTCAGGAGCGAGTTCATTTGCAATTGCACATCCAACCTCCCAATCTTTCACTACAAATATTCTACAATAGGTTTCAAGAACCTTAAGTAGTGCCTCTTTTTTGGGAGACTCCTCAACCTGCTGTATAACACACTCACTGATCCATTTCGCTTGTTGTTCATCGGTAGTAATACAGATTGCTGCCTCAAATCCTGACCCATGCTCTGCCTGCGAAAGAAGGTCTGCCGCAACCCAATCAGGGTCAGCAGTTTCGTCACACATTACCAATATTTCAGAAGGCCCTGCAATCATGTCGATATCAACAATACCAAAAACTTCTTTTTTAGCGACTGCTGCATAGACGTTTGATGGGCCAACAATTTTATCAACCCGTTTGCATTTTTCTGTACCGTGAGCAAGCATTGCAACAGCTTGCGCCCCTCCAATTTTATAGACTTCAGTAATGCCCAATTTTGTAAGAACATAGGCTACTGCCGGATTCACTTCATTCCCTGGAGTAACTGCAACAATCTCTTTGACACCAGCAACTTGAGCCGGTACCACGTTCATGATTACCGTTGAGGGGTACGCCCCTGCACCACCAGGTACATAGACACCAACACGACTCAAAGGACGTACTCGTTGTCCCAGACGTTCACCATCTTTACCAGTAAAATCCCATGACTTTTCAACTTGATGTTTATGAAAATCGCGAACCTTGGTTATTGAAGCGTTAATTGCTTTCTTAACTTTCGGTTCTACCTTTTCAGCTGCTTTCTTAAGCTCTGATGCTGTAGCCTTAATATTTTTACCCGTAAGGCCATCAAATTTTTGAGCATACTCAACCGCAGCTTTATTACCATTTTGATGGATATCAGCAATGATTGAACGTACGAGCTTTTCGATAGCTTCGGTCGGTGCAACTGCTCTTCCCGCAAGGCGTTTCACTTCCTTGTTTTTCAATGTGGCATTTTTAACGATTTTCATGTTCTACCTTTTTCTAGTTATTTCTACACAGAAATTATTTAATCTCTGGTCCATCAGTTTTTGTGAGTTCTTTAAAATCTGCAGTAAGTTGTTTCGTTATTTCGCCCACTGTTCCATCGCCAATTGGACGACTATCAACTTCTACACATGGAATAACTTCTGCAGCGGTTCCCGTGAGAAACATTTCGTCAGCAACATAGACATCAAAACGTGTGATAAAGTCTTCAATGACCTCAATGCCACGTTCTTTAGCAAGATCAATAACCGTTTGACGCGTGATACCTTCAAGAGCACCACTTGCAATACATGGCGTATACAGTTTCCCTTTTTTCATAAGAAACACATTATCACCCGTACATTCTGCAACATATCCTTGAGTATTGAGCATCAGTGCTTCAATAACTCCCGATTGAATCGCCTCTATCTTAGCCATAATATTATTAAGATA
>JAOPTX010000141.1:0-1749 GCA_051532055.1 Fibrobacterales bacterium | reverse complement strand
TGCCTACATTCCGCAGGCGTTGCCTGCAATTACAAGTAACGGAAAGTGTAGTGAACATAATTTTTAAAAGGTGCATAGGTAGCCCACGTCCTGTGGTCTATATTTTAAGATCTAGAAAGTTTTATTTCGAATCCAATAATAATGTCATTTCTATAGAGTTAGAGAAATTGAGTTTTTGATAAAGAGCAATACCATTTGCCGATGAATCGAGTTTTATTGAGGATATCTTCATATCACGAAACCACGGGTAAAGGCTTTCAATAAGTTTTGTTGCGATTCCTTGTTTTCTGTAGGAGTCTGTAACATAAACATCCATGATATATCCATAGTGTTTTTGTTTGAAGAATTGAGATGGGAAGTCACTTTTAATAATAGCTCCAGCACATGCAATTATTTCGCCTTCAATTTCATATACATGATGTGTACAAGCATTTGATTCATATTGAGCATTGTAATATTCAATCGTTTCTGATTTGAAATTCTCTATAAGTAAATCAGTTGTTCCAATGTCTTTAAACATGTCGAATCGAAGATCTGCAATTCTAGATAAATCTGATGTGTTTGCTTTTCTAATCATTATATGTGATCCGTAGAGTAGATTTGAGGTGTTGGCTATTATTTGTTTGTATCAAAAAGTTAAAAATTGTTTGCTATTAAATGGTTATTGAGAAGTATTGTAGTAATATGGTTGTGATTTTAAAGCGAAAAAAGTATCTTTACAGTAAGAACAATGTTGGGAACGTGTTATGATAAAGCATTTGCAAAAAATTGGTAATAGCCGTGGTATCGTAATAGATAAATCTATTTTGAAATTGTTGAATGTCAATGAAGACGGGTCTTTTGAAATGGAAATGACCAAAGGTGGTTTGTTATTAAAACCCGTTAGTGTGAGTGATGTTTATAAGCAGATATCAAAGAAGCATAGAAAATCTCTAGATAAACTTGGTGAGTAATGCCATATATTAGGTTTTTAGAAAAAGACGATATAATCTATATCCATTCAGAAGAGATTAAGCAAGCTAAAACAAATGCACAATTGATTTCAGAAAAAGATTTAGACGCTTGTATTGAAGCTCCTAAGGCAACTTTTGATAATCAGTTTTTAATGAATATGTTTGAAATGGCTGCAACGTATATTGTGAGTTTCTGTATTCGACACCCATTCACTGATGGTAACAAGCGAGTAGCAGTAGCTTCTGCATTAGTTTTTCTTGGAGTTAATGGGTATCAAATTGACGAAGATGAAGATGAACAGTTAGCTGATCTTGTGTTAAATTTTTTGAAGAAGAAAATTGATAAAGAACATATTGTTGAATATCTTGATTCTCACTCTACCAATATTAATTAGGGAATAGTATCTCCACATCCCTGATTACGTGACGGGTGCACCTTTTAAAAATTATGCACAACCAGTATCTCAAAAGTTACTTGTAACTGCAGGCAACAGGGTGAGCAGTCAATAACCGTTCCGTAAGTGAACTGCATTCGGTCGGTTGCTGAAGCTCCTCGTCTTCATGCAACCCAAGCAAAGCTTGGGAGTTCACTAACTCCACTTTTTTAACCAAAATCGTGATGACCGATTTTGAATAAAAATTACTGCCAACATCACCCTAACTTCACCCGAAAAGTCAAGCAATAAGTATCTTCACTGCTGCTTTTAGGGTTCGTATAATTGCCTTTTCTCCATCATATACAGCTCTCACTTTCTAATAGGCATACCGGTGCCCATCAGGAGTTCTAAAACCTTAA
>JAOPTX010000140.1:0-616 GCA_051532055.1 Fibrobacterales bacterium | reverse complement strand
ACATTGTAAAGTATGAAAAATTCCAGGCGATTAATTTATGATAATCGAAGAGACAATACTGTATTGTTTTTTTGTAGTAAATTAATCAACTAAAAAAAGAGATAAGAATAAAATTTTGTCTCATTAAAACAAAAAGTATTAAAAAATGCAAAAGCACAATTGATATTTGTTATCAAAACGAGTTAAATAAGAGTCTGTTTTTAATAGAGTCTTTTTAAGTTAATAAGTGCACACGGGGAATGCCTAGGCATCAACCGGCGATGAAGGACGTGATAAGCTGCGATAAGCTACGGTGAGATGCAAATAATTTTTGACCCGTAGATTTCCGAATGGGGCAACCCACTAGATTTAAAGTCTAGTATCTCTTTACTGAACACATAGGTTTAGAGAAGCGAACCCGGAGAACTGAAACATCTAAGTACCCGGAGGAAAAGAAATCAACATGAGATACCCTTAGTAGCGGCGAGCGAAGCGGGTAGAGCCCAAACCGTACATTTGTGCGGGGTTGTAGGACTGACAATGTGTATTGTGAATGGTAGCCGAATACGATGGAAAGCGTATCCGCAGTGGGTAATAGGCCCGTAGGCGAAACCGGAAGCAAGCTAGTCATGTTCCT
>JAOPTX010000139.1:0-617 GCA_051532055.1 Fibrobacterales bacterium | reverse complement strand
ACATTGTAAAGTATGAAAAATTCCAGGCGATTAATTTATGATAATCAAAGAGACAATACTGTATTGTTTTTTTGTAGTAAGTTAATCAACTAAAAAAGAGATAAAAATTTAAAAATTTGTCTCATTAAAACAAAAAGTATTAAAAAATGCAAAAGCACAATTGATAATTGTTATCAAAACGAGTTAAATAAGAGTCTGTTTTTAATAGAGTCTTTTTAAGTTAATAAGTGCACACGGGGAATGCCTAGGCATCAACCGGCGATGAAGGACGTGATAAGCTGCGATAAGCTACGGTGAGACGCAAATAATTTTTGACCCGTAGATTTCCGAATGGGGCAACCCACTAGATTTAAAGTCTAGTACTTCTTTACTGAACACATAGGTTTAGAGGAGCGAACCCGGAGAACTGAAACATCTAAGTACCCGGAGGAAAAGAAATCAACATGAGATACCCTTAGTAGCGGCGAGCGAAGCGGGTAGAGCCCAAACCGTACATTTGTGCGGGGTTGTAGGACTGACAATATGTATTGTGAACGGTAGCCGAATACGATGGAAAGCGTATCCGCAGTGGGTAATAGGCCCGTAGGCGAAACCTGAAGCAAGCTAGTCATGTTCCT
>JAOPTX010000138.1:0-1165 GCA_051532055.1 Fibrobacterales bacterium | reverse complement strand
TCGAGCGACAATCCAACTGAGAGTTCGAGCAGTGAGACTGATTCATCTGAGCAACCAATCAGCTCTTCAGAAATGGGAACATCTTCAGAAAGCTCTTCAAATAATGACTCAAGCTTTGAATCAATACCCATTCAATTAGAAGTATATACTCAACGTGGCGGTAATATTGGGACGTATACTATCGATCAAGAAGGTGAGTGGAGCATGAATGCTCCTGGAATAGTATTGAAGCCTCAAGCAATTAGAAAAGAATATATCGAAGTAAATGCCCCCGTAGCTCCGGATGAATATACTGTAATAGCAACATCACCACGGTACTATACAGAGATATATTATGTAACAGATCACAGCCCCATTACCATCGACCTCGATTCACTAGAAGAGCATATGAGTGACAATGGAGCCTATCGGTATGCTGGTGTCACCATAGCAAAAGCTAACTGGAGTCAACGATATTGTTATGGAAACAACCTATACCTTGAAGCATCTTTCGAAGACGACACCAAAGACACCATACAAACAAATAGTCAAGGAAGATATTATCTCGTTTCTATAGAAAAACTTGATTCACTGGTCATTATAGGCGACGATCCAGAGAGAGACTGGATGAGAGAGTATTATCTCGATAACAGCATTAGTCCAAACCCAGATGAATATATGGATATACGCTTTATAGAAGATATGCCTATAGCTGAAGCTCCTTACATCTACCTCTACCCAACATCTGAACAAGAGATATCTGTCTCCATGACCTTTACACAAAATGCACAAATAATAAAATCAATCCCTTCATATAACACAGGCTGGAATGTCCGAGCAACACCTGATGGTATAATCGATGACACCTATGATTTTCTCTTCTATGATTTTGCTACAGACAAAATGCCCGATAGATCTGAAGGCTGGATTGTTGCTTTTGAAGAGTACCCAACAAAAGTACCTTCAATACTCAAGACACTCCACTTGAATGATGAAGAAATTGAGGATTTTATGGAATTCTGGGAACCCTATTTTGACAAACGAAGCGACGCTCCCTATTTTGTGTTCTATATGGAAGACCTTGATCGATTTAACACCCTCACTATTGATCCAGCACCAGATGCACTCCTCAGAGTATTTCTCTATATAGAACTTGCAGATGAATACCGAGAGATTCCCCAACCAT
>JAOPTX010000137.1:0-2998 GCA_051532055.1 Fibrobacterales bacterium | reverse complement strand
CAACAAGCAAGTCTCTTACCGATTCTGTTTCTGATAACGGTACACCAAAGGGAAGGCGAATTTCAGCAGTAACAGAGTTACCTTCCATTTTTGGAAAAAAGGAAAACTTGATTATCCCTGCAGGAACGGTTGCAAGTACCATAACCAATAGTGCAAAAGCTATTGAGAATGTGAGCCAACGGTTTTTAATGGCAATAGTGACAAAAGGTTGATAATGTTCTTCAATCATACGCGTAAGCCAAGCATTGGCGTGTTCCTGCGCATAGTCGATTGCAGCAAAGATAGCAATAGGTTTTTTACCTTCTTTTAGACTATGAGATAAATGAGCAGGAAGAATAAAATAACACTCAAGAAGTGACATGAGTAGAACTAGAATCACCACTGCAGGTATGAGAAAGAAAATTTTCCCCATCATACCTGGCACAAAAAGCATTGGTGAAAAAGCTGCAACCGTAGTTAAAATTGAGAACGTAACCGGAACCGACATTTCTAATGTTCCATCAATAGCTGCTTTCAAAGGATCCACTCCATTTTGCAGTTTATGATACACATTTTCAGCCACTACAATTGCATCATCAACAACCATACCCAGAGTAACAATAAGAGCAAACAGGGTAATCATATTAATCGATACACCAGCCCAACTCATTAAAAGAAATGCCCCAAGAAAGGAAATTGGAATGCCAAGGGCCACCCAAAGAGCAAGCTTTCTTTGGAGAAAGAGGCCCAAAATTATCATTACTAGCACCAAACCAAGTGCTGCATTTTTAACGAGTAAATCAATCCGTTCAGAAAGGAGTATTGATTGGTCATTCCAAGTGGTCACTGAAATATTTTCTGGTAATCGATTCTTATATCCTTTCAAATACTCTTTTACCGTCGTTGATACTCCTTCGGGAGTCTCTGACCCGACACGAGAAAGTTTTAGTTCTACTACTCGCTCGTCATTGTAATAATATGAGCGATCAGACTCTGCATAGCCATCGGTAATTGTTGCAATATCACCAAGAGTTATTTCGGTACCACCACGAGCCGCTCGAATAGGTATTGCAGAAAACTCCGCTGCCGTTCTTTTTCGCTCAGCAACTTTAATCATAATTTTTCCGCGTTCAGTATCCAGCGAACCACCACCAAGTTCCACACTATTCATTCTTATTTGCGCAGCAACATCATTAAGCGTCAGCCCATATCCCTCAAGGGTTGACTGACTGACCGCAACTTCTATTTCAAGTGGGGGCACCCCGTTCAGAGCTACTTGTGTAATCCCATCTAGGGCAAGGAGTTCTGATCGTGCTTGTTCTGCAAGGTTGTGGAGTATTTTTAAATCATCTCCTCCAGAAATCAGGAGCGAGAGCACCATTTGTTTATTGCTCGCAAGAGCAACAGTAGGCTCCTCTATTTCCTCTGGAAAAGAAGTAATACGATCAATTTCATTTTTAATATCTGCAAGGAGTTTATTAGCATCCTGGCCCAGCTGTAACTCAATCATTACCGCTGCAACATTTTCACTCGACGTTGATGTGATTGACTTTACCCCATCAATACCCCGCACCCGTTCTTCTATAACCAAGACAATCCCTTGTTCCACTTCTTCTGGAGTTGCGCCAGGATACGGCACCGAGATTGTTACCATGTCAAGATCAAACTCGGGAAACACCTCTTGTTTCATGGTAAAGACTGCCATGACGCCGCCCAATATCAACATAACCATCAGTAAATTAGAGGCAACGGTATGCTTTGCCATCCAAGCTATTGGACCTTTTCTCATATATGCGTTATTTGTATTAGCCATATATACTCCTACTGAACTGGATCAACTCTCAGGCCATTAACCGGAGCTGCAAGTTTGGTGGTAACTAATGATACTTCTGGCTTATCTATCAATCCATATACAAACTCTTTATCTGTCCATCGGATTTCCATTTCAACCTCTTGAATAGTGCTATCAGAGAGGAGTGTCCAAATCCGGTTCTTATTATGTACATTCTTACGAGGAATGGTATAAATTACTTCTTCTTCCGTGCCACTAATTGATGTAGTTACAAAAGCTCCAGGTAGCAGTGGTATTTCACCCTTGCGTGTCTCTTTTTCTGGAATCGTGATATTGAGTTTCGCTTGTCGGGTCTGGGCATCAAGTTCACCTACAACATGTACCACATACCCTTTTGCTTCAACACAGCGATCATTCGAGAGCTTTTGACATACCGTCACCTCCGACCCTTTTACACGCCCCGAACCCAAACTTATTTTGGCCAGAGCCTCGATAGGCACATTTATCTCAAGTCTCAAATCACCCGTCCCTACAAGCCGTACTATTTGAGATTGTGGACCGACCACCTGACCAATATCAACATTTTCAGAAGCAACACTTGCATTAAACGGGGCTCGAATTTCGGCCTTAGAGAGACGAAGCTCTGCTTGTTCGAGAGAACTTTTTGCTGATGAAAGATTAAGTTTTGCACTTTCGAGCTGCAGCTCGCGTGTTACTAATGGGGACGCTTTTCCTTTCTCTCCAGATATTTTCCATTCATTTCGAGCAAGTTTCCCACGGGCCTCCTCTCGCGTCAGTTCTATCTCGGCCGCTTTTACTTGTGCCTTGAGAGCATTCACTTGGAGCTTATATTCTCGATCATCAATTCTTACCAAAAGTTGCCCTTTTGAAACAATCCCACCAGGAGTCAGCTTCTGTGATATCCACGATACCGTTCCATTTACTTCAGGGAGAATAGTTACCTGTTGCCCCGCCTTAACAGTACCCGTAGCCTCAAATCGTGCATCAGTAGTAACAGGCTTTAACACTTTACTCGTCACCAAAGGGTACTTTGTTTCAATATTTGTTTCAGCCTGAGTCTGCCCCTTCTTAACCATAACTACTGCTATCCCAAAAGCTGCAGCTACCAAGATAATCGGTAAAATAATTTTGATGATCGATCCTTGTTCACTCTGTTTCATTGTTCTCTCCTTAAAGAATTCCACCGCGCATCTCGATATACTGTAC
>JAOPTX010000136.1:0-1685 GCA_051532055.1 Fibrobacterales bacterium | reverse complement strand
CAACGTTTCGGGAGTTGGCAGTTGTTTTCATCTTTATGGAAAACAATTGACTGCTACCGTTGTTGGTGGATCGTAGGAATGGGCATGCCTTGGCATAATCTCTATAAAATAAACAAGAAAATATTTTTGTTTACTGAACGTAAGCAGGGAGGCTGTAGAGACATAAAACATCTCGACTTCTAGGCTTTATACCATTCTGTTTCAGATATATGTGGAACAATAATGTTTTTAATTGAAAGTGACTCAAGAACGTTCTTGGCCTTTTCTGTACATACAATACTTAATGTACCTTGAGGTATAAAAAAGTCACTTCCATCCAAAGTATTTTCATCAATTTCATATCCAATAACAAAACCCGAATTCCTTGTAATCATTGGACCACATCTACCTGTAACACTAAAACCGTATAGTTCTGATGTTTTCGAGTCTACTGTAATTGGATAGCTCTTCCAACCTGTTAATTCATTTTCAAGAATTTTTCTATATGCTGATTTAGAAATAATGAAATTGAAAACATCTTGTAATCTCATAATATGATTTTCATACCTGCCTTGACTTTTAGTAACATTGAGTGTAAAGTCATTAGGGTATTCACCGACTATTAATTTTTGGTCATCATATTCAGCTAAAGACTCATAGAACAAGTCTATATTTCTTGTATTGAATTGAAATTCATAATAATTGTTCATTAGTACCTTTTATAAACCCCGCTACTATAACTTTTAGTTGAGCCGATCATTCACTCTAGAATATTGTTCTTTATTGATACCGCTCCAACGATTGTTATAATCAACTAAAACTTTTCATTCTTGTTCTAAACAATCTTTTTGATAAAATATTTCATTAACTACTTGCTCGTTGGTGAAATATTTTTTTATCCAATAAAACAGTCCAATTGTAAAGCAATAAAATACAAATAAAAAAATGGTAGTGATCTTATTATCCACTTCAGATCCTGTATTAACAAAACCAAATGCCATTTCAACTGGTAGGATTATAATTAATGCTGGAAACAGTTTTAGAAAATTAATTCGTGCTAAATTATTCCTATTTAAAATTGCAATACCATAGATAAAAACTGATAGCTGAAGCGCAGTAGCTAAAAAACATAAAACCATAGTTAATTTAGGAGGCATTATTGTAATTCTTACTGAATAATGTTCAACAGCAACATTAAAATTAGCTACTATCCACAAAACTGCTTTAGGTGTGCTATTTAATCCAACAATTATAAGTGTTATAAGGGCAAATTGGATTTTTTTTGAAATTGAGACTGATGATTGATGTATTCCATTTTTAAAAAAGAGTACAATCCAAATCGTTAATGTGAGAATATAAAACACTCGGCAACCTGTAAGAAAACATATGATGCAACAAATATAACAAATGATATACTAAGACTTCAACGACAGCTATTATCGTTGAAGCCTCATGTAGATTTCACTCATACTATTGTCTTAAATCACAAACATAGACCCACCACGGATGGTGGGGCGTACACAAAAATGATTTCGTCTTTCCCCTACTCAACAAGTTTCCTTCTTAATTACCCTGCCCATTCCTATGTCCACCAACGTTCTCTATTATAGGTATAGAGCCTCTCCCTCACCTAACTGTAAAAAATGATACAGTTAGGAAAACCAAAAGGAGGACAGAATGGCAAAGGACGAACGAAAACGGGCAAA
>JAOPTX010000135.1:0-1411 GCA_051532055.1 Fibrobacterales bacterium | reverse complement strand
GCTTAACACACTTTCTACGCATACACATCATTATACTTTTTTTAACGGCATCATCACTTTTTGCATTGGATCCAGTATTTTGGAGCCCCAATGAGCATCCAATGATGCCTAAATGGGCTTTTGGCTATTGGCAAGTTGGTTTTGCACCCGTGCCTGCTGAAAGCTCAGAAGAGCTCCTGAGACTGGCAAAAGAACACAGAGATTCGGAACATCCTGGGGATGTTTGGATATTAGATCTTGGAGGATGGAATTGTCATCCAGATCAAACAGGCTGGGACTCAGAAGATTGGTGTCCCGGAAAATTTGATGACCCCGCAGAAACCATTAGACTCATGAATGAAATGAACTGGCATGTGGGTATTAATTACCATCCGTGGACCACGGCATCCGGAGATAGAGATAACTCACATTTTAGATGGACAATGCTCAGGGATGCTGAGTTTGGTTCTGAAATACCATGGATCGACATTCGCGGAACTGACCCTATATGGTGGATGTGGGATATTCTCGGAGATTTTTGGGGACAACAACAAGATAAACGTTTTTTAATGCTCAACTATTACGGGAGTTTTACGTATGGTGACACAGATCAGGATCACGAATGGGATCTTGGACGAGACGCAAAGTATCCGGCATATTGGACCGGTGATACCGAGCCAAGTTGGAGAAGCTTTCACGATCAAATTAAACGTATCACTCATGATGGTATGTGGGATGGTCTCTTTACCCTCCATATGGATACCCCGGGGCACTTTTGGCTCAACATGAAAGAATATCCTGAACTCACTATACGTGCAGTACAGTTTTCAGATTTTTCACCCCTCGTGCAGCAACACGGCCAGGGAGGGCGACTTGTAAAAGACGCAACACCTGAAGTGCAAGAGATGATGATATTTTCACGCAAGCTGCGCTATAGAATGTTACCCTATATTTATACCTACAACTGGCAGATGTGGAAAAAAGCATTACCACTCACTCGCCCCATGAACATGGTCTATCCAATGGATGCTTCTGTAGCTGAACAATATCAACAATATATGTTTGGGGAAAATATACTCGTAGCACCGGTAACGACCGACCGACACAACAGTGACAGTAAAGCAGTTGATTTTGGTAAAAGTACTATGAAAATTACCCTCCCCTCTCAAGAATCGTGGATAGATTACTGGTCACATGAGATGTATGAAGGCGGAACTGTTCTTGATCACGATATATCTGATTGGAACCACATTCCCCTTTTTATTAAGAAAGGTTCAATTATACCTATGGGTCCAGAAATTAAATGGATTGATGAAGAGGTACATCCTGATCCACTTACTCTCGACATTTACCCTGCTGACATTGGATATGATGCACAGTTTGATTTTTATGATGATGATGGAACCTCATTTGGTTATCAAGAACAACAAAA
>JAOPTX010000134.1:0-512 GCA_051532055.1 Fibrobacterales bacterium | reverse complement strand
ACTACATCGGGACGACACCGACTAATACTTTTTAGAATATTAATTGCAGGATAATGACCCTTGTTTGCAATCTCTCGATCGAGCACTATGTGCCCATCTAAAATAGAACGAACACTATCTGCAATAGGGTCATCCAAATCATCACCTTCAACCAGCACGGTATAGAGCCCGGTTATAGAGCCCTTATCTGAGGTTCCTGCTCGTTCAAACATTTTTGGTAAAAAGGCAAATACTGACGGAGTATACCCTTTTGTTGCAGGAGGCTCACCAATGGCAAGACCAACTTCCCGTTGTGCCATAGCGAGTCGTGTCGATGAATCCATCATTAACAGTACATCCTGACCCATATCTCTAAAATATTCTGCAACAGTTGTTGCAACCAATGACGCTTTAAGCCTGACGAGCGCTGGCTGATCTGACGTCGCCACAATAACAACGGATTTTGCAAGTCCTTCGGGACCCAAATCTTTTTCAATAAATTCCCGAACCTCTCTCCCTCGTTCACCAATAAG
>JAOPTX010000133.1:0-1802 GCA_051532055.1 Fibrobacterales bacterium | reverse complement strand
TCAGGTACAACTACCGTACTCGCCGGCTTATCGGTATTTGGATACAATACGTTACCATAATAGGGTAAAGAGAGCATACTGATTGCGAAAAGAGTCACGAGGCCCAAAAAGACCTTTGATTGAAGGAATGAGGTTTTGGTACCATCATCGCAGTCACACGCTATTGTACCTGTTTTTCTTGCTTTTAGTTTTTGATACCATGATACACTGAGTACCAAAAGAGTGATACCCATGAAATAAGGACGAAATGGCTCAAGCCATGAGAGAGAAGAGGCTACTCCTGTTGCTCCAGATATAAAGGCAAGTAATGGAGTAATACAGCAGAAAGAAGCGGCTATGGCCGTTGCTATACCGGTACCCATAAGTTGTTTGCTTGTTTTCATATTTTACTCTCCTCTATTAAATATACACCCTAGACTATAGTACAGAGTCAAGTGATTTCCTTACAACGAGTACCGTTTATTTCAGTATATACAGAGTGGCATAGTGAATTATACACGGGGATATATCTTACTGGTGGTGCAAAAACCAACCTAAAATATCTAATTTTTGAGTATGCTTGAATTTGAAGTAACCCTTAAGAGTTTTGCCCATTATGGGCTACATTTCATAGTCCCTGGACTTATTGCATTTGTGTTTTATAGGGACAATTGGAAAAAATCGTGGTTTATTTTGATGGCAACAATGCTTGTGGATTTAGATCATTTGGTAGCGTCGCCTATTTTTGATTCTTCACGATGCAGTATTGGCTTTCACCCATTGCATTCCTATGTCGCAATGGGAGTGTATGTTTTGGTGTTGTTTTTGCCAAAGTATCGAATATTCGGTGTTGGTCTGTTATTTCACATGGCTACTGATTGGAGCGATTGTTTAATACCGCTCTAACGACATTAAAGCATCTTTTTAATCGCGTGGTACGCACCTTTTACAGTCAATGTGGCATTAACTGGTTGATTATCGCGATTCCTCCAGAACCAGCCATGAGACCCTTTAAAAGCCGCTATGAGTTCTCCTTTATCGGTGTGTATCATGCGACCTTTTTTGTAAGAGATAAACGCATTTGAGGGGCCATCGCCATGGGTGTCATGGTTAAGGCGACCATTGGTGGTAAACCATTCATACCGTACTTTTGCCCCTGTATCCATGGTGAGTTTGTACTCTATTTTCTGTCCAGGTTCTAGGGTGAAAGTGATGGTGTCCGTTTTAATGAGGGGATCAATAGCGTGTAAAGGAGCGGGGGAAATTTTTTCTATGACAGGTGCTATTACTACGGTCTCATTTTCTTTTTCGAGAGATACTTTTATCTCACCCATTTTTTGGAGCCCGAGTGCTGTGCCAGCGCCAGTAACGTCAATGCCATATTCAGCAGGAAGTACGGCTATGAGTAATATAACGACTGCCACAAGAAAGGCAATAATTGTTGATCGAATCAGTTGTTTTGATGTCGGGAGTTCTGAATCTTTGGGTTGTTTCGAATTATACATGGGTGCTCCTTAAGAAATGACAAATCCGACGAGTTGATATCCAGTGAGGATAAACCCTGCGGTCATTAATAGTACATTTGCGCTATAGGCATGTTGAATAAATTTGCCGTGAGTTCTCCACCAACTGATAGCAATGAGTATGATTCCTAGTGCCATAAATTGACCAATTTCTACGCCTACATTAAATGAAATTAAGTTTGTAATAAGGCCTTCTTTGGGGATATCAAATTCAAGTATTTTAGTTGCTAACCCAAATCCATGGAACAGGCCAAAAATAAGCGTTGCTGCTTTGGTATTGGGTTGTATGCC
The DNA here is from genome assembly GCA_051532055.1 of Fibrobacterales bacterium. GTDB lineage: Bacteria > Fibrobacterota > Fibrobacteria > Fibrobacterales > JAOPTW01 > JAOPTW01. Next base: position 9 of record JAOPTX010000133.1, on the reverse strand, counting down.
GAACCATTG
>JAOPTX010000132.1:0-1952 GCA_051532055.1 Fibrobacterales bacterium | reverse complement strand
TCTTTAAGGGCTTTAACATTCATAAACCGAGCAACCTGAGGAGGGTTGTCACTCACCAAGTTTATTGATTCCTTGATGAGAACACTAAAACTCGTTTTACCCGCACGGAATGGTTCTAAAAAATTGTCAGCACCAGCGAGCATAAACCCTCTTTGGCCTGTCTCCATATTAACCATAGCCATAGCCAAACCATCAGTATGATCAAGCACCTTGTGAGTATGCTCAACCCAATGAGCAGATTCCATTTGTGATGAAATACTATTATAAAGTATCACCGATATAATTACTAAAAATGAAAGCACCAAAGCATTTCCAGAAAGAAGTAATGTCTTAAATTTCATCGTATCAAACATAGTTCTGTTACCTTGTATGTAATTTTGTATGACTATTACCATAGCTTACCACAGATCTCTCCCTTTTTCACCTAAAAACTACCATCCCCTTAGTAATATTCCAACAAATACAAGACTGAAAGAGCTACCCCCAAAAGAAAACACCGACATCAATAGAACACATGACCATTGCCCCCCCCCTATACCTCCTTATTTTGAGCCAGAAAAACGGCATAAAAGCATTTTCTATCGCTTTTAATTATATTTGCTCTTATAGAGAAGCTTATTGACTCTACCCACAGCACTAAACAGTTTTTCCTCAATTAACTCGATATAAGGAACTAAAATACCATAATGGCCAAGAATTTTTACATAACTACCCCAATCTACTACGTAAACGACATCCCTCATATTGGCCACGCCTACTGCACCATTCTGTGTGATGTCCTCAACAAGTACCATAAACTTATGGGGTATGAATGTTATATGATGACAGGCACTGATGAGCATGGTCAAAAGGTTCAACAAGCAGCAGGTAAGCGCGGAGTAGAGCCACAAGCACATGTTGATGAATATCATCAACATTTCAAGCAACTCTGGGATAAACTCGACATTAATTACGATAAATTTATTCGTACTACCGACGAGCACCACAAGGAATACGTGCAGGCTCGCCTCACTCAACTGTGGGATAAAGGTGAAATCTACATCAAAGAGTATGAGGGTTGGTATTCAGTAGGTGAAGAACGCTTTTTTGAAGAAGATGAATTAGTTGATGGTAAAGACCCCATTAGTGGCAAACCAGTCGATTGGATTAAAGAGAAAAACTACTTCTTTAAAATGAGTAAGTACAAAGACCAGCTCGTCCAATACATTGAAGACCATCCAGACTTTATCATGCCAGATTTTAGAAAAAATGAAGTACTTGGCTTTCTTCGCCAAGACCTCCGCGACCTCTGTATCAGTCGTCCAAAATCTCGCCTCAGCTGGGGCATCCCTCTTCCTTTTGATAAAGACTACGTTGCCTACGTATGGTTTGACGCACTTCTCAATTATCGTTCAGGTGTTGAAGGAATGAGCTTTGCAGATGGCACCAGTCTCTGGCCTGCGAGTTTTAATGTTATTGGTAAAGACATTTTAACTACTCACAGTATTTACTGGACTACCATGCTCATGGCTATGGAACAGCCACTCCCTAAGCATATTCTTGCTCACGGATGGTGGCTCAATGGTGGTGCAAAAATCAGTAAAAGCTCTGGCACTGCAGTAGATCCTAATCCTTATGTTGATAAATTTGGCGTTGATGCATTTAGATACTATGTCGTACGTGATATGGTTCTGGGAAATGACGCATCATTTACCGATGATAGCTTTTTTAAACGGATCAATAGTGATCTCGCAAACGACCTCGGTAATGGCCTCAACCGTGTCGTAAAATTGGTTGAAAAACATTACGACTGTAAAATGCCTGCCGTAGGCAGCTGGCACGATGTGGACGAAGAACTCAAACGAACTGCCGAAGCAAAAATTTCATCTGCAGTCCTTATGATACCCGAAATGAAACTCTCTCAAGCTATTGAAGAGATTATGATTTTAGTCAGATCAGTAAACAAATAACTT
>JAOPTX010000131.1:0-1245 GCA_051532055.1 Fibrobacterales bacterium | reverse complement strand
CCCCTTTAACCAGGGCACCATCACGCTGAGCAATTCTTTTATACTCTTTCACAAAGGGGAGGACTATATGGAAAACCGTTCCCACCCCTACTTCACTGTCTACAAATATCGCACCATGATGTTCCTGAATGGTACCATAAACAGCAGCGAGCCCCAACCCAGACCCTTCGCCATTTTCCTTAGTTGTGTAAAATGGATCAAAAATTTTATCTTTATTTTCTACAGGAATTCCACAACCTGTATCACGAAATTCTATTTCAACATATTTACCCTGAGTTAGATCAAAATTTCTGAGTTCTTTAAAAGCGTTATCTAAATAAATATTTCGAGTTATAATGGTTATTTCACCCCCTGCTTTCATTGCATGACTTGCATTAATACATATATTTAAAAAAGCATTCTGGAGGTCTGAGTCATCTCCGGCAGTTACAAAATCATTTGCCTCTTTTAAAATCGTTATTTCGATAGCCTTATCAATGGTACTTTCTAATAGCGACACCGTATCGTCCAGAATAGCATGCAGGTTAACAGGGGTAGAAGTGAGTTTACTTTTGCGGCCAAAAGCCAACAATTTTGCCGTTAAATCCGCCGCCCTTTCTGATGAAGTTTGTATAAGTTTTACCCAATCGAGGCATTTTTCAGGAAGGTTATATTTGGGGTTACCCAAAAGTGAGGCCGCCCCCATTATTCCACTCAACATATTATTAAAATCATGGGCTATACCACCTGCCAACTGACCAATAGCATCCATTTTATTCCGATGACTGAGCTGCTCTACGAGCCTTACTTTCTCCTCTTCTACCTCTATACGTTCTGTAATATCTCTAACAATACCAAGCATTTGAATTCGTTCATTTTTATTATTAAGTACAAATGAGCCAGTAACTTCCAAATGCCTATAGCCACCTGTAAAATGCATCAACCGATACCCCGACAGATAGTTACCACCCTCTACAATCGATTTCTCAAAATTTTCAACGGCATCTTCCCGATCTTCCAAATGAATAAGTAATTTCCATTTATCCAGTGAAATGCTTTGAAATTGCTCCTTAGGATAACCGGTAACCCCCTCAATATCTCCACTCCAATTAAAATCCTTCGTTTTAAGATTATAATCATATATCATCTGTTTAGGTTGAGTTGCAACAAACTGATATCGTTCACCACTCTTTTTAATTTTTGCATCAGACATTTTAATTTTATGTGATATTGTAAAAATTAATAATGGTACCAGTAAAACAAAAC
>JAOPTX010000130.1:0-5102 GCA_051532055.1 Fibrobacterales bacterium | reverse complement strand
CTAACTATGGAAGTATTCCTTCAACAAACATTACTCCTGTTATGTCAAACTACAGCTCTGAGTTTGTCATGAGTCAGACAGCCATGAATGCCCGTATGGTATTTAATGTGGGTAACAACAGCAACAATGTTGTACTCGATAATGTGGAGCTCATAGAGATTCCATAATAGAGTATCTGTTATAAAAAAGTTAAGGCTCTATCATATATTGATAGGGCCTTTTTTTGTACCTCCCCACCCTCTGCCTAGGCTATATAATGAAATAGGGAGGGTTTAAAACAGAGAAATAGGTCTGTGCATGAGTACAGGGTAATAGAACATCACCTTACAATATCAGAGAACCACAGGTACAGCACTCTCTAAAGGTGACGGTGAATCAAGCTCAAGTATATCGAAATACCCAATAATCATGTTACTGATGATGAAGGGTGCATAGAAGACCGGGTATGATGATTGTAGTACCGACAAATATTGTCATACATACGCTTAAATGTTTTTTACTCATAGACCTTAAAATTGGGTAACACCTCAATACTGACGTGCATCTCTCCAATCAAGCATTTCACAGGTAAAGGCATTAACCCTCCCCCACCAGCCCTCTCTCTTGCCGTTCTTATGCACTCCATTAATAGAGAACTCCCAAATGAGTACGTTTGGATAACCAGATCTTCGAGTGGGCACGAACAATGAACTCGTGACTTTTTCTTCATTTAAGTTAAATAACTGTTTTTCTTTTCTAAATACCTTGATTGCATCTTTTTCAGAACAAAGACTGGTGGAATCGAGTTTCTTCAAGTTTGAATGGTCGCGCGGATCATTCATCTCAACCATAACCGTGGTAATCTTACCATCATAATCTAATGATATTTTCAAAACGATCCCATTAACACGGTATCCATGAATAGATTGTCCAAAGCTATAATCATCTCTTCCTGAAAAATTATTCGTTTCAACAAACACCAACGTACTTTTGTAATAGTCGGGATAGCCTATGGCCTGTAACACAGTATCCAGCAACTCTTTTCTTGCAGAGTCTTGCTGTAGATATAGGTGAGGCTCCTTCACAAAGAATTTGTTTACCGTGTAAAAAATCGGTTTCTCTTTTGCTGGTGCTCTCAGCTCAAAATACCGTTTTTGCGTTTCATGATCAGGCTTCTTAAAAGAATAGGCGTTGTTGATACAAAAGGTAATGAGAATCAATATACTGAATAGGATAGATCTGTTTTGCATAGTCATAGGTGTGTGTAAAAATAAGTAGTATGAAATATACGAAATAATATTCTCACGAAATACTTCTTAAATTGAATTAGCAATGTAAAACAGAAACTTTCATGCCCTAAATTGCAATCAACAATATAGCCACAGCGTTTTAGTGCACTTACAGAGATCGATTTGTTACTGTGATTGGGATAGATATTTTTTCAACGGTCATCATTCGAATAGAATTTACTGCAATCAGAATCTTTAGCATCGATGTATCCATCCTCATCGTTATCATATCCATCAGTACAAAGGGAAGGGCCTTTTTCGATACGTTTACAGAAGTAGTTACAGTCTGGATCATCACAATCCACAATATCATCAGAATCATTATCAATATCATCTGTGCAATCATAAATTGATTGTTCGGTATCACCGCTTGATGTTTCTTCAGGCATACCTTCATGAGAAGAATAACTGCACCAATTGTCGCAATCTAAATCTCCGCAATCAGCGCCTCCATCAGAATCATTGTCGACGTCATCTGTACAGAGTATCATAGTGTTTTCATACTTAATTATTGGTTTATATGGAATACAGTCTTGGTCATCCATGTCGAAATATCCATCCTGGTCATTATCGATATCATCGTGGCATAGGGCCTTACTGTTTTCGGGACGTTTCTCATCCTTCTCAGGAGGGATCTCATCGCTCTCGAAATCAGGGTATCGTGTTGTAATTGGCTGAGGGCTAATGGACTGTGTGTCGGTAGAGAATTCTTTATTTGACAAAACCTGTATGTTACCCGCTTCGGCAATGAGAACATCCTCGTAATACATACCGATATAGTATTCGCCCTCAGGGATATTTATAAAAGAATAAGTTCCACGAGTCTCTGATTCGACGGTGAGACGGGTCTCTTCTACGAGGGTAATAGAAGTGGCGTCATAGAGTTTAATGGTAATAGAATCTAAATCAATAGCACTCTTGTTTAGAGTATCTTCGATCTGGGTTGAGCCTTGAATAGAGCCTTTTTCATCTTCTTGGTTCTCTTGCGCAAGTTTACATGCGGCGATTAAAAGAACTATAGAAATGGTTAATGCAATAAGGTATTTCACTGATTTGCTCCTCAGTTAATAGATAGAATCGATGGAGTAGCATATAGATAGCTTTTTAATAAGGGCATCAATGTGCTTTTAAGAAAAGTATTAATTAGAATAATAAAAAGGATTTGGACTTTGATATAATAACCAAAAAACACTCACATTTTGTGATCAATGAATTTTCTAACGAGACCTACAGGAAGTGATATAGAATGGGGTATAATGTGGGGAATGTTATTTGAATCATATTACATGTGCTATTTTTGTATACCAAAAGCCTTTGTTTCAGCAAAAAGCTCTAGTTGAGCGGCAGGCCGCGGTATTTAAATGACAATTATGGTTTGACCAAAGGGAATTTAATTATTTTTTTTTGTAGAGAAGATTACCATCTGCAACAGATTGTTAGTCTTCATAGATTACGTTTATTCAGCTGCTTCTTAATGTTTTTAAGTACTCGCTTGGAAAACAGTCGGTGAACTGTTTTAATAAAGAACCATGATAATTTTTGAATTGTGGAATTTGAATTTGTACTCAGGTTCAGAAAAAGCATTGAACCTTGATCATGCTTCTTAATTTCGTAACCAGTTTCGCATGTAAACAATTTTGATTTGAGTGTAAAATAATACCTCGATGGCTTGTTGACTTCTGTAAAAGTGAAAGGACCCATTGATTGGCCTATTATAAGTTTTCCGTTTTGCGAACCTTTCTTGAAAGCTACATCCCATGCAGTTCCAGCCCCATCGAGAATGAATAATCTTAAAAATAATATTGGTTTTAAATCTAAAATTGGGTGTAGAGGAAACTTATTATAGGTGTGATCTATGAAATCAAATACATCGTCAGGCTCCTGTTCAAGTAAAATGTGTATTGTATCGGTAATCATAGCATAGTAACTTAAATAATTTTAAAGGCTGAAACAATCTTTGTAGGCTAACGGTTGATTTGATTGGAATTGCAGTTGTCTATAAATTAGATAAAATGGAGCGGATCGCGGATATCGAATTTATAGATAAGTGCAAATACCAACTCCAACGAATTTTTATCTGGGGCGTCTCACCTAGTACGCATCTTTCCTTTGTGAGATAGTCAAAATATCGATTTCCATAGTTTCAGTATCAACCTCATAAAAAACTCTATACTTACCAATTCTATATCTCCACGTTGGAGGATCATAGTTCTTAAGTTTTTTAATATTTGTGCCAAAACTGGGTTCAGACTTTAATTGAGGAATTACATATTCCTTCATCTTTTTCTCAATTAAATATTTGTCATTTTTTGGGATTTTTTTGAGCTGTTTATCATATTCCTCAGCAATGAAAACTTCATATTTAGGCAACGCGGCGTCTCCTATCTTTCTTTACATCTGTTCGCCCACGTTTTAATGATTTCTTCAAGTCTTCATTGGAATTGATTTCTGCCATCTCAAATTCATCTGCATATTCTATCTCTTCAATATATCTTGAAGTTGCCGTCTCGATAAAATTTGAAATGGCTCTATTATCCATTTCGGCAAATCTTTTAAACAGTTCATATTTTTCATCTTCTAACCGAATTGTAATAGTCTTAGACATAATTTCCTCACTTTTACCATAAAATACAATTTATTCGTTTGTATTCATAAATATTCTAAATCAATTTGTAATAAATGGTGATATTTAGGTTGATTTGATGCTGAAAATACAGGGTTTCTGTCTTCACACCCAAGATAGCGGTTGAGTTCAGCAGAAGTCCGCGTTGTTTTAAAACAAATTTTGTTTGAACGATAACAAGTTAATTATTTTCAACACAGTTTGTGAGCACTCAAAATATTTATTAAAGTTCATATGGGGGTAAATCAACTGATTCTTGATTTAAGATATCATTGAGTTTTGTGATAGCGCTTCTAGTTGAAGAAAACATATCTAGACTCTTTATCTGAAGCGCAAAAAGACGTGTATTAACTATTCTCACAATTGCCGCTAGATCTGAAGTAAACACATCAAAAAGCTATCAAATTAGGGGCCACTAGCCATGGCTTTAAAAACGGTTACATGGCCTAAAGTACCCCAATATGCATAGTTTACTTTGCATCCCACACCAAAGAACCTATTTTTATGGCAGAATCGGGGGATAATACACACAACTACTTTGGGGATACTCATGAAAGCATTATTGACGCTTTTTGCCACAGCTACATTCATTTTTGCAGAACCAACCGTTACCCGCATCGGCGAAGGCCCTGTAGACAACCGCATCCAAATTGTCATTATTGGTGATGGCTACACCGCACAAGACATTCAAGATCTCTATATACCTACCGTAGAATCGACCCTTGAATACATGCTTGAACACCCTATCAAAAACCGCCCCTACCCACGATACAAAAAGTTTCTCAATTTTTATCGCATAGATATTGAAAGCGAAGACTCTGGGGTAGACTTAATTCATGGAAAACAAGACCATGAAAAGGTCTATCGCAATACCGCCCTGGGCGGCGAAGATGGCTGTACCGATTATGCGATCGCTAAAGTGTGTGGCGCTGACTGGGATCTCGTACACGAGACCATTGATGCGCTTGCAGCCAAAGAAAACTTTTTGCCCAACTGGTATCTGGTTATGCTCAATGACACTCGCTATAATGCCGCTGCGCACCATGCAGGGGGTAGAAAGCTCCCCATCTACTCCGCTCATTATGAAGGGAACTGGGATATGCGCGACGTTGCACTACACGAAGCCGCACATGCGTGGCATAACCTTGCTGACGAATACGGAGGGAGCGGTAACTACACTGGTGGTGAGCCCTCTGAAGTAAATGTCACTA
>JAOPTX010000129.1:0-916 GCA_051532055.1 Fibrobacterales bacterium | reverse complement strand
CTCATTTGAGACACCTTGCCTAGTTAGTTATATTTGACATATCCTCCACAACAACCAAGGAGGCATTATGCCAAAGAAAAGAAGAAGTCACTCAGCTCAGTTCAAATTCAAGGTGGTCTTGGAAGCGCTGCAGGGAGTAAAAACCATCAATCAGATCGCTAGTAAATACGAACTGAATCCGGTCCAAGTAACTCAGTGGAAAAAGCAGTTCCTGCAAAATGGGCAGGATGTATTTTCCAAAGGGCCTGATAAATCTCAAAAAGAGTTTGAGAAAGAAAAAACTCAGATGGAACAAAAAATTGGTCAGTTAGCCTTGTCGGTTGACTTCTTGAAAAAAAAAGTTGACCCCTTGTTCGACCCGAGACAGATTGAAGATGATTGATACTTCTCACAAATTAAGTGTTCTAAAGCAATGTAAGCTTCTTGAAGTAAATCGTAGCAGTGTCTATAGGCCCCAATATGAATGGTCTGTTGACAAGTCTCTCGTTGATGAAATTGATGTAATTTATACTCTACATCCATTTTTTGGTGCTCGTGGTATCAAGAAACATCTGTTCCGTAAAAAGGGATTACGAGTAACTCGATATATTGTTGCAAAAATCATGAAGTTATTGGGAGTACAATCAATAGCACCGAAACCACAGCAATCTAAAATCAATAAGGAGCATAAGATTTATCCCTATTTGTTAAAGAAGATGCCGGTCATCAACCCTGGCCAAGTCTGGACTTCTGATATCACCTACATTAGAGTGCAAGGTGGGTTTCTTTATTTGACTGCAGTTATGGATTGGGCGACCCGAAAAATATTATCATGGAGGCTTTCCAACACAATGGATACTTCATTTTGCGTGGAAACACTCAATGAAGCGCTATTGTTTTACCCTCATCCAGAAGTTTTTAATACTGACCAAGGGTG
>JAOPTX010000127.1:0-2460 GCA_051532055.1 Fibrobacterales bacterium | reverse complement strand
CGACAATATAACAGAATTTAAAATTGTATTAACGACACTCGAAACTGAACCATTTAAAGTTACCATTAAAAACGGCGATGGCACCTTCGAAAAAAAGGTAACCCTGAGTCGCACCTCCCCTCAAGAGATATCACCTAAAGATAACAATGCTTTTATTGGTTTTCCTATTGTTAAACCCTCAAATAATGACGATCAGAGTCACCTGTTAGAATATCTTAATACGGTACTCCCTGATCAGGGTTTCACCCTCACCGCAGATAAACCATTTTTTGCCAATTACATGACAACCATTCCTGCCCAAGGGGAAATCCTCACCTCCAAAGGGGCTGCTGGTGTAGGTACCCTGTTTTATACGGGCCATCAGCACATGAGTTACTCAAGTGGCAATGATAAGTACAAGTCCCATTTTACCTCTATCATGGCTCTCAATGATGACACTGAAATAGAATGTTACAACAGTAGAGTACTCTACTATGGCCAACCAGACAAACGATTTACCATCACCCTCAATAAAGGTGAGTCATATATTATCGGCAATTCAGCAATAGGAATCAAACAGATGTGTGGGATATCTGATGAATGTTTTAATGATTATAATGGCACTCGAATCTCATCCACACGCGACATTGTCGTAAATAGTGGATCAATCCATGGAGGTTATACTGCAAGCAATACAAATGCCAGCAGAGACATTGGCTTTGATCAAATTGCCCCAGCCAAAATTGCAGGAACAGAATATATTCTTGTAGAAGGTAATGGGACAGAGAAAAATGCCAAAAACGAAGTGGCAATAGTTGTTGCTACAGAAGATGACACTCAAATACAGGTAAATGGAAAAACCGATGCAAGCAATTCATACAGCCTCAAAAAAGAGGGTGACTATGTAATTATACCCTGGGAGAAATATACCAACTATACCATGCACTTAAAGTCTGATAAAAACATTGTGGTCTATCAAACGCTCTCAGGAAATGACTCAGAAGTGTCACCTGGAATGATGTTTATCCCTAGGTTAAGCCCAAACACAACAAAAGAAGTTGTTATCTCTGGCCTCGGAACTTTTTTTGAAGGAGGTAAAAATGGCAACGACGGCCCTTCCCTCTATATCACCACCAAAGATAATGCTCACATAACCGTTAATAGTACAGAAGTACCTCAAAATTTGGCTGAAAAAATTGATGGAGCAGACCACTGGGTATCCTATAGAATTACCGATTTGAAACCCTATAGTGAACGAGATGAAGATATGTATGTTACCGCTAGTCAACCTATGACAGCCGCTGTATCCTTCATTTCTGATGTCGTTGGTGGTGGCGGATACTATTCTGGGTTTACTGAAGCAGAGTCGCACGCAGGAATTGGCACTATCGGCACCCTCTCTAAAACGATACAATGTGAAGAAGAGATATCTCTAATCATTAAAGGAGGGCTCTCTTACCAATGGAGTAGTATTGATGTAACACACTGGGACCTCCTTGAATGGGTAACTGATTCTAGCTATACCTTTTCTGCTAACAACAACGATGGCGAAGGTCCCTTTATTTATGAAATAATCTCAGAAGAGCAATCACCTGGGGGCCTACAGAGCTTTGACACAACTCAGCTTTCCATTACTGTAGAAGCATGTTCAAAAATGATTGCTGCAGTAATCTACGACAATGATACTGATGGAGTCGCTGAAACCATTCTCGTAACCTTTGATGAAAGCCTCAATGCTCTACCGGATTCAATAACGTCAATTGACTGGCCAAAGGAAGGTGAAAATAATCTTACAGTTTACGCCAAAGAAATGGAGTTTTACAATAGTTCTAAAAAGGTGATAACACTATCATTTCATGATGCATTTGAATCGGCCACGGGTGCGGATAAAAAATACCCTCCAAGTATTGAGCATAATGGAACCAGTGTATTACTCTATGATCGCATTGCCCCGGTAATTCTTACAGTAGCTAAACGTCCTCCCGAGTTTAATAACTATGCCATACGTGATGAAGAAGGCAAACTTACGTTTTATCCCCAGTCAGACACACTTTTGATAACCACTTCAGAACCAGTAAGTATTGAAAACGACTGGAAAGAACTCTTTACGCTCTCCTCAGAATCAACCAAGTCATTTATAATAGCGCTCAAAGAGAAGCCGTTCTATAGTGAAGTGGACGAACAGGTATTAGTGGTGGTTATTGATAACCGTCCGGGAAATCAAATACCAATGGTTGGAGACGAGATATCTTTTACCAAAGAGACGAAATCACATGACCCGTCTAATAACACTCCTTATGAAAATTATATCACTATAAGTGGTAAAGATGGCTTTAGAGAAGGAACAGGCATTACCTTCCGTACACCCATTGTAGGAATAAACGATCGAACTCGATCTATTGATACACAAATGTTTCCAATATATGATAGCGAAGGAACCATACTCGAAGAAAAATCTCCTGACCACGTTTCACTTCCCAA
>JAOPTX010000126.1:0-3147 GCA_051532055.1 Fibrobacterales bacterium | reverse complement strand
GTGATATTGATGAAGTGCGTCTTTGGAAAGATGTGCGGACTGCAAGTGAGATTTATTATGATCACTATAATGCTTATGAAGATCTTAACTCAACGGATAATTTAGTGGCCTATTGGGATGCGAATCAAGTATCTGGAAGCCTGCTTAAAGATGAAGTGGGTGGCCATACAGGTACTCTCACTAATATGGAAACTGGAGACTGGGCACCGTCCTGGACGCGACGTACACTCACTGTTGCGAGTTCTGCAAATGGGAGTAATAATGTCAATGGTACCGTCACGGTTATGGATAATAGATGGTTCTATATCAATGGAACTCCTGATGTGTCCTATGTGTTTATTGGATGGACTGATGATGCAAGTGGGGTGGCTCCTACCTTTAGTGATGCCGCAGCTGCGTCTAGCTGGGTTTCCATCACCGGTGGTGATGGAGGAATACTGGGAAGCTTTGGTCAAGTAGAAAATGGCCTCTATTTTGATGGAACTAATGATTATGTAGATCTACCCGACTTTAGTAGTGGAAGTCCAAGCTTTAGCTCAGGTATTACTTTTGAAGCATGGGTTAAATGGGAAGCAACCAATAACTGGGCTCGTGTAATAGAACTGGCAAAGGCCGATAATACAGCACATAGTAACATATATATTTGTGGAGAAGGAACAGGGAATACCCTGCGACTTGATATTTTTGACTCAGGTGGATCGGTTAAATACCTTCAGTCGGGAAGTTTTATTGAGACGGGTAAATGGATTCATATTGCAGGCACCATAGCAAACGATGGTGAGGCCCATATATATAAAAATGGTACACTCGTTTCTTCTGCAATAGGTGCTCAGGCACTCTATGCGCCCAATGATGTATTGCGCCAATCGACCAAAATTGGTTGGGGTAATAATACGAGTGATGGTAAGTTTCAAGGAACTATGGATAACGTGCGAATCTGGAATGATGTGCGTACTGCAACAGAGATCAAAAATAATATGCATGCGACGCTCACGGGGGCAGAAGGCAACTTAGTTGCGAGTTATGATTTTAATAATGCTTCAGGTACCACCGCTGATGACCTGCAAAATAGTCATGATGGAACTCTTGTAGGAACTCCTGCTTGGGTGACCTCCTATGATACTTATTCAGTAACTATAGCGAGTGGTAGTGATGGGGCGGTATCGCCAAGTGGAGCTCAAACATTCGTGGATGGTGCAGAGTATCAAATTGTAGCAACTCCTGATGGAGGGTTTATGTTGACTAACTGGGCCAAAACTGCAGGTGCTGGAACGGTTACTCTTGATGATGCAAATGCTGAAACTACAACAGCGAGTGTCACAGGTGGTGATGCAACCATAACTGCTACCTTTGAAGTTGATTTTGATCCGGGGTATGTTGATAATGCTCAGTTTAAAAGTGGAACCACTGGCTGGACTAATCAAATCCATTCGGGCGCTGCGCAATCATTTTCTATTGTGAGTGAAGAGGCGGTGATAGCGGTAACCGGTACGGGTGGTGATGGTAATCGTTGGAATAATAATATTATGCAAGAGTTTAGTGGAACTACTGAAATTTTGGTGAGTACCAATTATACCGTCAGTTTTGATATTAAGGCAAATAAGGCATCAGTAGATTATTTCGCACAAATGTACGGTCATACTAGTTCATCAACGTCGCCGAGTGGAGCACTTGGTGGGCAGTCGGGAACTATTACTACTTCATGGCAAACGGTGAGCTTTACCTGGAGCCATGGAGGGGCGTACAACTATAAATACCTTAATATTGGATTTGGTGGGGTAGATCAGGCTGGCTTGGCACCGTATACGGTCTATATTGATAATGTCTCGATTATTGCTCAGTAATAGCTCTACAGGTTAAGATGGAACGTCATGACGATGGTGTCGTTGAGTTGGGTTACTGTGCGTGATATCACTTTATGGGAGACTCACCCCCAAATAACCCAATAGTAAGTGGCATTTTGTCGAAATTTGTAGTAAAATAGCATATATTAAGTAAAGATAAAGTTTACAATAACTATTGGGACTGGGGTTGTTTCGTTGAGTTGGGTTCTTCATATTTCATGGCAAAAACTACTTTGTAGTTTAATTGTGATATGTGCTATGCAATTACATGCACTCGTTATCACTGATGGATTGTCAGTAAATGGTGTTCAATTCAATATGCCCTGGTACGAAATCAAAAATGTTGCAGGTGATGCAACCATCTTCCTCATAGATAAAGACGGTGATATGTATCTCGATGCAGATGCCATCGCGGTCTCTTCTGCTATTACGGGTCCCTTTGCCAACAGCTTAATTATTCAAGATGCCGGTGATGAGATCTTTGTAATCAATGCCACCAATGCCTACTTTAGTGGTAAGGTCTATCCAAACTTTGCGACGCTTCCTACTATGGATGGCGACGACATGGTAATTCAAAATGTGGCGGGCACTCCCGTTGCTATTTTTGATGGTGATGATAATTCGCTCTATCTGTCGGGGAATGCCACTCATGATGCGGTTACCGTTGAACCACGAAATGCCCTTGAATTTGCAGGTGCAACAAGAGTAGCCGGGTCGTATCCTACGGGTACTCATGAACATATTGTGCTCCCGAGTATGGCTATTGATTTTTCTGGGGGTATGACCTTTGAGGGGTGGTTCTACTTTGATGCACTTCAGAACTGGGCTCATCCGGTAAGTATTTCTGATGGTACTAATACTTTTCAAATACTGCATCATGCTACCAATGCAACACTGCGGTTTAATACGGTAAATTCGACCAGTTCAGAATGGATTTCTGCAACTGATATTATTGATCTCAATGAATGGATACATATAGCGTATACGGTAACACCGACTGGCGGTGGAGTTGCAACGGGGCGACTCTATAAAAATGGTATTCTTATTGATACGGATGCGGCGCAGCGATCGTTTCCGAATACTACCTGGACAACAGGGAGACTTGCATGGGGTTCGGGAAGTGACGGGAATATGTCGTTCGATGGCAAACTTGATGAGTTTCGCTTTTGGAATGATGTGCGAAGTGAGTCTGAACTTCAGTCGAACATGACAAAGACCTATGGTGGAATTGCCGATAAAACAGGTCTTGTAGCTTACTGGGACTTTAATGATGTTCTGGGATCAAAGTTGATTGATTCACATA
>JAOPTX010000125.1:0-5861 GCA_051532055.1 Fibrobacterales bacterium | reverse complement strand
CCCATTGAGCTTTGGTAATTTGGTAGGCGACCAGGTCTAATAGTACCAAAAGGTTTTTGCGCCGATAACATCGGTACCGACCAAATTGAGCACACAACACAACTCAAACTGTATGAATATACCCTATATATCATACTCAACAGTACTCAATGAGTATCACTGTCTGGTCTTAACACAATACAACACATCATAACAAAAAAGGAGATTCACATCCATGAAACTCAAACAATCAATAGCTAAAGCGCTCTCTGTCCCTCTTCTGATGTCTGTCGGAATTGGCGCAGCAACGCTTTCACCATCATCATTATCATACTCGCTCGACCCGCAGGATACCCCTGCAGACCGAACTGCAGTATTATCGAATACCAGTTCAGCACCAATAAGTTGGTCTGTAAAGGCTATTCGTCTTACACAAACTCCAAATATTCAGGCGTTTAGTGCACAATCTCAGTTTGTGCCTCAACCGGTTCACAGTGGATTTGCCAAACCACTGGTAGCAAATGCACTTGCAACCGAAGCGCCCTTTGTCCCCGGTGAACTCATTGTGAGTATTAAACCACTTTTTGGTATTCAAGCAGCATCTGTAGGAGCACTACAACAATTGGCTATTGAGGATATCAAAGAGATCACTCCACCTGGTAAATCAGGTATTAGTGCCTTTAGTGCCAAAAGTCAGCTCGTACACGTAACACTACTCGACAAGAGTGAAAATGCGGTACACGACGCAATAGAGCTTTTAAATAGCGATGATGCCTACGACTTTGCGCAACCAAACTGGATATACACCGAGTCTCGTACACCTGATGATGCAGACTATGCAGAACTTTGGGCGCTCCATAACACCGGGCAGACCGGTGGTACTGCAGATGCCGATATGGATGCTCAGGAAGCATGGAATGTAGAAACCGGTAAATCGACAACCGTTATCGGTATCATTGATACCGGCATTGATTATCTCCACCCAGACCTTGTTGCAAATATGTGGGTCAATCCAGGTGAGATTGCAGGTAATGGTATTGATGATGATAATAATGGCTTTATTGATGATATTCATGGATGGGATTTTGTTAATGAAGATAATGATCCAATGGATGGTCGTGGACACGGTACTCATGTTGCCGGTACGATTGCAGCCAAAGGAAATGATGGTTCAGGTGTTGTTGGGGTAATGTGGGATGCGCAACTTATGGCGCTCAAATTTTTAAGTGATTCTGGTAGTGGTTCAACAGTAGATGCAATTGAAGCAATCAACTATGCAACTATGATGAATGTACCTATTACCAACAACAGTTGGGGTGGTGGTGCTTTTGACCCTGCTCTCGAAATAGCAATTGCCGCGGGTAATCTGTTTGTTGCAGCAGCAGGAAACGATTTTAAAAATATGGATCAAATTAACTCATATCCAGCTGGGTATGATCTTGATAATATTCTTGCCGTTGCCGCTTCTGATCACAATGATGTACACGCGAGTTTTTCTAACTATGGTGCGACAAAAGTTGATGTTTCGGCTCCGGGTGTTGGAATATACAGTACTATTCCTGAGGCGCGCTATGCAACGTACAAAGGAACGTCTATGGCTTCGCCACAGGTTGCCGGTGTTGCGGGTCTTCTCTATTCATTAAACCCATCACTTACCGCTACTGAGATAAAATCACTTATTATGGAGTCTGTGGATGTTATTCCAGGTCTTGCAGGAAGAACGGTCACTGGTGGTCGTGTTAATGCAGCAGCAGCAATAGCAGCATCAACGCCATATTGGCTCACCGTAACTCCAGCAGTAGGTTCTATCGATGCGAACAGCACTGCAGATATTACGGTAACCGCAGACGCTTCTGCACTAATGCCAGGAACATGGGCTGCTGAAATAGTTTTCGAAACTTCAGACCCTTCAACTCCAGAAGTAACGCTTCCGGTTACGCTTGAAGTTGGTGCCTGTAAAACCCTCTCATTTGATACTGAAAACCTTTCATTCCCTCTCACGTGGGTAGGCAATACTGCTACTGAAACTATTGTGTTATTCAATGAATGTAATGAGGATGTAGCCGTTTCTTCTTTTTCTTCATTGACCCCAGAGTTTACGACAATCCCTACGACGCCTTTTGTTGTACCGGCATTTAGTAGTGTTACCCGAGAAGTAACCTTTGCACCAAGTGCTGAAACAGACTTTTCATCTGCTCTGAATATTCAAACTGACGCAGACAATGGCCCTGTCTTCTATCCATCATTAAATGGTGAAGGACAACTCGGACCAGAGATAGCACTGAGCCCATCAATGGTTACATTTACTATTGAAGCAGAGAGCGCTGATCAACAAGTGATCACCATTTCGAATGCTGGTCCTCGTACTCTTCAGGCTACTCTTTCCACAGCCGCTTCATGGCTTACTGTTCCAAACTCTATAACGGTACCCGCACAAGGTTCAGAAACCATAACTATAGAAGCAACCGCACCACAACTTGGTGGACTCTATACCACTGAAATTCATTTTGAACATAATGGTGTTGGGGTGACTCCAGTAGTATACCCTGTTACTATGACCGTAACTGCTCCTAATTACTTGTCAACCACTATCTCAGAACTCGATTGGGGTGTCGTGACACAGCCAACACAACCATTGTTTTCAACCAAGATACTTGATAATATTGATGTTGGATCGGCAAAAGTCCACTATTATGATATGGACCAAGATGGTGACCTTGATGCAGTATATGGTTTTTCTATTTCAGACCGCAACTACCAATCTGATCTCGTATGGTATGAAAACAGTGATCGTTGCGACGAAAAATTTGTGAAACACCACATTATGACTGGTGAAGCAACCTTCTGGGAATACCACCGCATGGATATTGGAGACCTAGATGGTGATGGAGACATTGATATTGCTGTAGTTATGGGTGACCGCTCAGGGCATTCAGATGCATACCTCTATCACAATGATGGTTCTTTTAACTTTACCGTTACAGAAATTGAAACTGACGGGTATATTACCGATATTTTTATTAGAGATACCGATAATGATGGTCTCAACGATGTTATCTTGAGTAAAGGTCAGGAGTTCTACATGGAATTCTATATCAATGATGGTATTGGTGGCTACACTATGCGTCTCGTTGATGTACCGGGTGATGATGAGCAGTCGTCATTAAAAGTTATTGATCTTGATTCTGATGGTGATCTTGATTTTCTATCAGTTGATTATGACCGTGCAACATCTCAACGCACTCTTACCTGGTATGAAAACAGTGGTGATTTTGCATTAGTAGAGCGCGATATACAGGAAATCAGTCACTGGGCAGATACAGAAGTAGCCGATATCGATGCCGATGGAGACCTTGATATTATTATTGCTCCTTGGGATGATGGACTCCGTATTTATGAAAATGATGGCAACAGTAACTATACTGTCACTCTTGTTAGTTCAGATCGTTTTTCTCAGTGGTCAAAAGTTGCAGACCTCGATGGCGATGGCCTTCTTGATATTATCACACAAAAATCACCTGGATTTCCCAATTATCCAACACTGTGGTATAAAAATGAAGGGAACCTGAACTTTTCTGAACAAGCAGAACTAGGAAATGGTATTTTTCAGCCAATGGTCTATGATATGGATGGTGATGCTGATATTGACATTTTCGCGTTTGAATCACAAAGTGATAATATCATATATCTTGAGAATCAAGTGTCTCAGACAATGCAACTCGTCATAGAAAATAGTGGTGGAAGCCCTACAACTATTTCAAGTGTTGGACTCGATAACCCACTGTTTATTTTCCCAAAACAAACTCCTGTGGTAGTGCCGCCTCTCAGCACTGTATGCTATGAAATGTCGTACCTTGGTGAAGGCATGCCATACGAAGTGGGCGCAATGACTATTGTCAGTAATGCACTAGATAACCCATCAATTACTGTAGGCCTTAAGGCAGGACTCCAAGAAGAAACCGATATAGCACTGAATAAAACAACAACTGCTTCTTCAGTTGAATCGGGACTTCCAGCGTCACACGCCACTGATGGTGATGCTACCACTCGCTGGTCATCTGATTTTTCTGACCCACAATGGGTTATGATCGATCTTGCAGGTGCATTTGATATTCATCGCGTTGTACTTAATTGGGAAACAGCGGCCGCTCGAGTGTATACTGTTCAGGTATCATCTGATGGAAGTAGCTGGACTACAATCCATACTGAAAACAATGGCAATGGTGGTGTTGATGCAATCAATGCATCGGCAACGAATGTAACACATATTCGTATGCATGGTACTCAACGTACCACAGAATGGGGATACTCACTCTTCTCTTTTGAAGTGTTTGGTATACCACACATTCAAGAACCTCCAGTTCTTACCACCATTCAGGTCATACCGAATACGGTAATCCTCGAAAGAACCACTACACACCAGTTTACTGCCCTTGGCTTTGATCAGTTTGGTAATCAAATGGCCCTCACACCCACATGGTCATCTACCCATGACAACATAAATCAAGCGGGTTTGTATACCGCGCGATACTTCGGTACTTTTGAGGTACAGGCACGATTTAATGCGGTTCTTGGAACGGCGACAGTCGTTGTTCCAGAGGTTCCAGTACTCACCTCAATCGTCATCAATCCTTCAAATGCCTCTGTAGCTCTTGGACAAACATTACAATTCCATGCTATTGGTCTTGATCAAAATGGTAATGCTATGCCTGATGCATTTACCTGTGCATGGACTCTTCAAGGGAATGGTGGTATAATCGATCCTAATGGATTATTTACTGCTACCACTGAAAGTACTACGACTTTTGTAACCGCTACAAAAGAGGGTATTTCTCAAAGCGTTCCTGTTACGGTTATCAATGAACCCCTTGATATTGCACTCGGTAAACCTGCAACAGCAAGTTCTACTGAAGGTTCGCATACTCCTGGAAATACTGTAGATGGAAACAGCACAACACGCTGGTCTTCTGATTTTGCAGATGGTGAATGGATAATGATTGATCTCCAAGGTGCTTTTGACCTTACAACAGTAAAACTCCACTGGGAAACCGCTGCTGCACGTCAATATTTGATCCAAGTATCTACTGATGCACAAAACTGGGGAATCGCTGCCTCTGTCTCTAATGGTAATGGTGGCTTTGATGAACTTTCTACTCCTGTAGAAAACATCCGTTATATCCGTATGTTTGGCCAGGCACGCACAACAGAATGGGGCTATTCACTCTTCTCATTTGAAGTATATGGCGTACCACATATTCAAGAGCCACCGGTTCTTACCTCTCTTACTCTCACTCCCCGGGGTGAAACAGTTCAGATTGGCGAAACCATTCAATATGATGCTACTGCTTTTGATCAATTCAATCAACCAATGGCAGTAACATTTTCTTGGGATATTTCTGGTACAGCAGGTACCATCGATCAGAATGGCCTCTTCACTGCGGTCTCTGAAGGTATTGCCACAGTAACTGCTTCTACCGGCGGTATGCAAGTCCTTACTACGGTAACGGTTACTGATATTCAACCAGTCAATATGTTTACCAATGGTGATTTCTCCAATGGATTAAACAATTGGAAATTCGATACCTACAATGAAGCATCAGCTTCAACCGGTAATGCTGGTAATCAATTTAATGTTGGTATAGCCAATGGTGGAACTGCAGCATGGAATATTCAAATTCAACAAGGTGGCATACCGCTCGAAAGTGGAAAACGATACCGTTTGAGCTTTGATGCTCGTGCAGATGCAAACCGTTCTATCGACGCACAACTTGAAACGGATGGATCTCCATGGACTAACTATGGAAGTATTCCTTCAACAAACATTACTCCTGTTATGTCAAACTACAGCTATGAGTTTGTCATGAGTCAGACAGACATGAATG
>JAOPTX010000124.1:0-2397 GCA_051532055.1 Fibrobacterales bacterium | reverse complement strand
TCGCGTTCAAGAGTCAATTCTTGTTCCTGCATTATTCTACTGATAGTAAAAATATCCCCGCCATTAAGTGCATTGATATTCAGTGAAGGGAGTCCCTTTTTATTTAAAGCAAGTGCAGCGTCAACGGCAGGCAGCTGTACTGAAGGGCCTGTGTCTGGTAGTGCCCGTGTTAGTTCCAATCGATTTTTCTCAGAATACCATTGTCTCATTTTGGGGTGATGAGTAGTATATATTTTTGAATAGGTTGTGATTTTGGTGGTGAGGTCAGTCAATCTTTTATTAAGTTCAGCTTTTTGTGGACGATATTGAGTGAGCGTTTCTCTTAACAGTGAGATGCGCTTAGTGATTTCACTTAATCGGGTTTTAGATTCTATGAGAGATTTTTTAATTTCAAATATATTTTTTGAACCATCTAAATTTTGTCCTGGAAGAGAATAAAAATTATTCTGTTTATACTCTTTAAGTTTTTGTTTCTCTTGTTCTAGCAATTGAGCTGTTTTTATTCGTTGCTTTGAGAGGAAGTCAAGAGCGAGCTTGGCTGTTTTTTGGCGGGTACTTAAGGTTTCGTGAATAAACTCTCTTGATAGCTTGGTGACAATAGCATGGGCCATTTTGGGGTCATATGCTGTAAAGCTTATGGTGATTATCGATGATTTCCCACCCTCTTGCTTAATTGACATGTTTTTTGAGAGGAATGAAAGAATTGCAATTTTTTCTGATTGTGTAGATAAAGAATCAAGAAGTTCAACCGAGAGGGCTACTCTTTCAAGTACTGTCGAGGTGGTGATAATTGATTTAGCGGAACTGAAATTATTTTTTGTATTGACTGGAGCGACGACATTTTTCAATAGGGCATTAAAGGTCTCCTCATCCTGCAAGCTTATTGTTTCTGTAGAGGTAAATCGTTCTGCTATAAACCAAGTACTGATATATGTGCAACTGCCGCATAAGACGATCAGCAGAACGCCGATGCGCCAGAATTTATTTGCACGCCTCATAAGCTGCAATACTAATTTCTTTGCTTGTTCATCCATGATACTATCCTGATATATACACTGGTTTTCTGTACTCTCTCTACGAGTGGATATATATGATCTTTCCATCGAGTGAGTGAGGCCGGGTCTTGTTGTAGTGTTGTTGGTTCAAATTGATTAACCACAATACCACTGAGTGATATGTTGTGCTCTTTAAAAAGTTTCTTATTGGTAAGGACATCCTTTCTTCGAGTTGTTTCGCGATTAGTCACCAAAATGAAGGTGTCTGAATATTCCTTCAGGGCAATGGGATGAAGGTTTCTCCGGTTATAGATGTCGAGTGGTGAAGTATCGATAATAGTATACCATGATGCATCAGGTGTTGATAGTATGCTGGTAAGGGTATCGGTCTTCTCCTGTTCGGAGAGTGTTTCAAAATCCTCTGGGAGTGAACGGACTTTGAGTGATTCCGGTTGCTCGGCAAAGAGCATTTGGCTCTCTGTATTTATAAAGGGGTGTCTGCGGTTTAGGTCAACATAGAGCACTTTTTCATGTTTATAGATACTCAAATACGCACCAAGGATTTGACAGAGCGTTGTTTTGCCTGCACCATCTTCACAGCTTGTTATTACATATCGTTGAGGCCCGAGTGTGTTTAGCGCCTGACCAATACAATGAGTTTCAGTTAATTCCCAGAGTTGTCTGTTCATCTTCCTACCTCCCCCCATGTTGCAAAGAGAAACAGGCCTACCGTCGCTGTCTTCCAGATAAAATCGAGCCACCAAGAAATCTCGATTTCATCTTTTCGATCAATAATAATATGGTCACCAGACTGGACGGTAGGAATCTCCTGTGTACACTTTGCTCGTGAAGTACAGTCAGCCTCTGTGATACCTGGTTCATCACTGTAGAAGTATTCCATATCAAATTCTGTTTGTAATTTTTTGCCATTGTATATGCGAATTAAGCGAATATGGTAGTCTGCTGTGGCAAGTGTTGGCCCACCAGCACGTGCGACAGCATCAAGTATGCTTTCCCCAATACGTACCGGGTATCGTCCGGGAGTATGTACCTCACCGATGATATTGATAAACCCCGCTTCTTTGCGTATTAAAAGTTCACTGTTTGTAGTAGGGTGTACAATAACAATATCGTTCGCATGTAATTTTGGTAACGGAAAAATATCTGGACGCTTGAGGTATTGATCGATGTTTACGGTATATTCGAAAGGAATCCCCAGACTATCATGAATAATAAGGGTAACAGAATCGGTTCGTGCAATAGAGTGACTTTGCTCTTTTTTAAATCCACCCGCATTTGCAATGAGTCCGAGAAGGTTGATATCATTTGAGATTTCATAGGAATTAGGTTTCTCCACCATTCCGAGAATAATTACTGATTTTGTTTCATCTTCTACATCTGC
>JAOPTX010000123.1:0-5735 GCA_051532055.1 Fibrobacterales bacterium | reverse complement strand
TCGCAATCAGTATGCTCTCTTTCCCCTATTATGGTAACGTATTGTATCCAAATACCGATAAGCCGGCGAGTACGGTAGTTGTACCTGAATACAGGACCGAAATCACTATCCCCATTACAGACATGACCTGTGCCAGTTGTGAAGCCCATATTACACACTCAATATATGCCTTAGATGGAATTATAAGCGCCCAGGTTGACTATACTCATAAATCTGCCTATGTTACCTATGATACCAGTATGGTCACACTAAAAGCACTGTATACACAAATTAAAAAAGCCGGATATACACCAAAGGAGACACCATGAGTTGCTGTTCTGATACAAACTGCACCCCACAACTGGGAAAGTCAAAGGCCTGCCCTACATGCAGTAATCAAGCAAAAGGAGTTGAGCTCAAAACAGTAAGGCTCCATGTTAAAAAACCATGGGCTACCCACTTAGCAGAAGAAAACTATTACTACTGCAAAACCCAGTCGTGCCCTACGGTATATTTCAATGACTCAGGAGAGATACTATCGCAACAAGATCTCAGGCGCACCATCGGTATAAAAGACACAACACCCAATAGACAGATCTGCTATTGCTACAATGTCACCCTCCAAGATCTTCTCGACGAGGACGCTTCAGGTAAGTCTGGAGAGATCAAACACTACGTCGCAAGTCAATCCAAGGCAGGAACCTGTGCATGTGACGTCAATAACCCATCAGGGAAGTGTTGTTTAGTGGACTTTCCTAAAGAGATTGTGTTACCGGGGGAGCAATCAACAGTAAATGAAGTATAAACCCGCCCCAAAACATGAGCGTAAACATTTTATTTTCAAACGTCGGATTCCGTATCATTCTATAGGGTAAAACGAAAAAGGGAAATGCCACACATACTAGTGTTTTAAGCTTTGATGACTTCCATTGGGTTACGATACTGATAATCCATGGAGTGAAAATCACAAATCCTAAAATAATAGCGAGTACGGTATCGGGCAAGTTATAACCGTTCTTTATGGCAATATTAATGGCCCCAAATAACGCGATAATTAATGGGATTCTCTGCTGTATCAAATACTGGTTCATATATTAATTTCTCACAAAATAGGGAATGACAACAAGGCTAACCCCTACCCCAATGAGCCAATAGATATTGGGTATGAAATAAGGTACAATGCATAAACTCAAGCCAACGATAATAGGTACCAATAACCGTTTCTTTTTTCCATATACAAAATAACCGCAGCCTATTGCTCCGAAGAGAACATGTAACATAAGTAAACTTGGTTCTGGCATAATTCCCTCTAAAATGTAGTGAGCTTACTACTGAAATTACAAAATAGATATAACGGAGTGTGTCGCGGAAATCTAATGAGTGTGAATCAAAGATTTTCAATCATTTTTTTGATGGTAACTGCTTTTTCAAAATGATCCAACTCGCTCTCCTCAATCCACCATTGTGCAACCTGCATCAATGTTTGAGGATCATCATTTTTGTTTTTAAAAAAGGCATAAAATGATAATCCTACCGCTTCACCCTTAGAAGCGATTTTGTTATCACAAACTTCAATGATTTTTTGTTTAATATTTTCGTTCATCATGTTCTCATCATTATTTTTTTTCTGATGTATAGTACTGTTCTATATGCGCGAGAACTTCATCTCTTGATATTGCCTCAAAAGAGTCGTGCTTTTTTGTTTTAAAGAAATGCAGAACGGTTCTATTGGTTTCAACATACACATCATTTGAAGACAAGTCAGCTTTTAGAGGCATAATATGTAATAAGTCTTTTTTATGATTAGTCAACCCAATTCCCGGAGGACTGCCTTCTTCGCCCAGTTCTTTTTCTCTTTCTAACTCAGCTTTCCAATCATGTTTTAAATACAGGCATTTCACCTTAGCTAATTCAATCTTTTTATAGTCAGTCGCTTCAAAGTTAGACAATTGAATCCAGGCGTCCATTTGTTCCTCAATGGTGAAAGAAATGCGTGGCTTTGTACCACGGTATCTTAAATCTAGTAAGACCGGAGGAGTATTTTCCAATTATCATTCATGAATGTGAGTATCCAGATATTTTCATGTTCACTCATGACAGAACCATCTATGTGGTTTCGAGTATATTTAACTTTAAAATGAACTTTATTGGTACTGACAAGTATCGGTGTTTGATAGATGACTTCGGTATTGCGCCATCCTTGTACTTTGAGGTCATCAAAAAAGGTACTGGGGAGTTGCCCCGGCTTATCCCATATAATACTTTTTTCACCAGTAATTAATGTATGAGGAAAGTGTAATTGATCATCCATGCCCGCTTGATCACCATTATTAAATGCATCGCCAAACTTCTCTAAACAGTCCAAAGCTCCGAATATCATTTCGTCTTTGGTTTTAGAACTTTCATTTGGCTTAAATACCTGTAAGTAGTCTGTATTATTCATAAATAGTAAATCCTTTGTATTTCCCACTTTACTACTAAATTGCACCATGAATACCAAACTATAGTAATAAGCACGGCAAACTAATTAATTAAGTCTGATGAAAATCAGATGACAGCGTTAAAGTGTTCTCGTATACTCTTTGCAGTATCTATTATGTGGAGGTATTTACTCACCGTATCTTCAAAGGGAGCAACCCCATATAGAATTGGTTGCGATCATGGCTATGGTCAAGTTATGGTCAAAAAAACATGAAAATGACACCACTAGATCCTCAATTATTCATCCAGTACATTCATATATGTTAATGTGGTCGCTATATTTGAATATTCATTAAAACGGGGACACAATGGCAAACAAACTTACTTTACTTACACTCGGACTATCCTTTAGTCTATTTACAGCATGCAACCCTTTCGGTTCTACAGCCACTACCACAGGGGACACTACCTCAGCCCAAGATCTCTATTTAGGGGCCAAAATAGTCGCATCTGTTGCGGCACTCCCTTCGTGCAACGCAACAAGCCTCAATCACCTCTATTATGTTATTGAAACCGAAGAATTTAAAGTATGTGATGTCAATGGATATACGGTCATTAATCTCAAAGGAGCGCAGGGTGCCCCGGGTTCAGATGGAGTTGATGGTGTTGATGGGACAAAGGGTATAGATGGTATGAACGGGACAAATGGAGCTGACGGTACAAATGGTACCAGTGGCCTCGATGGCGACAATGGTGCCGATGGTGTTAATGGTGTTGATGGGACAAAGGGTACTAATGGAATTGATGGCATAGATGGTACAAAGGGCACTGATGGCATAGATGGTACAAAGGGCACTGATGGCATAGATGGTACAAAGGGCACTGATGGCATAGATGGTACAAAGGGCACTGATGGCATAGATGGTGAAAACGGCCCCAGTTGCACTGGAAATCCTATTTCATCAGGAACAGAACTCATCTGTGACGACACTGTAATTGACACCATACATGATGGGTTTTATGCTATTCAAGCTCAAAATCAAGCAATCTTTTCACTCGGTGAGGGTATTCCTGACCCCGTAGCAGGAAATATCAATGATACGTACCTTGATATTAAAACCAGTATCTATTTCAAAAAGGACGCTACGAAGTGGGTTGTAATGAATAGTGCCCTCGCCATTACCAATGATATGATTGAATATCTCATAGCAGCAGATATCAGCATTGATCGTTTATTAGCAGAAAACGTAACAATGGAACGTATCCTCACCGCTCAGACTCTTCCTGAGCTTCTCACCAAAGGAGTGGACATACGCCTGCTCTTTGACAATGGAATAATGGTAAAAGCACTTTTGGATAATGGTATTACAGTCGACAGTATTATTAGAGCTGAAATAATGGGAGTTGTAATTGATTCACGTGACCAGCAAGAATATTTGTGGACCACCATAGGTGACCAAATTTGGATGGCAGAAAACCTCAATTACTCAGGTGATGATAGCCAAGGCAATAAAGCCTTTACTGTCGGTCTTTGTTATGGTCAACCAGACCGTTCTGATAATGCACAGTGTGATATATCAGGAAGGATTTATACCTGGTATGAAGCAATGAATGGTAGTTCTAGTGCGAATGGTACTCCTTCTGGCGTACAAGGCTTATGCCCTACCGGTTGGCATTTCCCTAGTTCTGATGAATGGACAACATTTGCAACAACAGTATATGCCTATGTTGGGAGTAGCGATCGTGCCGCTGTAGGCCAAGTACTTAAAGCAACTGCAGGATGGGGGGGCAATAATAATGGCACCGATGATTTTGGTTTTTCTGGAGCCCCCTCTGGAGCATGGTCCTCATATCAACAGCCTAGTTTTAGTGGTATAGAGGGGGTCTATTGGTGGACTGCCACACAAGGATCAAATAACGATAGCCAACAATGGATCATTGCACCCAGCGGTTTTAGAATGGACTGGAACCGCAGAATCAATGGAGAATCGGTCCGTTGCCTAAAAGACTAACACCACAATAACCAATTACATTCGGGTCATAAGAAAATATCACAAAGTTCTTATGACTCGAATACTACCTTTTAGAGTGTTCTTTTCCAACTAAGCGCAGCCATTTATGAATACTCCTATAGAGAAGCCCAGAATTTTTGAATACCTCGACCCTGTCAGTTACCTCAATGATTTTTGCAATTGGAAAAGTGCTACGACTCAAACATTCAGCATTCGTAATCTTGCCACTAAACTAGCCATTGACTCCAGTAACCTGTTCAAAATCACACAAGGATCTCGCCCCTTTCCCGTTAAGGCCATAGAGGCATTGAGTACCTTTGCACGATTTAAAGAAAATGAAACTGAATATTTTACTGCCCTATTGCTTTACGCCAAGGCAAAAACAGAAGAAAAGAAAGCACACGCCAAACAGGTATTAATAAACTTGCAAGAACCGCTTATAAAAACTGTTTCAAATGATAAGCACGATTTCTATACCAGCTGGTATCACTCGGCCATTTATACCCTGCTCGACTATTACTCGTTTAATGGGAAAAACTACGTCGCCCTCGCCCGCACACTTACCCCATCCATTACGACCGAAGAAGCAAAAGAGAGTATCGCACTCCTCTCTCGACTCGGATATATTTATCAAAACAGTGATGGTTTCTATAAAAATGTAGAGATGGTACTGGGTACCGGAACAAAATGGCGTTCTGAGGCGATATCTACCTATCAAAAAAACCTCATTCAGCTTGCAGAACAATCGATGGATTCGCAGAAACGAGACCAACGGGATATATCGAGTATGACAGTCTCCCTAGCTCGAGAAGATATCGATGCTATTAAAAAAATGATTCACAAACTTCAACTTGATGCACTCAAACGTGCTCATAAATCAGAGCAGAGTGATGCAGTGTATCAGCTTAATGTGCAGTTATTTTCTTTGACTAAGTGAATCAACCTATATATTGTACTCTTTCAATTTTCTATAGAGAGTCGCTTCTCCTATACCTACAATTTCGGCCGCCTTCTTCCGATTTCCTTGCGCAATATCTAATGCTCTGGATATGGCTTTCTTTTCATACTCTTCTATAGTTAGTAGAGTACTCTCACCATTTTCTTTTATTTCAGAAACAGTCACTTCTGCAATCTTGCCATCATCTTGAGCGACAATGTCTTCATACAATAAGGAATCATCTTCGCCTAGTGCTAATGCCCTAATAACACCATTTTCAAGTTCCCTGATATTACCTGGCCATGAGTAATTTTTGAGAGCATTAAGTGTAGTCTCGTCGACATACTGTTCGGAATTTGCACTTGAGTGTCTCGAAATAAAAAAAT
>JAOPTX010000122.1:0-1964 GCA_051532055.1 Fibrobacterales bacterium | reverse complement strand
AGTAAATCGTTATGAAACACTAGTTATGATGGTAAATAACAAAAGCATCATTGTGAAAATATTGCGATGTTAATTCCTAAGAATAACTACCCACTCCCTACCTATTAACTACAGCGTTCTCTATTATAGGTATAGAGCCTCTCCCTCACCTAACTGTAAAAAATGATACAGTTAGGAAAACCAAAAGGAGGACAGAATGGCAAAGGACGAACGAAAACGGGCAAACTTAGAGTTCTTGAACACCAAGAAGTACATAATAGGTATTGACCCCTGTAGCACTCGCATGGATTGCGTGATATTAGACAGGAATGCACTTCAAATCGGAAAAGCGTTTCACTGTAGCTTTTCATGGGATGGGTTTTCTAATATTTTCTTTGAAAAATTATTGAAGCAGATACCTGACATCAAACTGGATGAATTAGTGATCGGCATTGAGCAATCACTGAATTTCTGGCAGCACTTTGTCTATTTCATGATTGACAAAGGCATTGACGTAGTTGGAGTAAGTACACTAGGGGTCGCCTATGCTCGCAAGCTTAACGGTATGGACATGAACAAAACTGATGAGAGAGATGCTAAGCTTGTGGCAGAAAACATCTACCACGGCAACTTCTCGCTAATTAAGACCATCGGAGACAAGTATCTCAAAGCTAAAGCTCTATCGTTAAGTCGATACAAAATTCAGAAGGATATTCAAAAAGAAATTACGAGACTGGGTGCGCGGGTTCATATGGTCTTTCCAGAATTCAAGAAGGCAGTAGGTTTTGATAGCCCCTGTGCCCTCTATATACTTGCTAAGTACCCGACACCTGAGAAAGCGTTACAGATGGATATTGATTATGAAACAAATAAGGTCGGACACATGTCCAAACAGAATTTTAAAACCGACAAGCTTACTAAGCTCGTAGAAGCTTCAAAGTCAAGTATTGGTTTAGTCGATGCCGCAACAGATACTGAAGTTGAGACAATCAAATACCATGTGCTCCATATTCGGCTGATGCGTAGAAGAGTAAAGGCTATCTACAAAGATCTCTATGCCCTTTTTAAAAAAGAAAGACACTATGAGATTCTCACTTCAATCCCTGGCCTTGGCCCAAAGACTGCTTCTCTTTTTCTTTCTGAGTGCGGAGACTTACCTGAGTACAAGCACTCAGGCCAAATTGAAACGTTGGCTGGCTGCAATATACGAGTGAAGGAATCAGGGAGCATGAAGAGTATTAAACACCAATCAGGCATTGGTAATAGGCGGTTGAGAACTATCATATACCTCATCTGTGAACAACTTGCTAAAAATGAACCTAGAATTCGAAAGAAATACTTAGCACGCCAAATGAAACGGAATTGTTATAAAAAGAACATCGTTTCACTCAGCACTATGGCACTTGACTTAATCTTGTCACTGATACGGCATGATAAACTGTATGAGTATGATAAAAAACACGTTAACCTACTAACCCATATAGAAAAGGAGAAAGAACTCCGTAAACAAAATGTAACATAGGAATTATTCGCATGATTAATAGACAGAAGGAATATTTAAGAACCAAGAATTATCTTGGTATGGATCATCGTCATGCACGTGTTTTGCTTAAGGGCTCGTAAGAGTGCCTTGTCCAACAGTTCAATGAGGTGGTTCTTCTTTACTGATGCGGATGAGAAGAATAGTTAGCTAGCAATAGTGTAACGAGTGAAAGTTCAGCGTGTAAAGATACGAAAGGGATCACACGATTTATATCAATTGACTTAAGGTTTTAGAACTCCTGATGGGCACCGGTATGCCTATTAGAAAGTGAGAGCTGTATATGATGGAGAAAAGGCAATTATACGAACCCTAAAAGCAGCAGTGAAGATATTTATTGCTTGACTTTTCGGGTGAAGGTTGGGTGATGTTGGCAGTAATTTTTATCCAAAATCGGTCTTTACGATTTTGGATAAAAAAGTGGAGTTAGTGAACTCCCAAGCTC
>JAOPTX010000121.1:0-15373 GCA_051532055.1 Fibrobacterales bacterium | reverse complement strand
AGGTGATTTTCCTAAGGTTATACCAGCTGCAATACGAAATGAGATCGATTTACAGTTCCTTCAAACAAGTTTCTCTTTTCTTGATACTACCGGACATCCAATTGCACACTCAGTCTTTTCACAATTTCAAAAATTATATCCATCATATTCTAATGTTCAATCCCTTGAGGCTCCAACGGGATTTATCCATGCCTATGACCTTACTCGTATCCTAATTTCTGCACTGAATGGAGTATCACTTGACCAAAACATACATGACATTCGAAAAGACCTCCATTACGCTCTCGAACACCTAACGACACCAATTACCGGATTAGTAAAGACCTACCAGCTCCCTTTTTCTCCATGGAGTCCATTAAAAAAGGATAGCCATGAAGCGTTATATATCTCAGACTTCAGAATGGCACAATTTGGAACTCACAATGAAATTATTTTGATACAATAGATACCTATGAATATAATTCTAAAAAACAAAAAATTATCATGGTATGTTTTTACGGCCTCAATACTCTCTTTTGTAGTATTTGGCTGCATCATTACTATTCTTCTCTTTTATAGAATCGATACAACGTTAAAGCGGACCCAATCTATACAGAGACTTCGCGAATCTAAAGGAATTGTATCTGACATTACGCAATACCTCACTACCAGAAGCTCATTAATCAAAGACTACGCCCAATATCCTGTACTCATTCAGAGCTGCATGCAACCAAGCCTCAATAGAGGTAATCTTCATGACTTTCTCAGTGCCACCAAGGTATTTAATAAAAGCGTCAACTATGCGTTCCTCGACTTTAAAGGAGATGCACTATTTAATAACACAACACTGAGTGAAAACCAATTTAAAGAGATGCCTTGGGTTAAAAATATACTGAACGATACACTCACCTCATTTATTCACCTCTATAAGACTGATACAGGTTATTTCTGGGGGCTCCTTTCTGCTGTGCAGTATAATGGACATACAGAGTGTATTCTCTCGGCAGAATTCCCGTTACAATCCATCCTTGAAATCCCTCATTTTAAGAATGTTTCAGGGATTCAAATTTCCGTTCTCTATAAGGATAATCAAGCACTCAGTTTTGGAACGAAAAGTAATGGTATCGCATTTTGGACTTCCTTATCTTACCCTCATACCAAAGTACGTATCATCTCTGATATTCAGGATTATATAGATACCCGCAATAGCCTTATCATTGAGATTTTATGTATTTTGGCCTTTCTTTCTTTGGTACTATTTGGGCTATTCTATAGAATTTCACAAAAGCATCTTATCAAACCTATTGCAACATTACAGAAAATCACAACTGACCTCGCAGCAGGGTTTTCGCCCACGCATCCTGTCTATGAAAAATCTATCCAGGAACTGCAAGATCTTTATGATAATTTTATTGCCATGTCCGACATCATACTTGATCGGGAGAACGAACTAATCAAACACAATACGACTCTGGAAACAACCCTTCAACAGTTAAAAAGTGCTCAGACTCAGTTGATTCAACAAGAAAAACTTGCAAGTATTGGTCAATTAGCCGCAGGCATAGCTCACGAGATCAATAACCCCGTAGGATATGTTACGAGTAATATTTCTACATTAAACACCTATTTGGAAAAGATAATCCACTATATCGATACTCTAGAAAAAGAGACCCAGCCTTCAACAGACTCACATAAAAGTGAAAAAGGAAATATTTCTTTTATTTTAGATGACACACATGATCTGGTAAGTGAATGTCAGAGTGGCCTAAAGCGTATAACCACTATTGTAAAAAATCTTAAAAACTTTTCTCATATTGACACGTCAAACACATTTGATAACTTCGATATTGTTGCAGGTATTAAAAGTACCCTTGTTGTCGCCAAAAATGAGTACAAATACTTCATTGATATTATTGAACACTACACAGATCAACCCATTATTAAAGCAAATGGTTCAGAATTGAATCAAGTATTCCTCAACCTCATTGTTAATGCATCACAAGCAGTACGCGATAGCGATAAGGAAAAAGGATCACTTACTATTACTGTAGAAGAACATCAATCTGAAATACACTGTATATTTACTGATAATGGACCAGGAATCCCCAAAGAGGTAGAGCCTAAAATTTTTGACCCCTTCTTTACCACAAAAGAAGTTGGAGAAGGCACCGGGCTGGGCCTCAACATATCGTATGATATCATAACGAATCGACACAAAGGTACTATAGGGGTTACTACAGAATTGGGGAAAGGCAGTACATTTACGGTAAAGATCCCCAAAAATAGCCCAGAAATGTAACTCATCAAAAGAGAGCCGCTGTTTGACCATTTATTTAATACCGACATACGTTGTTATAAATGTATGTTCTATTAGTTGTAATGAGAGAATGATCTATCAATCCAGTAAGAAGAGCATTCTGGGATATTAATACCGCATAAATATCCATTACATTCCTTACAATGTGCTATTTTTTAACTCATAAATAAAATATTCTTTTGAGACTCATAGAACATATGCGCCTAAATACCAATCATGCAAATACTCCCAATACCGACACAAACTGGCTTTTATTATTTATCAGTTGGATTATTGTCGTCGTCTCGGTCCTCGGTTCACTCTTTTTTAGTGAAGTAATGAAATTCCCACCGTGCTCCCTCTGTTGGTACCAACGTATCCTCCTTTACCCTCTCGTCATACTATTCTTAGTAGGCCTCTTCCCCTTTGATAAAGCAGTAATTAAATATTCACTCCCCTTAGTGATTCCTGGGTGGTTTGTTGCCCTCTATCACAATCTACTCTATGTGGGTATCATACCCGAAACAATCACCCCCTGTAGCCAGGGAATCTCCT
This sequence comes from Fibrobacterales bacterium, assembly GCA_051532055.1. Lineage (GTDB taxonomy): Bacteria > Fibrobacterota > Fibrobacteria > Fibrobacterales > JAOPTW01 > JAOPTW01. The sequence continues at coordinate 12,543 of JAOPTX010000121.1, read as the reverse complement.
GTAGTGAGCAGTATATCGAATTCTTTGGATTCATCTCCATTCCGCTTCTGTCGCTGGGAGCATACACCGCACTCGTAACCCTATTAATACTATTAAAAAAGAGAACCACTCATGAATAAAAGAATAATCGTACTCGTTTCTGTCGCAATCCTCATGGCCTGTTATGTAGCAGGGTCATATATATATAAATCAAAACAGACCACAAAGCGCAATTTTCTTGCCCAAGAGAATGCACAAATTTTTGTCCCTGACCATGCTATCACGTATGGAAAAGCGGACGCTAAAGTGTACATAGTCGAGTTCTTTGACCCTGCCTGTGAAACCTGCCGGCAGCTCTTTTATTCTGTAAAAAGACTTGTCGATCAATCAAAAGGTAAAGTCCAACTTGTTATGCGATATGCACCATTTCATCATGGCGCCAAAGATATTGTTGCCCTTATTGAAGCTGCCCGCAAGCAAAATAAGTATTGGGAAGCTCTTGAACGTCTCTACGGCTATCAAGCTGTCTGGGCTAGCCATCATCAAGCCAAGGTCGACCTTACTTGGGGCTATATGAAAGACCTCAATATCGATATTGAGCTTCTGAAAAAAGATATGCAAGACCCAAAGATTGCGCAACTCATTCAACAAGATCTTGCCGATGTTAAAGCTCTCAATGTAAAACAAACCCCAGAGTTTTTTGTTAATGGCCAGCCACTCCCTCATTTTGGATTAGATGAGTTGACTAAGCTTGTGGCAAAAGAGATTGCCATTCAGTATGGTGAATAATTAAAAAACCTATACGCCTAACCTACGCATCTTAGGGCAATCCCCTAAGATGCGTAGGTTAGTGCTTAAAATAGTAGCTATAAGAATTGATTGGTACCTATCAAAGACAAAGTTACAACCCAATAGTAACATTTTTTTAGTATGAAGTATGCCGTGCTAGTAAACGCACTATTTTCCACTCACGTATATATCTTTTAATAAGCCCTTTATCCCATACTCATATGTCTTTTTTACAGAACTATTATATTATCCACTATAAGACAAAACTATCTATTGTAGCTTTCACTCTTTTAGGTACCATCTCTTCGATTACTGCTACTCCTGTAGAGGACTGGTCCCTATTAAAAGAAAACGATGGTGTTATACTATATGAAAGAAAATCATCAGAAAAAGATGTATACGAGTTTCGAGGAGTTGGACTCATTGAATACGATATCGTAAAACTAGCCGCTACGGTAGTGCAACCTACCTTGATGTCTGAATGGGTCTATTGGTTTGAATCATCCAAACTTATCGAACGCAATTATACAACGAGAAGCTACGATGAAGACCTCAATAATTTTTACCAAATCATATACGGTGAAACCTATTTCCTACCGCCCTACAACAATCGAGATTGGGTCATTAAAGGTACTCTCAACTTTACCGAACAAGGACGAGACCAGCCCCCGATCATTACTCTATTCGCTACCTCAATAGTTCACCCCCTCGCACCCCAAAAAGAAAATCTCGTACGAATGGACCTTTTGGAAGTTACGTTCATACTGACACCTCAAGGCACCAACAACCAACATACCTTACTTGATTTTCAATTCTATTTTAACCCAGCGGGTCATTTCCCCAACTGGATCGTAAACCTTACTGGAGATCATATGGTATCAACTGCTTTTGATAATTTAAGAAAGCTTTATGACGATAATGATACTCAACCCGAGATGGAACCCATGTTTAGACGACAAATGAATCGATTATATCCAAAGCTGTTTGAGTAATAAAAGCTTATACTCAAACTCTATTATTATACATAACTCAGTAATGCGAAGCCCGAATTTTTTTTTCAGATCCCGGACATCGACACGCATCACATGTGGTTTGTTTATTGTGCACAATGAACTATCTATTGAGCAATCTGAACACAACGAATAGAATTTGCAACAGTCTTGGAGTTTTCATGTCGATAAAAATATTCACTATTGCTATAAAGATACCATTTCCATATTACCGTATTATCAACAAAGGTAGTGGAGGTCGGTGAACGAACATTCTTCGTCTATTGTCCACCCCATTTAAAAAGCTTAAAATACCCGGCAGGAATAGCCCAGAGCAATAGCGGGACACTGAATATGAGCGCAAATGGAGCTCCAACAACCAACAATCGACTATTAAGTTTTTTACTGCCGATACTAAGAAAAATCAGATCGAGAGTTAACTTAATGACCCATGGGCCTAAGAGATATACTGGTGTTATATCTGTAACGAAGTAAAGAATTGGCGTAATACCTAAAAACAGAAAGTATGCATACACGGTGAATATTAATAAGACATACCATCTGTTTTCATAATGAGTTGCATTGCTACACCAGCGAGCCCTTTGACTAAACAATTCAGATACAGATTGTACTCCGCTTGTCTGGACTGCCGCAGCAGGATCCAAATTGTAACAAAAGTCCTGAGCTTTTTTACTCATTGCCTGTACTAGCATATCGTCATCACCAGAAATGTACTGTTTGTGGTCCTCAAAACCTCCCACCGCATTATAAAGAGTCCTTAAGTATCCAAGCGAAGGGGCACTTGCAATCACCGGAAATTTTAGTGTGAACAATGTTCCTTCAAGGAGTGTGAGTACAAGCGTTTCAATTTTTTGATACACAATAACTGGTGTATTATTTCCCCGTATCTGTTTAGGACCTTGTACAATTTCTATAGCAGAATGGAAGTTTTGAGACATAGATTTCAACCAACCCACAGGAGGGATACTATCGGCATCAATACTCATAAACACTTCATTCTGTGCATAGCTAAACCCAGTTTCTAGCGCACGCTTTTTAGGTGAATCGACACGCTTTACATCATGTGGAATAGAATAACATGAGAATCGTGAATGGTTATCACAAAATGTACTGATTATTTCATAAGTCAAATCAGTGGAGCGGTCATCAATACAAATAACCTCCCATTCACCAATATACTCTTGCGCAGCGAGAGCACTGAGTGTCTGTAATGCACCCTCTTCTTCATTGTATAATGGAACGACAATTGACACACTCGGGCACCGGCTATGTATGTTTCTACGATCTCGTAATTTTATGACACCAGCAATCAAAGTAATAAGAATAATTGCATAAATGAGTGTAGGAAGTAAAATGAGCAGAGGAATTATCATGTGCCGAAAATTAGTAAGTTTGTAATAAACAAACCAGTTCTATGTGTTCCGTATCACACAGAACATATATACAAATGGAAAAATTGATATAATCACTATATTTGTACCTAATACAATAGAACATCTCCTTTTCATCGTGCATAAATTATACACATTGAATGGAGTGTCCTAATCAGCATACGGAATAGCAGAAATGAGAGTTCAACCTACATTCTCCATTTTAGGGTCAGGCAAATACCTTCCCACCAAAAAAGTTACCGCTCAGGAACTTGATACTCTATTAGAAGTCCCATCGGGAACCTCCTTTAAAAAGACAGGTGTTCGCACTCGTTACTATATGGATCATGAGACCATCGCTGACATGGCAGCAAAAGCAGCCCAAAAGGCACTTATTGAGGCAAATATTCAATGTAACGATCTCGATGCCATTATTTTCGCAGCAACCTCCCTCGAACAACCAATACCGTGCACAGCGGCTATCATTCAAAACCGGTTAGGCTTTGGCAAATCCGGCATTCCGTGTTTTGATATCAATGCAACCTGTTTGAGCTTTTTAACAGCACTCGACACCACAGTATCGCAGATAGCAATGGGCCGTTTTTCAAAAGTACTTATTGTGACTGCCGAAACAGCTCATGATCATCTCAATAAAAGCCACATAGAAAGTGCGGCACTTTTTGGTGATGGTGCAGTAGCCCATATTTTGAGTGCCCCCCAAATGGGAAGTTCTTTCAAGCTAATTGCAAGCCACATGGAAACCTATAGTGACGGTATGGGCCTTTGTGAAATTAAAGGAGGAGGAAATACACTTCCCCCACGTAAGTATAGAGAAGAAATACATGATGACTATTGCTTTTCAATGAATGGACCAAAGTTATTTAAAAAAACATTAACACACCTTAATCCTTTTTTAGAAAGACTATTTAAAGATACCGGAATAACCTATACTGACATCACTGTTGTTGTACCTCACCAAGCAAGTAGAGCAGCCCTCAAATTAATCAAGAAAAGAATCCCCATTACCCAAGAAAAATGGATTGATATTCTTGAAGAGCACGGAAACCAATTAGCCGCTTCCATTCCAACTGCATTTCATGAAGTATTGAAATCAGAATCCATTAACCAAGGGGACTATATCTTATTAATTGGTACCGGTGCAGGTATTGCTTTATCTGCACAAATCATTCAATACATGGGGTAACATGAAAGTTCTCATAACAGGTGGAACAGGGTTTTTAGGCAAGGCTACATGCTATTATCTTAAAGAAAAAGGATATTCTGTAAGTGCCCTCGGACGAAATGAAACGATAGGCAGTGCACTGCAGGCTGATGGCATATTATTTCACAAAGTTGACCTCCTCGATACTCTTCAGGTGAACGAAGTCATTGCCCAATATACTGTTGTAGTCCACTGCGCCGCACTTTCTAGTTCATGGGGTAAGTATAAAACATTCTATAATAACAATGTCGTTGCAACAGAAAATGTAATTGCTGCTTGCCTTAAAAATAACATAACTCGATTGATACATATCAGCTCCCCAAGCATCTACTCATGCTTTATCGATCGATATGACATTTCAGAGAATGACCCACTCCCGTCCCGATCCTTAAATAATTATATTGCTACTAAAATAATTGCAGAGAAAAGAATCAAAAGCGCCTATGCACAAGGTCTTTCAGTTATAACTCTCAGACCTCAAGCACTATTCGGCCCGGAAGATCCGGCAATATTTCCAAGACTGATAAAAGCGAATTCATCAAAAGGTATTCCAGTTCTGAGAAAAAAAGCAACAACCATCGACATCACCTATGTCGATAATGTTGCAGAAGCCATACGTCTCGCTGTAGAGGCCCCTTCACTCTATTCTGGAAACATTTATAACATTACCAATGGTGACCCTATTGACCTCGTGCCCTTTCTTACCGACCTTTTAACCCAATTAAATATTCCAGTAAGAATCAAAAAGATTCCCTATTCTCTTGCCTATCTTTTATCGTTTGTTCTTGAAAACATTCATAAGGTATTTCTCCCTAATATAGAACCAATTCTTACCCCCTATTCATTAAGCGTTTTAGCTCATGCACGCACCCTTAAAATTAGTGCTGCAGAAAAAGACCTGAACTATGTACCAATAGTATCTCTTGAAGAAGGCACACGCAGATTCATTGACTGGTGGAAAATTAAGGAGCACACGAATGGACATTAAATTTATTGAAGCGGGTTATTGTACCCACCCAGAGTTTATAGTTAAGAAAGGAGGTTCGTTTAAACCATCAATCTTCCCCTCTACAGTTGCACTCATTAACCACCCTTCCAAAGGATACATCTTATTTGACACTGGATACTCTCACAATTTCTACACTGCCACCGCTCATTTTCCAGAAAAACTCTATGCGCTATTAACTCCAGTTTATGTGACACCAGAGGCCACGGCCGCCTATCAATTAAAACTGCACGGCATTGATCCAGAAGATATTAAGCATGTTATTATATCCCACTTTCACGCCGACCACGTCGCTGGTATAAGAGATTTCCCTTCAGCACAGTATCATTTTATAGATGAAGCCTACCGCAATGTTGTTACTCTCAACCGTTTTGCTCAAGTAAAAAATGGCTTTTTAAAAGACCTCTTACCTGAAAATTTTGAAAAACGTGCACATGCTATTTCAAAGTCTGAACAAATTGACTGCGGATCATTAATAGACCCTATTACGAGCGGGTGGGATATTTTTAATGACGGCAGTATTATAGGGGTTTCTCTCCCCGGACATGTTCCCGGACATATGGGACTCTTTTTAAGCGCATCGGATGCTGATTATTTATTGATTTCAGATGCCTGCTGGATCGAAGATCAATTCAAAAGACTTTCAAAAATACACCCATTAGCATATTTAATCATTCACGACAAAAGCCTCTATCTCGATACAATCAAAAAATTACACACCTTACATTTGAGATCAAAAAACCTGAATATCATTCCCTGTCACTGCAGCTCAACGCATTCCAACCTACCACGCCTATGAAATCAATAATTATACTGTATCATTTTATTATTTCTAGATATATACTCACGTTTGATTCTCGAATGAGAATACACCGTTACCAACAAAAAAGATTAAAAAAAGTATTACGCACCGTATCAAAGAAATCTCTCTTTTATAAAAATATTACTGCTAATAGTTCACAGCTAAAAGATACAATAGAGATCATGTCAAAAGAGACAATGATGGAACATTTTGATACGATCAATACTGTTGGAATATCAAAAGAACACGCATATGAATACGCAATAAAATCTGAAACCGATCGTTCATTTGATGGAAGGATCAATGGATATACTATTGGTTTATCTTCTGGAACCAGTGGTAATCGTGGCCTTTTCTTGGTTTCTCCCTACGAAGAATCCGTATGGGCAGGAAAGACCCTTGCGAAAGTACTCCCTGGCCCTTTATGGCAAAAAAACCGTATTGCACTGTTTCTCCGTTCCAACAGTAATCTATATGAAAGTAGTAATGCAGGTGCCATTTCCTTTCACTATTTCGACATGATCATACCAGCAACAGATCATCTCAACAGACTCAATACAATACAACCCACCATACTCATTGCCCCACCCTCAGTATTAAAGGTCATTGCACAATGTATTGAATCCAGAGCAATAAGCTTACATCCTATCAAAGTTATATCTGTTGCAGAAGTACTCGATCCACTTGATGAACTCTATTTAAAGCGAATATATAATCAAACAATACATCAAATATATCAAGCAACTGAAGGGTTTATAGGTTGTACCTGTGCCCATGGAACACTTCATTTAAATGAAGACCTCCTTATAATTGAAAAAGAATTTTTGCCAAATAATCCAAAAAAGTTTATCCCCATTATCACCGACCTCAATCGCACCAGCCAGCCTGTAATTAGATACCGTTTAAATGATATCCTCACATTAAAAGACACTCCCTGTAAATGTGGATCTGCCCTCACAGCATTGGAATGCATAGAAGGGCGGTGTGATGATATATTTTATTTTTTGACCCATACAGGAGAAACTATTCCAGTATATCCTGATTTTATGAGAAGGGCTGTAATTACGGCTACCGACATGATTGCTGAGTATAAAATCATACAAACAAGTATGAGTTCAATCGAAGTATCTATTCAATATGGAGCCAGTACTTCATCTACTGAATCAGAAAATAAGAAAATAGTATCCAACCTGAATATGGTATTTGATAGCTATAAAATTACACACCCGCAAGTTATTTTTACTCCTTATAGAGCACCATTACCTCTCGCAAAATTAAAAAGAGTTGAACGAACGTTCACCACATCGGAGATGACTTGATCAATAGCACTCTATTCATGAGTCTCTTCTGGGGTATCCCAGTCGTGTTATTTTTACGATGGATGTTAATTTATCTGCGTTTTTCAAATAAGCCAATAGTCTGTGATCCCAATAGCCAATCTCAAGGAGACATAACTGTAATTATCCCTTTAAAAGGCTGGGACCATTCTTTAGATTTATTGCTCACCAATCTTTGTAAACAAAATTATGAAAATACTATTGAGGTAATTGTCGTTGCCGACGCAGAAAATCTTGAACGACTCAATCAGTACTCTCCTCAAGTCACCATTATAATTAGCAAACAACTCTCTGACAATTGGTACGACAAGAACTGGAGAATGTATCAGGGCTATAAAGCTGCATCATATGATACTGTTCTGTTTATGGATAGCGATACCTCAATTGACTATGACTACCTGACGAGAAGAACCCAGTCTCATCAAGGTCATTTATCCTTCAGTCTCCCCATATACGCAAATGCCAGTACTCCTCCTGAAGCATTATTAGCGGCATATACTGATTACAGTAACTTTTCTCTTTATGCCGGGGCTTTTATCTGGTCTCAATTTAATACATCCATAGGGCCAAGCATGATGATTCGGCCAGTAGATGACGTTGCCGAACAGGCACTCTACAATAATCGAAAAGAAGCCTCTGATGACCACTCTTTAGGCACCTATTTCGGACGAGCCGGCAAATCAGTTCACCTTTCAAAAGAACCTATTGTGGTAAATAAACACAGTGCATCATGGAAGGATGTTATTGAACAAATTATCCGGTGGCTTATGCTCCCCCGCGCTATAATGCACTTAATAGATCGCAAAACCTTTATCTATAGTTTTTCTATGCTTATTCTGAGCCTCTTTGCCCCAATCTCTCTGTATATCCTGAGTCTTATGCTCTTTTTTACCGATATCCATCTTATTCTATTTGTTCCTTTACTACTCAGTATTCTCATTGAAAGCATGGGAATAATGATTAATGAATACACTTTACTCAAGAGGAGTCATACTCTTCCACTCAGGCACATTATCTATGTTCCATTAATGCTTATGCTTCAACCCCTTCTTGTCATAGTAAGCCTATTCCGGAAACAATTTATTTGGCGAGGTATCACGGTCAGCTTTAAAAGCTGGATAAGTAAATAGTCTAATGTACTCTATCAAAACATGAGTAGGGAGTATTTTAGTAAAAGTTATTTAGTAACCTGTTATAACAAATAAAAAAGACTCCTTATTGCTAAGGAGCCTTTTTTTATAAAACGATTACAGAATCTGATTACTAATCGAGAAGCTGTGCACCTTCTGCAAGTTTAACCCAACCAAACAATGTACTTGTAAGATTTGGAGCGCTGTAGCTTACACATGAGTATACAACTGTATTAATAGTGTAGTGACCCTCTTTCTGTACTGCAATTGTTCCTACAGTGCTATTATCACACGAAGGAAGTGGCTTTCTACCCCAGTCGCTGTGTGCATTCAATTTAATAGTTGTAGCTTCAAGGTGAAGATCAAGATCAGTAAAAACTTCTACTTCATAGAGTGAAAAACCGTATGAAGTTGCTCTGTAGTCTAGTGCAATTTTAACATACTGAAATTTACCCATATCTCTTGTTTCAACTTCAACACCACCCATGCCATGTACTTGAGTATATTGAAATTCCCAGTGTACTAAGTCATTTGAAGTAGATACTGTGTAGGTTGAAGCATATGCGCCTTCCCATGTCAATGCCACTCTGTCAATGTATTGTGAAGAACGGAGATCAAGAATTACTTCCTGACCATCAGCAAATTCGGACGCCCAACGAGTATCTTTATTTCCATCAGTAAGGTTTGATGCAGGGTACTGAGTTGACTCAATACTTGAAGCTGTTACTTCAGCAATTTGAGAGACAAGGCTATAGTTGGCTGCAGAAGCAATTGATGTGATACAAGTGATTCCAACGAGTGTTGATTTAATAATGTTACTAAGTTTCATGTGTGATTCCTGTGTAATTGTTAATTGTGTTGTGTGTGTGTGTTTACATTTAACGAGACCAAAGGTACCTCTAAATACTCATGATGTATATGGTCTATCGCCACCCATGAAAATATAGCGTACTCAAAACGTACTCAAAAATTAAACTCACACACCAGAATCAATTAATAAAATCAAAGCAGAGAAGCACTTACTCTAAGTACAAATAACCTTTTATCTTAACAACACAAGTGTTGTATCAAAAAAAAGAAGACTGAAATCCCAAGAAAAATAAGCAAACAAAAACAACTGTGGAAGCAATCAAAAACTCCCCACCGTACTCACTCCGCCACTCCCAGAGTTAATCACCGTATTCGAACCACTTTCCCACACAATATTATCTGTAGGATTATATTGATTGCGCTTGAGGCATTTCCACTCTAATGCAGTATTGGCAGGTAAATTCATCACTCCTTCCCAGATAGGATAGCGAGAAGGTTCAAGCTTACGTGCCCCCCCTTCGTTCCAATCACCCAGCTCGGGGATATTACCTACAACATAGACACTCTGCCCCATAACAGTAGAACCATTATGACAAGTAAAAGTTACCGGCACAGTTTTGGATGAACATCTACTTGTACATTGATCATCAATACGAACACCTCTATGTATTGCGACAGCCCCTATTGGTGGAACCGTCATCTGAGCCAATCCACTCCCATTCACTGAGATAACCGTACCCGTACACGCTTTGGTTACCGGATTGAAGTCACCAGTAATTGCATCACAATAAGTTCCAACAGGCATACCTGTATTAAAGGTACGTGTTAGGGTACTCCCTTCCATATTGAGAGCAACATACCCTAAACCACCGCGCCCCCATGCAATTTGATTCCCACCATTAGTCCAGAAGTCTGTTACATAAGGCACACTGTGAGTGTAGTTTCTAAATTGCACCATGTTATAAATGGGGCGCGACCGATGTTCACATAGCCAACCGTCACTACAAGTATTTGCTCCTACTGCTGGCGGGCCTTGATCATGATCAGCCCACTCATAGCTTGACATAATCTTAGGGTAGCCATAAGGCCATCCAAGGGCAAAGATATGGGCGCTATTATTGACCCCTTCTCCATCTTTGTGTGTGATTGTATTATCAGTATCCTGACGCTGGTTATCATGATTTGCGACAAATACAACAGCGCTATTACTCGGAAGCCATCCTGACCAGGTACCAATATTTGAGAGCTCATGCAGTGGTGCTCGTCTCTTAAAGTAGTGCCCAATAGTTCGAGTAAAATTGAATTCTGTCACACTCCCTACACCAGTATATTCTGAAGGCTTAATGGGTTCAGTCCCCGCTCCAATTACTTCTTGAAATATATAGGGGCTTCCAGTCAATTTACTTTTAATTGCAGCAAGGTCTGAAGCCGGCATGTGCTTAGCCGCATCGATACGAAACCCGGCTACGCCAATACCAATAAGGTCGTTCAAATATGCTGCAATTTTATTTCGCACATCCTCTTTTTCTGTCGCAAGATCATTGAGTCCGAGCAGATCACAATTCTGAACCTCCCAGCGATCTGTAAAATTTGTGATGCTTGTACACCCATGAAAATCACCAGATGCGTAAGGAACCTCAGGATAATTCCTACCCCCTGCTGCCATGTGATTAATTACAGCATCTACATATATATCTACCCCAACTGCCTTACAGCGCTGTACCATATTTGCAAATGCTGCACGATTTCCCGAACGCCCCTCTATGGCATAACTCATTGGTTGATAACGAGTCCACCACACGTCTCCTGGAATGGATTTTTGAGGAGGTGATACCTGTACCGCAGCAAAACCTCCAGGTCCAAGTACATTTTCACATTCTAGAGCAATATCGGCCCACTGCCATTCAAAAAGATGCACAAATACAGTACGCGGGAGCGTATTCGCAGGAGGAACAATGACCGAGACAAAGCTTGAGCTACTGGGTGTGATGGATGCATTAGAAGAAAAAGAAGAAGAAGGCTCATTACTCGACAGAGCACTAGGAGCTGAGCTACTCACTTTGATGCTACTAGAACTTACTGCAATTACTGAACTGCTTAATTCTGGATTACCGGACGATATATCCCCCCTAGATTCACTTGAATGCTGGTTACTTGATTGCACTCCTAGTGAAGATTGCGTTAATCGGGTACTGCTCGAAAGTATCGTGTCGTTTGGTACAGTCACCCCTGTATCATTTTGCACGACACTCCTTGACAAACCAATCACAGTGATCGAACTACTTGATCTGCTCACCCTATCAAGAGTATCAAGAGAAATAGAGCTCATTTCTACACTACTCACGGTCATATTTTTAGGTAAGGAACTACTCAAAGAACCATTATCCATTGATAGTACCGAACTAAATCGTTGATAACTTGACTGAAACTGCTGATTTTTTTGGCTACTACTTTCTATAGAAGCGTGAAGTGAATCGATAGGAGAAACCCCCTTATCACATGCTATAAAAAACAGCATGCACAAACACAATACAAAGTATAGTGTATACATTTTTAACCCCAGAATATGTTGTGTGTCCTCGAGGGTCAATATACATTTTTACCGTTTAATTTTCAGGTCAAATGTCATTATTAGTCTACATATATTAAAAGAAATAATCATTTAAAGGAAGCCTCAAACAAAACTCTATTATTACCTGGGAACTCGTTGTATTGCCTTATCTATTACCTGACTCAACTCAATGTCTCTATAAGGCTTTTGTATAAATCCTGCAAGTCCATCATTATTGAGTCCATCCAGTTTTTCGCTATTAGTAAAGCCAGAGGAGAGAATTACATTACAGGATTCTTGAACTTTTTTTAACTCGTAAAATGCTTCCCGACCATTCATTACAGGCATTATCATATCCATAAGAACTAGGGTAATTTCAGAATGTCGAGCTTTGAATATGTCAACAGCTTCAGAACCATCTTTAGCCAAAATCACCGTATACCCCATATCTTCAAGCATAAATTTACCTGTAATTCTAATAATTTCCTCATCATCTACCAAAAGAATCAGACCTGCCCCTTTAACCAGGGCACCATC
>JAOPTX010000120.1:0-3078 GCA_051532055.1 Fibrobacterales bacterium | reverse complement strand
TTGATACTAAGATAGGGCAGAGTGCAATTAATAGCAGAGACATACCAGCAGATGCAGTAAGCCTTAAGATAATAGAAGCCCGGGCGACCTGGAATATACGCTCTGGATTGCGGTTGAGCGTGTAGAGGATTCCAGGGCCCAGGGCATTTTGAGTAATTTGTAAAAAAGCCTGAACAGTAAGAAGCAATGAATAGTCAGCAAATTGTGTAACACCAAGTGATTTCGATATAAGAATCACACTCCCAAAAGAAGATACAATATTGAGAACATTGGCTCCGAGTACTTTAAGTACGGGGAGGAACTGTGGATGTGAAATGTACTGACGCATACTGCTCCTAACAAGTCTCTAGAACATGTGAGAGCCACTGTTCATATTGGTTAATTTTACTATTCCATGAGTAGTTCTGTGCGAGTAATTCGGGAGAAGGTGGTAGATTATACTGTGCGGGAACGGTATTTTCTATAAATGTTATGTAGGGGTGTAATGGCTTCCAGGCATCAATATGAAATGAAAACACGGGAAGGCCACACCCAAAATACTGTAAAATTTTGAGTGGATCAGATTTTTGTATCGATGTAATGTTCCGGTATGCTATAAGACCACCATCATACTGCTTAAGTTTTGAAGGGAGTTCACCATAGGGTATTGATCCTTGATATTGTATTGAAGGGTGCTCAGCTAATATTTTGGTAATTGGGTGGTAGGGACCATAAAAATCAATTTCGATTTCTGGGTTGTCAGCGAGCTTTGTAATTTTTTCGATATCAAGTCGTTCATTCAAGGCACCTGCAAATACCAATTTCCGTATTGACCTAAAAGACTGTGTAGATGTATGGTGAAATAGTGTCTCATCATAGCCATTAGATAGTGCAAGTGATTCAATGATGTTATGGGGGTTGAGCTGAGTAATGAGATGTTGGTTAATTGCAGAAACAGCATCAATTCTTTTGAGTAGTTGCTTCTCCCAGTGACCGACAGTCACTCCAACTTTCTTATTGATAAGGTCTTGAAATGTAGAACGTTTTTCATCAGCGCAATCATAGATTCTGCGGCTTTTAGGAAATGCGTTGATAAAGAGCTCCTGAATCCATGGTTGAGGCACTCCATAGAAAAGAAGAATATCAATATCATGTATATCACCACATGCCTTTAATAGTTGATGTTTAAGGAACAGACGGTTGGGGCTTTCCAATATAGGGAAACGTGCAATAGGGAGTGAGGTTATATGAGCTAAAACATTTACCCCGTGTTGACAATAGGGTGCTGAATAAGTGCGCCAGGACTTTAAAACTGGATCTATAGCATCCAGATACCACACGCTATGACCTTTTTCTGCAAGACCTTTGGCGAGGTTTTGAGCCCGCCCCCAACCTAATTGATAGGTTCCCCCAAATAAGAGTGCTATTTTCATTGTTTGTTCCTCTCTGTTGTGTAAAAACTTGATTCATACTGGACGACATATCGTTTTAGGGCTATAGCAATAAAGAGTACGAGCCAGTAAAACTTGGAATATTGCGCAGTAAGAAAAATGGCCGTGAAAGCATACCCATAAATACCGACCTTAAGTGCAAGGGCCTGGGAGCTTATAATAATTGAATCCCGATGGTGGCGGATTATTGTATTTAACGTTGAGATGGTAAAAAATAAAATGCCTAGAAAAAGCAGTGACCCTAATGTACCAGTTTCACCTAAAATTTCAATATAGGTGTTGTGGGCAACTCCAGGCCCATTGATTTCCCAGAGAATGGGATTATAGATCGCTGATTGACTTTTATAATTTCCCAGGCCTACACCGAGTATTGGATTAGCACTGTACATAAGAAGTCCGGCACGGGGAAGTTCAATACGGCGTTTATTACTGAGGTCATCTCCTGCAACTTCAGTTGTTTCTTTTACTGACACTCCTTTTTCTAATCGCGTCCAGAAATTATCGGGCATGAATAAGAGGCCAATAGTACAAATGAGAACAGTGAGTATGGCACTGCGTAATTTTTGAGTAGAATGGAGTAGGTAAATCCCTATAATAATCCCTAGTCCCAACATACCACCTCTACTTTGTGCCACCATCATTCCACCGACTATCAAGAGTCCGAGTGCAAGAACAATATACCGTTGTTTACCTGCTACTGTGGTATAAAGAGAGCGAGCCATAGGTAATACTAGTATTGCAGCAATACAGTAGTAGTTGGAATCGCCAAAACTACCCCTTGGGCGAAAACCAACAAATACATTTTTTAGCAAAATATACTCTTTATACATATAGAGGGAGGACCATGCCATTGCTATAATACAAGCCCAAAAAATGCGATCAATTTTTTGTGGATTTGAAATGATGGTTATTGCAGTGATATAAAAAACAAGAAAAGAAACGAGGCTTTTAATTGCATCGGGGCCTACAGTCGAGTGCCAGAAGAGTGAGAGGATGAGTTGCGAAAAGGTAAAAGATAAAAAGAGTCCGGATATGAAATCGATGGGTTGTCTCTTTTTGTTTTTTGCAATGAGCTGAAATGAATAGAAGAGCGCCATAACTCCTATGAGTTTTATGGGAGTAAAGCGGGGGAGTATATTCATGGAGAGTAATGGGTGGTTTTGAAAAGGAATAAGAAATATGAGGAGTTGTAGCAGTCTCATGAGCTACTCCTGGGTAATGTGTGGAATGGTTCCTAAATAGCGACACTCAAGAATGTCTTCAACATCTTCTCTGTCCAAAATGCGCCCATGTATCATTTCTATCAGTATAAGTGTCATAATAAATATGCAGAGTCCTGCAAGCATACCACCGAATAAAAAGTTCTGTTTATGAGGATAGTGAGCCCATAGAGGAATTACTGCGGGAGTTAGAATACTATACCCGGCATTGGCATCTAAAATGGCAATGTCGATGGAGTGTTGAGCATCCATGTATTTCTTGTTGAGTTCTGTAAAGTTTTTTTGATAGAGGGAAATGGTGTTTTTCATTTCACTGATGTTCTTTTCGATGAGTGGAATCTGTTCGATATTTACTCTGAGGTTTTTCAGTATTGAAGAATATTCGTTTGATCGAACCAGTAACATTTCGCGTTCAAGAGTCAATTCTT
>JAOPTX010000119.1:0-1680 GCA_051532055.1 Fibrobacterales bacterium | reverse complement strand
TGGCTGTGATGTTAATTATGGAAAAATTTCTTATATATCATTAGTAAAAAAATAGCATAATCAAACTGCGTGCTAACATCTATATGTCCCCCCAAGTCAAGTAAAAAATAGTGATTCACCTCAAATTGTTTTACTTGACTTCTCACTCCTGAATCTCACATTGCTCCCTGCATCGGTAACCTATTCTCATATGGCTCTGCACCAAACATCTATAGAGGATCTACCCTTGTCTAGCTTCCGCCGAAAGAGCTCTATGTATTCCAACATAGTGTCCTAATATATTTTCCGTACCCTCCTGCCGCCATTCAAAATTTAGATGCTTATCCAGTTATATATCAGCTGGCAGGCGAGGCAAAGTCATAGTGAAACTCGTATGTATTAGACTCAGGCCCTAATCAAACCTACGACCTCTGCTTATTGTCATATAAGAGATGCGTACTCTATGTACAGTCTTTTATCCCTTAATTGATGATCAGCGTTTAGGGTGAGTTATCCTTCAGGGTACCTGAGTCCGTTTACTTTCCAAAACATTTATCTATATCAAACACCTTTTCATTTTTGAGTATAGTAAATACACTCCTTCCTATTCTGTGAGCCAAAAGACTCATTGCTTTTCCTTTTCCATGTTTTCGTTCTAATCGCTTTACATGCTTCTTTGCTTGATCAGATGATTTCATTAAGAGACACGTGGCCTCAGAGAAGGCCCATTTTAAATAGGGGTTACCGATCTTCTTTGGCCCGTGACCATTGCTCTTACCGGCTGACTCATGCTTGCACCGAACCAACCTGCAGTATGATGCGAATTGCTGGACCGTATCAAAGCGCTTGATATCTCCTATCTCGAGTACTAAAGCCAAGCCAATTATTTTACCAACACCAGGTATTGACTGAACAATATTCAATTCCTTGGGAAGCCTATGTGTTACTTCCTCTTTCACTTTCGCTTCAATTCTACCAATTATCCGATCATAGTCATCAATGAGTTGAAGGTCTGCTTCGCAATTTAAACGGTAGCTGCTATTCTCAAAGGCTTTCTCTAAGTCTTTTCGATTGTATTTATAGTTTAATCTCAGAGACCCAAATGAGTTGTTGATTTGATGGCCCAGGATCTTTATATGAGTCATAAGTTCTGCTCGGTCATGCATCAGCTTCATTCTCCGCCTGAGGAGGTCTCGTATAGCTCGGAGCTCTTTATCTGGATATGAATATGCTAAAGGGAATAGCCCTGCAAAAATCATTTGAGCAATCTTCTGCGCATCGATTTTGTCATTCTTAACTTTAGAGCCGTGTATCATTTTCATGTATAGGGCGTGGCCCAGTATGAAGTCGACTTCGTTCTCATGACACCAATCAGCCATCCAGTACCAGCTGAAGATGCATTCTACACCCACGACAATATCCTCTCGATAGGGTTGAATGGCTGCAAATAAATCTTGAGGTGTGGAATTCATGTTTTGTTCAAACACCGGGAGTCCTTGAGAGTCAACAATCACTACATACATGGTTTTGGTGTGTAGATCTATTCCGCAATAGTATTTGTGTTTATTTTTATAGTATCGCATGTTATGTTTCTCCTTTCTTGAGGTGTACTTTATTGTACCATCTAAAAAAAGGGGGACATAACTAATATCAAATCGTTGGAGTCGGCAAGTCCACGTCATTTTAAAAATAATTCACTCC
>JAOPTX010000118.1:0-1861 GCA_051532055.1 Fibrobacterales bacterium | reverse complement strand
GCAGCCGGAGCCTCTACACCAGCACCAGACAACGATACCGTTAACTCAGGGTTATCTTCTGCATCACTCACAATAGACATTACCCCTAATTCAATATTCAATTGACTCGCAGTGTAAGACACTGTAATTGTTTCGGACCCGAATGCTGGAATTGTTAATGGAAGAAGAGCGTTGCTGCTAAATACCACATTATCTATTGAGATATCAGTAACTACTGTTGTTTCATCACCAGAGTTACTTAAGGTTAACTCAAAGCTTTGAGTAGCACCTTGCCATACATCACCAAAATCATAGGTATTAGGAGAAACTGAAAGTCTCTTTTCGCCATCAACAGTTAGATTTACTGGAATAAGTACTTCAGGAGTAGTAGGACTATTACTAGTAACTACAAACTGACCTGTGTATTGTCCACCAACTAAAGCAGTAGCATCAAATTCAGCCTCGAGTTCAAGTGTTTGTCCAGGAGCTATAGTTCCTGTAGTAACACTACTTCTAAGCCATGGTGCAATTGGATCTTGCCCAATAGCAATTTCATCCCACCATGCCTGTGAATCCTCATAGTTAAATATATCAATTTTATCTATGCTATTTACTTGATCTCTAAATGGCAAAGCAGTGATTGCTAGTTGCTCATTGATATATACATCTATTCTATAGTTAGACCAGTCGAAAACTAATCTGAAATGATACCATTCATTTGCAACATATTTGAATGTTTCATTACCATTAATGTAAATATCACCATCTCCTTGGAGAAAGCACCATACAGCATGCTGAGTACCACTTCGAATATTGAAATAAGCATCATGATTAAGTATATCAGATGAACGAAGAGCAAATGAAACCTCTTCAGGAGTTTCATTTCCAAAATTAAGCCTGAGCCCTTCGTGGAAATAATCACTGCCCGTTATGGTAAGGGCATATGAACCTCCATACACTGTAGTATTAGTAACTGCTGGTACATTATTACCCAAAACTTGTTCCCACTTATCCCAGGTTCCATCTTCAAACCCATCATAAAATGGGTATGCTGCATTAAGTGCCATATCAACCTCTGTAAATGAGATTGGAGTTAGTCCATAACCATTTTCAGGAGTTTCACTTAAATCCCAGCGTTCTTCAACAGATCTGAGTAGTGGTGCTATCGGAGTTGTTATTTCAGATGCAATGGAAAATTCTAAATCAATATCACCGGTATTAGTAATAGTCATAGGTTCAGTAGTCGTGGCCCCGGTTTGAAGTGCTACATCATATTGTGCAGGATTTATACTAATGGATGGTCCCTCAACACTTACACCTGAAAGAGCAACACCAATGTTCCCATTGTCTTCCGCATTACTTATCACTGTGAGAACTGTAGATTCAGATGAAGCCTGAGTAGGGGTGAATGATAGATCAACGGTCATTTCTCCAAATGCAGGAACGGTTAATGGGAGTACCACACTAGAATTAAAAAGCGTATTAGGTATCGTAAGATCAGAAACTACAGTTGCTTCATTTGAACTATTTATCAAGGTGAGCGCTACAGTTCCCGTTTGACCAAGCCAAACAGTTCCAAAATCTACGCTACTAGAATTCGCTTCAAGAGACCTAAAGCCATCAATAGTCAATGTAACTTGAATCGTTTGGAGAGGAGTTACAGGGTCATTGGTTTCAACAACCACTTCACCAGTGTAAACGCCCCCAAGAAGACCAGCAGGATCTATTGTAGTGATAATGTCTTGTGTCCCACCAGGAATAACTACTCCAGGAGTTGTTGGTGCAGCTGCAATCCAGTTTGGTCCAATTGATGCAAGAGCATTATTCACATTGAGTCGTCCATTTGATAATACAACACCGGTCATTGATGGTACAACATCAA
>JAOPTX010000117.1:0-3524 GCA_051532055.1 Fibrobacterales bacterium | reverse complement strand
CCTACATCATACTCCATAAGAGCACTATCCCGCTTATAGAACACTGTATAAGAGTATTAGTAGTGTCAACCCTGACATTATTTCTATATAGTCAATGCATATGTCAAATATATTTGAGATGTAAAAGCGTACTTACGATAGAGGATACCAAACACTATGTCTAAAAAAATTAAACAGCCTAAACAGGAACAGAACAACATTAAAAAACAGGTACTGCCTGATGCCGCTCCCGACATAGATAACAGTGAAACTCCAATAGTAGAAGAAGAAGAAGAAGAAGAAGAATTGAGTACTCCACTCCCCGGCTTTCCCATTGTTGGAATTGGGGCATCGGCAGGCGGACTCTCAGCCTTTGAAGCGTTTTTTTCCGGTATGCCCTCTGATACAAACCCTGGAATGGCTTTTATAATAGTTCAGCACCTTGCCCCTGACCACAAGAGTATTCTCACCGAACTTATTCAACGCTATACCCGCATGCAGGTATATGAAGTTGAAGACGGTATGACCGTTGAAATTAACTGTGCGTATATTATTCCTCCCAATCGTGATATGGCCTTTTTAAATGGTTCGTTGCAGCTCATGGAACCAAGTGCCCCTCGAGGACAGCGTCTACCCATCAATTTTTTCTTCCGAACTCTCGCACAGGACCAGCGTGAACGGGCAATCTGTATTGTGCTCTCGGGTACTGGCAGTGATGGAACCCAAGGGTTGCGTGCAATTAAAGGCGACGGCGGTATGTCGATGGTTCAAAATCCTGAATCTACCGAATATGACGGCATGCCCCGCAGTGCGATAGCCACCGGTTTAGTTGATTATATATTACCTCCGGCAGAAATGCCTGCCCAACTGATAGGCTATGCATCTCATATTTATGGAAAGCCCCCAACTCCAATCTCCTCTAATTCAAAGAATAAGAATGCCTTGAATAAAATATTCATTCTGTTGCGCACTCAAACCAGTCATGATTTTTCTCAATACAAACCAAGTACTATCCGACGCCGTATAGAAAGACGCATGGCTGTTCAGCAGATCTCAACCTTATCAAACTATGTAGAATGCCTCCAAAAAACACCCGAAGAAATTGAGGCGTTGTTTCGAGATTTACTCATTGGAGTAACCAATTTTTTCAGAGACCCCGAAGCATTTGCTGCCCTAGAAACCACAGCGATACCCGAAATTCTAAAAAGTCACCCAACCGGGTCTACTATCCGCGTATGGACGCCTGGGTGTTCTACCGGCGAAGAAGCGTATTCTATCGCTATTCTTTTTCAAGAATTAATGGATGAGTTGAAACAGAGTTATAAAATACAGATATTTGCAACCGACATTGACAACAATGCAATTGCAACGGCTCGTGCTGGAGTGTACCCTGAGAGTATTTCTCAGGATATCTTACCCGAGCGGTTAACCCGCTATTTTACCTCAGAAAATGACGGTACTTCGTTTCGTATTAATAAAAGCATTCGTGATATGCTTGTATTTTCGGAACAGGATATTGTTAAAGATCCTCCTTTTTCAAAACTAGACCTAATAACCTGCCGAAACCTTCTGATTTATATGGGCGGAGACCTGCAAAAAAAACTGATACCGCTATTCCAATATGCGCTTAACAAAAACGGCATTCTTTTTCTGGGTACCTCCGAGGCCATCGGAGAATTTGGTGATCTCTTTACTGAATTAGATCGCAAAGCTAAGCTCTTTAAGCGAAAAGATGACCTGTATGCTTCGCAACGATCATCACTCGGTAGGTTTATCCCTTCTATTATCGCGAGTGGAGTAGTAAATATCCCCCTCGAAACAAAAATTACCTCTTCTACGAAACTTCCTCTCCGAGAAATTACAGAAAAAGCCTTACTTAAAGAGATCGCTCCTGCCGGTGCACTTGTAGATTCTCATGGTGATATTTTATATATACACGGAAGAACCGGTAGATTCCTCGAGCCTATGTCTGGAGAGGCTGGAGTAAATAACATTTTGAAGATGGCTCGTGAAGGCTTGCATCGCGACTTGACTTCTGCACTTCACAAGGCAACACTCACTAAAGAGGCTATCCGATATCAAAATTTACGGGTTAAAACAAATGGTGATTATTCTCTGGTTAACCTTACGGTTCGCCCTGTTAATATTACCGTTTCAAAGACTCCCGAAACACCGCTTTTTATGGTGATCCTCGATGATACCCCCTCAATTGAAAACATCACTCCCATCGAGACCCCTCTGAAAGGAGACAGTACAACAGAGGTTGATGCAAGTATATTAGCGCTCAAACAGGAGTTGCGCACCAAAGAAGAGTACCTTCAGACAACGAATGAAGAGCTCGAAACATCAATTGAAGAACTGAAGTCCTCAAATGAAGAGATGCAATCAGTTAATGAAGAGCTACAATCTACCAATGAAGAACTCGAAACCTCTAAAGAAGAGTTGCAATCAGTTAATGAAGAGCTTGCAACGGTCAATACCGAACTGCAAACAAAAGTTGCTGAACTTTCCCGTGCCAATAATGATATGAATAATCTTCTCGCAGGAACGGGTATTGGCACGGTCTTTGTAGATCATTCGTTACATATTCTTCGCTTTACCCCTACCGCAACCCAAATTATTAACCTGATTTTAAGTGATATCGGGAGGCCAGTTGGGCATATTGTATCGAACCTAATTGAGTATGATACTCTCGTTGGTGATATACAAGCTGTGTTACACACCCTTATCCCCAAAGAGGTTGAAGTACAAACGAATGAGAAGAAGTGGTTTACCATGCGTATTCAACCCTATAGAACCCTCGAAAATGTTATTGAAGGTGCCGTAATCACTTTTGTCGACATCTCAGAAATGAAATTAATGAAAGCCGAATTGGATGATGCAAAAGGACTCAGTCGCCTCGGAGTTATTGTCAATGATTCCAACGATGCAATAACCGTCCAGGACTTGGAAGGGCGTATACTGACTTGGAACAAAAAAGCTGAAGACCATTATGGGTGGAGTCAAACTGAAGCACTTGCAATGAATATCCGCGAACTGTTTCCCAAAGAAGAAATAGAAAATGCACTTACCATCATTGATAAGCTCTGTAACGGTGAAGTTGTTGAGCCGATGATAACTAAACGTATTTCTAAAAATGGTCAGATTTTAAATGTGCAGATAACAAGTACTACTTTGGTGAATGAAGATTCAACAGTGTATGCAATAGCCACAACAGAGCGATTATTAGAAAAATAAAGTAGAGGAAAGGCCTAATGAAGGACACAAAGAGTACCGCAAAGGAAAGTACTGATGGACCGGATATCATCCACGATCTTCGTCAAAAGGCCGAAGTGTTGCTCCGCCAAAGAGAAGATATTTCTGTGGGTACTCACGAGGCTAAAACACCTGAAGAGTTACAAGAGATACTCCATAACCTAAGTATCCACCAAATTGAGCTCGAAATGCAAAATGAAGAGCTCCGTGGTGCCCATACCGAGATAGCTCGGTCACGGGAACGCTATTTTGAACTCTATGACCTCGCCCCCGTAGGATATATCACTATT
>JAOPTX010000116.1:0-1614 GCA_051532055.1 Fibrobacterales bacterium | reverse complement strand
TGCGTACATTCGCCAAGCGTTGAAATCAATATTTTATCGGGGGTAAAAACAAATAAACAAATATAAGGGGACCCTGAATCTATTTTACTATTCTTAATAAAAATCAATTGAGATAATATGATAATTGGAACATCAATTGCAGTCTTAGTAACACTCTTAATTCCGATTGTTTTTGCGTATTTAAATAATACAGAAGAAAACAAGACGAAAATATTTTTTGATATTAATCTTAGTTACAAATTTATTCTCCTAGGAATTGGATTCTTAATATTTTCGTTTTTAATTATTTCTATAGCTGATTATAATGATTTGCCGTCTTCTATAAATAAGTCATTTGTTGGCAAGAGAATAATTGTTGAATCAATTTATGCGGTCTTAATATGTATGTTGTTTTATTTAATAATTAAGTTTTACCTTAATTATTATTCTTTCCGGTCGCTTTCACTCGTAGCGCAAACTGATTATTTAATCTCAAGAATAATATCGAAGATTAAGAAACAACAAAAAACATGGAAAAATATTCGTGATTTTGAAAATGGACTCTCTGATGACTATGTTAATCTTTATCATTCAGAATATTATTTATCAATGCCCAAGGTGAAAAATCCGAGTCACATAATAACGGATATTAATTACAAAAAAATATTAAATAATCATAAGATGTATTTTCATTTAAGGTGCGGCTTTCCTTTGTCAGTATTTGATAGAGTGTATTCTTGTGAAAGCCAAGATAAGGTGTATAGCATTCAGCGTTTCTTCAACCTTAATAAATACATAAAAGTTGAAAAAGATTGGAGAACACATCTATTAATGCTTTTAGAGGAAATTCTGCAGAATTTACAAGAGGCACAAGAGAAAAAGAAATTCATCACAACAAAAGATTTGCATCAGAACATTTCTGTATTTATAGATAAAATATCCTCATCTGATATAGTATTAGATATAAACCAGTTCATAAGAGCCTTATATGAATATTTAAGCCATTATGAAAAACTTGATTTGGGTGAGGATCCAATATATAGTTCAAAAGTTTTGTCAAAGCAACTTGCCTTGAGTTCATTAAAAAAAGGAAATGAAGAAATGTTTTCGGGGTTGGTAAGTATTTTCTTGAAAAAAGATAATCAAGATATAATTTCAAGGGATGTCATAAATCGTGGTGCAATCCATGACATCTATCTATTATTTAGAAAGGCGGTTGAAGAAAAGATTGAACCGTTATATCTTGCAAACATTATGTTTATCGGTATTATACGTTTAAAGAAACAATTAGAGGATACTGAGATTGGTATTCTGATGAAAGAGATTAATCGGAAAAGAGGATATTGGAAAATGAATGTACAAAATGAAATTATTGTATTAGGCGAATTCATTGTCAAATACCTTGGTAATGATTTGTATCCTTTCGATACTTCCCCAATAAAGGAAACACTAATCAAAAATAAAGATTATATGAATCGAATGTGGTCAAAGGAAATTGGGGACTACTTAGAATATTTAAAAAAACATGGTATATAGAGACGATTACCCCCGATAAAATACTGCTTTCAACAGCCGAAGCACGCAAGCTTTTTTCTATGCACTGAAGTACAAAAAGCCTGCGTACGTTCGCCAAAC
>JAOPTX010000115.1:6063-21713 GCA_051532055.1 Fibrobacterales bacterium | reverse complement strand
AAGCGCGATACCGGGAAGTTTTTTTACTATGGTACGAATCATAATTTTCCTTAATGCAAAGAGTACCTTTCAATCCGTATATCTGTCACTGACTGAAAACTCATACGCAGTAGACTGCCATTTTAAATTATTATGTTATAAAATACTAAAGACAGAATTGAGAATGTGTGCCTTTCTCACTTGTGCCCTTCATGAGTCTGTAGTTTTAATATATGTTCAGATTCAGTAAAAGCATAATAGATTGCATCTATTTGTCATAATTACATTAACTATACTTACAGTACGTTTACTACTCGCTGCAATAATAATTACCACTTCTGGAGAGTATAGCCCTGGACGGCAAAACTAAGGTCAAGGCTTGTATTAAAAAAAGGATTATTTCCTCTGTTCAGCTCCCCACTTACTCTTGAATCAGTAGATACAACCCAGTAGGAAGTGACTGCACCGGTACCACTCCCCCCTCAGCTTCAGACCCTGCATTCACTCCAGACTGCCAGACGGTACCATCGGGAGAAACAATGCTATACTTCAGTGTCTCTGGATTAAGCGTAACGACATTCGCCGTACCCTCTCTATAAATAAAAGGCACTGAGTGAAGAGTAGGTCTCACCTGCAATCCCTCGTTTAATGGGGCAATGCTCTCTTCTGAACTCATACTCTCCGAAGAAGTTGGCGGCATTACTACACTCTCACTCGAAGAAGATTCAGGCAGTTCTATAGCATCACTCGAAGAAGAGCTCTCACTACCATCCTTTTCAGAAGAGGATTCATCCACCTCCATAGACGAGAGTTCAACCACTGCTCCACTTGATTGGGCAGGAGTATCAACAATCTCATCACCAATGCCGTCACCAATACCATCACCAACGCCATCACCATCCCAATCGATATTTGGTCTCCCTGTAGGGTCATAGGGGTCAGGATGAGAGCTGAGCATTAGATCACGGACCCATTTTCCCGATACCGAAAGGTCATCATCTGTCCACCCACCAAATTCAGAGGCATGGGGCATTACGAAATTGGACGTTCTATTGGCATCATCAATATCTTTGATACTCCAACTCGCATAACTGATTCGATGATGGTTCATCCAATCGACCCACATATTTGCATGATGTAAATCGGGAGTATTAGGATAGACAATAGGATTATCCACCCCAAATTCAGTCATAAAAACCGGGAGCCCATTACTTATAGCATGATTAAAATTTCTAAAAGCAGGGTCAGAATCATCAGGCAT
Organism: Fibrobacterales bacterium; assembly: GCA_051532055.1. Classification (GTDB taxonomy): domain Bacteria; phylum Fibrobacterota; class Fibrobacteria; order Fibrobacterales; family JAOPTW01; genus JAOPTW01. Next base: position 20,473 of record JAOPTX010000115.1, on the reverse strand, counting down.
ATTGTTACCGGCATACACGTGTATTGAATACATTACATTAGGGTCTACCTTATAATCATAGGTCACCCATGCATCTTGATCGACCACTTCATGAGGCTCGGTATCATAAAACCCAGTCCCTGCAATAACCACATTATTGGGATCATTTGCACGAATAGCAACCAGCTGCCCTTCAGTATAATTTTTTATCTCTCCCCATGAATGATCAAGAGGCTCATTAAAGACTTCATAGATAATATTGGGGTAGTCTCCATACTTTTCTGAAAAGTAACTGAAAAATGCCCACGCATCATCACCATGATCGGTTGCGTGATGTCCATGCCAATCAATCATCACATAGATCCCTGCATTAATTGCGGCTTGAATAACCAACTCTGCCTGAGGAACATCTTCTTCAAAATCAAAATAATAGGTTCCGTCACCATCCCCTGCGCCAACAGGTACCCGTAGTACATCAATACGCCATTCTGTAGCGAGCCAATCTACGAGCTCAGCATTCCAGTACTTCCCCGACCATTGATTCCAAAAAAGGCTTACTCCTTTAAGCTGTACCGAATTACCGTGCTCATCATGGAGATATCCATCAATCACCTGCAATTGCCCATGATCGTTAACCGGAGTAGCAGCAGTCGGTCTTACGGATAGTATAAGTACTATTACAGCGAATAAAAGTATACCGGTGTGAATACGATGCATGTGTGATCCCCCATTATTTCCCCTTATATAAACTATGTTATATTGTGGCAGGGAGATTACAATCAATGGGCTTTAGGGGATCAAATGTTGACCTGTGGTGACATATGGTGGTGGAATCAGCTGTTTTAGGCTGTAATCGATGGTTTTGTGGTGTTTGTTATTTGTTTGGTGGTAGCTTTTTCTCATGATACTATAAGGGTATAGGGTAACTCGTTTGAGTTTATTGGGAGTCATTATGCAGCCTGATCAACAACCAATCGTTATAGATTTTTCAGAAGAGTTTGGGGTTATGGGGGTTACATTTCAGTAGCCGATGGTAGGCTCTATGGCGCTGACCTATACTTTTGGATGAGTAAGTATTTACTGAAAGCAGCGCCTTACACACTGCTTTCAGTATAATTATTCAGTACAATTATTCAGTACCATTACCAGCAGCGCTTATACCAAAGGCCCTTAGAAGTCGGCCACTCCCGACACGTTTTACCAATTGATTCCTCAATAAATCCTACATGTGAAGCAGGTGAAGTTACCTTTGTATTTTGCCCTACCAGGAGGCATTTACCATCCGCATATGCATCAGCTCCTGCAAGTACGCCCGCTACAACATTCCACCGTCCCAAATCTCTTTCACTTGGTATAATAGGGCCACCTGAGTCCCTCATACAGTTTTGCCCGGAATTATATTCACCTGTAGGAGCATAAAAATACAAATAGTGTTCAGAATAATTTTTTAATGTAACGTACATATATCGTAATTCACCATCTAAATCACCTACACTTCTATCATAATAACCAGCCCCAAAGTTAAGAGCAGTCATCCCATTCAATTCAGAGAGGTTATCATTATAAAATCTCACGTAATCACCAGAACTAGTGTTGTCCCATTTGTCATTACGGTTTTTAAGGGTCATAATGCCAATATCGTTCTCCCAATCACCGTCCCCGTCATATGCAGCGGGTATGAAGAGATCCATTGTAGTATAATTTTTAACCACCCTTTTTGTATCTGTATCAGGATCAAAATAAGATACTTTGAATGGAGTTCCTTCTTCGTCCTCAAGACAATGGGCTGCTGTCATTATAGAATATGAGTTTATCATACTACCCGTACAAGCATTTATCATACCACCTCCATAATCCATTTCAATAAGTACAGTACCTGGATTATAATAGTTTGAATGCCCCCCTCTTAGGGATATATCACTCGATTGCTTTGCAGCAATTGGAATATTTTGGGGTTCAGGTTCCAAAGTTAGTACCCCTTCAGGTCTTACTTTTTTAACACCATCATCTTCTAAATACATTGGGTATAATTCACGATACGTAGATACCTCTTTGCACGTTGTTATACGATCCAATCCTAGTGCTGACTGTAGCTTAGGCATTTTATTAAGTTTATTATTTATCTTAGATAGATCATGTTTAATTGGCCGTATAATTTCTTTGCCAGCCACTTCATACTTAATTGGTTCACAATGTAAAATAGAGCCATTAATAGAAGATGCTTCTTCGGTAATAGCTGGATTCTCCACTTGGTCGCATCCTATAAATGCAAGACCCATTGCCATACATATTATTTCAATTTTAAATAGTTTCATAGTATTCCTTTTAATAGTTAATAATTGATTTTTAAGGTGTTACTAATATGTATGGCATATTTTAACTGCACGAAGTTTATCAAGCAGATTATTAAAGGTATTAAAGAGCAATAGTTGATACTATTTGTATTGGTATTTGTATAAATAACTGTTCGCTGATGGTAAACAGTAAATTATGGACAATTGCCCCTAACCCTTTACATAGTTGGACCATTTTGTAGCTCCAAAAAAGACTCGCCCCTTGGAGCTGTACCGAATTACCGTGCTCATCATGGAGATATCCATCAATCACCTGTAATTGCCCACGATCGTTAACGGGAGAAGCAGCGGTTGGTCTTACGGTTACATTTTAGTAGCCGATGGTACGCTCTGAGGCGCTGATATATACTTTTAGATGATCAAGGGGGCGTTTTGGCATGGGACAAGGGGCCGCCCAAAGCACCGCGTTCACAACTAGTGAACACCACAACACCTATATTTCAAAATATATCTGTAAACATATTTTTATTGCCTACTTTTGGATAGAGCATTTAAAAGGACAATCACTACCATGCAGAACGTCAATTTATTACTTCTATTAATGCTATTATCTATTGGGGTGACAGCACAAGAATTCATTTCTTTAATACCTATTAATGCTGTTGATACAATAATTTTTAATTTGGATACAGAAAAACCTGACCCTGCTGAATTTGGATTTACAATAGACTGGAAACAGTTTTCAAGTGATGTTACTTTAGCGACTAATCGCGGAAGCCTGACCCAGAAGTATATAACACCGAACAGCTCCGATACCGTAAGATTGTCGGTAACTGCAGATATTATCGAGTACCCGAATTCAAGAGTAGATACCATTACGATAACTGCGACCAACAATGACATTGTACTCGCTCAAGTTCAGTTGTATTTACAAATAAATCGGTCACTATTCTATGCTGACAGAGCTACCATCACCATGTATAGTGATGCCATGATTAATCCCGGTTTTTTGAGGAATACTCATTGCCAGACAAATAGTCATCAACCACCCACTCAGGACATCTGGTTTCATTTTAAAAATAACAGTGACTCTACGGCAAATGGGTATTCACGTTTTGATGGGAGTACTTGGTATAAATATTATTTGCCCTTTTCAGATTATAAATGTCCCTTTGAGCAGAAAAATGGTTCACTCTGGTTTAAAGATCCATATGATCATAACAGCTTAATTCGATTTGCCCCTGAGAAGAGTGAAAATGATTATCAGGTGTTTTCGTCTGAATCACATCCCGAGTTGGTAATCCCTACAAACCTTAAACTCTCAATGCTGGTTGATGGTGGTGGTGATAGCCTTTGGTATAGTTATTATAATACCACTGATACTTGCGCAGCTATATCTCTATTTGATGGGGTCACATGGTCCTCTTTTAACCTACACAAAAGTGGTATTTCTGCGTCAGAAGTGACTCTTAATAAAAATAATGCTGGTGAATTAACTGCACTACTAAACGGCACTGTATACAAGTTTAACGGCACCATATTTGAAAAGGTTGCTCATGAAAATAGACTTTCGGCCCTTTATTCAAAGAATACAATAAAAACTGGAGACTATGGCATATTAAAGTTTAACGGAATAACGTGGGATACTATTTACAATAGATCTATCAATGAAGTATTAATGACTAACAATGATGGGAACTATTTTCGAGCAAAAGATTCAATCTTTTTATACACCGGAACAGATCTACAGTTTATTACTCAAATTCCGACCATGCCCGATGGCACATTAATGGTACACAGAACACAGTCTGGTGAATATTGGGTATTTAATAGAGGTCAACGAATATTAAAACGATTTGATGGGCAATTCTGGAGTACCCATACTGAGACCATTGAAGAAATGGTAGGTACAATCAATTGGCTCTATGATTTTGATGATGGAAATATTTGGATCGACTACACTGGTCAACTGAAATTTGCCAATACAGACTATGAAAGTGGAGTATCGATGTTCAACGGCAGCACATGGACGCACCATCTAGAAACCAAAGAAGTGTTGGCCATTACACAAACGAGCGATCAAACGTTATGGTTTACTTGTAGGCACGGGAAACGCGGCAAGTATTTTATCAAAGCATTTGAAGGAACTTCATTTAATAAGGATAGGGAGACAATGAACTTTACATTTAATCCTAGAGAAATAGTTGAGTACACCAACGGTATGCTAAGAATATTTTCTGACTCAACATACAGAACTGCGCATATTAATCCCGGAGCCGGCGCCCCTTGGGGTTTTACTACAATCGATAAAACAATACCCTTCGAAGGAAAAACAATAAGTAGAACATTTCAACTCGATGATAGTGCTGTGTGGTATACATTTGAAGGAAGCACTGATATTGCTCGAGTAGAACATTATTGGGGACCTTATGAAGAACCTCCTGAGAGTTCCCCAACTGATTCAGTCAACAAACACCCAACTCCACTGAGAGTAATGGAATCCGAAAGTTCTTTAACCTTTACAGCTATAAATCGCACAATACGCATTTCTAACATAACGATTCCATACAAGATTCAACTCTTTACACTCGACGGACAATTACTCTATCATCATCAACTTAAGGCTCAAAAAAGCCATCAGACTATACAAATTCCTGGTACTGTAACGCCTGGTTTATATGTTGTCACCATGCATTCACCCGTTGAAAAAAGAAGTGCTCTGCTGAATATTAATAAATAGCAATTTCACAGAACACATAAGAATAGCGGTATATTGAGACAAGCCAATCTGTTTGTGTAATGAGGTGGCCCGGTTGATACAGCTAAGGCGGACGCTGTGATGAGAAAATTTGCTGCTTAATTGACCACTATATCGGGTGAGGTCCAAAGCGTACTCCACCTATCAATGTACCTAGGAATTCCTCCGAAGTAATTGATTTGGTATTAAATGCTTCATTCTGGCCTCCATTAGCTACTGTCATTGTTGCTTTTCTCAATTCACGGAACATACGCAATATTTTGATTACAACAAAAGAAAATGAAATAATTAAAGTTAAAGGCATTAGCAAAAAAGAACTTATACTGATTTGGGAAAGAACAGAATACATTGCTGCAATTGACACTGGTAAGGAAACAAAAGAGATTTTAAAGTAATAATATCAATTCTTTACTTTATTCCCTTTCGAATGTAATACAACTCCATTGCAGTCTTGTAATGAAGGTTTGTTAGAAAGTCGATTCTTATTCTTGAAGAATCATTCTGTTCCATTAATGTTTTGGAAAAGACTTTATTTTGTTGTCTTGTATAAATCGAGCAACGACTTAGCAATGTCTGCAGTAGTCGAATGTATTAAATCGCTATCTGCATCTTCTAGTTTGTCTAAAATTTGTACAGACATACCAACTGCATTTATACGTTCCAAAATTGCAACATAGTCTTTTGCTTGACTCATTGTAGATTTATATAAAACAAGAAATGTTGCACCTATAAAATTAATTAACACACCTGTGACAGCTGACAAAAGTGCAGGTTGGAAGTTTTCAGAATTTTCAAAAGCCTTAGTAACCCCTACGCCAATAAAACCAAAACCAATCAACATAACCAATAATGTTAACCAAAAAATTGATCGGACTTGACTCAAGTTTCTATTGAGATATGATTCCAATTTAATCCTAGCAAGATCCCATGCCGCTTGGGTTTCTTTTGGATTATTCTGAACACGCAATTCAGCTTGTTCAACTCTTTCCTCATTCTTATCTTCTTCTTTGGCTTTTTGAATAAAATAAATAAGAATACCAATAACACCTCCAAAGATGAGAAATATCATTGAAACAGCATTTGCTAATCTATAGTCAACAACTATATCTGAAGCCAAATTACTTAGTAATGCTATGAATAAAAAAACAAATGCAACAATCAAAGCTACACGTATCTTAGTTCCTCCATTTTTCCAAGCTAAAAACAACTCTCTTACTACAGTTAAAATATCATTCATATTTACCTCATACCACGATCATATTTTTTATGATTTATAATTTTCTTAATAGATTTAATTCAAAGTTTAAAAATCGGCTGCCAAGATATATTTATAGTCATAAGTAGCGGTTTTAAGCTTAAATGTCAAGGTGATTATCTCTTTTCCCTGCTAGGATACATTCATCTGAGTTCTAAAGCAACTGCTAGTCAACCTTCGCTCAACGCATTACCCTCTTAAAGTAAAGCTAGAAATATTTCTGGCAACGTTTGGCGAACGTACGCAGGCTTTTTCATCTTTATAGAAAAGCTTGCGTGCTTCGGCTGTTGAGGCTAGTTTCAAAGGGCTATCACTACACTTTTCCAATATTATTTCTACCACTTAGAGTACTGACCTTGGGAAACCCTTCTCAGAAAATCTACATGATGGTCAGTTAAATTATTATACAGTTTATACTTCCCTAAGTATTTTGTCCATACATTAAGTGGCAATAATAACTCAAGTGAACTCTGCTCTTCAGACCTTACTTTATCAATTAACTTTGATAGATTGTCTTTATTGACTTCAATAAAAGATATAATATAGTCTTGATGCTTATTATCATCCGTAAGATCGTTCCACCTATATATCATTTGCATTGGAGAATCTGAGACATTCTCATCAAACAAATCATTTGGCGTTTCGTTAGTATAAAAAACATCCTTACATTTATATACAAACAATTTTTTAAGTTCTTGCGTAAATGAAGGGTCATAATTCTTTCTTATTTGTTTTTCTTTCCTTTTTTCGTCAGCTCTAAAAAAGTAAAACGCTAGTACAGCATAAAAGTCATGGGATACTGGATTTCTAAATAATTCATTTAAAAAACTGATGGCCATATTGTTATCTACATCTTCTCTATTGAGAAAACTAAAAGTAGAATAGGCAAAAAATCTTTTCCCAGCTTGGAAAATACTTTCACTTACATATTTCTTTGCTAATATGCCCAATATAATGCAAACATCTTTTGCATTCGCTGGTTCTAATGTGGTTATAAATTCCCGTAATTTTGATGCAATTAAATCTTTATCAGCTTGGTTTTCACAGTTCAAATACTCTTGTTCTGTATATTCATATATTTCGTCTATTTTTCCTCTATTAGATTTTAGAAATTCAATAAACTGTATTTGACCAGAATTGGTGTATAATATAGGCAGCGATTTTCTGAAAAAATAACAAGCAAACATATGGCTATTACAAATGGATTTTTCGTAATTCGCATATTCAAGGTTTTCGTCAATTGACTTAACTTCATTTCCAAATATTTTTTTGATAAACTCAATTTCAATAGAGCTAGCCCTAATTTTTTTTAATTCTTTTTCAATTATCGTATCCTTATCATTGGAATCTTCGGAAGAGTGGATCAACTGCTGTACTGCCCACATTTCATCACTTGCAGAACCGGGATCAATCAATAAAATTCGGTTATTCTGTATCCATTCAAATAATTTAATATTAGAAGCATGAATTACAGACAAACATACAAGCTCTTTTAATCTTACATCTGAAGAAATACCAGAAATTTTATATTCAAAATGTTTTATAAAAGATTTTATCAATCTAGGCGTATTAAGTAATTCTGAAATATACTGAATAAAAGGTTCCAGGCTTTCACTTATATTTTTTACATCTGAAGGCAATAAATCTAATTCGTATTCTCTAATTACCTTATCTGCCTTATTATTAAAGTAGTTATACCATTTTTCACCGCTTAATAGTGGTATGGTTATTTGAGAGTCGAAGAAGCGCTCTAAATATCTTTCTTTTTTTGTAAACATAATTTACTCAATTATTGAAATTGGAGTTGTGTCTTTTTGTTGAAATAATTCTTCCGAAGAGGCAGATATAATTATAGTCACATTTTTAATTGCTCTTAGCACTTCAAGTGCCTGAAAAAGTGCATACCGCTTTTTCATACTACAACGATCAATATCATCTACTATTACAAGTATCTTTATATTCATACTGGATAGGTAATCTTCAACAATCTGCCTATGACTTTCAATCCCTTTTTTTGACAAACCATATTTATCAAATATGCTACTCAGATTAAAATTGAAACTCGGAAATTTAGCTGTTGTACCGTAGATAATTTTCAGAAAATCATCTGTTAGCGAATTAAATCCGGGAAGTAAATAATTTTCCGATATTCTTTTAAGTATCGAAAGATGGAAATTTTTTACCATTTCAACTTCATTTGAGTAATTAAATGGATCAAATTTCGAAACAAGAATATTATCCTTAAGCTCTGGAATTTTTTCTTCTAGTAGCTTTAAGGTGTATGTTTTCCCAATTCCATTTACTCCATACAATCCAATTGTACCGCCATTATTTTTAAATGACAATTTTATGTTCTGATATAATTCATCAACAATCTGGCTATAGTCTATAAATTCATCCTCGTCATTATTCTCGCATACTTCTTTATTAAATATGCGGCAATAATTTTTTTGTAAAGCTAAAATTATACTAAATACAAAAGCTGAAAAGACTATATAGTCACCATTAAAGTATTTAGCGGACTGTAAATAATGAATATTATTGAATACAATTATTCCCAACATAATTGGAAACCCAACTAAAATACCATGTAGCCAGTTTTTAAATCCCCAAGGTGTCATTATCACCTTTTTATACAGGCCGAGGAATTTTATATATCCCGCAGAAATGAGCAAAACTAAAACCGCTATACTAATTAGTAAATTTAACGGATTAGAAATATTAACAAATAAAAGTTCAATAAACACATGACTTGAATATTGATTACATAGCTCCCATAAGGGGGCAAATAAATAGTCCCCTAAAGCTACTGTAATTATAATTGTAAAAATGAAACTAAATGTATTATGGATAAATCTTTTATTCACATGAAAACCTATAAAACCCTATTATAAATATATAAACCATAAATATTATTATTACTAGAAAACTTACCTGCCCTTTGAAATTAGCCTCAACTATTTGTGTCAGCAAAACTGCTTCCTTATCCACCATTCAATAGAAAGTCAGCAATGCTGATAAACATAAATATATATTCCCACCCCCACAATAGCCCAAAAGTACTAGTCTCCCACAACAAATACCCCACACCACTACCCCATTCTACCCCAAAACACAAAAGCACTCATCCCGAAAGATGAGTGCTTGATGATAAGAGAGGGATGCCTGGAGGACGGTCGCTAACGTCTGAAGAATGTACGCAGCATTTTTGCACTTCAGCGCATAGAAAAAATACTGGGTGTTTCGGGTGTTGGTAGAGCGTTGCAATGATCATGCCTTGGAATGATATACATTATAATATTTTCTAAATTGAAAGAAACCCAGGACGGCAGAGTGACATTAGTAACAGAGTATTACCCTGTTATTCTTTTCCTAATTCTAACAATACAAAAACACTATTCGCTGTATCATACAGAATAGTAATACCATAAACAAAGACAGCTATTATAGCTGAGTCAAACAATAGATTTATATGAGTTATACTACATGGTACTTGTGAGGTTCGAGCTACCAAAAATATTAATGCACAAACAATCAAACCTATTTGTTCAGTAACAGATAATTTCATTTGTTTCTTAGTTTCTTCGAATGACCCTTCATTGATATTTTTACTATCTACCATATCTCTAATTTTTACGAGTACGATACCTAATGTTGTAGTATTAATAGCTAATAAAGCAACCAAAACTGTTATTAAATTACCTTCTAAATACTTAAGTAAATAATCTGATTCAATAGCAGAACAGACTATTGCCGCTACGAAACCCACACCAAGTGATAAAAATGAATTTTTTAATATCTGCCTAATCATTCCATTATTGCCTTCAATATGTTTACTACTGTTTCGGGGTTTCCTTGAATAGTTGCTTCGTCTATGGATATTTCTTTAACTGTGTTACTTGTTTTAAGTCTCTTACTCATTCCTTTAACTTTAATGGATATTTCTCCACCACCTTCACTACTATATTCAATTAAGCCATTCAAAGACTCATTTTCTTTATCAATTTTAAGCGACGATTCATCGTTTGATTCAAGTTTAAGACTGTTATGTGTTGAGTTTGTCATTTTTGCAACACTTTTTAATTCATCGCTTAATGTAGAAGATATATTTGCCATATTAGGCGTTATAAATTCAAATTTTACATTTTTAATTTTCCCTTCATGACGATTAACCATATCCCAAAACATTTTACTTTCAAACATTGGTTCTATTTCAGTAGTGAGATGATGTTTTTTCAATGATTCTTTTAATGACTCAAATATTAGTTTTACAACAGATTTAGTTTCTTTAAATGCTGTATATTTTTTTTGTACAGCTATATACTGTTTATCAGATTTATTCCACACAGCTACAAAAAACTTAGGCCAACTATCAACTACTTTATCTTTAAAATCACGGGTTTCTATAACTACATTTTTATTGACAGCTATTTGAAAAAGAAAAAAGTCATCCTCTCCATATATTTTTTGCGTCTCTAATTCCGTCCTAGAATATTTAAACTCATGCGTCTCTGATAGAACTCTATCAAAAATGTTATTTTTCTCATTTATAAGGTCTTCAATTGACTTGATATCCGTTAACAAATCCATCTGTAGATATCTATCTATTGGTAATAGTTGATATCTATACATTTCAAATAACACTTTCTTATCCATTTTACATCCCTGGCCCAACTGTTAATTAGGCATATATAAAAGATACACTCATTAGTATGAAATTTTTGTCACCAATATTCTACAAAGTAAGGACAAAGTAATATAACTTATTCAAAACTATATCGGAAATAAAATTAAAGCCGCTAAGATGGTGAAGTATAGGAAGTAATTTATAATCCTTCATGACGCTATTTAGTTGATTCTTCTAGACAACCTCTATCATTATACCCTTTACCTAGTTGTGTCAGTAATGCTCACAATTCGCCTCATGCCTTATAAATTAGACACTAAAGGACCTACCCCATTCTACCCCAAAATAATAAAGCACCCATCCCGAAAGACAAGTGCTTGATGATAAGACAGGGAGGGCAAGGTATTGCTGACTATGACAAAAAAATCCCTCCCTACTTACAAAACTCTATCTATTAAACCGCTCAATCTCCCCCCGACAAGCAACCGCAACCTCCCCCTGCCTTTCCCGTGCAACCGCATTACCCTCAAACACATCACCCACAATAACAATATTCTCATCGTTAGTCCGGTTAGCGGGCTCCGTATAATTAAACGACCCAAAGATAGTGACCGCATCATCAAGCACGGTGTACTTAATTTCTGGTAATATTTTTTTCTTTTTTCTTTTCATTTAGTCCCCAGGGGGTCGCCCCTGGATGCGACCAGACCTTTTGGGTGCCCAAAAGACTGGACAAAAGGCACTCTGCTGAGAGCTTCATTACAAATGCTTTGTACATCTGAACCAGGTTACACTGATCTGTACCTAATTTGAGTTAATTGGTAGCTCCCTTTCTGAGCATAAAATATCATCATGCACATGGTATAGCTTTAACCTTGCAGTTGTGTATGGGACAATCTGTACTTCATTGTATGGTATCGTTATGCAAGACCGCGGTTGTAATGTAATATGTGCTTCGCACATGGGTAAAAGATTATTCAGACGCAAAACTTCTATAAAGAATCCTGCGTCTGAACCTCCAGTGCGAAGCAGCTTAACACAACACATCCGCGTTGATCCCCTAAACTAATATCACCCAATCTAACCCAAACTAAAATGAAGGGGGGATTACGCTCCCCAGGCTGCTTGGGCGAGCAGCACACTTGTGTGCGACCAGCCCCGAGCCAATATCCAAGTAGCCATGTGTTCCAGCTCTCTGCAAGAGAAGCGCGAGATCCTTAAGAGTGCGCGCTTCGGCGTACTCTTGAGTCGGGGTCTGGGGTAGAAGACCCCGGGAACTAATCATAAATAAAAAAAAATCACTCAGGATAACCAACCTCAAGATACGGCGGTTGGCTTGCACTAAAGGTAAGGGATATCCCATTAAGCACACGAAAGATATCATCAACCATCCGAACGTTATAAAGGTCTTGCCCCTTCTCTGCCTTTACAAACAAGCCGAGCCCCGAAGGATAGGTAAAGCTCCCAAAGAGTGAAACATTGTAGGGTGTAATCTCTGAATGATTCGAAGGTAAGTACTGAGCCGAGACCCCATACCGTAGTTGCGTCATTTCATTAAACATTCTAAGGTAGTGATGCCCAGCGAGTTCCACCAAATATCTGTTCATTGGGTAGAACTCTGTATCGAGCGTATTAAACCCTGCTTGCCCATCAGAAAATGAGAGTTGTTATTGCGAGTAACTATATGTACCAAAAATGATTAAAACGGTACATAATACTAGTTTTCGAGTACCAATAATGCTATTATTGGTACATGACTATACAATGTGTACCAGAAAAACCATTTAATGACCTTCCGCACATCCCTCCTGGGGAGGCCTCTTACTCCAATCTTAAAATATGGAAAGCTGAAGCTGATGCACGTTCAGCACTTGCAGAGTTGAAGGGAATGGCTCGTATTATTCCTAATCAATCGATTCTTATCAATGCTGTTGTTTTGCAAGAAGCCCAAGCTAGTTCCGAAATTGAGAATATCATAACAACTCGAGATAAGCTGTATCAAGGAATTTCTGCAGGTTCAAAAAACAGTGATTCACAAACTAAGGAAGTGATTCTGTATCGCGAAGCTCTCTTTGCAGGTGCTGAAATGATTAAAGAAAAAGGCTTCCTACGCGCTAGTGACATAGATAAAATTCAATCAATTTTAATAGGGAACAATGCAGGGATTCGGAAAACTCCTGGTGCACAATTGATAAATGATACAACCAATAAGATCGTGTACACACCACCAGAGCCACAATATTTATCCAATATGGTGAGTAATGTCATTGAGTTTTTTAATACTTGTGATTCTACTCTGATCAATCTTGCTATCCTACATTTTCAATTTGAGTCAATTCACCCATACTATGATGGTAATGGTCGAACTGGGCGTCTTTTGAATATCCTGTATTTAATGTCTAAGGATTTTCTTGATGTTCCAATATTATATTTGAGTTCGTTTATTACAAGAAATAAAGCTGAATATTATCGACTATTAAATGACGTTAATATAAACGAGACGTGGGAGCAGTGGATTCTCTATATTTTGCAAGGCATTAAAGTTGTTTCAGAAGAGACAACTAAAAAAGTCCAGAAAATAAAAATTACTCTTGATGATATGATAGAGAAAATTAGAACCGAAAAACCTAGAATATATTCAAAAGAACTTGTTGAAACATTATTCGAAAACCCTTATTGTAAGATTGAATTTATAACAAGAAATACAGGTGTTGAAAGAAAAGCAGCAGCTCGTCATCTAGATCAACTGACAGACCTAGGACTTCTCACAAAAACAAAAATTGGTAAAGAGAATATTTTTATCAATGATTCCTTAATGGCAATTTTAAAGTCTTAAGCCAACTATAGATATAGGAAATTTCAAACAAGTCCGTAAATAACGAGTATATACGAGATGCATATATTTCCTTCATCCCATGGAATATATAAAATAGGTATTAATGTTTATGAAGTTACTCTTGGGCCACCATAACCATTAACCGATAGCCTAACATTCGGGAGGCGTATTTTTTCAAGTTCTGAATAGAGGTTATGACTCAGATGCAATGAGAGGTCACCGATTCCATAATCAGTTGTTAGAATAATTTTGTACCCACACCAATATAAAAAGATGGATCGACAGATGAATACAAAGGAGAGTGGTAACTATTGGCGAGGAGAAGCAACTGTCAAGAAATACTTGACAGTTCGAACACATCCCATTCCTATGTCCACCACCGAGAGAAGTACCCAACATTCCATACTTCTCTGGTAAAAACAAAGATACTGAGTACGTCATTGACCACTCCCTAGGAGCACACTGCAACCTCCAGTGCTAACCTACCCTTACCGGATCACTCGGGCAAAAGCCACCCCGCATACAAAAAGTTCAAGAACATGTCCAGAGGTGTACACAGAATTCAGGTTTATCCAGCCCTCTGATATTCGCCTGGATTCGGCGGACATTTTGACCTGAGACAAGGGGGGGGGGGGGGGGCACCGTGTTCCGAGTAACTTTT
>JAOPTX010000115.1:0-6049 GCA_051532055.1 Fibrobacterales bacterium | reverse complement strand
AAGAAAATATTTTTGTTTACTGAGTATAAGCAGGTATGCTGGAGTGAATATCACTTTCCTAAAATACAAATCCATAAAGTATAACATGAAACAACAAGCTCAATACAATAACGCTTAGAGCTGATATACTATTGATAAACACTGCCATTTTTATCACTTTTTTAATTTCAATATCAATTGCTAAAAGTTTAATAAATGGCAATTCAATAACCATAGATGACAAAGTAAATCCTAAATAGTACAGTATATGTTGTAAAGAATAATTAAGATTACCTTTTGGACTAAAAAAATCGAACTTAAGAACTGTACCTATCTCATATGCACAATATGTCCCTAATCCCATTGATAAATAATTTGCGATAACCATAAATATCAGAGCTACAAAATAATTCAATCCCGTGATTTTATTTCTTAAATACGCAGCCTCACCAGCTGCTATCAAAAAATTACCAAAATAAAGATGTACAGCGGCAGTCCACAACAATGGGGTACCAGCATTAGCACTGATCACAACGGGCAAGGTCAAAATGGAGAGTAGTATATATTTTTTCATTTCATAACGTCCTAAATTGAGCGGATTATTTTAAATGCCGTTCAAATGAATTGTTATACATTATCTTCACTATAGACATCCTTGCACGTTTCAGTATTGGACCAAAGGGATTGTATAAATAAATAAACCTCTCCAAAATATATGTTTTCATATGGGCCATTTATCGGCGTTACACAAAACACTATTTTTGAATAAGATCCTGTTGGTGAATTCAGATTAAATAAATATTTATTACTTTCTTCCTTTTCACGTAAAGAGGGTAAATATGTAATACCGCGTTTATCTGTCAATCGAAGAGAAGTTAGATAATAATCAGATAAATCTGGCCAACTGATAACTAATGAATCCATTCCATTAAAGTGTTCTAATATTAAAAGGGAATCTAACAATTTTTCAGGAAAGCTGACAATATGCTCAAAACTGTTTGACTGAAAATCTATCTTGAAAGTATCTAAAGCTCTACCTGTATCTACGTCAGTAAAATAAATATACCTATGTTCAAAAATTGAATTAACAACATGCTCTCTAATATATGAATCAGCGATTAACTTTTTATTATTGTAATAAACCGTTTTATTTATTTCATTCTCACCCATAATGTTTGCCGTTATACGTATGTTACCAAACTCTGTACCAAAATGATGTTTTTCGATTTTGATTTTTATATTATCGATAAAAGGTTGACTTGAGCTATTGTTAAACAAACAACCTTGTATCATTAGAATACCAATTAATGCAATGTATGCTTTCATCAATTACTAAATATTTTAAATAATGCACCACTGAATATAACAAATTAGACCCACCATGGACGTCGGGTTTTAACAAATATATTTATGTATTTCCCAAATGCTTTAAGCCTCCCCCACAAAATACATTTGCCCATCCCTATTATATCCACCAGCGTTTGGCGAATGTACGCAGGCTTTTTGCACTTCAGTGCATAGAAAAAAGCTTGAGTGCTTCGGCTGTTGTGAACAGTGACGGTTCAGTATCAATACTCTACATTTTAGGACTATTGAATACCTTTATTATATCCTGAAACAAATTTGTATAAGGTATATCCTTTTGAAAGTTATCACCTGTTGTGACTAACACTAAATCCAAATCTTTAATAATAATTATATGCTGGCCTCCCCAGCCATACGCACCTATCACATCGTATGCCTTTTCTTCAACATTGAATGATGTTCTCCACCAATAATAACCATATCCTGTCATTTCACCAAAATGAGGATCTAAATGTTTAGAAGTAGATTCTTTAATCCATAAATTAGAAACTACTCTCACATCATTATACATTCCATTGTTTAAAACCATTAATCCAATTTTCATTAGGCCTTGGGGAGTAACCATGAATCCACCAGCAGTATTGAATCGAGAATCAGCCTGTAGGTAACACTTGTAATAATTGATACCTAATTTATTGAAAAAATACTGGGATGCAAATTCCCCAACCGTCATTTTAGTTGCATTCTCAATAATCTGACCAATTACTGTGACAAAGCCTCCACTGTAGGCAAACTTAACTCCAGGAATAGTATCCAAAGATCTTTTTAAAACAAACTCTACTGAGTTTTTAGAAAACATTTCACGTGTTCGAATATTATTAAGGCTATAATATCCTGGGTTATGTTCATTCCATTTTAATCCCGGAGCCATCAATAACATATCCTTTATTGTGATGTCCGCTTTATCACCCACAAATAATCCCTGATATTCTGGGAGATATTTTGAAATTGGATCATTAACACTCGCAACAAAGCCCTTGTCAATCGCGATACCCATAAGTAAGGATGTAATGCTTTTCGAAACTGACTGTACTGTATGAGGCACTGCTGAGTTGTAATTATTAAAATACTCCTCAACAATAAACTTATTGTCTTTTGAAATCAATAAACTTGTTTGTTTCCTTAAATTGCCTCGCCTAATGCTCGCTACAATTGAATCCAATAAAACAACATCTACATCAATCTCTGATACTGGTTCAGTTTTCAAAACATCATCGCCCATAGATGAGTTAGAATATTCATATTTTGACAGCCATTGATTTAAATCTACAGGATCAATAATTGCGTTCGATGCTATTACATTACTATCAGAGTCTAAGAACTGAACGGAAATTTTATCAAACCAAATCTTTGCCGGTGCTGTAAATACAGCACAAAATAACTTAATGATCTGTGATTTCTGATCGACAGCATAACTCTTTGAATACTCCGTCCAATTTGTTGTACCATGAACTAAGGCAGTTGCTTCTGGAAATTCACCACTATGTACAAATAATGAGTCAAGAAAAACGAAACCGAATTGACCCACTTGCCAAAATTCAGCCCCTTTTTTGACATCTTCTGTCCTTATCCAGGCTGAAAGCCTAAGACTTATAGCCCCCTTGGGAATTGATACATATTGATCAGCCTGGATATAGTCATACTTTTGATTATCGAGCAATAAAGAACTCCCCCCAGTCTTTGGCTGATCAGAACTTATTTTTGCACCTTTTTGAGTCCAATAATCAAGACCCGACTCAAAATCACCATTAAGAGGTAAAACAGTAGTTAGCTTCTCTGGAATAGGTTTTGTACAGCAGGTGAAACAGAAAAGAATTATAGCTATATAAGTTAAATATGTACCACGCATATGAGTACCTCAATTTTTAAATAGATTAAGGTTAATGTAGTATTTATACATTGAAAGCTGTATCCATTTATAATCGATATACTCTAGTCATTGTTCACAACTATATAAGTATGCAATGTTACACACTTCCCATCTCGAAAGGTTACTGAGTAAATTCTGAATACAAAAAGGGCCTTCCTCCTAGAGGAAAGCCTTTTCTATATAACTGACACTTCTATACTCACAAGCGCGAGCGAAGCATTTCTTATTTTACGAAATGAATATTATCTACGTAAAAAGTCATGTGCTGAATGTTGTGTGAATCGATTACGCGCAACCACACTTTTTCAATTTTGCTATAATCCCAGTTTATGGTATTAAACTCAGTCATAGGAATAGTTACTTCCTGCCACTGCTGATTGATTCCACCAGGAAGGTATTTTGTTAATTCAATTGCAGGAGAGTTACGGTTAGTATCCATAAGAAGTGCAATAGTAAATTCAGACCCTGGAACACCTTTTACGCTAAACTTCATGAACTCAGCACCCGAAAGGTCTTTACCCACTTCATTATTAGTTGCATCAGGCTCAAGTCCTTGGCCACCAAGGCTCGTAGGAATAAACGCATCAGCATAGCTTGCGCTATTGTGATCGAGGTCAAATTTTAATGAGCTCACACCAGTGTATGCCTCTTCTTGAGTCATAACAATATTGCCCCACTCATTAGCAGTAAGGAAGTTATATTCTTCTGGTGCCTGTGAATGACTGTAGCTCCATGCGCCGTCATTATTCTGATCTTCGTCTGCCCATACATATAAAAACTCTGGTACACGACCAACCTGAACGATGTCCCACTGTTGGTTTGCGCCACCGATATAATCCCATTGATGAATGTTACCGCCATCCCATGTAGACCACTCTGCAACGTCAAGTGCTTTACCGCTCATTGCGTTAGTAATAGAGAATGCACCGTTATCAGCGTTTCCAATAGTCCACTGCTGGTTAAGACCACCAACATAATCCCACTGGTGTACATTGCCACCGTTTTCTGTAGAATAGTCTGCAACATCAAGTGCCTTACCGCTCTCTGCATTAATGATTTTTACACCATTTTCAGTAGACTGAATTCTCCACTGCTGGTTCGCATCACCATGCATTGTCCACTGCTGAACATTTGCACCATTTTCAGATCCGGCTCCATCAAGTGCTTTACCACTCAGCTTAGAAACGATAGTGTAGAGACCAAATTCATCGAGTTGACCGATAGTCGCAACATATACAGTAATGTAGTTCGTACCATCTTGCTCTTTCCAAGCAATCTGTCCATCACCTACAATAAGTGACGCTCTGTAATTATTGTTATCAGTAAGCTGATTCATTACCGAGCCATTATAGTGAAACACATTACGTGCATAACTTTCTGTATTAACTCCCATAAACACTACATCATCACCATCTATCTGTGGGTCTGTATAGTCGAGCGCCTGACCAGAAATAGACTCAACAGAAGTACCATTCCACAATAAAATTTCGTGATACTCTTCTGCATAACGATATTCATAGTAAGAGTGATATCTGCTCATCCATGCAACGGTTCCATTGTTCAGTACTGGTCTGAGATCTTGAATTTCGCTGTTACTGATATTAGTGGTAACACCCTCTTTATAGGTGTAAACATCGTCGTAACCACTTGCACCGATACCAGTGCCAGTCCAAACAATAAGACCATCTTCAATGAGTACATAACTGTTCGTACCAGAAGAAGTAATCTGAGTCGTTGCCCCATCTTTCCAAGTAAAGATCTGGTATGATTCGTAGTGTTCTCCACCATACCATACGATCTGCCCATTACTGATGCGTGGTACATCATCAACATAGTCATTATTCGTGATTTGAGTAATGGTGCCATTGCTATAGAGATAGATTTCAGTATCACCTTCATACCCAGGAGCATCTTTCATTGCCCAAACAACCTCTCCATTATCAATATCCGCATGAACACCCATTCCGTGTCTCTCTGGATTAAGATCGATAATCTCTGTACCATTATAAAAATAGAGTGAGTTTGCCTCTTCACTCCAAACATACTGCCCATTGTCTACATCATAAAAGCGATCCCATACGCTGTTATTAGAAACGCGTGTAAGAGTATTTCCATCAGTAGTAAGAAGATCAGCGCCCTGATTTTCTACCATTTCAGCATTATAATAGAGGGTGCCGTTTTCGAGTGCATGAAGTGTATACACACTCCCAAGCTGTATTTCACCCATTGCATTATACTGATATAACGCGTGTGCTGTCCCCAAACACAACGAACCCATAGCCACTAGTGTTATTAGTGCATTTTTGATAATTTTCACAATTGTCCCTTTTGTAAAATTGATTATTTATGTGATGTAGTGCCCTTAGATTTCCCTAAGGAACCTATCTACACCGGCAATATTAGTATAGTCTAAAATACTGTGTAGTCCATTCTATATCCCCAGACACATGTTATCTCATATTTTACAGAACATCACTATTACAAAACCTAAAATTTCTCGATTGTGTACACGGTGCAAATTTTTACTTGAATAGGTCCAAAGTACACCTTTAAAAAACTACTGTCACCTAGACGTTAGAGCATGACATCAGAAATGTTTTTAAGTTTTTTGAAGAGTGTTGCAATCCCAATTTTTTACGAATATTTTTCCGAGATGATTCAACAGCTCCATAGCTCGTATTCATTTTTAAAGCGATTTCTTTTGAGCTAAACCCGAGCTGAATTGACCGTACAACACTTAACTCATTAGTGGTGAGCGCCAAGAAGGCATCCTCCATATTTGGCTGCTCTACCCCGTTGAGCGTTTTCGCAATTGATTCTATGTTCTCAATAATA
>JAOPTX010000114.1:0-651 GCA_051532055.1 Fibrobacterales bacterium | reverse complement strand
ACGCGGTTACAGTTGAGCCAAGGAATGCCCTTGAATTTGCAGGGGCCACTCGGGCGGCAGGTTCCTATCCAGCCGGTACTCACGAGCATATTACGCTTCCAAACATGGCAATCGATTTTTCTTCAGGCCTTACTTTCGAAGGTTGGTTCTATTGGGATGCAGTGCAGAACTGGTCGCACCCTGTGCGGCTGGGTGATGGTACTAACTATTTTCAAATTCTTCATGATGGAACTAATTCCGATGTTCGATTTAATACCGTAACAACTGATGGGTCCACGTGGCTCGAAGAAGAAGGAGTGATTACGCTTAATACGTGGACACATATTGCCTTTACTCTTACACCAACGGGTGGGGGGAATGCTACCGGGCGTATGTATAAAAATGGCATCCTTATGCAAACGAACACGGCTCTCTATTCACTTCCGAATACCACATGGACCCTTAATTATTTAGCATGGGGCTCATCATCTGATGGAAACCAGTCTTTTGATGGCAAACTTGATGAGTTTCGTTTTTGGAATGATGTGCGGAGTCAGTCCGAAATTCAGGCTGATATGTTTACGACCTATGGTACATTGGCTAATAGTGGGAGCCTTGTGGCCTATTGGGACTTTAATGATGTACTTGGGTCAAAGTTGATTGATTCACATA
>JAOPTX010000113.1:0-483 GCA_051532055.1 Fibrobacterales bacterium | reverse complement strand
TCAAAGTTGATTGATTCACATAGCAGTAACTTTCATGGTACGTTACAGGATATGAATTCTGATGCATGGGTGGGTAGTTATACAGAACGTACCCTTACCATAGCTTCAGCCGGCAACGGTACTCTCTCTCCAACAGGAGCGCAGACCGTAGCCGATGGTCAGAGTTTTCCTATAGTCGCGACCCCAAGTGCTAACTACACCTTTGAATACTGGGCCAAAACTGCAGGTGCCGGAACCGTCACTTTTAGTGATGCAGCCAATGATACCACCTGGGTAACCGTCACCGGCGGAGATGCAGAGATTACTGCCTATTTTGATTATACCACATGGGCGAATACTACAACATATACCCTTAATACTACAGCAAGTTATGCGAATGTAAGTACTACTCAAACCGGTTTTCCAATTCTTGTGTGACTTACTGCCGGCGACTTTGCCTTTGCAGATGCGCGGGGTAATGGCGAAGATATTCGTTTTGCGACT
>JAOPTX010000112.1:0-4648 GCA_051532055.1 Fibrobacterales bacterium | reverse complement strand
TGGTATTGGCAACATTGTCAGGTAAGGCAAAACTCTGTACCCCACTGGCGGTAGCTGCGGCTGTGAAACACAGCTGAGATGCAATCAGGCCCGCACTGATAGCGCGCAGGGATTGTCTCCCAAACATTTTTGTTAATGATATTGATTTTTTCATTTTCTTTTTCCTTTTTTGTGACATAAAAACGATTGTTTCTTCAATTATTTTTTTGTTGATTGAATAACTCTGTGGAGCCTTCAAGCTTACGGATAAAATATACGGTCAAAATGTGAATCGAATTTGAGGAAATATTGAAGAGAATGTGAAGAGTGAAATTAAGCAACTTTACCGGATGACCATTGTAGTCTTCCGATCTTTCGTTGTATTATATAGAGTTCGGTGCTCGTCACTATATGTCACTATGAATCGTCCCCAGGGGCCGATGGTATAACCATTCACATTGACACGATGTTTTTCTCTCGTGGCCATATATAGAATGCTTTTGCTTCAAAAAACATTTGCAAATCAAAGTACTGAAAAGTTCACAATCAAAACACAATTGCTTCATTTTTGACTCACACTGTAAATTTACACTTACATCAGATAAGAAACACAATTGAGAAACAATAAGGAAACAATATGAGTACTACAATTCAGTATGCAAACATTAAAAAATCACATTCAATTCAAGATAACGACCTGTTACTTGCAAATACACTTTCAGAACATGATATAGAATTATTGAAAAGACTCCCCAGTGTGAGGGAACGCAACATTGACATTGAAGCAGCCTACAGAGATAGCCAAGTGGTTGTGCTCAAAAACAGCAAAACACAAAAAATAGAACTCCTAACGTTCTATCATAATTTTGGTGACTTTGTCTATCCACATACTACAATCGGAAGAGATCAATATAAATTTCAACTTTTTGAATATCTACTCAGTATCACAACAACACTGGCACCAACCTATTTTGTCATTTTAGGTTCAGATGTTTCGATTGATGCTGCTATTTGGAATGGAGCAGAGGAAGTTTTTAGAGACAGTGTTGCCAGAAAGGTCCCTGAGTTTACAGACCGGCTCAATACCTTAATGGGTACAATGTTTTACTGGGATGGCTTATTTCTTAGAGATTTAAAAGACGAAACCCCAATAACCAATCCAGTCTTCAGGGTAACAAAAGACTCATTTAAATCTCGAATATACTCATCTCTAGAACATTAGGGCGAGAAATAACATGACCATACACTATGCACGAAACCTGAAATGTGAACAAAAAAACATATTTGCTTCATATTTAAAACACATTTGAAATGTATACTTACATTAAACGATTATTAACTAAACAAAAACTGAGGATTTCATGACAATTAAGCAACGTATATTAGTTGTTGAAGATGAAGTAAAAATAGCTCAACTTCACCTGAGATACCTGGAAAAAGCAGGCTTTGATACTCATCACATTGAACGTGGAGACGAAGTCATTCCCTATATAGAGAACAATGAAGTCGACCTTATTGTTTTAGATGTAATGCTTCCGGGTATGGATGGATTTTCTATCTGCAAAGAGATCAGAACCTTCTCTGAAATACCGATTATTATAGTATCGGCAAAAGTAGAGGATTTTGACCGACTTATTGGGCTGGAGATTGGCGCAGATGACTATGTTATTAAACCTTTTAATCCCAATGAAGTTGTCGCTCGGGTAAAAGCAGTATTAAAACGGTCAACGGTAATTCCTGAATCAGCTAATGAATCACTCACAATAGAGGAATTAAATCTGGATGGTGAGCAGAAAAAGGTTTTTATCAATGAAAATGATATCAATCTCACACTGACTGAATTTTTAATTTTGAAAACATTTATGAAACGTCAGGGTAGAGTATACTCCAGACCTGAGCTGATATCATTTATGCAAGATGAAGGTGAAGATTATATTGTGAGTGACCGCACCATTGACACCCATATTAAAAATTTGAGAAAGAAAATCGCAAAAGAGATTCCGAATAAAGTTTTTATACACTCAATGTATGGAGCCGGCTATCGGTTTTCACCTGAAGAGAAAAAAGTAAAATAACACCCCAAACACAGAATATTATAAAGGCATTGCATAATGAATAATCGGTTTTTTGAAAATCTCAGCATAAAAAACAAACTGTTTTTTACCTCGTCTACAACGTCTATTATAATACTCATGGCGTGCTCTACTGTAATTTTAAGTTTGGTTAAGATATCTATTGAAGACACCATTAAAACCGAACTCAAAAACTCAAGTAAGCTTACTCTCGACATGATCAATACGAGTGCACATGTTTCTATTAAAAGTTATCTACGTGCTGCTGCTCACCGAAACAAAGAGATCATACACAGTATTTATGAACAATATAAACGTGGTGATTTTTCTGAAGAAGCAGCCAAAGAGCAAGCCTGCCAAATGCTTGCAAGTCAACAGATTGGAAAGACCGGTTACCTCTATGTTGTTACTAGTGACGGATCATTCGCTCACCATCCTAAACTGGAAGGAGATAACGCAGTTAACTTTTCAGTTGTGCAGAAACAGATAAAAAGTAAAGTTGGCTACCTTGAATACACCTGGAAAAACCCTGACGATGTGAAAGGGCGAGATAAAGCTCTATACATGGCCTATTTTGAACCCTGGGATTGGATAATCTCCGCATCTTCTTACAAAAGTGAATTCGACCATCTCATTAATATTAATGATTTCAGAGCAACACTGGATTCACTTACATTCGGTAAAACAGGATATACCTTTATCATTGACACCAAAGGCAACGCTATTTATCACCCATACCTTACCCAAGAGAGTTTTCTGGATATAGCTGATGCAACCGGAAAAAAGTTTATCCAGTCTATTATGAATCAAAAAAATGGCGAGATCACCTATACATGGTATGATCGAGGCGCTAAGAAGGCCCGCGATAAGCTGGCTATTTTTAACCATATAAAAGACCTTGATTGGATTGTAGTATCTTCCAGCTATGTAGATGAGTTTTATCAACCCCTCAAAATCGTAACATTCATAGTAACCTTTTCAGTTATTATTTCAATTATTCTTGTTCTATTTATTACCTCATGGTTTGGAAACCTCGTAGCCAATCCACTAAAACGATTTCTTACTAAATTTAAAAAAGCAGAAGAAGGTGACTTTTCAATTCGAATGAATATGGAAGGTCGTGACGATGAAATTGGGCAACTCTCTCTTGGCTTTAACCGCTTTATGGATACTCTTGAGTTTTATCAGAATGACCTCCAGGAGCTTAACGAAACCCTTGAGCAACGAGTTGAACGCAGAACCAGTGAGCTAAAAAAAGCTCTTGATGAAATACAACGATATCAACGGATGCAGAAACAATGGATTTCTGATATCTCACATGAAATCCGTACCCCTCTTACCATTTTGCATGGTGAGTTACAGGCTATTGAAGATGAGGTTATCGACCTTGATATGGACGCCATGCACTCTCTCAAAGAAGAGGTGGAGCGCCTGCAGAAGATTGTTGACGACCTTCATGAGCTTACTCTTGCTGAGAGTGGTACTTTAACCATCAGCCGTGTTAATCTTGATCCTGTAGCTCTTTTGAAAACCGAAGTTGAGCTCTTTAAACGAAAACTCAATGAGAAATCTATTGATGTTACCTTTAACAATGACTCATCTGAGCCTTATGAAATAAGTGTCGATAAAATCAGACTCAAACAGGTATTTTCTAATCTGCTCAAGAACAGTTTAAAATATACCGATTCACCGGGCAAGCTTGTTATCAACAGTTATACCGAAAATGGGTATTCAATATTTGAGCTTGAAGACACGCCCCCAGGAGTTCCCGATAGTGACCTGAGTCGCCTTTTTGACCGACTCTACCGATCGGATAAAGCACGAACGGGGGGCGAAGGTGGGAGCGGTCTTGGACTCGCAATCACCAAAATGCTTCTTGAACTTATGGATGGAGAGATTACGGCTGAGAAGTCATCACTCGGTGGTTTAAAGTTCACCCTTAGGTTTCCAATTATTTAGGAATATATCAATCTTCACATTTCCTTCACATTTGCTTCATAATTGCCCCAATTTTGAAGAGTATATTTAGCCCAATACTAATAAAACAGGGGTACAGCATGAATAAAGAGTCAATTATCGTATTACATGGAGAGAAAATCACCGATTCTGTATATGAAAATCAATGTATAGAGAATGGCTTCACACTATCTTACGTTAAATATACCGACGTTGACTCTATTTGGGAGTCTGGGAATACCGCTCCACCATCAATTATACTTATAGAAACTGAATCAATCGGACCAGAATGCATTCAGGTGCTCGAAGATATTAAAGCAACAGCGCGTATTCCTGTAGTAGCGATTGTCCCACAAGAGGTTAAAGAGTGTTGCTTTGGTACGTTACAAAAAGGTGCCGATGACTGTATAAAGAACCCTATTAATCCTATGGAACTAGTAATGCGCGTTCGTCGGCTTATTAAAAGATACAATATGCAGGCCATTAAATAGTTTGGTACCTGGTAACTACTCATCAATTATTGTTTCTCAATGTAAGGGCTCAGATCTATTTATGCGGAGCATGTTTCTACTACAAATAGAATTCTTTGCAACTGCCGCTGCCTCTTCTACAATAAGTATCTATGGTTGACTATTCATATA
>JAOPTX010000111.1:0-8083 GCA_051532055.1 Fibrobacterales bacterium | reverse complement strand
TTTTAATATTTATTCACCTGCTAGTGAGGCAACTTTCTATGTGGATAATGTAGTGATAAAGTATGATTAGCTTCTTTGATACCTGCAAGTTTACATGAGTTTACAGTGTCGTGGGCAATCTCGATCATGCCATGTCAATAATTATCCTATGTTTACGTAAAACATACACAAACCTTGTCTTAAATATTCAATTATCATTGAGTATTACTTTATTTCGATATATATTGTTGTTACACATACATTATTGATTGCGGGGGCACACAATGATAAAAAGTATTTCGATACTTACTTTTCTGGTTTTTTCATTTTTAATCGTAAATTGTGCTGAAGGTATAGAACCTCTTGCGGCTGAAGGAGCGGGGGGAGATGTTGGGGACAGTGATACTCATATCTCGTCAGAAGCGAATGTAGATTTACAGAGTGAAATGAAAGGTATCTATGATTCTATAGCAGACATTGATGCCAATCTTGCCGATTCATCTGCAGTATCTGCTGAAGTGATTGCCAAGCTTAAGGAGAAGAAAGAGAGCCTTCAACAGGATCTCATTGCTACTGCGACGGCATTAAACGATCAGAAGGCACAAGAATTAAGTGACGCCCAATACGACCATGCTGCGTTGATTGCTAATGGTTCTGGCGAAGAAGAACTTGCCAATGCAACTGAAGAAATTCGTCTTGCGCAGGAAGCGGTCGATACCACTCAAAAGCTCGTTGATGCGTTGACTGATGCCGCAAGTGGAAATACGGGTTCTCCTGATTCCCCCCCAATGAGCTCTGATCAAGTGATTCTGAGTTCTGAAATAATTGCTCACGTAAGTTCTTCTGCAACGAGTCTCTATTCGTCCCAAACGGTTCCCGATACGACGCCTGTTGTTCAATCTTCGGTACAGGCCATATCAAGTGGAGAAACTCAGAGCTCCTCTTCGAGTGTGGCCCTCTCATCCGATCTCTCTATAGAGTCTTCGGTAGTATCAGTATCATCCAGTGACGCTCTTTCGTCTTCTTCAATGCCTCCATCATCGGCTCAGATTGTATCATCATCTTCCTTATCTTCAAGCCTCTCTGTGCCAGCGGTATCATCGTCGTCAGATGTTTCTTCTTCTTCTTCCTTAGCTATTCCTAATACTGCGCCGATCATAACAGAAGGTGAGAGCATCGTAGAGAGTCATAATGAAGATGATACAGTTTCAGTAACTATAACTGGAAGTGATGCTGAAGGTGATGCGTTAACTTGGCTTGTGGTGACCCCTGCTTTAAACGGAGCTGTTGTAATATCAGGGGCGGGTACGTCTCCTCAAGTTATCTATCAACCAGAGGATAACTATAGTGGAGAAGTGCTCTTTTCTGTTGCAGTTTCTGATGGAGAATTTAGTGATACTATCCCAGTTACCTTAACCCTTCAACCGGTAAATGATGCGCCAAACTATACAGGGCCCGCCACTATCAAGGGTGATTTGGTAGAGAACGCAACCCTCACCCTTGATGTAGGAAGTACGTGTACTGATGTTGAAACAGCAAATCCTACCTTGAGTTATAAGTGGTACAAAGGGAGTATTGGGGGTGTTGATGAAGAGAAAAGTAGTATCGGTACTCATACCCTCATGGATACTGATGTCGGAAGTTATTATTATGTGATTGTTCAGTGTACTGATGATGAAGGTGTGGTCACCAGTGATACCAGTAGCCATACCGCAGTTATTAAAGAGACGCATGGGTTAACATTGCAAAATGTATCGGGTGGTACTGTTGATGGCGCACTCACTCGAGTAGTGGTTGATGGTGAGTCTGAAAGTATATCAGTGACTCTAGCAAGTGGCTATGGGTTTACAAGATGGAGTAAAGTGAGTGGTACGGGGGTGGTTACATTTGGGGATGCGACAGCGGCTTCAACGACCGTATCCCTCATTAGTGGAGACGCAATTATCGCACCATCTTTTAATGATGACATAGAGGTACCGACTGTTCCTGCGGGTTTAAGGTCGGTACAGAGTATGTATGGCGATGCTCAGTTTAGCTTAGAATGGAATAGTGCGACAGATAATAAAGGGGTGATAGGGTATAATGTATATATTAATGATTCCTTCTACTCTATGGTTACTACTCCGTCGGTAATTATTGCATCAGCAGACCGAGATTTCAGTAAATTCAGCATTACTGCACTCGATGCCGCGGGGAATGAATCGGATAAGAGTAAGAGTGTGTATCATATTGAGATGGAGCATGCAGATCGGTATGAAAATTGTCGCTTAAGTAGTTATTATGTTGATGAACTTACTTCTGGTAAAAAGGAAAAACTCTTTTTTGAAAATAAAACACTGAGCGCTGGGTCTTATAGTATGAAGGTTCGTATGGCTGACAACAGTGACGAGTATAATGCCAATCAGATTATGATGTATTGGAATGAACAACAAGCATCAAACAAATATGTAACTCAAGTTGCCAGTAATAATCATAATACTGGCGGGTGGAATAATTGGATTTATGAATATAGTGATGCTCAGTTTTCATTAGATACAGGAACAGGTACGCTTTGGTTTCTGTTCGAGCATGATAATTTTAATATTGATTGGGTTGAGTTGATCGAAAAATAAATGATCTGTGCATAAAAACTGAAACAAATAGTTCCACTAAGGATAGATATCCCGAAAAAGTTATCATCATCATTATAAGGCCTTTATTTAAAGGGGCCTTTTTTTTGGCCTTATTTTTGCTTTTAAATGAGCTATGCGCTTTTGGGAGAAGCGTTTCTGACGGGGATTTTACATTCATTTTTAATTTTTTCAATGCTGAAGCATAAAGAGACTGTGTTGAGTGAGCCCTATCGGTATACATACCACCATATTTATAAAATCATATCTTACGACGAGGAGATTAAGTGATCAAACATTGGGACATTTTAAAAAAAGCAATAACAATATCGTGCATGCTTCTGAGTATAATGCAATGTACGAATGAAATTACAGGTGAAGATGGAGATGATAGTGCTGCCATGAAAAAAGGGCGGGGCGGAGGAACATCAAGTCCAATAACAACCTCTTCTTTCGTAAATAGCTCATTTGCCGCAGAATTAGCCTTTGATGGTGATCAAAATACCCGATGGGAAAGTCAAGCGGCTGACCCGCAGTGGATAAAAAAAGACCTGGGTAGTGGCCAACCAATCCAAGAAATTAAACTCGATTGGGCGGCGAGTTATGCAACATCATACTCAATTAAAATTTCGAACAACGGAAAAAAGTGGACGACTGTACATACTCAGGCACACGGAGATGGAGGGCATGATGTGATTGTGCTTGATGGCATCTATGCGCGCTACATTCAGGTGTATGGCATGAGTAGAAATACTACGGCAGGATATTCGATCAAAGAAATTGTGATTGATACTGATGTACCAGAACAATTAGAGTGTTATTCTGGTTCTGATTGTAATGATGGGAGTAGTTGTACTGATGATATCTGTGATAACGGCACATGTTCTCATGTGAATAACGGAAGTTGTACTACTTCATGTAATTCTTCAGACAATCTTATTCAAAACTGTGATTTTTCAGCAGGGCTTACGAGCTGGGCTGGATCGGTATACTTTGAGGCGACCTCCGGGACGCAATCAGTTATTAATGGGGTACTCAACCTTACCATAGACAATGGTGGAATGAACACTTGGGAAATACAGCCCCGTCAAGAAAACCTTTCGCTTATTCAAGGCGTGGAGTATCAGCTCCAGTACTCTGCATGGGCCGCATCAAATCGTACTATGGAAGCTTCAATAACTATGAATCGACCCGATTGGATCTCGTATTCAGGAACTAAAACAGATTATCTCACAAATCAGCCTCAAGTATTTACGCATACCTTTACTATGAATGCCGCAACTGATACAGATGTTAAATTGGAGTATAAGCTTGGCGGTCAAGGTGGTACTGATGTGTATATCGATGATGTTTCGTTGATTGCATTAAATGCTCCACAACCAACCTGTTATGATGGTATTCAAAACGGCAATGAATCAGGCATTGATTGCGGAGGATCATGCGGTGCTTGTCAACAAGCAACATGTTGGGATGGGGTACAAAATGGCAATGAAACAGGAGTTGACTGTGGTGGATCATGTGGTGCCTGTCAACAGGGGCCGGTAGAGTTTTATGTAGATGGAAGCCAGTCTCAAGAATCGTACAACCAACTCATGAATCAAGGAAGAACTTCTGATGCGCAACTTATTGGTCAAATAGCCTTTACTGCACAGTCTCGTTGGTTTGGTGACTGGAATTCACCAAGCAGAGTCTATGGTGATGTTGATGGCTATCTTGATGCTGCAGAACGTGCGGGCCAGAAAGGCAACTTCGTTCTCTATGCAATTCCCGCTCGAGACTGTGGATCGTACAGTGGTGGTGGACTCCCTTTTGATCAGTATATTCCATGGATTCGAGAAGTAGCACGAGCAGTACAAGGGCGTGAGCCTTGGATTGTATTAGAGCCTGATGCAATGCCTATGCTTGGCCAATGTGAACAAGGCGACCGTGTGGGGCTTCTTACCGAGGCAGCACAAATTCTCAAAGCAACAGGTGCACGGGTATATCTCGATATCGGCCCATCCAACTGGCACCCAACAAACAGAAGAATTGAGTTTATCACTATGGTTGGAGCACACAATATTACAGGATTTTCTTCAAATGTTTCAAACTTTATTGATACGCCAACAGAACGATCTCTGAATGACCAAGTAGCTTCTGCCACTGGGGTTAAGTATATTATCGATACCTCACGGAATGGTAATGGGTCAAATGGTGAGTGGTGTAATCCACGTGGCCGTGCCTTAGGAGAGAATCCTCGCGTTATCTTTGAAGGTGCACTCGATGGATACCTTTGGGTAAAACGTCCGGGGGAGTCAGATGGCACCTGTAATAGCGGACCTACTGCAGGTCATTGGTGGCTTGAGTATGCCCTTGAGCTTGCGCGTAATAGATAAAAAATTAATACACTCTTTCTTTAACACTCCCAAATTTGAAAGAGACTGTTCGATGGAATCATCGGAATCGAATAGGTATTAAAAAGAGGAGTCTCATAGTATGAGGCTCCTCTTTTTTTGATAAATTTACTTGTATGAGCAATAGAAGGTATAATGTACTCTACCTCAGGTAGAAAGCAATACCCCTATTATATGTGAAAGGCTCAATTTTCATATATAACACCAAAATAAGGTAAATCTCAAACTTGCCAAATCGTAGTGAGATACTGTAGCATAGCCTTTGACATAAGGCTATACTATAAAAAGGGTACTCTTGCTACGCGATGAGTATAGTTTTGTGAAATATGCGGGGGTGCGCATGCGATATCTTATGAGTTTGATAATCTCTAGTGGTATACTTCTGATGCTCGGTGGATGTATATCAGATACCAGTGATTATATAGCAATGAATAAAACTGATGATATAGAGCTTGTTGCGGTAGAGTCGCGAGAGGCGACACCTCAAAATTGTCAGGACACCCAAGATAATGATGATGATGGATTAATTGATTGCGAAGACCCTGACTGCAATGCTATTGTAACCTGTCTTCCTGAGTTGCAGTGCGACGATGGAATAGATAACGATTTGGACTTATTGATTGATTGTCAAGATGCCGATTGTATTAGTTTTAAGAACTGTGCAGAGCCCGTAGAAAATTCATTGCAATTGTGTATTGATGGAAAAGACAATGATCGCGATGATTTGGTAGATTGTGATGATCCTGACTGTGTTTATTTCTGTGTTATACCAACGGAAAATACGTTGCTCTATTGCTCAGATGCCGTGGATAACGACCGGGATGGAGTGGTAGATTGTGATGACCCTGAGTGTTCATATTTTTGTCCGAAGCCATTAGAAAATACCTTTTCTCTTTGTAGCAATGGTCTTGATGATGACTTTGATGGTACTGTAGATTGTGATGATATCGAGTGTCAATACTTTCAGGTATGTACCTCTCCAGAGCTGTTTGAAAATACTGCCGTGCTGTGTGGCGATGGCATTGATAACGATTCAGATGGCGACATCGATTGTGATGACGATAATTGTGGTGGTATTGCTCTATGTGCCCCAATTAACGAAGACTCCTATTCAAAATGCTCTGATGGTTCTGATAATGATAATGATGGCCTCGTAGATTGTCAGGATAATGATTGCCACCTAACTCAAGCTTGTCTGACTCTTACAGAGAATACAATTGCACTTTGCTCTGATGGCATCGATAATGATGCCGATGGTTATTATGATTGTCATGACCCTAAATGTGCCCCTTTTGGTGCGTGTCAAGAGAATACCAGTGCGGCTTGTAGTGACTTGGTAGATAATGACAGTGATGGTGCCACAGATTGTGATGATACGGGTTGTGAATTGACCGCCGCGTGCCTAGGTGAGGGGACGCAACAGCTGTGTACTAACGGTGCTGATGATGATGGTGATTTATTAGTTGACTGTGATGATCCTGATTGTAATACTACACTTGCGTGTGTCGGTGAGGCGACGATGCTTTTTTGCATGAATGGCATAGATGATGATGACGATGGGTTGATTGATTGTGATGATATTGATTGTAGTGGAACCATAGCGTGTCAAGAAGCGGCAGAGAATACTCTTGATTTATGTCAGGATGGCGTCGATAATGATGGTGATGGTGCTGTTGATTGTGATGACGATCATTGTCAGCATTTTATGCAGTGTAATATCGTTGACTACTCTTGTTTGACCGTAGGCTATACTCCTGAACCTACAGTCGATTTTACTATTAAGTTGTATGATTTTGTAGATGGCTGTAGTCAACACAAAGACTTTGGTTGTTATCCTCGGAGTAATGGTGGTTCAAGGTCCGGTATGGTGCAACAACATTTGGGATTAAGTGGACTTCCGCTCTATAAAACAAACGTTGATACCAATAGGTCGATAGATACATGGTGGAATACTGAGGGTGGTGCCGTTGCCTCAACAGAAGAGCTGACGTTTACCCATGCAGGAAATAATGTGTATGTTTATGATAACCTAGAGTACTTTCCATTGGGGAGTGGTAACTATGGCTTTACCGGTCATATTCACCGTAAATTTCTCTATATACGAGAGGGGGCAGAGAATCAATCATTTATGTTTACGGGTGATGATGATGTGTTTGTGTTTCTCGATGGCTATTTAGTACTCGACCTTGGAGGGATTCATGAGCCCGTATCGGGGGCTTTTAATCTTCTTGAAGAAGCGGATAAGCTGGGGCTTGAGACGGGGGATTCCACCACTTTGGATTTCTTTATTGCTGAACGAATGCCTACTGGTTCTGTTGCACGAATTTCCATCAATATGCCATGTCTGACTGTTGGTGATTTATAGGGTGCATCGGATGCGATACATTAGTAAGAGGGCATTCTTACCTGGTAGAGATCAAATATCTCAACTTAGTGCCTAATTTCCATCAAAAGTGGTAAAATAAGGTATATTAGGTAAACTATTAGTTTACATTGGGACACGATTGTAGAGGTAGTGTATTGGAATCTAATAAGGTAAATCCAGTGTCTATAGTTTTTGCTATTATGCTGTTATTACTGTCAGTACCGGTTCAAGCGGTTTTGATTACAGATGGTGTATCCATTAACGGGGTATCATTCGATGAACCGTGGTATGAAGTCAAAAACGTAGCAGGTGACGCAACAATTTTTCTTATTGATAAAGATGGTGATATGTATCTCGATGCAGATGCCATTGCAGTATCTTCTGCTATAACGGGCCCCTTTGCAAATAGCTTAATTATTCAAGATGCAGCAGATGAGATCTTTGTGATTAATGCAACCAATGCCTATTTTAGTGGTAAAATCTATCCAAACTTTGCAACGCTCCCTACTATGGATGGCGATGACATGGTCATTCAAAATGTGGC
Source organism: Fibrobacterales bacterium (assembly GCA_051532055.1). Classification (GTDB taxonomy): domain Bacteria; phylum Fibrobacterota; class Fibrobacteria; order Fibrobacterales; family JAOPTW01; genus JAOPTW01. Next base: position 193 of record JAOPTX010000111.1, on the reverse strand, counting down.
AGGTACTCCCGTTGCTATTTTTGATGGGGGCACAAACTCTCTCTATCTGTCGGGAAATGCCACTCATGACGCGGTTACAGTTGAGCCAAGGAATGCCCTTGAATTTGCAGGGGCCACTCGGGCGGCAGGTTCCTATCCAGCCGGTACTCACGAGCATATTACGCTTCCAAACATGGCAATCGATTTTTCTTCA
>JAOPTX010000110.1:0-33967 GCA_051532055.1 Fibrobacterales bacterium | reverse complement strand
TAAGTGGAATTTTAACAGCAGAGAGAATCTTCCCATTCAGAATATCCTTGAAATAACTTCTTGAATTTGGAAGTCCAATCATTTTACAGATATGAGATTTTGTAAACGCTTTATCTTCTGTATGATAAAAATCATAAAAATCGCTTAAAAGCTCTCTAAAATTGAGGTATGAGAATAAGTCAGGTCTTTCCATTAAGCAAATATATCAATAAATACCAACTTTTTCAGGAGTTATCTGTGCATAAAATTGAGAACAAATAATGCATTATTCAAAGTAAAACATTCAGTTCAGCTCGATCTCGATGCTTACTAGATATAAGCAGCACCTTCACTCGTTATAGTGACTGAACTTGTGAGGCAGACATGTTGGCCTGAGCCAAGGGGGCAGCCCTAAGGCTCCTGATAGTCCTGAACCCTGCTACGATCTTATTGTCGGCGAGATCAGTGCGCAACCGGCCACTACGCCCTCCCCCCTCTATGCGTATTGATACGTACCTCTTTGAAGTAGAAGAACTGGGTAAGTCTGCACTCGATCACTTAAAAGCACTCAAGATCTTTGGGTTTGCCAAAGCAACGACGCATAAAGCAATCATACAGTCTCGGCCCGCACAGCATGCCGGAAAATTCCCCGGTTATTTTTAATGAGAACCTCTGGGATGAGGCTGATGCCCTCGTAACAGAACTCCGTGAACTCAACACCCTCGCCCTCGCAGAGAGAGCCCGAGCTACTGATCCTAAAAACATCCGAGATCAGGCTCTTACACCATTGAGACAATCTGAAGTTGAGATTAAGGGCTGGGTAGATGTAGCCTTTCAAGACTCCCCTGAAATACGTAAAGAGTTTAACAGAACGTATGGCAGACGACAGTATTTGAAAAATAAATACAAGAAGGCGATTGAGACTGAGGTGAGGGGCCAAAAGGAAAGGTTGGCATAGGGTTGAGCCATATGAGAATAGGGTATCGATGCAGGGGGCACTGTGAGATTCAGGAGTGAGAAGTCAGGTAAAACAATGTGAGGTAAATCCATAGTGTTTACTTGACTTAGGGGGGACATAGAGAGGTTATACTCCCTTCAATATGCCACACTCCCTTCTACACACCGTATGGCTTTATAACTACGTTTCTTTTCTATTGGCGCACTCAAATGATCTACAAATTCACTCAAATAGCGCCCTATAGACTCTCCAAGGGATGTTTCCGTACTAGACCACCAAAACCCAGCTTCATTCAGTCCAGTATAAGAATACACATAAGAACCAGTTGATACTGCATTAAAACCATAGGAATCAAGCCCTTCGATTCCATCAACAACAACCCAGTCGTTGGTAGACTTTAAGTGCCTTCCAACCGCATCCCAGCGACCATAAAATGTCGCCGTATCACCACTATCAATAGCAATAAAACGAGCGAGTTTTTCCCACTCGTCATGAGAAGGTATATGCCACCCTTTGGGACAGATATCAGCCTTAAAACCTGGAGCGTTATCTTCCCACGTCACTCTATTCATTCCATTCCACCAAGTATAGAGCCTCCCGTATTTGTCACACAATGCAGGATCATCATTATAGCATCTACTCTTCTCTCCACTATCATAGGCAAGATTTTCTGCCATCCACGTTTGATCTCCAATAGTGACGATTTTGTAAGTCTGATTGTCTCGGGTATCACGAATAGTCTCTGCATCTACATATTCTGTTTCAGGGCGGGTATCAACCCAACCAACGTTCTCCCAATCTAGTCCAAAACGCTCATGCTCTGCTACGCCATCGTAATAGGTATTTACACACTCATAAAAAGCATCTTTCTCTTCAAGGTACCCTTCTTGTTCAGCGTCACCCAATTCTAAGTGACACGTCTCTGCTCCCCCAACATACCGTTCACTATCAACACGCTCTCCATCAATAAATGAGAAAATTCGATCGTACCGTTTGTGCCCATTCAAAGAGTAGACCAGAGTATCACAGGTATTCTGATCTGCAGTAAAATATTTTGAGTGATGATCTCGCGCACACTCTCGGTAGTAGCTATTTATAATATGTATAGAATTTGGTGTGATCACCATTCGCTGTTTCTTACCCTGATAATAAGTACGGGTCAATAAACCAGAGTATATTTTGGGGCACGTTTGCTTAGTAGTATACTCTTTTCCCATTGCTAAATTCACCATTTCCCACTCACCTTCAATACCTGATCCGCTCACACGATCATATACATCAACTCCACACCCATGAGTATTTACTAATAATATGGTGTCATTATAGAGTATATCTCGCTCAAAACTAATATTTCCCGTTGTATCCACCACTGTGTCATTTACAGCCCATACCTTATGAGGTACTATCACCTCATACAACAGATTTGAAGAAAATTCAAAGGGCTTGACTGAGGCTCGTACATCTTCAATACTCCAGTTCAAGGGGTTGCTATCAAGTACTGCATTTTCGTTTTGGGCAAGTGATACAATATAATCATCAGTAAATCCACCCCAGCTGTTTATGTGGGAATTACTCGAAGGAGCAGTCCCCTCTGTACCACTATTCACTCCTTGTTGTGAAGAGCTAGATGGAACAGAAATTCCAAGAATTATTGTGCTGCTTGAAATCTGATTCGTATCCAACCCAGTATTCCCGGTTTTTGATTCATTAAAACATGCAGCCAATACTATAACTACACACAGCAGTACAAAAACTTCTCTAGTCCCTTTCATATGAATCCCTTAAATGAATAGCCCCAGACATCTTAACTATTTGAATGTAGTATTTTGTCTCAACTTCTCAAGTTTTAAGGGTTTGGCAATGAAATCATTTACCGAGGCTACAGAGCATCACGCCAGTTTTCAACGTGACTCTTCCCATCATTCAAGGCTGCCTTCATCTGTTTCACCCCTTTTTCCCACTCTTCAATAGTGAGGGCTTTCTTTGGATACCCTCCACCATGAGTTTCAAAGGCTTCTAAGGTTACGTCTTCTATATCCGCCTTCCACTTATTAACTAAGGGCATAATCTGTGGATACACATCAGTAAGGAGTCTATCTATCGCTCCTTTAACTTCGTCGGGGAAACAGAGCCAGTGAGCCATAAATTTGTTATTGACCGGACTATCACACTGTAATGCAGGAATAATATCTTCTGGACCCATATGATCTTTTGACATTTCTTTAGGGAACCCCGACATAGAGAGATGTGCATTATCCATATCCCAAGGAATTGAATAGAGCTTTTTTTCGGTTGTATCAGAATACCAGAAGGCGTTATGATTTTCATGTGCTGTTCTTAAATAAGGACTATCCCAATGCCGCATGGCAATTGATGTAATAACAGTACTGACCAGTTGTGGCACCTCCCACCATTTGGCAATGACTGCTTTAATAGCATCAATGTCGTCTGCTGCATCAAGCTCTTTTTCAAAGGTCTGCCACTGGGTGAATACTGGATTTTCATCTTCATTCGTTTTTAATACTTCCATGAGCGCTGCATCATCACTCAATTCCCCTTCATAGAGGGGCGCATTATTTTTGTAAATATTTCCTTCACCATCGTCCCAACGCTCTCGCGTAAAGCGTCCATCAATTTGTTCCACCAAGGTATAGAGACCAGAAAGTTTCCCGTTAACCTCTACCCGTGCATGTACCGCTCGGGGAGCCGGATTCCCCATTGCCCGATGAAACCAATAGACTACTCTATCACGCAATTGACTATCGTAGTGATGCATATGATGAAACTGCAATTTTTTGAGGCCATAAAACTTTCGGTCAGGATCCCACGCGGTATTAAACTTCACTTTTGTAGAGAGCTTAACACACTGATTGGGCCCTGGTGGCCACGGGGAACCGGTTTCTGCATTATTTGTACATGGATACCATGCTCCCGCACCGCCTTTGTATCTGACTTGAACATCTTTAATCGTGTCACCTTCAAACACGAGGTGCGCCATAACATATATTTCATCCTGAGGTACTGCATTAATTTTATCTAATGAGTCTGGATCGATGATGATATTGTAGGTCCGGAGCTCTACATCATCACCCAATATATAATCACTCTCACCATCCTTCTCTTTTATTTCACCAGTACTTTCTTCACTACTCGAAGTCGTTGATTCCGAATCCGATTCAGAACGTTCATCCCCGATGCTCATTGATAATGAAGAGGAAGAGGAAGAAGAGGAAGATGAAGAAGAAGAAGAAGGAGCATTACCCTGAGTGGTAGATGAAGGCTCTTCTGCTGTTCCCCAATCTGAACTATTTGACTCTGACGAGATACCACTCTCCGCAGAACCACCAGCTGAGACATTTTCAATACTACTTGATAAGGATTCTTCTGGAGTTGCCGTATTGCTACATCCAATTATGAGACTGAATACACTTAACGATACTAATAGTGAGATTCCATTTCGAAGTTCTAACATATTCAAATTACCCTATTGGTGATCACTGTTTCACTAATAATATATTCACCAGCACGGTATGCCAATAAGGGTGGAGACATGCAAAGACAATTTTACACTTGCGAATAGAATGAGTACAAACCGATAAGCATATATGATATCCATCCATAAATCCCTATCTAATGCAAGAGCACTCCCGTATACTCAAAAAGGATGTCTCATATGGACATCCTTTTTTTGTATCTACAGAAATAAGTCTTATTTACTTATAGCATATTTTTTAGACAGCGCACTGAACGCTGAGTAGTTTTTATATGATCACCTTTAAGGTAATCATCATGCATCGACACTAAATGAGAAAAATATGCTCGTTCTGTACTTTCTTCATCAGTTGACCACCAGAAACCTTCATTTCTCTTAAGCGTGGAGTAACCTGAAGCAAAACGATACCCTCCAGGAAGTGCCTGAAACCCATAGGTATCGTTATTAGTCTCACTCCACCATTCCGTTTGGGCCTTTAAATGTTCTCCAACATCCAACCAGGTTCCAGAATTATCATCGTGGTCTATAATATCTCGATTAGCTGCAATATAATTTCCTAATACCTCCCAATCAATCATACTCGGCATGTGCCACCCATCAGGACACACTCCCTGTGTAGCAGGAGCTGAGGCTGGTGAAGTCTTTGCCACTGCCCAAGAATAGAGACGACCATAGGTCGTACAGTTTACATTCTCCGAATGATCAGTGGCATCAAAACAATAGCCAGTAGTATATGCTTTTTCATTACTGGTATTATGGCCAGAGTAGTTTAGGTTTTCAGACATCCAAGTTTGTGAAGCAATTTTTACCCAATTGTAAGACTCGCTATCCCGTGCATCAATAAAAGATCCGATAATACCAGCAGTGTAAAGATCACCTGTAGAATAACCCGCATCACGTAAGTCCCCATAGGCTGCTCCCTGACCATTATCAAAGAGCTGTGTAGCAGTTACTCCAACCCCGCGCATATAACTGCTGAGTTTATGCTTGATCGCAAAAGGAATGTTTACCGCATTCCATGTCCCTGCCACTTTTTCGAAATAGATCCCCACGTTATAATCCAAATATTTATCTCCATCACTTCCTAAAGCTGCAGTTGGCGGTAGGCCACCCATCAACATTGCTATCCCTGTTGCACCCGTTGCGCCTGCTGCTCCTGTTGCGCCAATTGCTCCCGTTGCTCCCGTTGCTCCCGTTGCACCTGCTGCGCCTGTTGCTCCAACCGCTCCTGTTGTTCCAGTTGCACCTGCTGGTCCAACTGCACCTGTCGCACCTATTGGTCCTATTGGTCCTGCTGGTCCTGCTGGTCCCATTGGTCCGGTGTCACCCATTGCTCCAATTTCTCCAATGGATCCTTGGGCTCCAGCTATACCAGCAAGCCCTTCCGCACCTTCAGCTCCAATGGGACCGGTTGCTCCCGTTTCTCCAATGGCAAATTGATCCCATACTCCATCATTATAAATAAAACTCTGATTGAGTCCCGAATGGAAAAATGCCATACCATTCCCTGCTGATTCAATCTCAGGATATGCCGCAAGCTCTCCAAGCCAACTCACTGATGTTGTTTTTGCGACAGGCACTTCTGTTTTATACGCTTTAAATTCATAGAATGAAAAGCCTCGAGAACTATTTGACCTAGTGAGCAGGTTCAGTTTTACATACCGAGCACTCCCATACGATCCATAAAATTCAAGGGTATTCCCTACACCATTGGTGACCTGTTCAGCAACAGTCCAGTTGGTTCCATCCAGAGATGTTACTATTTCATACGTCACCGCATAATACCGAGTTTCCCAATATATTTTAAACTTTCCAAGATTTTGAACAGTACCAAGGTCAATTTGAAACCATTCATTGTCTTGAGCCTCTGATTCCCAGTGGGTACCCCCATTGTTATTGTCATTACCGTTAATGGCAATATACTCGTATCCGTTAGAATGATATCGATATGACGATGCCGTTTGTGATCTATTCACCGAAATATTGGTATAGGTTTGAGCAGAAGCCCCTGGTGCCAGTAGTAACAGTGTTATAAACACTGCGGGAACTATCTTTTTTAATGTACTCATCTATTGTCCTAATGCTTTAAATAATGTTCCTCAATATTAGAATCTTGATTTTTGATCAATAGGCCTGAGAAATAATAATGCAAACTATTGTTTTCCAGCAAAAAACACTTTGTGTGATTAAATGGGTTGCGTCTAAAACATTACAGACAAACATACTTATTCTTTTATTCGAGGAAAATCAAGTGGGTGGTTCTCATCCCATCGCACCTCCTATTTATACACACATCTATAAAAAAAGGAACATATGAAAAAATCTATATTAAAAAACATGAGCACTATTGCTCTGGTAGCATCGTTATTTACCGGGCAGAATCTATATGCGAATTCTCATGATATACTGAGTAAACGCCAAAACAAAATGGTTCGTGGTTATTCAAAATTGAAGAAAAAGGCTGATAAAGATGGATTGGTTAGAGTGATCGTTAAGTTGAAGGATAGAGCTCCAGAGGGCAGCTCTGCATTGTCACAATCACAACGATTTAATAGCTCTGTAGGGGCATTGGAAAGAAAAGGCATTAGAGCTAAAAAAAGATTTCACAAACTTAATATGGCGGTATATAGCGTATCACCAGGACAATTAGATAAACTCCTTGATGATGATGCTGTAGAAAAAGTGCAAGAAGATCTTCTCAGTAAAACGAATCTTTATACTGCGTTACCATTTATAGGGGCGGATGTTACTCGGGCACGAGGGCAAAATGGAACCGGTCAAGCGGTAGTAATATTTGATTCGGGAGTTGATGACACACATCCTGCTTTTCCTGGGAGTGTGGTCGAAGAAGCCTGTTTTTCTTCAACATTTGCTGGGGAAAATTCAGTGACTCTCTGTCCTAACGGTCTAGAGGAACAGTTTGGTCCAGGAGCAGGAGTAGATTGTAGTGCGACAGGCATTACCGGGTGTGATCATGGTACTCACGTTGCGGGTATCGCGGCAGCGAATGATAGCAGAGGAGTATGGGGAGTTGCGTCGGAATCAAATATTATTGCAGTACAGGTTTTTTCTGAATTCAATAAATTTGCACCAGGGTGTCAAATTGCTGGCCAAGCACCTATTGAAAAGTGTATACGAACTTGGAATTCGGATCAGATTGCAGCTATGAACTGGGTGCTTCACGAAGCTGTGACTCCAAATATTGCGGCAATTAATATGAGTCTCGGAAGTGGATATTACACTGCACCTTGTGACGGAGATTTGCGGGCAATTGCAATAACTCAACTAAAATCAGCAGGAATCGCAACAGTAATTTCATCAGGTAATGCTTCTTATACCGATGGCGTTGGCGCCCCAGGGTGTATATCCGACGCTATTACTGTGGGATCTGTCGGAGTATTTGGCTCATCAGCGGATAGAGTTTCCACTTTTTCAAACAGTGCCGCCATGGTTGATTTGCTTGCACCGGGTGAAAGGATCTTTTCATCGATACCTGGTGCCAACTATGATGATAAATACGGAACCTCTATGGCTGCACCATTCGTTGCCGGTGCCTTTGCGGTCTTAAAACAAGTATTCCCCAATGCTTCAGTTGATGAACTCGAACAACTCCTTGAGTCAACCGGTGCCGATGTTATTGATCTTAAAAATGGAATGCATTTTCCACGATTAGATATAGAAGCGGCAACTAATGTAGGAGTGCCAACCAATACATTTATCGACGCGAGAGATGCGCAGGTCTATACGTATACTACTATCGGTGATCAAACCTGGATGGCAGAAAACCTGAACTACTCTGCAGGCAATACTGTTGGATACTGTAGTGGTCAGACAAATACTCAAAATTCAGCAACGTGTGATACGTATGGAAGACTTTATGACTGGAACATGGCTATGAATGGCGCTCAGCCAAGTAGTACTGTACCAAGTAATGTTCAAGGGCTTTGCCCTGAAGATTGGCACTTGCCGAGTGATGGTGAGTGGCAGCAGCTCGTTGACTACGTTGATGCGAATAACGGGCAAGAAGGGGTTGCTGCGAGTTTGAAATCGGAATCACACTGGTGGGGTATGCCAGGATCTAATATGTTTGGATTTGGTGCACTCCCTGGTGGCTTTGGTGGAAGCGGTGGAAGTAACTATTATAATAGCCTCACTAAATATGGCCTTCACTGGTCTACAACAATGAACGGCTCTAAGGCATTGCGTAGAGATATGCGCTATAACACCCACGATGTTTCAGTCGACAACAGTGGTACTAGTTGGATGGTATCGGTACGTTGTCTGAAAAATCAGAAATTTATTGATGCTCGCGATGGGCAGGCATACAAAAAAGTTACTATTGGAGAACAGACTTGGATGGCCGAAAACTTAAACTACTCTGCCGATAATACTATTGGATACTGTAGTGGTCAAACAAATACTCAAAATGCGGCAACATGCGATACCTATGGACGACTGTATGATTGGAATATGGCTATGAATGGTGACCCTGCAAGTGCTGCAGTGCCCAGTACTTCACAAGGTATTTGCCCTGCCGGCTGGCATATGCCGAGTGATGGTGAGTGGCAGCAGCTCGTTGATTACGTTGATGCGAATAACGGTCAAGAAGGGGTTGCTAAGAGTTTGAAATCAGGATCACACTGGTTGGTTAAGTCGGCATCTGATATGTTTGGATTTGGTGCACTTCCTGGTGGGTTTGGTAGTAGTGGTGGTAGTAACTATTACGGGAGTTTAACTAAGTACGGCCTTCACTGGTCTGCAACTGAAAATGGCCCTCAGGCATTGCGTAGAGATATGCGCTATACTGATGACAATGTATCTACCGATAATAGTGACAAAGATTGGATGGTCTCTGCTCGTTGTGTAGAGGATTAAAAATACTTAATTACCATTGTTAAATTAATGCATATAGGCCACTCGTACTACGGGTGGCCTATTATTGTTTTTAGTACTTACGGTACTAAAATGCTCCCATAAGCCTTTTATATCTTTTCTGTATTAAACCAGTTTCAACCTCATCAGCCTCATCCTTACTCTCGTGCATTGAGTCCACTAATTGATTAGTAGTGCTCCGCAAGCGCATAGATAAAAAGAGTGCAAGCGCTTTATACATACGAGCAGCAAATCCTGGATCCTCTTCCATCTTAGCATAGAGTGCAGTAAAGGATAGTGCAATAATACTCGACTCATCTGAAGAAATAACTGAGACCTCAGGAAGTCGTCCCTCTAAAAAAGACATCTCACCGAGTACTTCACCTTCACTGACATAGGTGATATCACTCGTAAAATAAGACATTATGGCAAACTGCCCCGAAAGCACAATGTATAACTCTTTAACCGGTTGCTTTGCTCGAATCAATAGATCGGTAATTCCCAAATTCCGTTTTTCAGAATGCTCAATAATCCAATCCATATCCTCGTCATGAAGCTGTCCAAGAATAAAATCTATTTTTTTCAATGGTTCCTCCTTTAGCAGCATACAATCTTTTTCCTCTATTAAGTATACTACCAAACAAGGATTTATAAAAGACATATCCCCTTTAACTCAATAGATATAAGGCATAACACCAATTAAATATAAATGGTACTGTTAAATATTTTTACACACTATCGTTTTTGATGGCTATTACCTTGTACAGGCACTTCTATTTAACGATGGTAACGAGACCTGATGTTATGAAAATATGTACGGATTGTATCAGAAATTATACCCTGCCGTTAATCCAAATGTTCGGGGCGCAGCAATAGTCGCTTGATGAAGATTATCATGTCCGCGATTAATGTCCTGAATGATTACAACATCCTCGAGGTTTTTGGACCAGGCATGAATACTCCATTGTTTATTAAAACTATACCAATAGAGACCTGCATTAATAATGCGATAGGAACTCTGCTTGTCACTCTCCAAATTAAAATGACGATAATATTGATCGGCTACCCAACTGATATCACCATGAAGAGTAACAGCACCGGCACTTCCCAGAAGCCATTGATACTGTACCTCACCATGTATGTTCCATTCAGGAGAACCACTTAACGCGTTACCTGAAAGGTCTTGGAGAGTCATGGTGGTATCTAAAGGGTCAGTGGTTTTAAAGTTTTTAAACTCAGTATTGAGCCATCCGATTGACCCATTACATTCCAAACTCGCTATGGGTTTCACAACAATTTCGATTTCCGCACCTTTAGATAGAGTGCTTGCGGCATTATTCATAACCGTTTGTACAGAATCTCGTTGAAACACCTGTTGATCTTGATAGTCATATACAAATGCCGCAACATTTAATTTGAGACGATTATGAAACATAACTCCTTTGGCCCCGCCCTCATAGGCTACCACTGTTTCTGGAGAATAAGGAGCGTGTTGTCCACCGATATTAAACCCACCTGCTTTATATCCAGTAGAAACTGAAAGATAAGTGAGCACTTTTTTGGAAGGGGAATATTCAATGGCAATTTTACCCGTTGGCTTGTTCCACGACTTCTCACCGATGAGCGTTGTATCAAGCCCAAAGGCTGGTGCAGCCGTTGGCTCATAAGCCTTTTTCTCATCATAGGTATAGCGCAACCCAAGTGTCAACCCTACATTCTCCAGCGCATACCATGTTGTTTGCCCAAAAACGGAATAGGAAGTCGTTTCTACCGTTGCATCTTTAATAAGAAAAGGGATGGGATTCCCCGCCATATCGATAGTAGCATTAACATTCATCAGTCCGTTTTCTCTAAAGAAGTACAGACCAGAAATCCATTCAACAGGGAATGATTTTTTTGAAGCAACCCTCAGTTCTTGAGAGTAGGTTTCAGACCCAGATTCAAAAATAAAATATGAATCTAACACATCAGAATTATCAATATCAAAAGCATTGTCAATTTGATTATTGCGATACCCTGAGATTGACGTAACAATGACATCGCCAAACGCTCCAGTAAACTCCATTGAACCACCTGTAGCAGTAGTAGTTGAGTTAATGGGTCCGTTGCCAGTAAAATGATACTTGTTTTCTAATGAAGGATTTACTGAGCTTGTATTATAGTTCGCCGGATAATCGGTGAGTAATATATTGGGTGGAACAACATTTTTATTTCGAAGAAGAGATGTTCTTACGGTAAGGTCCATATTATCAGTGAGCACAACCTTAAGTTGTCCGCGCATTGCAAGCTGTTCGAGGGATTTAACGTCCACCTTGTCTGATGCCGTTGATACGTTTTCAAAATAGCTATCGCGAATATCTGCTGATACACTCACCCTGCCAAGCACATTTTTTTTTATAATAGGCCCATTTACCATACCTTGAAATCGTTGGTTATTGTACTGAGCAACCGTTAACCGAGTATTAAATGAAAAATCATTCGTGGGCTGTTTATTGATAATATTAATTGCCCCGCCAATAGCATTTCGACCGTACAGTGTTCCTTGAGGCCCTCTCAAAACCTCAATACGTTCTACATCATACAATTGATGGTTAGCAAAGTTGGTGGACTGTAAGTATACTCCATCTGAATAAATCGTAACTCCAGGGTCACCACCCGTCGATGGATTTTCTGACCCCACCCCTCGAAGGGTCAGCTGTGCATTATTAGTCCCCCCAATGAAACTGTAATTTAATCCCGGTACTTTATATTGCAGATCATCGAAATTCCATGCTGATGCAACCTGTAACGCATCTCCAGAAAATGAGGTTATTGCTAATGGTACTTCCTGGAGTTGTTCCACCCGGTGCTCAGCGGTAACTTTTATCAGGAATAACTCTTCAAGGCTGAGGGAAAACAATTTATTTATTTCTCTAGACTGAGCACCTTGAGAGACATTGGAAAAAATGAACACAGGCCATAAGACAATAAATAGTATTGTCGTTTTAAAACCAAAGTGCATTGCTTTCTCCATTACTCTAGGATACTATTTAATGCAAGTTGTTACCAGAAGTTTGTCTATATTCACTTGAGTGTAGCTGATTTTACGACAAATAGAGCAAATTTTGATGAGAATCCAGTAATTTGGAAGTCATAACGGTGTACAGCTCAAAATAAATGGGGAAAACACAATTATTACTGGTTACCCAACCTTCGATCCAATAACTCTTTTATAAATGAATTGGGAGCAGAATCAAGAGCTGATTTTTTATAGGCACGGGCCAATGTGTTATCACCATTTCTATAATAAAGGTCAGCAAAGACCGCAGACCATAAATAGCTCCCCTCCAACCAGGTCGGTGGTTTTACCGTTTCAAGAAGTGCCAGTCCAGCAGATGCATCGTGCAGTTCTGCCTCGGCGATCGCCCAATTGAGTCGATGCATTGCCGATGGAGCAACGGTATTGAGCAACTCGTAATACCCGACAATATCCCCCCACGGGGTGTCCTCAAATGTCGGGGCCAAGCAGTGGGCTGCTGCAATACCTGCCTCTGCATGATACCGCGAGAAATGATCTCCGGCTGCAGATTGTTCCAACCAATGAATACCGAGGGTTATGTGGTCATGATCCCATAACGATCTATCTTGCTCTTCTAAAAGAAATAGACCACCCATATCATTATGCCTCGCAGGGATCCGAGCAGTATGAAGGTGCATCAATGCTAACAGTGCACACACTTCGGGTGTTTCTCCGGAGGGATGCATCGACACATAGGTTGTAAGGCGAATAGCTTCACCGCACAGCTCTGCCCGAATCGCTGCATCTTCATGTGAAGAGAGATACCCTTCGGTGAACAATTGATACAATACACTCATTACAACAGGAAGACGTTTTTTGTACTCTGTGGGGGTCAAAAATACCACATCAATGGATAGATTCGCCAATTGCCCCCGCCCTCGTTCCAGACGTTTATAGACGTTCGCCTCCGAAATAAAAAGCCGGAGTGCTATTTCGCGAATACTAAAGCCACACAATATTTTAAGCGCCAACACTAATTGAGACTCTACCGGTATAGAGGCATCACAACACACAAACACCATGCGCAGAAGGTCGTCTTGCGCTTCATTTTTAAAAAAAGGCTGTGTCTCATCAATAGATGCAGCCACAAGGTCAGAATGATATTTTTCTACAAGATTTTGACGGTTCCCTGTTTGCCTCAATACATCAAGAATAGTATTATGTGCAACTCTATAGAGCCAGGCAGAAGGTGCATCGGGCTCACCATTAACGGGCCATGACTCAATTGCCTTAATCAATGCCGTTTGCACGGCATCTTCAATTATTTCAATATATTGTAAACCAAAACGATTTGATAGTATTGCAGTAAGCCTAGCAAATTCGTTTCGGAAAAAATGTTCCTCCAATTGCGCCATAGCTATGGAGTGCTGATCTCACGAATTTCAACGCTCGAACCAGGGCCCATTACGCCAGGACTCTCTTTACATACCTGTTTCGCCAATTCAATAGAATCAGCCTGTATGATCATAAACCCACCAATAAGCTCTTTAGATTCAACAAAGGGCCCATCCCTATCACTATCAGCCGTAACGACTGTGCCTCCCGCTTTGAGTCCACCGCCCATATCGACAATATTATCTTTAAACTTCTCTTTCCATGCATTAAATGCAGCATACATTTGCTCCATTTGGGCTGGGGAAGGCTTTTCACCACTCTGTGGCTGACTTCTCTGAATACATAAATACTTTGTCTGTGACATACTGTCTCCTTTGTGTAAGTATCAATCAAATCGATTGTTACCTCTATGACGGGTATCCTAATCAATATTGGACACTTTTTTTAATTATTTAATTTTTAATTAAGCATCAGCACGGTGCTATTGTGTAATAGATACTTAAGATCATGATACCTGTATATCCCCAAATAACTATTTTTACAATATGGGTATCATTACCCATATTGGACATATACATTATAGGGCACCGTTATTCCAGGCATGAGCCTTCACGACACTACAGCGTTATATTTTTGTGTGAGGGGTTAGTCGCTAAACTTATTCAGTGTTAATGAGCAGGAGTTCAATTATCCTTATTTGAATACACAGTACACTCAATATTCTATTTCAAATACTAAGCTCTGTGTGGATTCTATACACACCTTCATTGACGTGTACCCAATTACAGTATCCGATAATTCCACTGCAACCGTAATCCATAAGGCGCCAAATCCCGTGCAAAGCCATCATGAGAATCTTTTCCCGATGCCGGTCGATAGTGAAAATAGTACTCAGTATATAATAAATGAATAGAATGGTTCTTATTCACTCTATACCCAAATCCATAATGGTATTCTATACCATAAAATTGTGGTACGATAATTCCAGAAGAATTCCCCAGTACATGTTCATAGCCTGCACCCCCAGTCACTATCCAGTCCTGTATCAAAATGTCATTTTCAATAGAAATCCCAAGAGATTGCACACTTGCATCACCAGTTTCAGAGCCATCATAACTTTCCCAAGAATATCCTGAATAATTTAAATGTGCCCCAAACCCTATTCGATAGACATCCCACTCACCAAGATAATATCCCATGCCCGCTCTTCCCCCTAAGAGATATGATGCATTGGGGGTTTTTACACCGTTGAATGTTGTTCCCTGTACACCGAGAATTGTATAAAAATCTGACGCAGCAGCAAGAGTAGAAATAAGTATGACTAAAAAAATTATTCTTCGCGACATGAAAGCCCTCCTGATTGTTCACCAATACCGGTATGAGTACTTACTTCGTGGTATTTTTTAAAAGCCCATTCAGACTGATACGCAGTATACCCTGAGAGATCCAAGTATTCCTCATGAGGTATTATATTCCATTCAATATAGTGGTCTTCCTCACCCCAATAAATATTTCCAACATACTCACCTGATGAATTAAAATAATCAAAGAAATAGGGATTGCTTGAACTGCGAGCCCACATTACTTCACCATCGTCATAGTTCATCTCATTCTTTTGGACAGAATCTCTATCAAAGCAATACTCTATGCACTCTACTCTTCCTGAGTCAAGGTGATCAGGGTAGTAGGCGTCAATATATTGCCAGCACCCCTTAATGTCTGTGTAGGTAATTTGATCAGGATACGTAGTATCAGGATCATTTAAATAAGAGCACGACGAGAGCGCAATCAAAGTGATAAAATAGCATGTATGTATAAGTTTCATTTTTGGAATCAATTAATAAGAATACACACAAAGTAGAAAGTAATATCTGTTTATACTAGGTCACCAATAGCTCTAGATTAAAAGCGATACCCAATCCCTACACACACTACAACAGGAAAAAGAAAACGATCAGTCGCTCCCTCTGCGGTTTCATTGGCCCATTCATACACCCCATACCAGTCTACCCCACCCTCAAGAGTGAAGTTATTGATAAAACGGATTTTATAGCCCACAATAATTTCAGGATAGAGTGCGTATGCCCATTCTTTGATGAGAATAGGTTCATCATAAAGCGAAATGGGGGCTTGCGTTTCACGATATTCATAGGCATACCCAGTAATACTCACCTTTGAATACCAACTCCAGTCGGTACCATTATGGAGAGTAAATCCTAAGCCTGCTCCATAACTGGTATACGTATGACCAAAATAATGAGTCCCCCCTTGAAGGGTTGCCAATAGATCGCCATACATAAAAGTGCCACGGTACCGAATATCAAGCTTGATGCCATCAGTGGCAAAACTGCTGAATGGAAAGATCACCGCCTCCCAATGAAGGGTATCATTAAGAGAAAACAGATACCCATTCAGACCTTCAACCCCATAGGAATCCGGTGTGTGAGTTGACTCAGTTTTTGGAATATTTTTAGGGGCGTCCTTCTCTTCAAGAGCGAGAGACTCAACAGTATCCTTGGTAAGTACGGCTTCAACAGAATCAAGGGCGACCACGGTATCAACAGAAGTCATAGAGTCCATTTGAGGTACCGCCACAAGTGTGTCTATGGGTGCACTCTCAACTATTGTATCATTTGATAATGGTAAGCCTGATATAGAGCCATCTGGAGAGACAGCATCTGACATCGGTACCACCACAATTGTATTTTGAGCATGAAGCACACTCATCAGAGTAACGAGGATCATACTATATTTAAAATTCAACAGACACCCCCACCGTTACACCATCCACTTTTTCTGTAGGAGCCATCTTCAATTTAATCTTGAGCCCTTCATTATGTTCACGCACATACTCACTCGCAATAAGAAAGTCCCACACTTTAAGTGCAAAGAATGTGGTAAGCCCCGCCGAGATCCAACCAACGTCTCCACCGACTCGTGAAAAGGTTCTTTGAGTATAATAGATAAACAACCCTGCCCCAACTTGAGCCGTAAGAAACTTGAGACCCGTTGCATGGTTCCCCACAATAAAGTTATTGGTGCCCAGAGGTAAAAGAAACGTCCCCACTCCCGAGAACGTGGCCAGGACCGGGAGCACTGCTCCACGAGTCACGCCAATTTTTTGTTGATGATACAAGAGTTTCTGTACACGCTGTGTATTAGAGAGTTTACTCGTAAGAGAATCAGGTCGAAACGTAGGATAATAAGTATCCCCCAGCGACCGGACCGTATCCGATCCCTGGCACATCCCACCCATAAATCCCATATGTACATTAAGGCCAATCACCTGCCCCTTAGACCAGGTGTTTTTACCGGCACCATGCACACCATAAAGCTCTAGCCCTACAGCGCTCAAATATCCTTTTTGAATAGTACTCACGCCTAAACGATATTCAGATTCACCTTCCACCAGTCTACTATACCCAAAGGTGAGCCAAGGGGTTGGGTGAATCATAATACCGAGCCGACGGACACCACGGAGGAGTGGATACTCTAAATATCGGAATTCTCTATCATCGCCCATTATGGAATAAGCACCTACTAAAGAGAGGGTGGTACTGGGGTGAGAAAGTTTCATATCAATATCTAAGCGATCCTCTACATCTGGTTCTGATGCAATGGCAGCGCCGAGAACCAACGGCCAACTTCCAGGCGTATTATGAGCATAGATAAGTACTCCAAGAGTTGTCCGTACTTCTGATAAAAAAGAAGTGTTCGTAGCATTCAAAGTAGAAACACCAACTACTAAGGAATCAACTCCCGTCAAAGGACTCCGCCACATATTTGAAAGATGAAAACCCATATAGCCCTTTGGTCTATACTGAGAATATTCATCAGCATAACCATACATGTTGTTATAAGACCACCGTCCTTCTCGAGCAATAACAGTAGCCGCAAACCGCCAATCATTCACCAGTGGAATAGCAACAAGCCAGGTAAATTGATTTTCTATGACCGATACATCGGCATATATTCCCTGGGTCGTTGAGAGAATAGCAGGGTTATCCTCAATATATGACGGATTGTCAGTAAGATAGCGATACGCGTCACGATACATCTGACTCTGAGCAGAACAGATGAAAGGGAGAAGAAGTAAGATGATAACTCGTTGTATTCGCATATGGCGTAAACATAGCATTTTTTAAGTTTAATTTCAGCTTAAGGTGAGTACTGAGGAGTCAACGGCGAAACACACATATTTTATCTACATTTGTACTTACTGATAGAGTACGAACGAGTAAATGAGTATGAAGATGACACAGTGGAGCATGGTATTGATATCTATAGTTGGGGTTCTTTCTCTACTCGGCTGTGACACCGGTATGGACATAGAAAAAGAAATCACCCCCAGTATCCCTGAGCTCACTCATCCGAGTACAGAGGGCATTATTGATGAAAGAGACAGTACCTTCTATCCCGTAGTCACCATTGGCAGTCAGTCATGGCTCGGCAAAAACCTCTCCTATATTATTACAAAGGGTTCCTCAAGTGACTCGAATAGATATGCCACTTGTTATGATAACCAATCCACAAACTGCAGCATTTTAGGTCATCTCTACTCAAGGTATGCACTCGTATCCCCTGAATCTCTACGCATGTATGATGAAGAATGGTATAGCCCTGATGTCCTTCAATATGACACGTCCATTCATTCACTGTGCCCAGCAGGTTGGAGTATTCCTACCATTGATGATTGGGATGTACTACTCAATCATCTCGCTCAAACGACCGGCAAATCATTGTTGGATTCAATACCAGTATTAGAAACAGCACAAACACCGGTAACCCCAATTGATTCCAGCGCATTAGATTCCCTAGCAAATGAAGACATCGATCTTGACACCATTGTCAATCAACTACGCGCCCCTGTTGGATGGCTGATTGACTCTTTGAACAGTGTCGATTCAACCGCTTTTTGGGCCCTCCCCTCAGGAAGAGTATCAACCGATTGGTATGGCAGCTATCTCAATTATGTAAATGGTGGTTCTAACGCTTCATGGTGGACACTCCCCAACGAAAGATTCCCCCTCGATTCGCTTGTGGTCCTAACCCTTTCGCACTCTCTTACACTCTCAAAACCCAGTACTAGTGAGTACCATGCTATTCGATGCATACAGGCTCAATAAGGAGTATTTACTCAGATGAAGACTCTACACAACCTATCAGTGTTGAGCCAATTTGACCATTTGAACAGGTACAGCTATTGCAACTATCGTTGCAGGGTACCGCCTCTCCATGGTTATACGTTTCCCCATTAACAACACATTGCTCCTCATCTATAGCGTCATCATAGAATGCACATTGAGTGGTCATGAGAATTACTAGTATGAGTATAAATAAGTATTTAAGCATAGGATTTCCCAGGTAAAAAAAATTTTGAAGAACGAAAACAATTTCTAATAGTGTTACTCAATAATACACTTTATTTTACCACAATCAACTCAAATCTAAAGTAAAAAAACTCCTATTCACTTCCAAAAAATCACCCTATCGTTTAACTCATTCGAGCATTTTCTATATTTTAAAATTATCCCCCTATGAGATACACTATGCTTACTATTCGGAAGCTCCTTCCTTTTCTAACACTCCTCAGTATCATATCCTGTGATATTGTATCGAAAGAACCTGCTGAAACACTCAGCTCACAAGACTCTTCTGTTTCCTATTCAGAAGGAACCAACTCTTCTGTTACGAACGCCGACAATTCATCACATGAAAACAGTAGTTCTTCAACACCATCTTCTTCAGTTTCATCTGCTGTAAACAACTCCAGCAATCTTTCATCTACTGAGAATAATGGAGAATCAAGTTCGAGTAGTTCGGGAGCAACGATTAGTAGTGGCGAATCACTGTCAAGTAGTTCATTCACACCTATCAGTAGCGAGGAGTCAAAACCAGACACCTATAAAGAGCGCAATGGCTTATTAGATGTTGGGAGTTGTAATGGAGTTCCCGTTACAGCCCCTTCAATTATACACCTCCCTTTAACCGTCTATGATCATACCAACACATGGGATGATTTTGGGAGCCCGACAATTCGCAGTTACCCATCGGATTACACTTACGACACCATCATCGTACTCGATAGCCAGAATAATCCTGATACAACTATTAGAAAAACAAGCACTGGATTAAACACTGGAAGAGCTGTTACGGGCATGGTCAAAAAAGAATTGGGCCTCAATGGCCTCCCCCAGCTCGATTCAATACACACAGACAACGACCATTTAGAAGAGTGGTGGACCGAAGCTGAATTTAACAAAGTTAATACCACCATTCCTTTTCTCTATGTAGGAAACGGCACCTATCAATATTGGGATAACAATTTTTTCCCCCTGGATTCTCCAGAAGCAACATGGAAGGATCCCGATACACTGAATTACTATTTTGCCGCACACTTTCAGCATACTTTTTTGTATGATGGCACACCGAATCAACTATTTGAAATGGGGGGTGAAGATGACATCTTTGTGTACCTCAATGGCACCTTAGTCATCGAACTTGGTGGTCCTCAATATGGATTACTCGACACCTTTTCACTCTCAGAAGAATTCCAACAATTAGGAATAGAAGTTGGAGACTCGATAACCCTCGACTTTTTTATTGCAGAGCGTAAGATGCTCAACTCCAAGGCCTATATGTCAATAACGGCACCCTGCTTTTTTAATAACATTCTTCCCCTTGCTCCTGCCGACTCATATGATGCATCAACCTATGCACACTGTACAGAAAATGAGATACCCGTCAAAGAGACTCTCTGTAATGTCAGCTACAGCAATGAGCATACCAAAGAGATAAATACAATCGAAGAAAACAAAAAGGGACTCATTTATCTGACCCCACTCCAAGATGATTTCTCATCCCTCATATCGTCATGTACGACCTGTAAAGGCAACGACACATTGACGATTACCAAAGGAGTAATCAAATACACTCAGTCTGGTTGGGAACAGATCAGTGCCCCTCTGCACGCCATCAGCCCCCATACACTCAATTCAGATACCCACACAACCCTCTTCACCTTTGCCATAGATGAAATGTTTGAAAGCATCCATTCCACGAGTATAGAAGATTATTTCCCAAATGAAATAACGTTATGGAATAGCGATTCAACATACTCCCTCACCTTTGAACCTCGGAATTTAAATGCCTACAGAAAATTCCCCGAAAGTGAAACGACTATTGATTGGAAACTCGTAGAAACACACTGTACTCATTCTGCCTGTAGCCAATTCTAAACGATACAGAAAGCGACACTCAGCAGTACTCAAGAGCAGACGCAAAAAAGGAGCCCAGTACATGAGCTCCTTAATTCGTTACCTATACTATGAACATATACGTACTATTTATATTCTATCACTAAGAATGGAGCAGTACTCGTTTCATCATTTGATTCACCATCAAAACTATCTGCAACACGTTTTCCACTTCCCTCTATAATTAATGCAAGGGCATTGCCTTTATTCCAATCAGAACGATTTACAATTTCTTGTATAATTGATGTAAGATCAGGTGAGCGTTGAGCCGCTGAAGCTTCACCAATAGTATTCCACGAATCAGGAACCCAAGTAACCGTTGCATCAGTGCGATGACGATCAGTTATATTATTGTCGGTTTCTGAAAATCCAGAGGCATAGCCAATATCATGGCCCACAATTGTGAGGAAGGTGTATCGACCATTATCTTCATCTGTTGTAAATTGGAGATACGCATTGGTTATTTCAGCTGATTGTACCATAGGTAATTTTTTGAAACGCATTCCAATAACCTGATTATCAGCATCTTCAACCAATTCGAGATCAGTACTTGTTATAGTAACAGTGCCATCGGGACTCTCTTCCGCATCATCTTTTGAGCTCATCACTTTAAGCGACACCTTTTTTGACCCATTTGATAAGTAGATGGGAGATGATATTGCAGAACCACCATCTTTTTGCGTCACCTTTACATAATAGAAGCCTGCCTCTCCGGATATATAACTTTCATGGTTTACCACATGAATGTCTTCAGAAAGTATCATCGTGCGCTCACCATTGTAATAGAGTTCAGCGCTTTCAAACTTTTCGCCATTTCTATCTAGTGCTTGAACAGTGAGACGGCTAAAGCCTTCATTTTGAGTTGACCCCATTGGTCTCCCATTAATTTCAAAAGAGAGTTCTATATCTTTATCAGTAGTTGAGTAAAAACGACGCCCGTTAAAGGCATCCATCAAACCATCACGACTATTTTCGTGTGAAAGAGCGGCTATTCTGAACTCCGTTTCGGTACCCCAGCTTGATTGATGATGATCACCACCGCCTGCTGCTCCAAGCTTCCAGCCCATTAGGTTTGCTTCATCAAAATACGACAATCCATTATCTTGAGTAAAATAGCCATCGTTATCATAATACACATCAAATCCTTTACTCTTATTAAACAACTCCATTCCCACAACTTTGTCACTCGGAGCTGAGCCAAAGTGATTAAACTCTGATCGTTTATCATCCTCTCTGCCCGGGTGATTCAAGAATGCAACACCATTTGTATTATCTAACCACTCAGTCAGTTCTGTAAAAGTATTCGTAGCAGATTCCTTTACACTACACTTACTATCGGTACCAATTACCGCAACATGACCATAGGTACCTGAAGACCATTCAAACCCATGAAATGCAGTAAAAGCCCCTTCATCATTGGCATCAAGTGCGATACTTTTCATCTCATCCCACTCCTCTGAACCAAAAGACCGAGAGTGATCTGCCAAAGCAAAGAAATCGAGTCCTGCGGAATACCGTGCATAGCTATATGCCTCCCAAGGGGAACCGGTACCATCGCCAACCGAATACCAGCTGTGATTATGGAGATCACCATAATAAAAGTTATAATTCGAAATATCACCAGCAGTTGTTCCATATATTTTTTCACTATATGGTCCTGTTACTGCATTATTAACTACCGCAATTCTAAAATGCAAATTAGAAAGCGATTCAAGCCCATCTATAACTAAAGATGTTTCTGTGCCTGATACATATATAATTCTGCTTAAATATCCCACAATGGTATATTCGATCTTATACGATTGTGTCCCAGGTATGCCCGACCAACTCAATGAGATTGACTGGGGAGTGACCTCTTCAACAGTAAAATTTTGAGGAGTTTCGACTACTGGGCCCCCGATTTTATCAAGCTTCCATTGTTGATGTTCTCCACCCCAATAGCGCCATTGCTGTACATTAGCCCATTTTTTGACACTTCTACCCTCCACATCGAGTGCTTTTCCACTGTGTACCGATATAATTTTAACAAACCCATCACCCACATCCTCAATATTCCACTGTTGATGTGCAGCACCTAAATAATCCCATTGTTGAACATTAGCGCCACTTTCTGTATCAGCACCTTCAACCTCAAGTACCTTACCGCTATTTTTATTTTTGATTGTATAGGCTGCATTTCCTATTGGTACGAGTGTCCATATATCACGATCGGCATCACTTAAATCATGCTGCTTAACGTTCTCTCCATTGTCAATGGTATTTCCCGATACGTAGAGCACTTTACCGCTCTTTCGTGAAACGATGTTATACTCTCCGCTATAGGTACCTGCCAATACAAGGGGTGCACAGAGTAAAGAGAGCACTGCACTCACCTTTAGATGTTTAATTAGTATCATAATTTCTCCTAATGAGGGTTATTCGAAATGTAAATGAACTGGCGATTTGCCTGCCATTTATTACATTTGCTCGTGGGATACGCATCGAAGAGTTAAAAAGTTCCATAAAATGTGCAGGCACTGTGTATTTTGTGACTATTTATTTAATTGATATACAATTATCGGCACAATCAAATAATTTCAAAAAAGAGGGAACTTTTTAGGAACTCAGGTCGTACTTATATTGTTTAACTGTTTTACATAATTCCTTTGAGTGTATAATTGCTTATGAATGAAGAACACACGCTACTCTCTATACGCACCATTTTAAATGGCGATGGAGAGGTTTTTGGAACACTTATGGAAGAGTATCAGCATATGCTCTACTCCTATATATTGACTATTGCCAAAGATGAACATGCAGCACAAGATATTTTACAAGAAGCACTCATCAAGATTTACCGAAAACTTTCTCTCTTTGATGATACCAAAGGGTCATTTCATGGATGGATATTAAAAATATCCAAAAACTGTACAATGGATTATTTCCGAAAAAATGCAAAGCAAACTACGAATATCGAATTCAATGATTCCTTCTCTACTCCAATACCATTAGAGAGTGATCCACTGATCAACCAACAGATTGAGCAAAGCATAGCTGATCTCTCTACTGATCAGGCCGAAGTTATTGAGCTCATCTATGTACAACAACTCTCCTATGAGCAAGCATCAACCATAGCATCACTCACAATAGGTACTTTGAAATCTCGCATCGTCAGAGCAAAACAGAATCTGAAAAAATGTATGCAGCTAAAAAAAATATGGGAATGTTATGAATAACAAGCACGATACAGAAGACCTACTCCATGCATATGGAACGAAGAAGCGCGCTTCAGTTAAAGCCCCTGAGCATATACTTAAAAATGTTGTTGCTCAAATTACCAGTGAACAGCCCGCACAGCAACTGCCCCGTTCAAAAAAAGGCCCGATTGTACTCTTTAATATAAAATGGTTACAAACAGTCTCTACACTTCTTGTACTCGTGGGTATTACTATTACGGGCACTGCAGTAATTTCTTTGAGTGACGCCTTCCCCTTTAATACAACCGAGACTCCACAAGTAGCAGTTCGCTCTAAAAGCCTCTCATTTTCCATTAGTTATTACTTAGAGCATCAGGGAACCTTTTCCCCGGTTATTTCCGGAAGTACCCTTGCCGAAAATAACAAAATCCAACCTTTTTACTCCTCTGACACTGCGAACTATATTCATTTTTTCCTACTCAACCAGTCAGGTTCTGTTGAATGTATCACCAATACACAAGAGCTCTATATGCCGGCAAGTGATGGCACTCCTCTCCCATTCGCACTAGAACTTGATAGGTACATTGGTGCAGAAGCTCTTATTGCTCTTGCAGCTCCCGAAAAGTTTGATCCCGTTCGCATACTTGAAACCATACAATCATTGAATATCACCACCAGCCTACCACTGACCAATGGAACACTCTACGATAGACTTTCTCCCCTTTTCAAAAATCACTCTGTATCAGTGTTAACCTATGAGAAAAAGTAACGTGAGCCGATTCTATATAACCAGTATAACGATATTCTTGGTGATGGCGATTCTCCCTGCCACCGCCTCGACACACTATGGTCTATTTATAGGTCATAACCAAGGGGATTCATCAGATACAGAGCTTAAATACTCTGAAAAAGATGCTGAGAAAATATCATCCATCTTTTCTCACTTCGGTTTTTTACAACCCAAAAACATAACACTCCTTAAGTCTCCGAACAAAAAAGAAGTTGTCACCGCTTTTGATCAGATGCAAGCAACGATCACACACCACAACAAATCGTCATCAGAGCCTGCCGTCTTTATATTCTACTTTTCGGGCCATGGCGATTCCCATAGAATGAAGCTGGGTTCTACCTCATTTACTTACCAACAATTTGCCCGTCATTTTAAAGCAATTCCAGCTCAAGTAAAAATTGGTTTTTTCGATGCCTGTGAAAGTGGATCGCTCATACGAAAGAAAGGGGTAAAAAAGATAGCCCCCGTAGCCATAAACCAAAGTATAACCGCCGAAGGGACCATTCTTATTTCATCGAGTGCTCATAATGAACTCTCCCATGAATCTGATCAATTGGGAAGTTCCTATTTCACTCACTACTTTACCAATGGATTACGAGGAGCGGCAGATGTATCGGGAGATAATAAAGTCTCACTCATGGAAGCCTATACCTATGCCTATCACAATACACTCCTCCAGTCTCAATCCTTTTTCGGCACATCCCAGCACCCTAATGCTGAATTTAAAATGAAACTCGAAGGTGACCTCATTCTTACCGACCTCAATCGTTCTGGCTCTGGAATCATTATCGATTCACACCTGATGGGTAATATTACCATCGCAAATAGAGATAACCTTATTGTTGCAGATCTCACCAAACAATCACGCACCCCCCTCGCTATTGCCTTAAATCCAGGAAACTATTTACTCTATCAAAAGAACGAAGAGACCACTCGCTCACATTCCTTTACCCTTCGCCCCCGTGAAAAAAAAGAAATATACACAACAGATCTCCATACGCTCCCTGTATCTATCGCTTATTATAAAGGAACCGTTCAAAAATCTGCTCCCATCGCACCCCCTCATTCATACCTATCACTCACCCTTGGTAAAGCGCTCTCATTAGATGGCTCAGTAAAAAGTTCTTTCAAAGTATACCCTATACCGATGTGGTATCTTGCCCATGACCTACAATTTACCCATAGTGAAGAACGACAATACTGGACAAAGCTCGGGACAGGCTATACTTCTCCCCGCCTATTCAATAAAAAAACGGCCCTTTCATTAGGTGCCTATTACTGTTTTGGCCTCGTTGGTAAATACCAAGGAACCTATATCTATGCACAGGACGTTGAATTAACCGCTGAACTCCATCTCTATATTACACAAAACATTGCTCTTACTGCAACTGCGGGTTATGCCCTATTCCCTCAAACCTTCAGTGATACCGAACCAGACTTACTTATTCATACAAGAAATAACTTTCATACAGCCCTAACCTATAATTTTTAAGAGACCATTATGCACACTATCCACTCCAGTATTCCACTCAGCCTCATTGTACTGAGTATCTTTATTTCAAGCTGCGTAGACGAATTACACACCATTGAAAGCCTCTCAGAACTATCATCCTCAACAATAATAGTGTCACTTTCATCAAACATATCGCAAACACCGACTATAGTTCCCTCTTCTTCCACTCGTCCCGATACTCTATCAAGTAAAGACTCATTAATCACTACTCTTTCAAGCTCACAAGTGATTCCCCCTTTAAGTTCCTCATCGAGTGTGATACTACCCATTTCATCCTCCTCAATATACCCATCATCCTCCATCTCATCATCATCATCATCATCATCATCATCATCATCATCATCATCAACCCCATCGAGCACCAACCCCTTTTTGTCATCTGAACATTTTCCAGAGTCTTCGAGCAGTTTTTCTCCACAGCCACTTCTATTAAAACGCGTTATAAACAATCCATGGAAACTCGAACCAGTAAATGACAGCTCTGAATCAATATGGGCTACCTGCTATATCAAAGGAACGCCGAACGACTGGAGCTCTACCGCTATGACACGTACTGGCCTCTATACTTGGGAAATCTACGCAAACTTTAATGGATCAGATGATCCACGTTTTAAAATAAGTCGCTATGGCAATGAAGGTACCATTGATATCGATACCGTACCTCATAATTATGGTCTTTCCGAGATTGATGGTGTCGCGGCGTTACATGGCTCTTCAATCCTTGTTGATTCCACCTTTAAATATAAAATCACTTTTAATTCACTCACCAAAGAGTACACAATCGATCATCGACCTGATATCATTTCATCTAATCTTTGGTATCATCCTGCTGGTGATGATACCGATTGGAAATATGAACCAACGGGTTTTGGATGGCAAACAGCATACTTTCATTCGAATCTCAACAATTGGAGACACACTCCTATGACTGAACTCATTGATGATAGTGGCGTATGGGAAATCTATGTTGATTTCACTCAAGATACTGTAGAAAAGCTCCCCCGGTTTAAATTCAATCATTATGATCACATTAAAGACTATTATGGAGATAATGATAATGATGGTGAAGTAAACGTCAATGAATCATCTATAAGGATTAATCCACTCGGTATCTATCATATTGTATTCAAAAGTGAAAACAAACAGTATAGCTATCAGTTGATTGAAGCGGACGTTATTGAGTGAGTTCTGGATACTCTCACTCAACTATCTAAAGATTGTTCCGCTCATCTTTTACTCGGCCAACATTCCAAATGCTCTCGGCTTTTGCACCAATCACCCAGAACGTGACAGCCAGAATCGCAAAGAGTAGTGCCTTATGAGTCGTGTCCCAAAGGTATTCAAAGAACCGCGTATAGAAATTGATAAAGAGAAAGGTTATACCGAACCCACGAGTCATGCTGTCATCATTTTTAAGACCATGATATATTGAGCCAAGGGCAACGACACCAAAGAGGAGCGCCCAATGAACGAGCTCAAATTGCGTTACCAGTTCCCACTCATGAAGTGAACCGTGATTACCAAAGATCGACAATATCCAGAGAGCTATAAATAGATTCAATAATGCGATTACCCGGGTTGATTTTGAAAAGAGATCCAGCAGTGCTACTCTCTTAAAAACAACCGTTGTCAAGAGCAGCCCAGTCCCCATTACTACAAATCGCATAGGATAGTTCATACCCAAGTAATACGCTCCCCAACCAGATGCATAGCCGGTCTCTGCACCAAGCCACCCACAAAAGGCTATGAGTGAAAATATCCATGTTAACTCTGAACGTAACCATAATCCTATCACTGCATAGATACATGATGCTATAAGTATCAACAGAGAAAAATGCCCAGAACCGGTATCAAGTGCCTGCCCTAAAAAAGCGATGGACACCGCTACACATAACACACCAACAAACAACAGTGACTCATTTCTAAAAGTTTTGAGCGGTTGCGTGAGTTGTAACCGCTTAGTCCATGCAATACTCCCCAGAGCAATAACAAAGAACGTAATGGATTTCGCGAGCGCCGGTGCATCAAATAACTTCTGGAACACCATACGCAAGTAGCCATCTGCAACAACACTGGTAAGAGAAATTACGACACAGATAATTGAGATCCAAAATGAATACTTAGCCAATCGCTTCCAATCAAAGGGCTCAGGCTCCAAGGTTTCTAGGAGACGTTCGTAGGTTTCGGTATCGATATGATCAGCTTCTCGCCAATCCCCGAGGGTTGATTCTATAATTTCAAATTTTGATTGCGATACTTTCATGCAGCTCTCATCTTTAATGATCGCTAAAACATACAAAATTTTAATCAATTGACTGAAGTTGAGCTAAGCCTCTTCGCGATAGCATAACAATCGACAAAAGCGCGAATACGATTCACGCTTAAGACTCTTTAGATCAAGGAGAACATTCCTTTAAAAAACCCTGCTCTCACCGGAATCAAAGTTGAACCCCTGCAGTTCATCCCAAATAAAACTACGAATACTACTGTAGGAATTCCGGACTGCTTCATGTACTGAATCCGGAACCGTATATCCAACAGGAGTCGGCCCAGCATACATACCCATATAGGTAATCATCCCCGCCAAGAAATAGAGTGTTGGCGTCCCATGGGGCGCATTATCTTCATAGAGATCAGTCACAGAAATAGAGCTCAAACTGGTTTCGGTAAAGAGCTTTGCTAAAATAGGTCCAACGGGAATCATTTTGACCGATGGGTTTTGTTTACGAACCTCATCATGATACTCCAAAAACCAGTCATGAAATGAAGAGAGTGTGTGAGCGTAATACTCTTCCAATGCATCAGCAGTAGGGAGTGCATAAGGGTCAGCTTCAGGATCAAAATTGGGAGCCAGTCCACCCATATCCGGCCAGTTTTCATAGATATAGAGTTCTATTCCTGGTTCTTGCTCGGTGACCCAATTGAAAATGGTATTGGTATAACTTACGGGTGAATTATCATCGTTATAGTTATTCTCTGTAGCAGGTTTATACTGAACAAAATTTGCAGGAGTGAGTAATATGGTATTAAAATCAACTTCAGCAAAACTTCGGCCGTCATCATCATCCCACACCCCTGGTACTGACTCTATCCCCCACTGAGGATTGGGAGGCAAGTTACTATGCCCACCAAGGAATCCATACTGCCCACTAAATCCATAAGACCGCCCTTCGCTCTCAGCAAACTGATGCATCCAATACGGCACCATTGTCAATTCATTAGCTGTAGTGTTAAAGCGTGATTGGTGATTGATGAGACTGTGTCCAAAAATATAGCTGCGTACCGCATCTTTCGTAACAAGAGTATCAACGACTGCATCAGAAGAGACGGGTTCTTCAGAACCACCATTTACTGATGATGACTGGCTTTCATGGTCCATAGATGAAGACTCAGCAAAACTACTCAATTCTTGAGAGCTCTGAGTCTCAAACTCATCAAGCGAAGATTCATCCCTATTAGATGACATTGATGACAATGAGCTACTGTAGGATGATACCCCGCAGTCATGACTACTCACCTTAGAATCTACGATACTACTCATTAATTCTTTAGCACTACTGAAAGCTAATTCACTGCTACTACTCGATTCATTCATCTGAGGTAGGGCATCTTCGATTGGGTTATTTGGGGCGCCATCAGTCAAACAGCCTTGTAATAGTAGTGCTGAAAAAAGAATGCCAATGGGTAATGTGGTATGATATTTCATGGGTTACTCCTGTATGTGCATGCTTATAACATACATATCCCATAGAGAGATATGCCGATGAATACCTTCCTGAAGGGAAGGCCGTATGGCGGTTACGGAATAGTTAGCGAAGAGAGCGTCAAAAATACCAAAAGAGTAAGTAATTAATAATGGATACAATGGTTGTCAAAAGAATCCTCAAACATTTGTATATTCATGCGACTTTATCCATACTATATATTACAGAACAAAAACTACCCTCAGGTGACCTAATGACCAAACGCGATATAGAATCCATAGAAGACATCACTCTCTTTTTAACCAGCTTTTATGCACAACTAACCGTTGATGAACGAGTGCACCATATATTCGAGCCCATCAATATGGACGAGCACATTGTACAAATCGCAAAATTCTGGGCAGGCCTCATACTCCAGCAACCTGGCTTTCAAGGTAACCCAATGGCCAAACATTTCCCTCTTGGACTCACCGCTGAACATTTTGAAGTATGGCTCCACTATTTTAGATTAAATATCCGAAAGCACTTTGAAGGGCCAAAAACTGAAGGTGCGATAATGGATGCAGAAGCAATCGGTGGCAATTTCAAACGACGCCTTGGACTTTGAGTGAGATAGTTAAGAGCACCCAAACCATATACTGTAGAAACAAAAGCGACATACTCAATAAAAGAGGGTAAAAATCAATCCTATGGCCACTCTCCATAATTACTATATTTAGAACTATCTCCACAAAGGTTGATTCTATGATATCGCTCCAACATTTGACTCAAAAAATAGAGGAAAGTGCCCTACTGAAAAAGTACCACATTCCTCGTATCGCTATTTTTGGCTCTTATTTACATAGTAAAACCCCTAATGACCTCGACATTCTTATTGAAGAGTATCAAGATTATAAAGATCTCATCGGCTTTAAAGAAGAGTTAACACTTTTAGCAGAAACTCATGTCGATCTTGTTATTGCGAGATTCGCAAGTCCTATTATTGTCCACCGTGCCAAAAAGGATGCAGTCTATGTTAGCTGATCCTAAAAATGACATGTTTCATTTTTTATCGATTCTTGAATCTATTGGAAAAATTCGTGCCTACATTAAAGGCATCAGCACTCCAGAAGAGTTTTTTGAAACATCTGATCAGATGGTATATAATGCAGTCCTTACCCTTTTGACAAATATAGGTGAAACTGTAGGTAAAATGAGTGAAGACTCTCAAGTACAATGTACAGATATCGCTAATATTAAAGCATTAAGAAATAGAATTGCACACAACTATACAGGCATTGACTCTTTTATAATATATGATGTCGCTACAATTAAATTAAGCGTATTAGGCAACGAAATATTTTCTGCATTTGAACACTATCTTAAAGAAAAAGTATTTGATAGTGAAGAATATATGATTGCTAAAGAAAGTACATTTTACCGTCATATAGATTTTGACAAAATTAAACAATCACACCCATAATACTTTCAAACGGCACTTTGAGTGAGATAGGAACCAAACGTTCATTTAACAATCTGCCGTTTAAGCTGATGCTTATGAACAGAAATGAAACAGAACCTATCCCTACCCCCAAATAATCAACCCTCGTAAATGAGCGCGTTAACTCCAAATTCTATATATGTAATTGACCAATTAGGGGAACAATTACATGACTTACTCCATTCACATAATCCTATGCACCATACTCACTCTCGTCATTGGATGTACCGAAAACATAGAGCCCGCGACTGTAATTGTTCCAACGCCAATAGGTCCTGTTAGCTCAAGTCATGCAACACTGCCGAACACTCCCCTATCGTCATCATCAATGGTGATCATTCCCATCTCAATCATTGGTACTTCTAGTTTTATCCCTATAGATCAAGAGTCCTCTTCCGAGAGCGATATAACTCAGAGCAGCTCCGCAGTTCAACACAGAGAATCTTCTGACGATAGTTCAAGTAAATCAAATAGTTCAATGAGCGAAAGCAGCGAAGAAACAGAGAGCAGTGAAAGTACATCCTCCAGTGAACGGCTGAATTCGTCATCCTCCACAACACCAGAGAGCTCATCTTCTGACACAGAGCCCGAACACACCCTTACTGTCAACGATTCAATGTTCGTTCTTTTTAAAGAAGACGGAATCCCCCCTGACAGTGCAGACTATTATGACAGCAAAAGCTTCGATGGCCACATTGGTTTTTTCACCGACAAAACGTATGTGACACCCTCATTATTCGATACTATTACTGACCCTACAACCGATGATGGCACAACAGCTTTTAGATTTACCGGCACCCAAAGCTGGGGAGGAATATTTTTTGCATTTGGTGAAACTTTTGAAGAAACAAGAGACCTCTCTTATTGGCATAATGCCACTCTCTATTTTGATATCAAAGCCAATTTTATTCCCTTATTCAAATTTGAATGGGGTGAGTTCACTTCTACTGGCAGTAATGTACAATTGATCTGGCTCAATAGCCTCGGCCTTGACGATGATAATGAGTGGACCACCATTGCGATTCCTTTAGCAGACTATATTCCTCCCAAACAACTTAAGCAAATGCGTATAGTAGCCAACTTCATGAAAGTAACAACGGGTGAATATGTGGTTAAATTTGATGATGAGTTTACGTCACCGCACCTGAGGAAGCCGGTGGAGAAACCTATTTTCTTTCTTGATAATGTGTATATTGGGGGAAAGCCGGTGTTTGATTGTATTATTGATGCATTGGGCGCTGAGTATTGTCGGGAGGTTGAGGAGTAGGGTTTTTCTACTTATTCTCTTTCTCTCATTTTTCGTATTATCACTCTTTCAGTTTTACTTTTTTCTTTTATACTTTTTCCTTTTTTCCATAATTCCCAGGGTTGTGCTGTTCACAAATGGGGTTTGCTGCTCGCACATGCAACCGCCCCCCCCCCCCCCTGGGGATAACAAACAAACAAACAAACAAACAAACAAACAAACAAACAAACAAACAATCAAACATACAAACAAACAATGCCCACCACAGCGCTTCCAAAACCCCACAAATAACTTCCATGAACCGTAACCAACATCAAACTCAACACAATCTTGAGCCAACAAAAAACATCTCCAACAAAGCACCATTTAAATTGGATAAAGTACATAAAAAACGACTAATAAGTCACATCACAAGCCCAAACAGCAATGCTTACTCCAACAAACAAAACACCCCACGATATTTCGCATTTTTGTTATAATAAATGCTATAACAATAGTAAGAGTACCGCCATAGAGGAGCACACTATTTACCATATGATTCTTAAAGGAAAACCATAATGCAAGAGCAACAAAACCATGTACATAATCCAAAGCTCGAATCAGCGCCTAAAAACCCTGACTGCATTCAAACAGACAAACATGGTAAAATACTCGTTATGGATGACGAAGAATTTATTCAAGAGCTCTTGAATGAAATGCTTATTCTCAACGGCTATACTGTTGAACTCGCCTCTGATGGTGATAGTGCCATTCGTAAATATAAAGAGGCACTCGAAGCCAAAGAACCCTTTGAATGTATCATTTTAGACTTAACGATCCCCGGCAAAAAAGGGGGCAAAGATACGATATCTGAGATTAAGAGCTTTGATCCTAACGTATCGGCAATTGTAACCAGTGGCTATTCTAGTGATCCTGTAATGCAGGAACATTCACAGTATGGGTTTAAAGCGATACTCTCCAAACCTTTTTCAATGGATGAGTTACTCAAAACAATAGCGGAAATTACCCATCATGACCTACATCATACTCCATAAGAGCACTATCCCGCTTATAGAACACTGTATAAGAGTATTAGTAGTATCAAACCTGACATTTTTTCTATATAGT
>JAOPTX010000109.1:0-7234 GCA_051532055.1 Fibrobacterales bacterium | reverse complement strand
ATCGTGAAATATGCTGATGCTGGTGGTGTTCGCCTCGGTGGGCTCATTTGTAACAGTCGTATGGTTGATAATGAAAAAGAGATGATTGAGCAATTTGCAGAAAAATTAGGTACGCAAATGATTCACTTTGTTCCACGGGATAACATGGTACAAAGAGCTGAAATTAATAGACAAACAGTAATTGAATTTGAGCCTGAGCATAATCAAGCAAATGAATATCGTCAGTTATCGAATAAAGTAAGTGAAAATAAAATGCTCGTCATTCCAAAACCTCTTGAAATGGAAGAGTTGGAAAATTTATTAGTTGAATTTGGAATTTGTTAGGGATAAAAGGAAATACAATTATGTTAATGATTAGATCAGTAGTACGTCCACAGAAAAGTGATGCAGTTCTTGAAGGCCTTTTAGAAGCGGGATACCCCGCAGTAACAAAAATAGCAGTCGTTGGCCGTGGCAAACAGCGGGGCCTTAAAGTTGGTGAAGTCACTTATGATGAACTTCCTAAAGAGATGTTAATTACAGTTATTCCAGAAACAGATAAGGATTTTGTAATTAAAACAGTTATCGAGAATGCAAAAACAGTTAATGGTGGTGCGTTTGGTGATGGCAAAATATTTGTTTCTGCTGTTGAAGAAGTTTACACAATAAGTTCAGGTGTAAAAGAAGTTTCAAAAGCTGCTGCAACAGCATAACTGGAGTCACTATGAAAGAAGTAATGGCAGTTATACGAATGGATAAAGTAAATGCTACAAAAGCTGCATTAGCTGATGTTGGTATCTCATCCTTTTCTGCAACCGGTCGCGTTGTGGGGAGAGGGAAAGGGATTGTTGACTATAGAGTGCTTCATGGTGCAGAGGAAGGGAAAGAGGAGGCGATTGCTGAACTTGGAAGCGGTCCTCGCCTCGTCCCGAAACGTCTGATTACTGTTGTGGTATCTGATGATTATAAGGACAAAACTGTAGAGGCTATAATGAAAGCAAATAAAACTGGTAACGCAGGTGATGGCAAAATATTTGTTATGCCAATTCTAGAAGCGGTACGAGTGAGAACGTCAGAAAGTGCAACCGGAACATCGGGTGGCTCGGTTCTTGACTCATCAGGAGGATTAGAATAATGAGTAGTAAAAAATTAAAAGATCCTTCAGCTATGAAGGAAGAGATACTCGCTAAGTATCCTTCGAAAGTTGCAAAAAAACGTTCAAAGTCGATGGTGGTTAATGACCCGAAGCTTGATCAAGAAATACAATCAAATATCCGTACTATACCGGGGATCATTACGCAGCGTGGGTGTACCTACGCAGGGTGTAAAGGTGTGGTTCTTGGGCCAACTCGTGATATCATTAACTTGGTTCATGGTCCTATAGGGTGCTCTTTTTACGCATGGTTAACCCGTCGTAACCAGACCAAACCTGAGGGTGATATCGTTGCTGAAAATCATGTAGGCGAAAACTTTATGCCGTATTGTTTTTCAACCGATATGCAAGATGAAAATATTGTGTTTGGTGGTGAGCAAAAATTAAAAGAAGCTCTTCAGGAAGCGTATGATATGTTTAAGCCAAAATCTATCGGTGTATTTTCAACCTGTCCTGTAGGTCTGATAGGGGATGATGTTCATGCAGCCTCTCGTGAGATGAAAGAAAAATTTGGTGATTGTAATGTGTTTGGCTTTAGCTGTGAAGGATACAAAGGGGTATCTCAGTCTGCTGGTCACCATATTGCAAACAATCAGGTATTTAAACATGTTGTTGGCCTTGACGACACTGTTGGTGAAGGCGCGTTTCGTATCAATCTTCTCGGTGAATATAATATCGGTGGTGATGGATTTGAAATAGAGCGACTTTTTGAAAAATGTGGTATAACAATGGTTTCAATGTTTAGTGGTAACTCAACAATTGATGCAATGTCAAATGCGCATACTGCCGACTTGAGTGTGGTTATGTGTCACCGTTCAATTAACTACATGGCTGAGATGCTTGAAACGAAATATGGTATTCCATGGTTCAAAGTGAATTTTATTGGTGCCGATGCAACCGTAAAATCATTGATAAAAATTGGTGAGTATTTTGATGATGCCGCTCTTATTAAAAAAATAAAAGCGGTGTGTGCAGAAGAGATCAAACCGGTAGAAGTAGCAGTAAAAAAATCACTTGCGTTTACTCAAGACAAAACAGCAATGCTTTTTGTTGGGGGCTCACGCGCGCACCATTATCAAGAGCTCTTTGCTGAATTGGGTATGACTTCTGTTGTTGCCGGGTATGAATTTGGTCACCGTGATGATTACGAGGGACGTAAAGTAATTCCAAGTATCAAAATAGATGCCGATTCAAGGAATATTGAAGAACTTAAAGTTACCGCTGATCCGGATAGATTTAATCCACGTAAAACTGAAACAGAGATTGAATTACTTGAAGGGAAGGGGCTTGAGTTCAGTGAATATAAAGGTATGGCTAAAGATATGGCTGATGGATCTCTTATTATCGATGACATCACCCATTGGGAAACAGAAAAATGGATTGAGTTCTATAAACCTGATATCTTCTGTGCGGGAATTAAAGAAAAATTCGCAGTTCAGAAAATGGGAGTACCGTTGAAGCAGCTGCATAGTTATGACTATGGAGGACCATATGCGGGATTCAATGGAGCTATTAACTTTTACAACGATATAGAGCAGATGGTACGGTCTTCATCTTGGAGCTTAATTAAAGCCCCATGGCAAGTAAGTACTGGAATTGAAGCCTCTTTCGCGGTAGCATAACAGGAGATATGGAATATGTTATTACGACACACAGATTCAAATGTCACAGAGCGTAAGGCGCTCACTATTAACCCGGCAAAAACATGTCAGCCAGTTGGCGCTATGTATGCTGCACTGGGGATTCATGGGTGTTTGCCACACAGTCATGGCTCACAAGGGTGTTGTTCATACCACCGAAGTGCACTGACCCGTCACTATAAAGAACCAGTAATGGCCGCAACAAGTGCTTTTACTGAAGGCTCATCTGTATTTGGTGGTCAATCAAATCTTGTCCAAGCACTAAATAATATTTTTACAGTGTACGATCCTGATATTGTTGCGGTACATTCAACATGTCTCTCTGAAACTATTGGTGATGATATGGTACAGATTTCACAAAAGGCAATCGATGATGGTAAAGTACCTAAAGGTAAGTATGTGATATCTGCTGCAACGCCAAGTTATATTGGGTCGCATGTGACCGGGTTCGCAAATATGGTTGAAGGCATGGTTAAAGGGTTTGCTAAAAAGAGTGAAAACTCTATAGATCAGCTCAATATCATTCCAGGCTGGGTTGAACCAGCAGATATGCGTGAGATTAAACACCTCACTCAAAGTATGGGGGTGAGGACGGTATTATTCCCTGATACGTCTGATGTACTTGATGCACCTCAAACAGGAACCCATGAATTCTACCCTAAGGGCGGAGTTACTATTCCTGAACTCATCAGTACCGGTGACAGCAAACATACGTTAGCATTGGGGCATTTTGCTTCTGAGCTTGCCGCTAAAAAACTTGATGCGCAGTGTAAGGTTCCTTATACAGCTCTTCAATCACCTATTGGAGTTGGTGCAACAGATGATTTTATCATGGCACTTGCAAAGCATGCAGGCGTGAGTGTTCCTGATTCAATCACTGATGATCGAGGGCGGTTAGTTGATGTGATTACTGATATGCAACAATATTTCTATGGAAAAAGAGTTGCACTGTATGGTGATCCCGATTGGATCGTACCGATGTGTCGCTTCTTAGTTGAACTCGATATGAAACCAGTATATGTAGTATCGGGGACTCCGGGCAAAGCATTTGCGGGGCAGATGGAGGCGGTACTTGGTGATGCTGTGCCTGAAGCTAAAGTGAGAAATGGGCCTCAAGCCGATATGCACCTTATGCATCAATGGATCAAAGAAGAGTCAGTTGATCTTCTTATTGGTAACACTTATGGAAAGTATATCTCACGAGATGATAATATACCGCTTCTCCGTATGGGTTTCCCAATCTACGATCGTGTAGGGCATAGTTATTTCCCAACTGTGGGCTATAAAGGTGGTCTCCGTCTTCTCGAAAAGATTCTTGAATTGTTTATGAATAAACAAGATGCAGAATGTTTGGAAGAGAAAATGGAATTGGTAATGTAGGCAGACAACTCTTTCCTCAACTATTATTACCCGATTCATTTCATAAGGAGTCATAGGTGATAGAGGTTGAGGAGAGGTTTTAAAGATATCCTAACGTAAAAAGCATTGGCAAGCGGAAGTTGTACAGTGTGAGACAGACCAAATGGTACATAACAAAATAGTGGGCATACTATGATGGAATATTTAAAAGAACGGAAAGGTCAAATTTTGACCAAAGGGAGTCCAGACTCCGAAGCGAGAGGGTTTGTTTGTGATAAACCCAGTACCGCTGGATCAGTGAGTCAACGAGCGTGTGTCTTTTGCGGGTCGCGTGTGGTACTCTACCCAATAGCAGACGCACTGCATCTCATTCACGGCCCAATCGGCTGCGCGGCTTATACATGGGATATTCGTGGTTCCCTCTCATCGGGGCCACAAATACATCGCTTAAGTTTTTCAACGGACCTTCGAGAGAGAGATGTTGTGTTTGGAGGTGAGAAAAAACTCTATGCGTCACTCAGTGAACTTATTGATCGCTATAATCCAAAAGCGGCATTTGTATACTCTACTTGTATTGTAGGAGTTATTGGAGACGACCTTGAAGCGGTTTGTAAAAAAGTGGGTAAAGAGAAAGGAATCGATATTATTCCTTGTTACTCCGAAGGATTCCGTGGAACTAAAAAAGATGGATATAAGATTGCCTGTGAAGCCATCTATAGGCTGGTAGGAACCAGCGGTAACACTGAGACTAAACCCAAGAGTATTAATATACTCGGAGATTTTAACCTAGCAGGAGAACTCTGGATACTCAAAGACTATTACGAAAGAATAGGAGTCAATATCATCTGTACCTGCACCGGAGATGGACGCGTCGACGATATTCGTGATTCCCATACGGCAGCACTCAATGTGGTACAGTGTTCAGGCTCTATGAACTACCTCGGGAAACTCATGGAAAAGAATCACGGGATTCCACAAATGAGAGTTTCATACTTTGGAATCGAAGATATGGCTGACGCACTCTACGAAGTGGCAACGTTTTTTAATGATAAAGCGATGCTCGAAAAAGCCCGTAAGCTTGTCTCAGAAGAACTCCTTGGTCTTATGCCAGAGCTTGAAAAATATAAGAAAGACCTTGTGGGTAAAAAGGCTGCTATTTATGTGGGGGGAGCTTTTAAAGCAATCTCACTTATCAAGGCGCTCAAACTCATTGGTATTAAAACAGTAGTGGTTGGTTCGCAAACAGGGTCTCGCGAAGATTATCAATTGATGAGAGACCTCTCTGA
Organism: Fibrobacterales bacterium; assembly: GCA_051532055.1. Taxonomy (GTDB): domain Bacteria; phylum Fibrobacterota; class Fibrobacteria; order Fibrobacterales; family JAOPTW01; genus JAOPTW01. Next base: position 1,817 of record JAOPTX010000109.1, on the reverse strand, counting down.
TGAAGGGACAATCATTGTAGATGATACGAACCCGTTAGAACTCACCTCCTTTGTAGAGGAGAAAGGGGCAGATATCCTTATTGGTGGTGTTAAAGAACGGCCCATTGCATACAAATTAGGATTTGGTTTTTGTGACCATAACCACGAACGTAAAGAGGCCCTTGCAGGGTTTAAAGGAATGCTCAATTTTGCAAAAGAGGTACACTCTTCAATAATGAGCCCCGTATGGCAATTTAAAGGGAAACGGAGGGAGTAGATGAGTTGTTGTGATAGTAAAACCGATATGAAAAAAGAAAAAACCTATACCTCTACCCGTAATGCCTGTAAGTTATGTGCGCCTCTTGGTGCGAGTATGGTCTATAAAGGGGTGAGAGGGTGTGTCCCTCTTATTCATGGCTCTCAAGGCTGTGCGACCTATATCAGACGCTATATGATTAGCCATTACAAAGAGCCCGTTGACATCGCCTCTTCCAACTTTAGTGAAGATTCTACGATATTTGGGGGTGATGTTCACATGGAGCAGGCTCTCGATAATATCGTCCATGCCTATAATCCTGAGGTCGTGGGAATCGCATCTACCTGTCTCAGTGAAACTATTGGTGATGACATATCTATGTTTCTTCACTCATATAATCTTGAGCGTGAAGCTAAGAAACTGCCCGTTATCGTCTCGGCCTCAACTCCTAGTTATGCAGGGACTCATATGGATGGGTTTCATGCGGCAGTGAAAGCACTGATTAAGCAGTGTGCCGTAAAGGGTGATGCTCTTGATACTATAACGATGCTTCCAGGATTTGTATCGTGTGAAGATTTGCGTCATCTCAAAGAGATTTTTGCTGCATTTCATATGCCACTTACACTTTTGCCGGATTATAGTCAAACTCTTGATGATGGTACATGGGGCGAGTTTAAAAAAATCGCAGATGGCGGTACTCCGTATGAGCAAATAAAAAATGTGGGGAGCTCAAAATGTACCATTGAGTTTGGAACTGTATTTAATAAGAGCACTCAAAAAACAGTGACCACTGCTGGTGAAGATATCCACAACTCTTTTGGGGTACCCAATCATCAATTAGTACACCCCATTGGAGTCAAAGCAAGTGATGCATTTTTTAATCTTATGGAAGACCTCTCTGGAGTTGCACTGCCTGAACAATTCGAGATGGAGCGTGCACGTCTTATAGATTCATACATGGATGGACACAAATACTGTTATGGCAAACGGGTACTGGTGTACGGTGAAGAAGATTTTGTAATTGCGCTTTGTAGTTTCCTTAAAGAAATCGGGATGACACCGGTTATGGTGGCAACTGGAGGCGCCAGTGGCCTTTTTAATAAAACAATATCAGACTATGTAGATGATGATTGTATCATACGGTCTGATGCAGACTTTGAAGAGATGGCAGAGATTATCGATGCTGATGATGTTGATCTTTTGATCGGTCACAGCAAAGGATATTACATAAGTAGAAAAATTAAAAAACCATTGGTGCGTGTCGGGTTCCCCATACACGATCGTATTGGTGGCCAGCGTATTCTGCATTTAGGGTACCGTGGTACACAACAGCTTTTTGATTCAATAATAAATGTATTGATTGAATACAAGCAAGAACACTCGCCAGTCGGGTATAAATACATATAGGAGCAGCTATGAGCAACGTCAATTCATCATTACACCCGTGCTTCAATAAAGAAGCAAAATCAACCCACGGTAGAGCACATCTTCCTGTTGCACCTAAGTGTAATATTCAGTGTAACTATTGTGATAGAAAATATGACTGTGTGAACGAAAGTCGTCCAGGAGTGACGAGTGTGGT
>JAOPTX010000108.1:0-10767 GCA_051532055.1 Fibrobacterales bacterium | reverse complement strand
GGGGGGACATATAGATGTTATATTGCGTGTATCACTTGTCTTTAAAGTCTATTACTTCAACACTAGTATTTAATCCACCGCTAAATTTACCGCCGACTAAAACAACTTTTCTTTGGGTTCGGTCACCATTATCGAAGTATATTTCATATGCAAGTCTGTTAGACATGACATCATCATAAAATTTTGACAAATAAGGCGCTAGTGGTGATAGCTTAACAACCCTATAGTTGTTTTTCTTGGCCCACTCAATAATTGAGCGTTTGGGTTGATACCTGTTAACCATCCACCAATATACACTGATTCCAACTGCTCCAAAAAATGTGAAGCCAATGAGCAAATATATTTTCAAATAACTATCCTCTTATGGTGTGCCCGGTAGCTTTGCGATACTTATTACTTCGAATAGCAATATAACGGTTGAGTTGAGCGGAAGTGAGTGTTAGGCTAAAAATAAATTATTGTTTGAGCGAAAGCGAGCTAATTTGTTTTTTGACTAATGCTTGCTTGCCGTCTCCAACGATTTGTTATGTGGTGGTTTAATGCTTCAATAAATTTACCAACGGCTAAATCATCTTTTTCATTTTGATTAATGTCCAAAGTATAATTTTAATAGAAACAAAGAAACCTATGAACCATACCGCAATTTTAGTTAGTATAAATTCCCAATCAAGATTGCCGCCTTCAAGATGTATTTCGTGTGAGTGAATCTCTAAGAAGAACACATATGATATTAATGTCACAATGATCACAGTAGCGATAAATGATATTCCTGATAATGTCAAAAATGTTTTCATGTAACCTTTACCGAAAAGCAGCAAACCACATAACGGTTGAGTTGAGCGGAAGTGAGTGTTAGATGAAAAATAAATTATTGTTTGAGCGAATGCGAGTTAATTTGTTTTTTGTCTAATACTTGCTTGCCGTCTCCAACGTTTTGTTATGTGTGAATATGGCACGAAATACTACATCCAGCTTATAATGGTTCCTAATCCAACAAGAAAACAAAAGCCTAATAAAAGAAGGATAATACCCCAGAATCCCAGGTTTAAAAACCAATATATTAACGAAGAGTCCTCTGGCTTTTTCAAATTATCATTATAGAAGCTGTCATCTTCAAGAATTTTAACCCCAAGATAATCACCTAAGTCTTGATCATCACAAATGTCATGCTCAAGCGCTTTTTCACAAGCATCTTTAAGGCTTTGAATCCCAGTACGATTACCAATAATAAACTCTTGGTGTTCGGGATATTCTATACCATCCTGCAATATCGATACTTTTTCATTCATAGATAATCTAGACACATAACTCTTATTATAAAGAATCCTTTAATATGCAGAAAATATAAAAATTGCCAACCCTATGTAACATTTCCCCTGTCATTGTCGTCTAACTTGTATCAAAAAACAGTAATACAAAAACCCTATACAGATAGAAGTGTGGAAAACAGGCTAATAAACCAACTAGAATACCTCGGTTGCATGATGGAGATATTATTTGCGCTTGTTATATAGAAGGGAGGATATTAACATGATTAATATAAATAAGGCATTTTTAACCATTTTCAAACAATCTTTGGTTCGTCATGGAGTGTTAGTGAATTATGATTCTAATGATTCAAAATGGATTCGATACTATTTGGACTATGGAATAAAAAGAGGGATTGATGGACATGATGAGGACTCTGTTAAAGATTACATCATTTTCTTGAAGGAGAAAAAAAGGTTACCTAGTGATGTTTTAAAGGCTGTATATAATATTTTACGTTTTATAATACAAAATCATAGTGAGCAATTGAATGATGACAAAATGATCGAGCGAACATCCTTGGTAACGAATGCAAGCCTTATCATGGGTGGTGATTTTGATGGTGCACGTTTAAAAGAGATGAATTGGGAAGAGGCCATTCATGAAGTTGTCCGAACGATTCATCTTCGGCATATGTCATATAAAACTGAAAAAGTATATGTCTCATGGATTCGGCGATTTATGTATTGGTGTAAATTAGCATCTCCGTTCGATGTTGAAATGATGGATGTGCGGAATTATTTAAGTTATCTTGCTTCTGAAAAAAGTGTGGCGGCATCGACACAAAACCAGGCGTACGCATCCCTTCTTTTCCTTTTTAGGAATGTGTTGGGTATGGAAATGCATGGATTAGAGTCAGTCGTACGGGCTAAAGTGAATAGAAAAATTCCCACGGTTCTCAGCCGTGATGAGGTTTTTTTGATTATTGAGGAATTTAGTGGAGAGAAAAAGTTGTTTTTGATGTTGCTGTATAGTGCTGGTTTACGATTGAACGAGTGCCAAAAACTGAGGATCAAAGATATCGATTTTAAAAACAATTTTATCATAGTGCGTTCAGGTAAAGGTGACAAAGATCGTCATACAGTTCTTGCTGATGCAATACGAGAGCCATTAAAAAAGCATATTAATAAGCTGCGAGATGTGCATGATGGCGATGTGTCGCGTGGTTATGGGCGGACCGTGCTCCCTCAAGCCCTTGCTAGAAAATTTAAAGGTGCCTCGTATGAATTTAAGTGGCAGTGGATGTTCCCATCTGATGAAATAAAGATTCATAATCAAATTGATTTTCCCTATCGTGCGTATATACATGAAACGACTATTCAAAAAAAGCTTGCAGCTACAGTTAAGAAAATAGACATTGATAAAAAAGTTTCTATTCACACTTTTCGACATAGTTTTGCGACTCATATGTTAGAAGCGGGATATGATATTCGCACGATACAAGAATTACTTGGTCACAAAGATATTAGAACAACCCAGATTTATACCCATGTACTTTACTCTTCTCAAGGCGGAATTAAGTCACCACTTGATGTTGCGAAAATTACATTGTGATGTTATTTAAATATTCCCTTAAGAATGTTTTTTCGTAGAGTAGGCTCTAGTTTTTCAATTGCGTACCGTAAACCTTCTCTTGAAAATTGGGAGTAATGACTTTGAATAAAGGTAAGTGCGAGTTCTATGTTGGCAACTGATAGCTCCCTTATCACCCAGCCAACACCCAATTGGGCAAAACGTTCACTATTTTTAATCACTTGGGTGCAAATCGAAAGTATCATCTCATTGTGGTTTCCATGGCGTCCCAGACCGACAAATGATATACATGCTGCACGTTGTTGCCATAAATGTGAAGAATTTTTCCATTGAGCAATAGGGAGGGCAAAGGTGTTGTCTTTTTTTATAAGTCGTGTTAATACTTTACTAGAGAATGTGTCACAAGTAGCCCAATCATAAATGTGCTTTGCAAAAAGTTTAGAGAAGAGGCTCAGATCTGAAATTGATATATGTTTGATATTTTTGTGTAATAAAAGAATGCCAAACTTCTTCATCTCAAAGTAATCACTTTTTACTAGGGCGCACCCTAAAGATAGTTGATCATTGAACGCAAGGGGTTTAACTTTAGCAAGGTATTCCTGTTTAAATAGGATCTCTATGGCAGGAGATCGTACTCCCAGGCAGGTAACAACATTTTTAAGATACCGTTCAAATTGTTCTTTGTCTTCGGGGTCAGAGTTTAATTGAAGTGTCGTTTCAATGTGGCTATAAATGATTAAAAGAGTATTTTTCATATGCTTTTACTGCTAGAAGAATGGGTCAGAGGGTTTAAGATTGAGTCCAATTAAGTGTTTCTGCAATGTAAGTGCTGAGTTCTTCAGCTGCTTTCGCATGTTGTTTATTATTGGGGTGGTCAAAAATACCGGTAAGTCCATCAATTAAGGTTGTGAATTCAAAAAAGTAGAGTGGAAGCTGTTGTTGTTGAAAATGCGATACTACTTCTTGTACCGATTCTCGTTGTCCGCTATTGTCATATTTGGTGTAATCAGGACCAAAGACTAGTATAATAGGAGTGGAAGGGTAATGACCGATTATTTTTTCTACAAATTCAATATAGTGATCAATAAATTCCTTATTGTTTGAAACTCCTGCAATGAAATCGTTAGTACCGAGATTAATGCAGACGCAGTTTGGTTTCCAGTGGTTAAAGTCCCAGTGTGTATCAGAGTGATAATAAGTTTTGTGATACATTTTTGGTAATGATGATTGAGTAGAACCGTCGTGACGCCTAAAAACTCCTTCTCCAGAAAATGCAATTGCCCGATAGTCAGCATTGAGTAATCGGCAGGTAATTGCAGGATAGGCCATATTATTATTAGAGTGTTTTGCTGAGTAGGATGTGCCAGAGCCTTCATTGCCATAGCCGCAAGTTATTGAATCACCATAGAATTCAATGCCTCGTTGTGGTTTAGGATGTGGTAAAGTTTCTGGTTGACGTTCGTTTGAAGAGAGGAAAAATCCTAAAAAATCAGTAGAGCCAGAAAAAGATTCTGTGCGTCGATAGAGTTCCAAGGTGTGTTCGGAGGTAGTGAGCCCTTCTGCGAGGGAAATCTTTTTTTTGTGAACCGATGATTGTATAGTATTTACAACTTGGCCATCAACGATTACGTCATAATAGTTACCTGTCGGCCTATCGCCCTTAGTGCAATAACTTTTTAGTAGTGCGGATACATTCTCTCCATAAAATCGTACAAATACTGAACTTCCTGGCCATGAATGTATAGCTTTGTTGGGGTCGGACAAATCAAACCGACCAGAATAAAAGAGAGACGGGTTATTGGGGGCGATAAAAAGCTTAAACATGGTACCTCATAAAATGTATGGTAATAATATAGTCATTTATTTTGCTGTTACTTAGTTGCTTTCATTAGAAGGCTCTTCAGATGTACCTTTCTAAATAATGGATGTATCTCTCATGGGCAAAGGGCAGTGTAGGGAGGGATTGGTGCGTTGTTTATTCCTCCTCTTAAAGCCTGATTTTTCTATTTTACTCAATATGATTAAATATATTACACTTCTCTCTGTTCTTATCTCGATGAGTTATGCATTACCATTTTTTGGAAATGAGTCTCATAAAAAGTGGCGTTCATCGAGAACGGATCATTTTGACTTTCATTATGAAGCGTATCTAGTAGATTATGCGGAACAGGCTGCAGGTATAGCGGAAGAAATGTATGACTCAATATCTATACGATATCCTTCTTATGACCCTAGTCACATGGACTTTACTCTTAATAACGCATTGTACTCAAATGGAAGTGCAAATTTTTTACAATCACACATTAATATATGGTTAACGGACTGGGGGATTAAATTAAGATCAACACATAATTGGCTCGCTGACGTTGTAACGCACGAGTTTGCGCATATTATTTCTATACAATCAGGTGTTAAAACGGTACCCTTTATGTATACTGCGCATCTACTTTCTACGGACTATTATGATAATAGAGTTCAGAAAAACTTTAGCATGGTACTCCCTAATTTTCTCCAACCGCATTGGTTTGCAGAAGGAACTGCGCAATATGAGTCTGAACGGATGGGTTTTGATTCGTGGGATTCTCATCGAGATATGATCATGCGTGTTGCCTCTCTGAATAAAAAAGTACTTCCCATAGAAAAAATGAATAGTTTTACCACTCATGGCTTGGAGGTGGAGCAAGGGCCCTATACCCAAGGGTTTTCACTAGTAAGATATATAGCCCATCGCTATGGCGATGCATCTATCCCAAAGTTGTGGGAAGAAAATGGTACTTGGTACCGGGCGACTTTTTCCGCGACACTGCAAAAGGTTCTCGGGGTCAATCAAGAGAAACTCTATAGCGATTGGCTCGACTTTGAATTAAGGCGGGCACAACTACAGTCCGATCTTATTGGAGAAGAGGTTGAAGGAGAGGCATATACCACAGATAGAATATATTATGATCATCCACAGGTAACCCTTAATGGTGACCTCTATGTTGTTGCGGGCGAGAGTGAAACTTCATTTAGAGGTACACTACTCTATGTACCTCAGGATTCATTAAAAGAGGGTGTGGTAGAACGTGATTTTGAATCGGTACTCAAAGACAAAGAGCTATTGATGCCAGTTGAAGACCCTGTTTGGAGTAAAGGTTTCTCCGTATATAGTAAAGATACGATTGATTATATTGCCTATGTGAGTGCAAAGAATCGTGATCGTGATGGTGTACGTTATTTTGATATCCGTATAACATGTCAGGGTTCTCAGAAGTGTGAAGATAAGGGTGATACTGAAGTTACTTGGCTTCAAAATGCCATTAATCCAATGTTTGCTACCGATGGTTCGAGCTTGCTTTATGTTGCGAGAGATCTTGCATCAACCTCTTTTTCCTTAAAGTCTCTTAAGCTTGATGACCAGTTTAGGCCTATAGATGAGCCCAGGGTCATTTTCTCATTTCAAGATAGTTCTCGTTTAGAGGGGCAAATACGTGGTGGCCATAATCTCTACACTCCTCAATATTCACCCGATGGAACAAAAATTGTTTTAGGGATATATAATGGTGAAAGGCGTTCTGTGATAGTAATAGACAAGGAAGGCGTTCAGATTGCAAATGTAAACATTCCTGCGTTAGATGTGCGCGACCCTCTGTGGCTTAATGATTCTACTCTGGTTGTCAGTGCAAATACTTTAGTGGGCCGTAAAGAAAGTCCTACCATTTTTAATTTGTATACCTATGATATCCACAGTAAAAAGTATATAAAACTGACGAATGTGCTTGGGGGTGCGTTTACGCCAACAATAAATCATAAAACTCAAGACCTATTTTATACCCAGTATGACATAAATGGTTTCTCTCTTCATGCTATGCCTTTGTCGGATCGTATGTTTGATGTAAGTGAGTCTTTGTTATCGGAACTTGAGGTGTCGAATAATGAAATTAAGAAGGATGTGATCCCTAAAAGCTTTAAGTCCAAGCAGTTTGAGTACTCGTCTCTACCTCGTAGAACTATTATTTCCCCACTCTATTTTTATGAGGAGTCACCGAAGAATATTGATGCGAGTAAAACTGAGCGTGTCCATAAATTAGGGTTGAGTGCCTTAATAAATGATCCCTTAGGGAAAAACGAGTTTATGGCCCTACTCTTTATGCAGGTGGATAAATTTGCAAACCCTATAAGCTTAGATTATGGGATTAACCCAGAAGTGAATGCAGACATGATGATTCAGTGGACAAATCGTTCATTTCCTATAACCCTCGATCTCGCAGCAATGCAAAGTAATCGGGAGTATATCGACACAGTAACCGTAGATGCTGGCGGTGGTTTCACTCAATTTAATCGTTCTCCTTATGCGGTAAAGCAAAATGCTTTCACGAGCTCAGCGCGATACTCTCTCTTTAAAGAAGGTGATTTTGTTCAGCTGGGAAGTGGCTATTCGTGGTCGACGTTCAATTTTTATAATGACGCAGGTGGTATTTGGGAGTTTAATAATCAATGGGTCTACTCTTTGCAAGCAGGTTACATGGCTTCGGCACCGAGTTCTGATGCTGAAGGTCTCGCGGCTTCAGGAATTGGTTTGAGTGGTGGGGTTAGTTATACCGACTCAGAACTCTTTAGGCCAGGTGGTGATTTTAGTAACTCATTTACTGTTTCTGAGAGCAACGTAAAGCAGCAAAAAATGAGTAATTATCAATTGATGGAAACAGGAGTTAATGGATTTATCTCGCTCCCAAATCCCTTTTTAGGTGATTCTCGGTTTGTGGCTACGGTATCAACGAGTGCATTGTTGGACTGGCAATTTAAAAAACCTGATAGCGACACCACTATTGGTCTCGACAACTTTTACAAACAAGGGGTCTCAATAAGTGGCTACCCCTATACTACCGAAGAGGACCTTACGATTCTCGGAGAAAATACACTCTTCTTTTCTATAGAGCACCAATGGGCGCTCATTAAAAATATTCACAAAAGCTTTTGGGTGGTCCATTTAAAAGACCTGTATGTGGATGCTTTTTTTCAAACAGGACAGGCGTGGGATGGTAAATATTATAATTATCTCACAGAGGGCGAATACAGGGACTTTTATCGTTCATGGGGCTTTGCCTTTCGCTTTACACAAAAGCTTTTCTATCACTACCCCTTTCAGCTTTATGCTCGCTATTCTAAAGCGCTCGACCCTCTTTTACCTGATGGTTCAGTCCTTTCGACTATCGATATTGGCCTTGCGTCATCTTTTCAGCCGACCCGCCTCGAATTTGGGTTTCATATAGATATACCTAAAGACCCCTCAGTAGACAATTCTAATGTGCATCCTCTTAGGAATTCGCGTAAATAGGCTCAGCAAAATTCATTAAAATTTTTCTACCTTTTAGGTATGCTTCATACAATATGCCCACCAATAAATGACCCATGGAAACTCTTTCAGCGAATGAGTCAGAGTGAAAAGAATGGGTTCTATTTTGATAATTGGGGTGGGGCTGGGGTAACTTACTTTGGCTTTAACCCTTCGAAAATTATTGAAGGTAAAGCCAATGATAGTGATCGAAAAATTTATGAAAAAATAGATGGCCTTCTTACACAAAAAAATATGAGTTATAACCAAAAGTACGCGTTTGAATCGGGTGTTGTAGGCCTTATAGGCTATAACCTTTGCGCTGAATTTGAGTCATATCCAAGGAAAAAGGAGTACCTTACTTCAACGCCAGATTATCATATTGGCCTGTATGACTGCATCTTTATTTATGATCACACAGAAGAGACCTTTTATTGCTCAACGGTTAATGATGCAATTGTAAATTATGGTGATTTTGAAGAATTGTGGACAGTACCCTATGAGAGTGACCATGGGTGGTCTGCCGATAATTTTAAACAATCAGCCGGTAAGAAATTGTATGAAAAATATGTAGAAGAGACTGTTGAATATATTCATGCAGGTGATGTTTTTCAGGCAAATCTCGCGCACCCAATCCAGTTTGATTTTACAGGGTCCCCCCTTGATCTTTTTAGCAAAATAAGGTCGCAAAACCCTTCACCTTATAGCTCTTATTATTTTACTCCTGAGTTTACGGTGGTGAGTAATTCACCTGAATTATTGTACGGTGTGTCAGGGCGAAAGGTTACTACAAAACCAATCGCGGGTACTCGGAGAAGGGGTGAAAATGCTGAGGATGAGGAGGCTCTTAAAAAGGAACTTTTCATATCCGAAAAAGAGAAAGCAGAGCACCTAATGCTCGTTGATCTCGAGCGCAATGATCTTGGCCGGTTTTGCGAAATAGGTTCTGTAATTGTTGAAAAGTTTATGGATTGCGAACTCTATAAAGATGTGATGCACATAGTTTCGACGGTTACTGGTATTGCAAAGCCAGAAGTCTCAGCGGCAGAAATGTTACAACATCTCTTTCCAGGAGGCACTATAACTGGTGCCCCCAAAATTCGTTCAATTGAAATAATTGATGCACTTGAAAATGCTGATCGAAAATTTTACACCGGCTCCCTTGGTTTTTTTGATAATAATGGCGGGGCTGAAACGAATATTTTGATTCGAACACTTCTTGTTGAAAATGATAGGGGTGAGATGCATTTCGGGGCAGGGATAGTTTCTGACAGTATTCCCGAAAAAGAGTACGAAGAGACGATGCACAAAGCGGCTTCTTGGATGAAAATGCTCACTCGGCAGAGGTAGACTACGTTGCCCCACGAAAATATGCATGAGGTGGGTTAGCGAACCTTAATTTGTAGGTTCTTCTCGGCTCGACTTTTCTTTGTGGGTGCAGTGTAATTGGTTCATCTTTTGAATATTGTTTAGAAAGAGTGTTCGGGCTTTTGAGAGATTGATAGGAAGATACTCAATTAAATAATCGATATAGCATGTGTTTTGGTACAAAAATTCTTGGGATAAATATTGGGGAGAGTGTGCAAATTGTTTGCAGATAGACTTTTTGTTTGTTACCATTTATTATTATGAATTATGCATTTGTAAATGGTGAAATAGTAGAGTCAAGTAAAGCGACCGTTTCAATTTTTGATCGTGGTTTAATTCTTGGCGATGGTTTATTTGAAACGGTAAAAGCGATAGATGGAGTGCCTGAATTTTTTTCTGACCACTGGAATCGCCTAGCGTCATCGGCCAAAAAACTATTGATTGATCTTCCTTATGATGAATCTTTTTTTAAATATATAATAGAGCAACTCTGTGAAAAAAGTCAATTATCAGAGGCGGCGGTTCGCATTACGATCACTCGAGGGGTATCACCGGGGCTTAGTATCGATCCGGCAATTTGCCCAACAGTAATAGTGACGGCGTCACCCATTACATGGCTCAATGAATCACTCTATACTGATGGGGTTGCTGTGGCAATAACGTCTGTAAAGCGCTCATCTGCGTCCGGTATTGATGGACATATTAAAACAACAAATTATTTAGCGAATATTATGGCGAAGCATGAGGCTGATAAAAAGGGCGCTTATGAAGGGATTTTTCTGAGTGAGAAGGGTGAGATTGCTGAAATGACGACGTCATCATTTTTTTGTGTCTCAGATGGAGTTCTCTTTACACCACCTCTTGATGCAGATATATTGCCTGGTATCACAAGGCAGAAAATCTTAAAGGCCGCAAAGGAACTTAATATTCCTATATCAGAAAAACACATCCATCCAGCGTTCCTTGAGCAGGCTGAAGAATCATTTCTTACTAGTTCTATTCGGGGGGTGGTGCCTATTAGCTCAATTGATAAGTATAATTTCGGTACAAATGGACTAATTACACGTTTACTGAGAGAAAAATATTCAGAAATGTCATCGAGTTACCTAAAAAAGCACAATACAAAACAAAGTTAAATTCCTTGAACTAGCAAAAAAGTGGCTATGGGATGATCTTTTATGGTTATTTTGGTTTGTTGTGGGAGAAGATTTTGAAGAAAAGCACAAAAAAGATTTTTTTTTGCT
>JAOPTX010000107.1:0-9529 GCA_051532055.1 Fibrobacterales bacterium | reverse complement strand
TAACAGTAAGGTCAACTACAGATACATCTGGAGTTGGTACACGGAAAGCCATGCCTGTAAGTTTTCCGTTAAGAGCAGGGATTACTTTACCAACTGCTTATGCTGCACCAGTAGATGAAGGAATTATGTTTTGCCCTGCACCACGTCCGCCTCTCCAATCTTTAGCAGAAGGAGCATCAACAGTTTTTTGTGTAGCTGTTGTAGCGTGTACTGTAGTCATAAGACCGTCTTTGATACCGAAAGAGTCGTTAAGAACTTTTGCGATAGGAGCAAGACAGTTTGTTGTACAAGAAGCGTTAGATACGAAAGTTTGACCTGCATACTCTTCGTGGTTAACACCCATTACGAACATTGGAGTAGCGTCTTTAGAAGGAGCAGACATAACTACTTTTTTAGCACCAGCGTCAATGTGAGCTTGTGCAGTTTCTTCAGTAAGGAAGATACCTGTTGATTCAACAACGTACTCAGCTCCAACTTCACCCCATTTAAGATCAGCAGGGTTTCTTTCAGATGTGATACGGATTGTTTGACCGTTTACAACAAGGTTACCATTTTCTACAGCAACAGTACCATCGAAACGGCCGTGAGTAGAATCATATTTGAGCATGTATGCGATGTAGTCTACATCAATCAAATCATTTACTGCAACAACTTCAATATCTTCACGAGCCATTGCTTTGCGGAATACAAGACGTCCAATACGACCGAATCCGTTAATACCTACTTTAATAGCCATTATTCTATCCTTTGTAAGAGGTTAATTTTTCTGTTGCTGACAGTTTAGAAATTAGTCTCTCAAAAATCAAGTTTTATCGTGAATTCATTCACATTTTAAGCAAGATAGAACAGGGGGTAAACGTGAAATCATCACATTGATTACGTGATACACACGTCCAACTGTTCTCATTGTAACAGCTGTATTTTGCAAATCTCTCGCTCACCATTTATTACCGAATAAAAGCTAAAAAATAGAGAAAATTGTACATTTATCTTGGCAAAACTTTTAAGAGGTACCGCATTGTCTCTGATATCATCCATCCTTTCCATAATAACTGCTTCACTTATTTTAACTTCCTGCACTGGGACTACTCCACATTCTACATCTTCCAGACATATATTTAGTCATAAATCAGGCAGCTCAGACAGCGTTACCCCGGTAACGGCCAACATTAAGGATACCTCATCCACCCCACTTCATGAACTCACAATTCTAAAAAACATAGCTACCCCTTTCACACAATTCCGTTCTTCACAGCTTGGTTTTAGTCTGAATAATGAAAATTTAGAATTATTTCGATGGGCCAATGTCGCTGATTTTGCACCTGAAGTAAATTTGGGCCTCATCAATAATAATGAAGACCTTTCTTTTTACCTGATCGCGCATAAAATTAGTGGCACCTCGCTTAGGGCAAAAAAACTCCTGATTCACCAACTTAAACTCATGAATATTCCTACAACGTCAATATCACTCACCAAAATCGAACTGCCTTTTGCCAAAGGCGCTTATACTTTTAGTCTTACACGAGTCATTCAAAAAATAGATTTTGAATACCGGGGACTATTTTATTGGGATGGAGTACGAGCAATTACACTTTTTGGATGGACCCAAGGAATCATGTATCCTGACTATCAAAAAGGAATAAAACAAATTCTGGCTTCTTTTACCCCTTTAAAAGACTACACCAAAGACCTAACACAATCAGATAAAGAAAATAGTGCAACACTTATGAGTAGCATCGGTATACACCATTTAAAAAATGCGGAACCCCTTATTGCCCTCGGCTATTTTGAAAAGGCCAACTCACTCAATCCATTAGACACTTTACACCTACTCAATTGCGCCTATGTCTATCAAGAAAAACAGTTTTTTAGTCCAGGCATCCAGCACTTCGAAGAGCACATTGAAACGGTTAAAAAAAGTGCAAAACTCTTAAGCATACTTGCCGAGATGTATGAGGCTACAAAACAGTACGAAAAGGCTCGGCACTACAATGCACTTGCATTACAGCTGAGCCCCATTGACAACGAAACTACCATAAACTTATCTGATGCATTATGGGCTCAGGGTCAACATTCTCAATCACTTTCTGTAGTCAAACAGCTTTATGAAAAGCACCCTTCATCACGAGTCGGCATCTACTTGGCGCAAACGTATATGGGGTTAGAGCATTACTCTCAGGCTATAGAGTTACTTTTCCAAATTAAAGATCATTTTGGAATTTCTGAAAAACTTGCAGAATTTCTCGTAACTTCTCTCATTGTTCAAAAGCGTTACGAAGAAGCTCTTTCAGTAACCCAGGAGCTCGAAAAAACTCAAGGTCCAAGTTTTAATTCATGGCTCTTTAAAGGTAAGTGTCAATACTTTTTAAAACGATTTCGCCATGCACAACAATCACTAAAAAAAGCACTAAAAATCAATAAAGAGCACGATGAGGCCCATAGCTTCTTAGCCGCCACTAACGGGTTTTTAGGTGAGAGCGACCTCTCTGCACTTAAGAAAAAAATCGCCCCTGTTAACCCGCATACAAAAGCACCTACTTTACTCACAACAATCCCCAGTGAGTTTAAAAATGATCATGCATTTGTGCATTACAAAAGTGATAGACTCTTTTTTAAGCCTGGTACAAAATGGCGACACACTCAAGAATTCACCGTTGAAATACTCGACAGTACAGGTATCAACATTTATAGTGAACTGATTTTCCCCTTTGAACCTGGCTATGATTACCTCTATGTAAATAGGCTCACTATCCTTTCAAGGAAAAACAAGCAATCGAAACAAGTTCCTTTTAATGATTTTTACATGAGTAATGAGATGGATAACAATGCAGCTACCGGTTCGCGGCTTGCCCACCTCCCCATAAAAGACCTTGCTATAGGCGATGTAGTTCACTTAATTCTGACTCGATCAAGTGTTGAGAAAAGCTATGAGATCCCCTTCCACGATCACAAATCATCACTCAACATACCGGTCTATGTTGACAAGTTTACCGTATTTGCAGATACAAATTATTTGAATTATGAAGAGTATGGTGACAACACAAAAACAGTACATAACGATGGAATTACTTGGACAAGCTCTCAGCCTAAAATCATCCGTAACGAAAAATTCATGCCACACTACACAGAATATGGCACTGGAGTACGCCTTTCACATAAACAGAGCTGGAAAGATGTAGGGAGCGGGTATCAATCATCAATTGAGCATCAATTCAAAAGTAGCCTCGGCATACAAGAGAAAGCTATTGAAATTAAAAACAATTCATTTAATACCCAAAAAGTAATTGATGATATAACAGAATGGGTCCGCAAATATATTGAGTACCAAAATGCTCCATTTGGAGGACATGCAATTGTTCCCCGCCGATCAATAATTACACTCAACCAAGGTTATGGAGACTGCAAAGATCAAACACTTCTCCTCAAAGAAATGCTCGAAGCCATAAAGGTTCCCTCATATTTAGTTCTCCTTAATCAAGACGGCCCTACATCTGTTTCTCTTCCAACAATCCAACAGTTTAATCATATGATTCTCTACATACCCAAAGGAGATAACTGGCGTGAGCAGTATATTGATATTACTGACAATATTGGGTCTCATAGATCTGTCCCCATTGAATTAGAAGGGAAGAATATTTTAATCATTGATGGAAAAAAATCTCGTCTTGCAACTACCCCTCTTTTGGAGATAGAACATGAACATACTGTTAATCTTTTCCATACTATCGTCATCCAAAAAGACGGCAGTAGCGATTTTAAAGACAGCATTTCTATTCAGGGGAAGTTCGCATCCCAAATTCGTGAAGCACTCTTTGACCTTTCAGCAGAGTCACGGCACAATCAAATTGTTGAGTGGCTCAAAACAGATTTTCCAGATATTACTATTACCCATTTTGAAATCGAGAACCTAACTTATTTCTCAAAGCCTGTTATTATAAAAATAATTTTTTCAACGCCTTCATATTGGTCAGTCTCTGAAGGGAATCTTTCTGGAGCAATACCAAATTTCTGGGAGAAAAGCTTTTTAAAATTACCGACAGTTACTACACGCCACCATCCTCTAAAGCTCCCCCATCAAACGTATTTTAAATCAACAACAACTATTATACCTCCTCAAGACTTCATAGCCGATTACAAAACGCAATCACTAAGTGACGTATTTAACTATATACTACTAAAATCTGAAATTAAAAATGATACACCATTCACTCTCCACTCAGAATGGAGTACCTACCCTTTATATGCTGATGCTTCTGAATACCGGGCCATTCAAAAAGAGTGGAACCTCATTCTTGATGTCACCGCACAAAATATTACCTTTGTAAAAGATTAAAAAGGAGAAAAACATGCTTAAATTATTACCCGGACTTGGCTTTATTATTGAGGGTTTTCTTTTTTTGAAGGCACATAAAATATTATGGAAATATTGTTATCTACCTGCCCTTATCTCACTGCTTCTCTTTATCCCTTTAGTTATGAACCTTGGTACTATGGTCGATTTTTTTAATGAGCTCATTATCCCAACCTCAGTTATAGAGGGAAGTGAGACTGCTATTGAGGTCGAGGGCGAGCAAGGTTTTATAGCCACAATCGGTGAAGCAGCAGGCCAAGGCTTCTGGAAGGTTATTGCAATAATAGCAAAAATAATTATCTGGATTTTTTCAATAATTATCGCATTACTCTTTTACCTCATAACATTAAAAATTCTGAGTGCTCCATTTAATGATATCTTGAGCGAAAATATTGAAAATATCTTGTTAAAAAGAGAGCCCACAAAAACGAACTTCAAAGATTTTAAGGATGGTATTCTAATCTCCCTATTTTCTGAACTACAAGGGTTACTCATATTTCTCGTTATTTTTCTCCCTCTATGGTTTGCCTCATTTATAATTGTTGGCCCGGGTCAAGTGATAGTCACCATTCTCCTCATCGCCTATGCGAGCTTTTGGCTTACTTATGACGCGATGAGCTATACAATGGATCGGAAAAAATGGAAACTGACCAAACGTATTCTATTTATGATCAAGCACCCATTTAACTCTTTTGGATTTGGATGTTGCCTCTATGGGCTTGCAATAATACCACTACTCAACATGTTTCTCATGCCACTCTTCGTAGCTGGAGGCACCCTTATGCTTCATGAATTACACCAAGATAAACTTTAGTATAATTTATTATTGAACAATTACTTTTCTCCATCTCTTTTTTTCAGTTTATTGGTCAGCGTCTGTCTCGTTAGACCAATAAGTTGTGCAGCCTGAGATTTGTTTCCCTTAGTTCTATACAGAGCTTCATCAATCAGTGCCTCTTCCATACGTTCAGCATTTGGTAGATGCACTAAGGATTTTAATATTTCTCGCTCAGTTTTATTGTTATCATGATCAATTAACAACTCTATTTCACTTTGAGTTTTAGGATCATACATTTTATCTTTAATTGATTTTAGGGATAATACACTACCTTGACTCCGACTCACACTATCAAAGATAAGGGATTCCAATTCCCTCACATTACCAGGAAATGAATAATTATTACATAATGAGTAGAGTTCTTCAGGAATATGAATGTGCTGTTTATGTAACACTGAAACAGCGTTTTCTACAAATGCATGTATAAGAAGAGGCAGATCACTCTTTCTTTCTCGCAGTGGAGGGAGGGTTACCTCATGTGCTTGTAATCTATAATAAAGATCTTTCCTAAAAAAACCTTCATTCTTTGCTAAAGTTAAATCAACATGAGTCGCAGTAATTATACGTGCACTACTCTTTTTAGGTGCATCAGAGCCTAAGGGATGATATTGCTGCTCTTGAATGAGTCTTAACAACTTAACCTGGCTCTCGTGCTTAAGGTCACCAATTTCATCTAAGAATATTGTACCATCTTGAGCTTGTTCAATAAATCCCTTTCTCTCTGAATCTGCTCCAGTAAAGGCTCCTTTACAATGTCCAAAAAGAGTATCCGAAAAAAGTGTATCATCAACACCAGCAATATTTACTGCAATAAACTCTCCCTTCCGTCCACTTCTTTTATGTATTGCTTGAGCAAGTAACTCCTTACCGGTCCCCGTCTCACCCCGTATAAGTACCGGTGCATTCGTTTCTGCTATAGCATCAATATAAGAGAATATTTTAAACATATGCTGGTCTTGAGAAAGCATCTTTTCAAATGCTGAATCAATATTTTTTGTGGAATCAAAAATTGTATTTTTTAACTGTTGGGATTGATTCAGTAAAACGATGTGTTCAACTGCTTTTTTCAAAGTAGTTACCAGAGAGTCTGGTGTTATTGGCTTTTGTAAATAATCAAACGCACCTCCCTTTATAGAACTCACAGCCATCTCAATTTCGTTAATAGCAGTAATCATAATCACTAAAATGTGCGGGTACTCACTCTGAATATACTCCAACAACTCCCGTCCACTTATTCCTGGCATCATTACATCGAGAAACACAATAGCAATATCTTGTTGAGCAAGAATATCTTTTACTCTTGTACTATCACTACAACTGATACAGTTGGTATACCCCTCTGTTTTTAAATACATTTTTGCTGATTCTATAAAATGACTTTCATCGTCTACAAGAAGAATATCTAAATCAAATCGACTTCCACTCATAAAAAATCTCCTTGCTGAGGAAATAATATGAAAGCTGTTGTACCATTACCTTTTGTTGACTCAAATCTCATATCTCCCCCATGGTTTTTAATAATTCCGTAGGAAATAGAAAGCCCAAGTCCTGTGCCACCATCCTCACGTTTTGTTGTATAAAATGGATCAAAAATGGATTCCAACTCATCGATACCATCACCATTATCAGCGACAGATACAACGACCCCACTTTCCTGAACTACAGTCTTAATAGATATATGTAAGTCACTTCGATTAGAAGATTGGCATGCATTAGTAAGTAAGTTAATAATAACCTGCTCTATTTGTAAAAAATTCCCTTTAACTGAGGGCAGATTGGGATCACACTGAACCGACACCTCAACGCCCTCACTTTTTAAAAGAGCGCTCAGTATAAACAACGATGAATTAATCACACCATTAACATCTACAAGATCATGATACTCCCCAGTATCACCTTGCGCAAACTCCTTAAGACTTTCAACTATATTTTTTATTCGAAATGAACCCTCTTTAACACTTTCAATCAATTTGATATACTCTGCAACAAATTCACTCCCCTCCATACCACAAACCTTTAGTGTACTTGGAATAGAATGATGGTTCATTAACTCATTCCAAAATCGACTTAACAAATCACTATTAAATGCAATAAGATTATTTGGGTTATTTATTTCATGTGCTACCCCTGCAACAAGTACACCTAGACTTTTCATTTTATCAGCGTGAATTAATTGCATTTTACTTTCGTCTCTCTCTTCACACACGACCTTATATTCAGTTACATCTTGAACATATCCTTTGTAGGAACGAATGCTGCCATCTGAGTGATAAAAGAGAACAGGCGTAATTCTCACCCACCGTTTTTGAGAGTCTTTCCGAACTATACGATACTCTAATACCCCTGGATATTGACCTAAAGTAATTTGGCTTTCGAATGCACTAACCATCTCACGATGCTCATCACTTATTATACTATTCCACAATGCCCTATTTTCTAAAAATTCCTCTGGTGTATATCCAGTAACATTTAGACAACTGATATCGAAAGATATTTTTTTAGGATGCCCATCACTAAAATGAACAGAGTAGAAGCAATCACTAGAGGAATGTATGGCACTTTGAGATAGAGGTTGCCCCCCAGAAATATCCTTAAAAGAGAGCTCACTTTCGAGCCGATCTATAAGAATATAGAGCTCGTCAATAGTGGTGCCATATCGATATTTTTGTTGTGACATATTCAAGTACCCTGAACTGCCTCAATTATACCGCTATTTTACACAATAGGCAATAGCCTAATAATGCCGTAATTAGAAAAAATAGGCCAATTCTACTCGTTTATAACTCACCGAGACAGATACAGAAGGTATTTCGTGAAGTGCAGGAATCACCCATCCAATAACTGAACCAACAATTGCTCCTACAACGACATCTGATATATAATGTTTTCCTGCCTGAACTCTAAAAATGGAAACAGCAGTAGCTATTGAATAGCTACTCAATGCCATCCACTTTGTATGAGGGTGGTTAGGATACTTATGTGCAAAGGTTGTCGTTAAGAATGTTGCTGCTGCAAATGAATTTGCCGCATGACCAGAATAAAATGACCCAGATGCTGACCCATTCTTCCTTTCACTTTCTGTAATTTTAGATGAGTAAAGATACGGTCGAGGCCATAATTCTAAACTTCGAACAAAAAGATTAATACCAGAATTTATGAGAAAAACCTCAGCAAGCATTACACTCTCAATGAGTATTTCCCGACTTTTATTCCACTCTGAATCAATGTTTCGGTATGAAAGCAATAAGGGAGCAACAAAGAAGGTCGCCGACACATTACTAAGAATTTCAGCATCTTTATTATAGGTTCCACGATAAGAGCGGTCCCAAGGTGTATTATAAGAGGGTTCCCCATTCCATTCTTTCAAATGTGAGATGCGATACTGACCAATAGCAAAAAGAGAGACGCCACCTGAAAGAAGAACAGCATCTTTTTGAATTGATAATTTATAAGGATAGTTCGCAAATAGTGTGTGAGTAGCTAACAAGAAGAGTACAATATATTTCATTGCTAAAAAGTACAAATTTTAGCGTTCCCCCTTATAAGTATCCCCCCCTATTCTTGTTACAAATATCATTTTATATAAAAAAAGGCCGACTGGAAATCCAGTCGGCCTTTAAATAGTATCAGTTTTGAGCTAATGGACTAGAAACGATTCTTTTTCCATTTAGCTGTTTTACCAAGCTCTTCTTCGATACGAAGAAGTTGGTTGTATTTACAAACACGGTCTGTGCGTGAAAGTGAACCAGTTTTAATTTGGCCAGCACCAGTACCAACAGCAAGGTCAGCAATGAATGAATCTTCAGTCTCACCAGATCTGTGCGAACAAACAACACCGTAGTTTGCTTTTTGAGCCATTTTAATAGCATCAAGAGTCTCAGTAACTGAACCAATTTGGTTAACTTTAATAAGGATTGCATTAGCAGTATCTGATTCAATACCTTGTTTAAGACGAACAGGGTTAGTAACAAATAAATCATCACCAACAAGTTGGAGACCTGGAGCAGCTTTGGTGTGCGCCTGGAAACCATCCCAGTCATTCTCATCTAATCCATCTTCAATAGAGTAGATTGGATATTTTTTACAAAGACTTTGGTAGAAAGCAATCATCTGTTTAGAAGATTTTTGTGCACCAGTAGATTTTTTGAAAACATATTTTCCAAGTTTAGCATCATAGAATTCTGAAGCAGCTGAGTCAAGAGCGATTTTGATATCAACACCTGGCTCGTATCCAGCAGCTTTAGTCGCTTTAAGGATATATTTGAAAACTGCATCAACATTTTTAGCGTTAGGAGCGAATCCACCTTCATCACCAACTGTTGTTGGGTGACCATCTTTAG
>JAOPTX010000106.1:0-10985 GCA_051532055.1 Fibrobacterales bacterium | reverse complement strand
GGAACAGGCATTACCTTCCGTAACCCTATTGTAGGAATAAACGATCGAACTCGATCTATTAATACACAAATATTTCCAATATATGACAAGGAAGGAATTTTACTTGAAGAAAAATCTCCTGACCACGTTTCACTTCCCAAAAGGTGGATTGCACCAGTTCAATTTCATGATGGAGTAATCGACCCCCACTATGAATGCGATGACGACACTCGAGATGATGAACAGAGTAGTGTTACCACAACATCCTCCTTTGACCGAAAATGCTTAGCCTCACTAATAATGGGGACCTTTGCACAAGAAGGCCCTTACACCTCTACCATTTACGTCTATGATCAACTTGGACAATTTATCACTTCATGGTCTCAAATGTTCGGTTTTTGTGGCGAGTACACCAATGAAAAAAGACGATCTCAAACGGACATTGACAATTACTTTCTCAATGAGCTTGTGTGGGACTTAAAAGATTCTGAAGGACGCAAAGTAGGTTCAGGAGTATATCATTGGATCGTAAAGACAACGTTTGATTCAGGAAAACAAACCACTGTTTCTCATAAAATGGGCATTGTACGTCAATCTGAGGAATGTGAATAACTCACTATTTTTAAGCAACCCAAGGTCTCCCTTATGAAACATTTTTTGTTACTTGTAATTTCTGTACCCTTTATCCTGTTCACCTCGTGTGTAACCCCTAATGAACCAAAATCTTCAGTAATTGAAATGAGTTCATCGGAAGATCTAGTTGAATCCTCTAGAGAATCGAGCAACCTTTCAACACAAACTACATCAAAACATAGTTCTGCATCACAGAGTTCGCACACCGAATGGAATATTTCAGTTAGTTTCAATAGTGTAAGTAGCACTCATCCATCTATAAGCAGCGAGGCAGTATCAAGCATAGAACATATCAGTGCGGCACACCCTTCTTCATCGAGCTTACCCATCTCTTCATCGTCAAAAAGAAATCCTATTGAACCAAGTAGTTCTTCAGCCCTCAGTAGCTCCGAAACATCAAGTAGTTCACACGCCCCCATCAAACAACCTTCGCCCCGAGGAACCCTCACCGCCTCTTTCACCCCCGTTACCTATAATGGAGAATATGCACCCAAGAATTATTATGCCATTTGGATTACCAAAGCAGATGGAACCTTTGTGCGATCTCTCAAAGCTAGAGTACAAAACCATCACTATCGTCCAACCTACCTATACAAATGGCAAAAGGCGAAATCATCAATTGGACTTGGATTACTCGACGCCATAACCGGAGCTTCAGCCAACGGACATAGTAAAAGAAACATCACTTGGAATTTAAAAAACCATAAGGGGAAACAAGTTACAGCGGGGAAATACAAATTGCACATGGAATTTACTGAACAGAACGAAGCTGGCCCCCACCATGCAGTCAAATTCACTCTGGATAATACGAAATTTACCATTTCTGATAAAAGTGATAACTATAAAAATATTTCTATCACCTTTGTTCCCCAAAAATAACGATACTGTCAACCACAATACACCTATACCAACAGGGAACCCTAATGAAAAGACACAACACCAAACACTTGTTACTCTCAGGCATGGTACTCATGAGCAGCATGCTCTTCTATGCCTGTGCGGAACCAACCCAAAGTGATGATGACCATGACTCAGATACTCATTCATCAGAACAACACAATAATGATTCAAGTAGTGAAGACCATAGTGGGACCTCCGCCAACCCAGACGATCCAAGCAGTGAAGACCAAATTGGCGCCTCTGGTAATCCAGAAACAACCGACAGTGATTATATTTTTAATGATGATGCACCAGTCAAAGTATACAATATACTTATTGAACCCGATGCATTGGAACGCCTCGACGCTGACCCAATGGCAGAAGTGTACGAAAGTGCTGACATCGTATTTGAGGGTGACACTATACGCGACATTCAAGTTCGTTACAAAGGTGGTCGGGGCGCCTGGTATCCTTGTGGAGATGCAGAGCATTATGGATTGGGTGGAATAAAAACATGTATCAAACTTTCTACGAAAGTAAAGTTTAATACCGATGCCGACCCTGATAGAAAATTTTTCTCACTTAAGAAACTCCAATTTCATCACATGCATCATTACGATAGTCAATTACGGGAACGCATTACCTATTGGTTCCATAGAGAAATGGGAAACCCAGCACCAAGACTCGTCCATGCGCAACTTAAAATTAATGGCGAACTCATCGGTCTCTTTTCTCTTGTAGAACAGATAGATGGCCGCTTTACCAGAGAACACTGGGAAGATGGTGAAGGAAATCTGTATAAAGAATTACTTCCCGTAGCCGGTGACTCCCTCACCCATGATACTACATTTATGAATGCCCTCAAAACTAATGAGGATGAAAACCCAACATTTACGGCCATGCAGAAGTTTGAGCAAGAGATACTCGACGCTTCTACAGAAGACGAAATTAAAGAAGTGATTAGCAAATGGTGGGATGTACCTCAACTGGTGAGTACTATACTCACCTCCGCTGCCCTAAGACACTGGGATAGTCCCTACCTCCGCATTCAGTACATGGGCCATAACTCATATTGGTATTCTGACCCCACCGAAGGCAAGCTCTATTCAATACCGTGGGACACAGACAATGCCCACCTATCAATTCACGGTCGACCGAACGACTTCTCTAAAGACCATATGAAGCATGAGGACGTACTTGATGCATTACAATGCGAAAGCCCAGTAGACAATCAGTTTATGAGCTATTGGCTCTGCTTTCCCGACGAAGCAAAAGAAGTATTAGATAGACTCATCAATGATGTCTACCCAAGGGCTGAGACCATGATAGATACATGGAAAGGTCAGATTAATGATGCGACTAAAGAAGCATACACTACGTATGGAGATGGGTTTCCTAAAACAGGCGCCTTAAAACCCAAGAAATGGAGAGCCGCTATAGCTGAAGAAAAAAAGATTCTCAGAGAAGGCCTCAGCGCTGTCGAAGAGTGGTACGAATCACTGTAGAGAATAATTAAAACAATACAAATAACAAAAAGCACAAGGATTTTTCTCCTTGTGCTTTTTCTATCTTAATCTAATTATCTTAAGCGCTAAATTCTCAGCTTGATAAGCCTCGTTAAATCATATAGTAAGATGCGGGGATACAATGATCATCAGAATAACATATATCAGTCATAGATACCCCTCTATACTAACATACATTACCTTCAGGGACACACATCGTATTCCCACATCTCTACAATCGTGATTTTGTAAAAAGAATTCCCATACTACTCTTTGAAAGGGCTTTCTAGAGTAGTACAGGAATCTCTGGCACTGAGGGTATAGTGCCTTCTGGGATTGCTGATTCAGTAAATCTATTTATGTAATGTAAAACTCATTCGACGAGAACTTTGATCCATCACTGAAAACAAAGATACAATTTTTAAATACATATTTTTAACACATCATTTAAATTTAACTTAGTTTACTCATGCGAACAGAACGCGTACTCATCCCAAAGTTCATATCACATTCTATATTTTAATTTTATTGTAACTGCTCTTCAATTTCATTAAACGTACGTTTATTTCGATCGTACACTTTATACCACCCAGAGTCATCCCACACGGAATAGGCACCTTCCCATTTATTAATCGCCTCAGTCGCTGTTGCATAATACTTTAAAACCGACCCCCAATCCTTTGCCATCTTACCATGATTGACTCCAAACTCACCAACAAATCCTGGTATTCCTTTCGTATTTTTTAACCAACTAAATATATCATCCATTTCCTCCCAAAGTGATCCAAAATTAGACCACTCATAATCACTCTCATGGGTAAAATTAAAAGGTTCATAGTAGTGAAACGACGCCCAAAGGTAAGGATCATCAGGCCAACTCACATTTTTCAGATCACGCCAGTTACCCCAATTGCCACCAGTTACAATACATACTCGTTTTGGATTTGTTTTCCGAACTGTTTTTAATAGTATCGTATTTAAATCACTCACATCACTGTCGGTCATTGGTGCACGAGGTTCATTAAATAATTCAAACACTAAAAGGTTTGGCTTATCTTTAAACCGTTCAGCAACCTGTTCCCATATTCGAATGAGTTTGGCTTTACTTCCACTATAGTTATTAATCGCCCACTCTTCATGATGCGTATTAATTATAGTTACCAACCCACGAGACAGTGACCAGTCCACAACCTCCTCTACTCGATTAAGAAATTTTTGATCCACATTACCCGCATTGTCTATACGTATTCCCCAATGAATTGGTATCCGCACATTTGTAAAACCATTTTGTTGATAATCATCAAAATAGTACTCCTTAGCCGCAGGTGCCCACGAGCCTTCGCCATTTTTTGCTTCAAGCGTATTCCCCATATTGATACCCCTCCCAGCCTTTTTAGAAAGCTCCCATGGATCTATGGGAGTAAAAGGGGTTGTAGAATCAAAAATATCTCCCTTTTTAACAATTACTACAAGTGTATCTACCGCCTTGTCTCCGAGCTCGTCTGTTATCGTCAGTACTACTTTATGTTTTCCCACAGGAAACACCTGCATATGAGTACTAGAATTTGATATCACCGAATCTTTTAACTCCCAACGATAACTAGCTATTGAATAGTTCCCCGGTAACGATGCTTCGGCATTGAGTTCCACTTTTTCCCTTCCATTATTATCAGTATCAACTACTTTTATTGTGGGCCCTGCCTGCGCGATAAGTACATTGCCAGTGAGCTCTCCTACAACTGATAACTCGCCAAAATTAAAGTGTCCCGCATCATGTATTCTTTGGACACGTACATAGCGATAACTTTCAGGAAATTGTACAGATACTTCCCACACTCCTGCCTGTGGATAGGTTAGATTTTTATCAGGATCGTCAGCAACAATCACCCCAATTTCTTCGTATTCTATAAAGGTGGGGTCATTAGACACCCAAAGTGCGACATTAGTACGATATGATGGTTTTGATTTATCTTGCCGCGCGGTAAGAGCAACTGACGAAAGCCTATACATTCCTTGTAAGTCGACTTGATACCAGGGCAACAGGTTTTCAATATCCGAGGACCAGTAGCGATGGGGATCTCCATCAGTCCCTCTGTTACCCTCAAACCCAGAAAATGGCTCAGTATGCTGTACTGGCTTAATCGAAAGATCAATAGCGATAACACCGTCAGAGTTTGTGAAATCTACTGGAACGGGTCCATAGTCATCAATTACTTTTTCATCACCAAACTCTGTAGATGATGACATAGGTAGATGTACCGTATGTGACGATACCAATTCAGATTGACTGCTTTTGGGTATGGTATCAGCACTACCGATTTCTGCACTACTCAGACGACCTGGATTATCAACAGCCTGCACAGTAACCGAATCATTAAAGCATCCCAATAAGAGCCACAACAGCCCAAGCCCACCAATACATACCTTCATACACACCTTCTCTATTTTTCTATATAAGAACATAACGCTCTCACCTCCACAAAGTTCGCACCCCGTAGATATGAAAGAATTATGATCTGGTTTGGCAAATACCCCTAAGTGCCATTGAATGAGCGCCTACACGCTCGCTCTATCGTATAAATTCGATTGAATCTATTCTTATCAATTTCTGCCCCTCAACGGTAAAACCAATAAGCCGTACTCTTTTGAGAAGTTTATTTATTTCTTGCTTTGGGCCATCTCTTTCAGCATCAAAATTTACATACCAAAAATCATTAAGGTTAAGCGTAATCTCTTTCCAATCAGCTTCTGCTTGAATTGGCTCTGAAGAGAGAAAGAAATTTTCATACTCATCAGGAGTAATGAGCTTATGAAAAAACATATTAATGTTCAATGCACCTGTTCCTTTAATAGAAATTCGAATTTTTGAATACTGAGAAATATTTATTGACCTATCATCAAACACAGCCATTACGCCACTCCGCTCCCATGTCGCAATAGAGTCTCCCGTATCATAAAAATTCTTAATCTTTAATCCATAACCATCCACACCTGAGGAGGCATTAATTTTAAATCGATTGTCGAACTGTTCACCCATCATTGATTGAGCGTCATTATATTTTAGCCATGTATACGATGCTATTCTAAAATACCAACTAAAGGTTTCATCACCAACACTTCCCATCCAATTACCATCATTAAAGTTATCAAAACTCAACACCGAATCATTAGGAGTTGAGGTGGTGTCCGATGTACTATCGTGTACCGTCGAATCTTGAGAGTCTGTAGTATCTATTATATCAGTCGTATCCTTGTTAACATCTGAGCTCGGTATACTATCAATCTTTCTTACGGTAACATCAGGAACATCTTTGAGTTTAAAATCTTCAAAAGGGGTCGTTGTTGCCGAAATGGTTACCATAGAATCTGAAATGTTCACAGCAGTTCCAGCTATGGTATCGCGGATAAAAAAACGATACTCATGCTCTAACAATCCCCGAAAAAGAAAGGCGCCTTTACCATCTACCACAACGGAATGACGTGTCGACTCAATAAATAATTTCCTATTAAAATAGGACGAATCGACAACCACTCCTTTAAACCATTTTTTTGAAACCAACGTTAATGTATCGAGCATGATACTATCTTGATCACCCTGTACATCAAAGACTTGCTGTATTAATGAGTCGTATACTACCTCCATACTTACTGCACTCTTTTCATTTCTCTCAAAAGCAAATGAACCTGACTTATCAGTAGTAGTAGTTGTAATTACCGGTGATTTTTTTGCCGCCACCTTATCACTCCACCCATACTGTTCTACCATATATACTCGTGCTCCGTCTACCGGCCCCCCGAGTGAATCGACAACGGTTCCTGCTATAGTATTAGGGTATTCAGTTGTTGTACCTGCTTGCTCAACAACACTACACGCACTTATAACAAGCACAGCCAATATCAATGTAATAAATCTAATCACCGTTCTGCCTCCTTAGATATCGGGAAAAATTGCACATTTAAATGATACACCTGATTTTCATTAGTATCAGCTCGTACAATTTCAATTGCTTCTTTTCTAAATACATCAATTTTATGGATTAAACGTTGTACCCCTTCTTCAGAAATGCTCATAGAAAGTGCCGATACATTTCTTTTTTCTTGAGTAAAAACATCAAGACTCGCTTTACCTAAATCCATAAATTGTTTTTGTACATCATGCATCGTAAAAATATCAATGTGGTCACCATTAATACTACCATTTTTTGAGCGCCAAAAACCATTCTGTTTTTCAATGATATCAAGATCTATTAACAACTGCATTGCACTTTTCACTTTGGGAAGCGAGACTCGCGGAGTAAGAAATAGAGCAAGATCTTGAAAGTCATCAGCGATACTTATAACTGCAAGGGCCTCACGTATTGCCGAGATATACCAATGTTCATAATACGCTCGCTGATCTTTACTAAGCTTTCTTGCGGTACTCGGTAGCATTTTAGCCATTTTATTGAACGTTTCTTCTTTTGCTTCTTGAGATTTTGCATGAGTAAAATGCATCATCTGCATAAGATATTGCGATTCTTTTTCATTTAACCCGAGCGCAATTGAAAACTTGGGTAACAAAGCCGGTGTAATGTTTCTTCGACCATTAATCATGTCCACATACAAGCTCGGTGATTTAATCCCTGCACTCTCAGCAAATTTACGATAGGTAAAATGGCGATCTCGTGATTTCTTATATTCATAATAATCTTTGAGATAGGTCCGATAATTGTAGTAACCAAAAATATTCATAGTAGGCCTCAGATGTCTGACTGTAATATATATTAATCAAATTTATGAATACATATACTGCACTTTTTTGACGTTATTTTACATGTGCGAACGATATGAGTACAAATACACCCTATTTTAATCAAAATTATTGAGTACAAATATCCTACCGTATACCAACCAGTTCCCCTTTTTCAAAGAATTCGTTAGATACTGCATATATAAGCTTTAAATTCTCTAATAACTCATACAGTATCAATGCGTTATTTGAAAATGACGTGGTCCCTACAGCCCTAATGACTTTTTCATTGTATTGATATCGTGCTCTCGTTCATCAAGTATCTCAGTATACCGATCAATAGCATCTTCCCAATGACGTATCTTCTGGGCGTAGCGAGGATATCCTGTCGAGGCTGGATAGGTCTCAGAAGTTCCTGTTTTTAACGTCTCTGCAATGTCTTCCATAACCGGACGAATCTGGTCAGACCACTCCGTGAGCATTTGATCTCTTTTATTCAATACTTTATTTTCTAAATCCACAAATGCTTTTTCATACTCTTCGGGAAAACAAAACCAGGATTTAGAAAAGAGCGATGTTGTTTTATCCGGACAGCCCGGATACCCCCCTTTCCCATTCCATAGAGTATACTGAGTCACCAAACCAATCATATAATTAGGAAATTCAGGCATATCCATATCCCATGGTATCATGATTATTTTTTCAGTTTCAGGTAATACTGCCCAATAGGTATTATGACCACTATCCCATGCCCCCATATACGGGCCATCCCAATCATAGACCGCATTTGCAGTAACAACCTGTCGTGCAATCATCTCGGCCATATTCCACTTCTTGAGAACTGCCGCCAAATCATTTTTGCCCATGCCTGCACCAATAAGGTCATTTTCAAATGCCGTTACAACGGTGTGATCAGCTTCTTCTTCATTAGTCTCAAGATGTGCAGTGAGAGAATCAGCAGTACTCGCACTACTATCTTTAAGTGGCCAATAATGCTTATATACATTCCCTTTAGAATCATTAAGATGATACCGAGTGAACCGTCCATCAATTTGTTCTACGACCAAGAAGAGCCCTTGTAACGTTCCATTTACAATAAGACGCGCATAGGCAGTCCGTGATGCAGCCAAACCCATTTGCCGATACCCCCAATACGCAAATTTCTCCGCTAAATGAGAAGGACTGTGATTCATAGAGTGAAATTGCAATTTTTTAAGGCCATAAAAAAGTCGGTCTTTATTGCCATCAGTATTAAACTTAACTTTTGTAGACAGGTTACATGATTTTGAGCCTTCACCACAAGGAGTCCACGCACCCTTAGAGCCTTTATAGCGAACTAAAACATTATCCACAGTATCGCCTTGAAATACTATAGATGCGGGTACATACTCCTCTCGTTGTGGTTCTATGTCGAGAAAAGCCAAATCTGATTCGTCAATGAGGAGTTCATAAGTATAGAGCGAATCAGGATGGAATACAAACCGTGTGGAATCCCGCCAGTCATCCGTAGCAAGCAACACTTCTCCCGACATGTTCTCTCGTTCTCTATTCTCGGATCTCAACAAGGTACTTTCTTCGTGCCCCTCTTCGTGAACTTCGTCAGAAGAGTCATCATGAGTCTCTGTGGTTACTGAACTACTCACCAATCCTGATTGGTCGACACTTGATTCACTGCTTATGGAGGCTGGTTGACTTGAAATTGAACTTGCAGAAAGAACAATTGATTCATCTGATGATGTATTTGCTTCAACACTAACCAAACTTGATTCAAATTCACTATCCACAACCACATTAGAGCTGTAGAAAGAAGAACTATCACTACCCTGAGAAACCTCTGTTGCTGTATCACACGCCATGAGAAAAGGTGAAACTATCCCGAGCTTCAATAGTATCGATATGGACTGCATTCTTCTTAGTATCATAGGCTCCCCCAGTGTTATTTGAAATTTAAATATAGATTCAAAAAACAGAGCGAGCTTAGGGGCAACCTATTACTAAAAACCTTTTACACTTGCGAACTTATTGAGTACATGGAGAGCTTATGCAGAACTATCCGATAGAGTATTTAACGAAAACTGAAACATCAACTAAGCTGTCTCTCAAACACTACTCAGCTCGATGCTCCTAACACTCTAATACTAATATAATACGGCTGGAACCCCTTTATTAGCCCAACCTTTATGTGTACCATCCAGAGCCCATTTAGAATAATTAGGATAGGCACCAAGAAAATCTTGAAATTCAACGGGATACCGTGTAGCCTGATTAATCTCAATAGCCCAGGGAATTCCATTATCATCCTCGTACGGGTGTCCCTCTGCAGGTGAACCTACAATATTTTGAGCAATGCCTCGTGCACTCAATACACCATTTCTCATATGTATTTCACGCTGTACATTATCTGTGAAAAATATAAATGGATTAAATAGTGAAAGTTTTTTCTCAGGAATTGCGGTACCTTGATTAAAAAGTATGTTTGCCCTCAGAGTCGATTTTGGTGTATATGCTGGCGCATTTGAATTTCCTGCTATTGGGTCTGTATTCACAAAAATAGTTGATGGCTGCGGCGTAAACTCATCTCTCATAAAATCAAAAAATTCTATAATCGGTTCATCATTTATTCTTACAACTCTGGATGAAGAATTTTCAACAGTCACTACTGCATTAGCGTAGTCACTTTTCAATGCAACGGCAAAACCAAGAGGATACAGCGCACCATTCGCCACAGGCGTTACGGCTACCGATCCATTCAGTAACTGAGGAGCATACCTAATACCATAACTCGCGTCATAGATTGGCACTCCCAAAACATTACATTGCTGTGCAACTACCGTATAATCAATATCAACGACGACATCATTATAATCAAAGTCCCCATACTGTGGGTATTGATCTTCAAAGGCGAGTCGTGAACTTTTATTATATGGCAATTCACTACAGTTAAAACATGAAGGATCATTAAGATAATCACACACAGTTGATTCATCAATATCATCGATTATCAGAATAAGATCATTATAGTCTTCATCAGATTCACCATTTCGA
The DNA here is from genome assembly GCA_051532055.1 of Fibrobacterales bacterium. Classification (GTDB taxonomy): domain Bacteria; phylum Fibrobacterota; class Fibrobacteria; order Fibrobacterales; family JAOPTW01; genus JAOPTW01. The sequence continues at coordinate 215 of JAOPTX010000106.1, read as the reverse complement.
AGGTCCTCTATTCCAAAAACAAATTCTGTAGGGTCTGAGAGCGAGGGAAAACTAACATGATGCTTTTTTTCTTTCAAGCCGTGCAACTGGACATTATATGCATTTTTTGATTTTATGAGAGATGAGTTTACGCCGCAGCCATCAACTATTTTTGTGAATACAGACCCAATAGCAGGAAATTCAAATGCGCCAGCATATACACCAAAATCGACTCT
>JAOPTX010000105.1:2342-14505 GCA_051532055.1 Fibrobacterales bacterium | reverse complement strand
GCGAAAAGATTATAAAGTGACCTGCAGACATATTTGCAAACAAACGAATTGCAAGAGCTACCGTTTTTGTTACTAACCCAATAAGCTCAATTGGAAACAAAATAACTATCACTGGAAGAGGTACCCCATGAGGTACTAAATTTTTAACATAACTAAAAGGACCATTGTTTTTCATACCAGCGAGATTGAAGGTAATAAATACCATTGCTGCCATTGCTGCTGTAAAATTTATGTTCGCTGTAGCTGTCGACATTCCTGGAATCAACCCGAGTAGGTTAAGTGCGAGAATAAAAAAGAAAAGTGTTAATATAAAAGGAAGCCATGCTTTAGCGTGTTTCTTACCAATATTTGGTATAACAACATCATCACGAATAAACTTTACAATTACTTCTATAGAGTGACCAAACCGTGACTGAGGAACACCATTTGCATCTCGTTTAGTAGCGAGCTTCATGAGTACCAATAGAACAACAAATGCTAAAGTCATCATCACAATATGTAAAGAAATCTGAATATCGTATAATCCAAAAAATGAAATCTGATAAGGACTGAGGTCAGCATGAAGACCCAAAAAACCCCAATGAGTTGAGTTTGCTACGTGATGTACTAAAAAGTCTCCGAGTGTTTCTGCCGAATAGACATTTCCCACACAAAATAAAATTGTAAGAAATATGATGATTTTCTTCATGTACTTCTACTTTTCCTGGTTTGCACAAAAAATTTAATTTCAACTACTTGATAAATCATGTAGGAAATTAAAAACGCTCCAATTAATTTAACAAAATGCACATTTTTTGTGCTGACTATATAATAAATAAAGACCCCATAAAAAGTCAAGCGGATTCCAATTGAAATAAAAAAAAGATTCACAAACTTATCAAATTGCTTATTTAAAACAAAATAGAGTATAAATATGAGAATCGCGTTTATTCCTGTAACAAATGTTACACCAAAATAAGTCTCGAAACTATATGTATTAGGGTATAATTGGTATATTATAAATGACAATAAAGTATTAAGAGTTACTACAGCAGCTGTGTATTTGGCACAGAAAGCAAGCACAGTATTATTCATCATCATTTAGGTTTTTTACCAAAACGTATAATTTGATGCCAATAATAACAAAGGAACCCAAAGCTCCAAGTACTGTAAAGAGAGGAAATTTAGAAATTTCAAGTTTGTTATCGAGCATATGCCCAAGATAGGTCATTCCACCAATAGCAACAGCAATGAACCAACCAAGATTCATCACGTCCCCAATGTGCTTATTTGCCATTAACCTGATTATCTTTTGACTGATCTTCGTTATTCTCTTTCTTAATGTTTTTAACTGAAGACTTATCACCTTTTGTATCCATTGAGCAGTTACCTCTAAATAAGGCCCCTTCTACAATTACTAACTCTTTGGTGGTAATATTTCCAAATAATTTTGAATTTGCCTCCAGAACAACTTTCTCCTTAGCAACAACATCACCTTCTACAACTCCTGCAATAATAGCTGTATCAACTGTAACATCTGCTTCTATTTGTCCCGTTGGTTCAACCACAAGGTTGCCCGCAATTTGGAGCTTTCCTTTGATTTTACCTGCAACTCTAATATCATTTTTCACAATGAGTTCACCTGTAATTTCAGTTTGTGAACTTAGGATTGTTATATACTTTGAACTATTCGCCATAATTGTTCTCTATCTTTTAATTAATAAAGTAATCTTCAGGATTAACTTTTAAACCATCTTTAATAACTTCATAGTGTAAATGCGGGCCAGTAGTATTTCCGGTCATGCCTACCATTCCGATGTTTTGACCACGTTTAACAAAGTCACCTTTATTAACCACTATTCTGTTTAAATGAGCATATACAGTGGTAAAACCATCACCATGTTTAATTTTTATAACCTTACCAAAATCTTTTAACACTCCCGCAAACACCACTACACCCGGCGCTGTAGTAAAGACCGGGTCATTTAACAACGCCGCAATATCAGTTCCTTGATGCTTTATTTTATATTGCTGGCTTATTATACCTATTACAGGTTTTACACTCGGGATATCGTTTTCATCAGCAGTAACATTATCCCCTTCTTTTTCAACTTTTGCAACAAACTTATCTAATTCATTTTGGGTAACTAAGATTGGTTGCTTCTCTTCATATACCTTAATCTCTTTTTCGACTTGTCCATTAAGCATAACCTGAGTTATATTTTTAAGTTTAGACTCAACCAACAATATGTCATCAAGATCATTTCGAATTGTTTTAAGGTGCTGATTTTCTTTCCAAAGACGTTCATTTGCAGCTTTCAGGTTTTGGTTCATAACCAGCTTTTCTACAATGAGTGATACATTAAAAACCATAACCCCTAATCCAATAAACAGAAAAAAACCAACCCAAAAAGCAGCCTTTAACGCCCAGCGTGGAACCATATAGTCTTTTATCATCCCAGGCCCATCAGGAATAATTTGTATAATTAGTTTTTTACTTTTGCTCATATTAATTCGGAACCATTTTTAATTATCTGAGTAATCCGTTCTAAATCTTCGCTTCCAGTGAAAGTTATAGTTATTTTCCCTTTTTTTGTATTCCCAGCAACATCAACACTCGTTCCCAAAGCATACTCAAGCTCTCTTTCAAAGTTCACAACATTTGGGTCTTTAACTTTCTCTCTTTTATTTAACTTACTTGAACTACTTTTTGTTGCATTTTCTGTTTCTCGTACATTAAGTCCGCCATCTATTATTTGACGGGCCATCGCAATTGGATCGTCAACATCCGACCCCAACAGTGCACGAGCATGCCCAGCAGACAACTTTTCCTCTTTTATCCAAAGCTGAACTTCTTCAGGTAATTTTGTTAACCGTAATGTATTACTTACAGCAGAGCGAGACTTCCCTACCCTTTCTGCAACTTGTTCATGTGTATATGCATGTTCATTTATCAATTGTTCAAATGCATGCGCTTCTTCAATCGGAGATAATTGTACCCGTTGAATGTTTTCGATAAGGGCCACTTCGGCCATCTGTTTATCTGTGTACTTATCTTTAATTTCTGCTTTTATCGAATGTTTTCCAAGTTTTTGATGAGCGCGAAATCGTCGTTCTCCAAGAACAATTTGAAAACCATCTTCATGTTTCCGAACTACAATAGGAGAAAGCAACCCATGTTGATCTATTGTTTTCGCTAATTCATCAATCTCTTCATCATCAAAAACTTCACGGGGCTGAAATGGGTTTGGTGTAATTTTATTAAGAGGAACTTCTTCGACTCTAGAAATACTCCCATCTTCACTCTCTAATACTTGATGATCATTAAAGAGTGCCTTTAAACCTCTCCCTAATTTTTGTGGTGGAGCCTTCTTAGAACTCATTTAACATCTCCATTCATCTGCAACAACTCTTCAGCCAAATCCATATATTTTTTAGACCCTGCACTCACAATATCATATAAGAGAATTGGTTTACCAAAAGATGGTGCCTCACTCAACTTAACATTTCTTGGAATTACCGTTTCAAATACCTTTTCAGAAAAATCATTCCGAACTTCTTCTGCTACTTGTTTAGAAAGAGTTAATCGAGAATCATACATAGTAAGTAATGCTCCCTCGATTCTTAATTCACTATTCAAGGATTTCTGAACTAACCTTATTGTATTGGATAATTCCGCTAACCCCTGAAGTGCATAATATTCGCACTGGATTGGAATTATAACACTCTGAGCACAGGTCAAAACATTAATAGTTAACCACCCCAAAGACGGTGGTGAATCCACTATAATATAGTCAAAATAATCATAGAGCATTTTTAACACAGTATCTAATCTTCTTTCTCGATTAAGTGCATTAACAAGTTCAGTTTCTAATCCAGCTAAATTTGGTGTGGAAGGTAGTACTTTTAAATATTCCATTTCTGTATCTTGAATACTTGAACCTAACAATTCTTCAGTTAGCTCATCAGGATTCCCTGCAGCTGTAAGAAGTGTATAGACATCAACATCATGATAATCAAAAACACCCACTCCTTGAGAAGCATTACCCTGAGGGTCCATATCAACAAGAAGAACTCTTTTTTCTAGTGCAGAAAGTCCTGCAGCAAGGTTAACCGCAGAAGTTGTTTTTCCGACGCCACCCTTTTGATTACATATTGCTATTACTTTTGCCATACTCTCAATTATTTTGTAACAGAAACAATATAGTAGTTTTTTTCACCACTTGCCTGTTCATATTTAAAGTTTTCAACCTTCATTTCAAAAAACTCTTTTTCATCACTTTTTTCTGTCTTGTATCCTAAATATGCCCCCCCTTTTTTCAAAAAAGGAATAGCCATCTCTACATCATCCTGTATATTCCCAAGTGCTCTCGAAGTCACAAAATCGTAGACAGCTGCCGGAGCTACATTTTCAACCCTATCATTTATAACATTAATATTAGTTAAAGACAACTCTCTTTTTAAATAATTTATAACGGCAACCCTCTTGGCCCTTGATTCAATTGCAATAAATTTTGATTCAGGAAACACAATAGCCAATGGTATAACGGGAAAACCATACCCTGACCCCATATCCAAAACAGCACCCTTAAAGTCATTACCCATTTTCACCAATACTTGGAGACTATCTATAATATGACGTCCCCATATTATGATTTCATCTCCTTTGGATATGATATTCATTTTCTTATTCATCTGCAACACTTTCATCTCAAGCTTCTTCAATAGCTCTTTTTTTTCTTCGTTTAATTCAACCACACTCACTCCACTGTTTCACGTGAAACACTATAATACATTTAAAAACCCTCACTCCCCACCATTTTCAACCCAATATGTTTCACGTGAAACATATCAACATAAAACAATCTCTATAAACACCTATCAACAACCGTCATCTATTGTTAATAAATTTTAAACAGCCCAATAATAAACAGATAAATCCCATCTCAAAGACTAAAAACACGAATGTTTCACGTGAAACACTAAAGCAAATATGTGATCATTATGTGAACAGTGTTGACAACACAACATATTGACATTTACTAACACCCAAACACAAGTCAAAACCCGCAAGCACTTTAAACATCATTTTGATTCATATATTTCAGGTGACACGCTCTTAAACCTTCTATGACTCCAACCATACCATTGAGCCGGACACTCCTCGATTACTCTTTCAAAATACCCCTGCACCAAACTCAAATCAAACCGATCAAACCTAACTACATCTATAGTATAGCTTTTTAAACCATTTCGAGAAATTGAAGACAGAAAAACAGGAGCACCCGTTCTCTTAATGACGACAAATGGAGCCTTAGCATAAGAACATTTCCGATTAAAAAAAGAACCAATCATTGAATTATTTTTATCATCCTGATCAAACATATACCCAAAAACACCACCTTGATTGATAAGATGAAAAATATCCCAAGGCCTCGTTTGAAACTTTTTGACATACACCTTCTCCCTAGAACGTAACCAAAGTAGAAGTCGATTAGAGCACCTCCCCCTCAATGGTTCATGGGCTCCATACATATCAGGAACATTACGCGCAATGTATTCAGCCAAAAACTCATAATTTGAAAAATGATGACTCAACAACACACCACCATCTTTCATATCCATCAAACACAATTTAGTAGAATCAGACAACTCAACAAAACCAGGAAAATACCCCAAAACAAAAACCCAAAAATCTAAAGATAAATTATAATAAAACAAAACTCTGTTATTAAAAGACATAACCCCGAACCCACAAAATCGATAGTTAGCATGTATAATTTGTTTCTTCCACCCAAAAAAAACAAGCAACAAAGTAGTGCAAACAGCAAAACAAATAAGAAAAACAATAGCGAGTAGTTTTTTCACAACACTTTTTATGACTGAAGTTTTAGAAACCATTGATTTTAAAAGAGTAACGAAAATAAAATTACAAATTTTATCCTTGAAAACATTGAAGATTTCAACTATATTTGCCTCTGATTAAAAAAAGGTATTTATCATGAAAAGAACGTTTCAACCAAGCAACACTAAAAAAAGAAACAAACACGGTTTTCGTGCTCGTATGGAGACAAAACAAGGTCGTGCAGTTCTTTCTAGAAGAAGAGCTAAAGGTCGCACGCGCTTAACTGTAAGTTCTGAGATTCCTACTAAATAGGATCCCCGTTAACTTTTGAGTTCGTTCTCTCTCAAAGAACATAGGCTTTATAATAAGTCGATGTTTGGAAAAATTTTCGAAACAGGAAACAAGGTTTTTACTAAAAGTCTTGTTTTACGTTTTATAAAAAGTCCAGATGACCAATATCGAATGGCATTTGTTATCAGAAAGAAAGTGGGGAATGCCGTTGTTCGCAACAGAATACGACGAATTATTCGCGAAACACTCTTTGCCCACTCTCGCTCATTTAATCAAAACTATTGGTTACTCTTTAATATAAATAATTCGGCAGGTTCTCTCACAAATGATGAGATCAGAAGTGCGGTTTTAAAATCATTAGAAAAGAGTACAATTTTAAACAAATGAAATTTATCGCTATATATATAGTCAAAATATATCAATATACCTTATCCCCCCTTCTTGGGCCTCGATGTCGTTTTGAACCTTCATGTTCTCACTATTCAATAGAAGCCTTTAAAACACATGGTTTTTTTAAGGGAATAAAACTAACTTTGTTCAGAATTATTCGCTGTCATCCATTTACCAAGGGTGGCTTTGATCCTGTTCCATCGAAACAAAAAGAAAAGAAACATTATGAAAAAGAGTAATATATTAGGATTTGTACTTCTTGGCGTCATGATTTTATGGATGAGCTTTTTTCAAGAGCCACCTATAAAAGAAAAGAATACTCCAGTACCTCAAAAAAATGAGATTACTCAGTCCAATGATAATACAACAACAGTTAATTCCAATGCTCTTTCCCAAAATTCACTTGGTGAAAACGGTCAGCTAATTAAAGCTTCTGTAAGTAACGAACAGAAAACTATCGTTGAAACTGAAAAATTTATTATTACCCTATCTAATAAAGGTGCGGTAATAACTTCGATTATTCTGAAAGACCTCAAAAATAGAGAAGGTATCAATCCTGAGCTTTTTGAAAAAGAAAATGGCACTGCTCTTGGATTCTCATTAGAAGATATCAACTTTTCTAATGAATTCTTTACTCTCGACTCTACACTACCATCAACTATCACTGTAGATTCAAAAACAGCCCTTACCTATTCCTGGAAAAATAGTAAAGGTTATTCTGTAACTAGAACATATACTTTTAGTAAATCAGGAACTGATATTGCTCATGATATTACAATTGACGGTTATACTCCTCGAGGTTATACCCTTAATTGGGGTGCAGGACTTCGCGAGACGGAACGAATAACTAATATTAGAGGGATAACAAAAGCGACAGATGATAGCTATGCATTTAGTGAACTTATATATAAAGAGGGTGATGATATTACCCGTGAAGAGTTTAGTGAAAAAGAGACTATAAATGATGAAAGCGGAACACTCAAGTGGATTGGCCTCAGAAGAAAATATATCGCTGTTGTTATTAATTTTGACAGAGTTGCAGATGCACAAGTTGATGTTACCCCTCTTTATAGTAAAGAAGATACTAAACATGAAGAACGTCCCACTTATACAATGGATATTTCAGAAAACCTGACTAAAAACTCTCTTTCATTTAGACTCGAAGTACTACCGCTAAAATATTCAAATCTACAATCCTACGACCAGGGATATGAAGAAATTATTGTTATTGGATACAGCTGGTTTTTCTTTGCAAATGTTTGGTTTCCAGCACTTTGTGGATTTATTCTTTGGCTTCTTAACTTCTTCTATGGCATTATCCCAAACTACGGCATAGCAATTATTTTACTAACCATTGTTGTAAAAACAGCTACCCTTCCTTTTGGTATTAAACAAACAAAATCAATGACTAAAATGAAAGAGCATAAGCCAGCCATTGATGCTATTAGAGCTAAATACAAAAGTGACCCGAAAAAAGTTCAAGAAAAAACTATGGCGTACTATCGTGAAAAAGGAATTAATCCATTAGCACAAATGGGTGGATGCCTTCCAATGGTTATGCAAATGCCAATTTTTATATCGCTCTTTGTTATTTTAGGTAGAGCAGTTGAGCTTCGTTACGCGCCATTTGCTGGTTGGATACAAGACCTCTCACTGCCCGACGTTATTTATGCTGGAATTGAAATTCCACTTCTTTTACCTCATGGTATAGGAATTCTTCCTTTCATTATGGCTGCTTCTAGTTACATCCAAGCAAAACAGACCATGACTGATCCTAATCAAGCAGCAATGATTTATTTAATGCCCGCAATGATGTTTTTCTTTTCAAACCAAATGCCTTCAGGACTTGTAGTATATTGGATTGTTCAAAACTTATATAGTATTACACAACACTGGGTTATTAGTAAAAAAGCTGCATGATAACAGATACTATCGTTGCCCTCTCTACCCCTCCTGGGACCTCTGCACTTGCAATAGTAAGAGTTTCAGGACCAGCGGTTAAGGAAGTCATTTTCAAATGTATCAACAAAATACTACCCCAAAAAAGAGAAATGGTCTATGCATCATTTAATGATGAGTCTGGCAAAGTTATAGATTCTCTAATGTACTCATATTTCGGAGGCCCAGAGACATTTACTGGAGAGGATACTCTCGAACTCTTCCCCCATGGAAATATGCTCATTGTTAAATCAATATTATCAACAATTACATCACTCGACGGAATCAGACTTGCTGAACCGGGAGAGTTTACTCGTAGAGCATTTGAAAATGGAAAAATAGATTTAATTCAAGCAGAATCTATTGGGAGTTTAATACACTCCAAAAGTGCCTTACAGCTTGAAAACTCTCAAAAAATTCTCAATGGAAAACTATCATCGAAAATTCACACTCTCGTTGAATCAGTAATTCATTTATCAGCTAAAATGGAACTTGATGTTGATTTTGCAGAAGAAGAGGCTGATCCAGATATTGATACATGGCAGCTCGATTTATCACGTATTTTACAAGTCATCTCAGACCTAAAGGCGGGTTACGAAAAAAGTATTTCAGCATTTCAAAAACCAACTGTTGTTTTTTACGGAAAACCAAATGCAGGGAAATCTTCACTTATTAATGCACTTCTTGAAGAGAATAGATTATTAGTTTCAAGTAAACCAGGAACAACTAGAGACTACATCGAGACCCAGCTCTTTTTACCTGAAGGTGAAGTCACTCTTATAGATACAGCTGGTCTTGGGGTTGCAATAGATGAACTTGATGCTGAATCTCAAAAGCGAACTCTCTCGCTAATCAATAAAAGTCAGCATAAAGTGTTTATAATGGACGGCTGTACCCTGAACTGGGAAAATGAAATTAAAACTAATAGTGATGCATCAATAATAGTTTCCACTAAAAGCGATCTCAAAAGCTTTAATAGTCCCAATCAATGTATTCACGTTTCCTCAACTAATCTTGATGGAATTAAAGCATTAAAACACCAATTATCTGAGCTTCTTTTTGAAAAAGATACTCAAGATGGAGATGTGTGGATGGCTAGTGAACGCCAACTACACTCATTACATAATGCAGAATCTGCTATAAAAAAAACAGTAGAACAATTATCGTTTGATCCTTCACCAGAACTTCTTGCATTTGAACTTAAAGAAGCCCGCTCTGCAATGGAGAGTATAACAGGGCTCATTTCAAGTGATGATATCCTCAATTCAATTTTTTCATCCTTTTGTATTGGGAAATAAATTTAAATTGAGTTCTCCCTTTTAATTTAATGGAATATTGCTAGTGAAATTGCATAATATTTTGCTAATTTCTATACAGAAAGTGCAATAAATTAGTTACATTGCACGAAGCCCCACTATTAAAAAAGGAATTAACATGAAATTATTAGTTATGATGTCTATTGTAGCTGTTTCTTTGATCGGTTGTGCAAGCACATCTGAAGCAAAAACAGAAGAAGCACCTGCTCAAGAAACTGCAGCTCCTGTTGCTGAAGAAGCACCTGCTGTTGAAGAAGCTGCTGCTCCTGCTGCTGCTCCTGTAGCTGAAGAAGCTACTGCTCCTGCTGAAGCTGCTGCGCAAGAAACTGCTGCTGCACCTGAAGCTGCAACTCCAGCTCCTGAAGCACCTGCTGCTCAGTAAGTTAGAAGACATACAGAGCTTTACATAATAAGGCTTCTGAAAGTTAAAAAGAGTTACTCAATGAGTAGCTCTTTTTCGTTTTCCGATAATAAAGTATACGTTAACTTAAAACCCACCATCCAACTATCCATTTTGGAATCTGGCTTACCTGTATACCATGACTCTCCACCATCACTTTCTGATCCTGAACTATAAAGTCTGAATTCATCGTATCGAACAATTTTATAGCCCCCTACAGCACTAATACTAAATTGATTAAGGTTAATTCGTAAATCCAAATCTAATTGAAGAAACTTACCGAAACTAGTGTAATATTTTTGCTTAAGAGCATAGGGCTGTAGATTTGGATCTTCAGAATCTTTACTGTAATACTCAAATGGTCCTGGGAATGTTGCATTAACAGAAGTAAAACCAAAGGAAGTCATAGGAACAATATTAAAGGCACTCTTAGAATCAAAAATTAACCACCCAACATTGAAACCCATAGAATAAGTATAAAACTTGGTATTATATAGTGGTATTTCTACTTGTTTAGATATTGCATAGGGGGCTTTATTTTCCTGAGTAAAGGTGTAATTAAATAACACTCCAGTTAACAGTCTCTTATATTGGACTCCAGCCTCAAAAGTAATAATGGGAAACATCCAGTTGATTTTTTCATCATAGGTATCATAATCAAGTGCTGAAAAATCACTATATGTCGTATCAAATTGATCAGCAGAATCATACCCTACAACAGAATATGTAGTAAAAACAGCATTGTTTAAATCATTAAGGTCAGTGCTACCGAAAGGGCTTGTAGTAAAAGAGAAATAGGGTTTAATCTCCCTTTTCTCATATATCCCATTATCCGAGAATACAAAAACGGCTAATAATAACAACACTTGAAAAACCTTTAACATAACACACCCTGTAGTAAAAGCAACATTCTATTATATAGTATCACAGTTTATCTGACCATATCTATAGTTGATATAATAAAAAATATCATTCAGAATAAGCGATAAATTATAGAAAAACTTAATAGTCCAATTTCCCCAAACAATTAAACCCCATATGTAGTATCAGTGAAACATTATAAATACAAGATGCATTATGAATGTGATAGAGCTAACATTTCCAGAGTAAAAATGGTAATATTTGTAAACTTATGTAAAATTTACGGTATATTATAGAGAGGAGTATTTGCTCCTGGGGTATATACAAGGAGAATCATATGCGGTGGTTGCAAAGCCTAAGGCTATGTTTGGGGTTGGTAGTTCTCACAGTAACTGTGGTATTTTCACAAACTGGGTTTCCATTAATTATAAATTATTCGGGAACACTCACTGGTGAAGAGGCAGGTAAATCAAATACGGTGAACATTAAGTTTTCATTGTATGAAAACGAGATGATAGCAATACCTATTTGGCAGGAAGAACATGTAGATGTTTCAGTGTCTAATGGAGTCTTCAATTGTGATCTCGGTTCTGTTGTTCCCTTCGCTTCCACTGTGCCTTTTAATAAACAGTATTGGCTAGGCATTGTTTATGATGGAATGACAGAATTTAAAATTAAACTAACAGCTTCTCCATATGCACTCACGGCAAATACAGTGTCAGGAAAAATATTAGAAGGAGTAGCTATTGAGAATAATCTCCTTGTAAAAAGTGTAAATGGTTTGACTGATGATATAACTCTTAGAGAAGGTACCGACATCAGTATCACCAAAGAAGGTAATGAAATAATATTCTCCTATACTGGGACAGGTGGCGGTGGGGGCGATCTCACCTCAGAGCCTGGTGCTATTAAAACAGAAAACCTTGATACAAATTCAGTGACACAAGATAAAATTGCCGATAATGCAGTAACTGCTGATAAAATCGCAGACAACACAATTGATTCAGATAAAATTGTCAATGATGCGGTAACGGCTGACGAAATCGCAACAGGAGCGGTCGGTGCTGATGAAATTGCGACCGATGCGGTAACAGCTGACGAAATCGCAACAGGAGCGGTCGGTGCTGATGAAATTGCGACCGA
>JAOPTX010000105.1:0-2282 GCA_051532055.1 Fibrobacterales bacterium | reverse complement strand
TCGGCGCTGATGAAATTGCGACAGGGGCCGTTAACACAGATGAAATTGCTGCTAATGCTATTGATGGGACAAAAATTGGTATTGGTACTACTAATCAAGATATGTTACTGTATGATGGAACTGATTGGGCACGCTTTGGAATTGGAAATAATAATGATGTTTTACAGATATCGGGTGGTGTATTTACTTGGGCTCCTGCTGGAGCGGCAGCGGTAACTGATGGTTCTATTTTACCTGCAAAATTGATGGCATTAACTGCAGGTCAATTTATGGTAGGAACGAATGCTACTACAGCAGGTAACACTGCAGTAACTATGAATGGTGATGTAATCATGAATGGTACGGGACTTGTTACTATACAAGATGGTGCTGTTACCGTTGATGATATTGAAGGTCTCGCAAGTGCTGAAATAGTAATTGGAGTTGATGGAACGGCCGCTAATAATGCAAAAGTGACTCTTTCTGGAGATGTAACTATGGCAAATGATGGTACGGTTACTTTATCAGGTGGTGCTGTTGATGCCACTCATATAGAGGGCCTTACTAGTACTCAATTTATTATAGGTGTAGATGGTACCGCTGCAAATAATGCAAAAGTGACAATGAGTGGTGACGCGACACTAGCCAATAACGGTGCGCTAACTATAGCGAATAATGCGGTTACCTCTACCAAAGTTCTCAATGGAAATATAACTGCAGCAAAACTAGAAGGTCTTGGAAATGGTGAGTTCCTTATAGGTGTAGATGGTACTGCTGCAAATAACGCGAAAGTTACCATGACTGGCGATGCGACTATGGCTAACAATGGCGCAGTTACCATTGCATCTGGTGCAGTAGATGCAACTATGATAGAAGGTCTTGCAAATACACAATTTATTATAGGAGTTGATGGAACAGCTGCTAACAATGCGAAAGTTACCATGACTGGTGATGCAACTATGGCTAACAATGGTGCTGTTACTATTGCAACTGGTGCGGTGGATGCTACAGGTATAGAGGGTCTAACAAGTGGCCAATTTATTATAGGAGTTGATGGAACGGCGGCAAATAATGCAAAAGTTACCATGACTGGCGATGCGACTATAGCTAATAACGGTGCGTTAACTATAGCAAACGATGCAGTATCTTTGGCGAAACTTGCAAATGTAACTCGAGGCTCCATGATAGTAGGAGGAGTGGGAAGTGCTCCGACTGAGCTCGCCATAGAGGGTAATGGAAAAATATTAGTTGGTGATGGAACAGATATCCAGTCAGTATCCGTAAGTGGAGATGCTACTCTTGCAAATACAGGGGCACTGACAATTGCAGCGAATGCAGTAGAAACAGGAATGATTACCAATGGTAATGTTACCACTGCAAAACTTGAAGGATTGGCTAATGGAGAGGTTATTATTGGTGTAGATGGTACCTCAGGAAATAATGCAAAAATAACTATCGGAGGAGATGCGACACTTGCCTCAAACGGTACATTAACAATTGCAAATGGGGCAGTTGCAGCAGCTGATATTGAAGGACTCGCAGATACTGAATTCATCATAGGTGTTGATGGTACCGCGGCGAATAATTCAAAGGTGACTATGAGTGCTGATGCAACCATGGCAAATAATGGTGATGTAACCATAGCAGATAATGCTGTAGATGGGACTGATATATCTCTTGCTTCTGAAGCTGATAGAGATATGATGTATTTTGATGGCACTGATTGGGTCAGACTTGCAAAAGGTACTTCTGGACAAATATTAACAATGACAGGAGCAAACGCTATAGGCTGGGGAGCTGCAGCAGGTTTAAGTGACGGTGATGTTACTACTGCAAAAATTGAAGCCCTCACATCCGGGCAATTTATAATAGGTACTAACAATACCACTGCTGGAAATGCAAAAGTTACCATGGGTGGCGATGCAACTATGGCGAATGATGGTACCGTAACTATCGCCGCAGATGCTGTTTCACTTGCTAAGATGGCGGATATTACCAGAGGTTCGCTCATCATTGGTGGTGTCGCAAATGCGCCTTCTGCACTTGATGCTAAAACAAGTGGAAGAATCCTAGTAGGTGATGGCACTGACATTGCATCGGTTGCTGTCTCGGGAGATGTAACTATGGCAAGTACTGGTACAGTTACTATTGCTGGTGGAGCGGTCGATGCCACAATGATTGAAGGACTTACTAGTACCCAATTTATTATTGGTGTGGATGGAACTGCTGCAAATAATGCAAAAGTCGCAATGAGCGGAGGTGCAACTATGGCGAATGATGGTACCGTAACTATCGCCGCAGAT
>JAOPTX010000104.1:0-9784 GCA_051532055.1 Fibrobacterales bacterium | reverse complement strand
CCCCGAAGTTAGTGATCTACCTGAGGCAGAACGACTCGCTCTTACCCATTTAGAGGCCTATGCTATTGATGACGAAGATAACAAAGATCCCGATGATGCAATAAGTTATGACGACGGAACACTCTGGATTCATATTGCGGATGTTGCCTCTATCGTTCAACCTAATTCTGCACTTGATGTTCTCGCAAAAGATAACGCAGCTAATTTATACCTTCCCGAAACTACGGTGACTATGCTCCCAGAAAGGATCACCGAAATCTATGGGTTAGGATTATCTGAATATTCACCAGCACTCTCTTTTGCACTCACCCTTAAAGAGAGTGGTGAGATCGACACGGTTCAGATTCACCCAAGTACCATTAAAGTCACCCGTACAACCTACCGCAAAACCGAAGAGGTCATTGATCAATCTCCCTTTAAAGAGATGTATGCTCTCGCTCAAAAATATCAAAACTATCGCATACAAAACAATGCGGTCATGATCAGCTTTCCTGAAGTAAAAGTACGGGTTAAAAATGATACCGTACATCTCATTGATATCCCCCACCTTAAAGCGCAAGAACTCGTTACCAATGCAATGGTTATGACTGGAGAATGCGCTGCACGATACGCCCAAGAAAACAACATCCCCTTCTTGTATGCGACACAGCCAGCCACTGACATGACAGAAGTCCCCGAAGAGCTTCATAACCCTAAGACACTTTCAGAGATGTTTGCTTTTCGACGATTTCTTAAGCCTGGTCAAATGAAAGCATCAGCTGAACCACATGCGAGTCTTGGACTCACGGTATACAGCAGAGCAACCAGTCCTATTAGACGGTATGTTGACCTCATTGCCCATCAGCAGATACGAGCACATGTAACAGGTCAAACTCTTATGGATGAACAAGAGATGTTGAATCGTGTAGGAGCCTATGAAGCATCTATTGGCAGTATTGTCAAACTTGAGCGCCTGTCAAATCGACACTGGACATTAGTCTATCTCATGCAAAACCCCAACTGGCAAGGGAATGCAATAGTCGTATCAAAAAAAGAACGGTTTTATATAATGATAGTACCAGAACTGGGAATTGAATCTCGAATTACGTTACAACAAGATGTAGAGCTGGATACTAAGATTACCGTTTCGGTTACGAGTATTAATCTACCTCAGTTAGAAATCTATTTTCAGGTTGTAGGATAGGGAGTAGGTATACCCGTTACTTCTGTATACCCAAGGGGTACATATGAGGTATTTTAAATTGAATTCCATAGTGGATACTCATCTCATCAATGATACCTTCGTATATTCTGTTTTCAATTTCGGTGGTAATTTTTTGAAGTTCACCACTTTCCCTCATTAATTGCACCCGATGAGTAAACTGTATAATAAGTTCGGGGTATTTATTATTAAGTAAGTGGTACACATAGAGTGTTTCAATAGGTTCTGGGCATGGAATGATATGGCCTTCCAAGCCAGATTCTTTTAAGGTTTGATACCCTAGAACGGGCATCGATACTACCGCATCTACTCTTTCGTGCATAAGCATTTTAAAGGCATTGGTCGTTGAATTGGTAAACTCTCTTTCTAGTGAACGGGTTAATGAGTCTAAGAGAGGGTATCCTCTCATAAGAGCAATATCTCTATGAGACAGTTCATCCCAACTGCAAAGAGCGGGTTTATCCCGCAAGGTAAAAATTGTTACGGTAAACTTTAATAGAGGTTCATCGATTAACCTAAGGTTACCGTACCCAGATGGTGAAATTTTTGCCCTACCGAGTTCACCATGTGCATGCCTCTGAGATTCATAGAGAGCTCTTTTAGCAGGAAACTTTTTTATGATTACTTCATATCCCAAACTATTGTATACTACAGATACAACTTCTTGTAAGGCTTGCACTAGGAGAAGATCTACTTCCAATGTATTAAATACAAGGGTGTCTCTTTTTTGATCAGCAAAACTATGTGATATCAAGAAGAGCGCTAGCAGTAAGTACTTCATAGTATATTTTATGATTTATTGAACAAAGGTGCCATTCATAATAAGGAGTATCCCAAAATAAACGGACTCACTGAAAGGTAACATTATCAGATATGGCTATTGTGCCACAGAGTTTCATATGTGATTATTACACTTAAAATAGCGACCTTTTCACACAAATAATGAGTAGAATAAGGCTATAGAGCTGTACTGCTATTGCTGTGTGTGTTTTAAGTATATGTATAAAAAAGCAGCTCCCCTCGTAAGAGACAGCTGCTTATCAAATGATTATACAAGAGTGTTAACACTCTGTAATATTATTAGTGAAAAAACCATTTTTGTGCATTGTGACCATTACACCCAGTAGTACGAACATCTGCGCCATTAGCTATTGAAGCGATCTCGACATCAAGACACTCTGCAAGATCACTTTTTGATTTTATATAGTAACTCGCATCGCCATCATTTGTAGGAACAATTTGCCACAATTGATTATCCTGACTTTCACCTTCCGCCCATTGAATTAGGTTATCCGTTGACCCACCATACGCAACATCAAGCACTTGATACGAATTTACATTTCGAATGACATAAAAACCTTCAGGAGCTTCTGGATCAGAATCTGTTGCTGGGCTTATGAGCCATTTTTGTGCATCGGTACCATTTACTTCCCACTGTTGAATATTAGCACCATATTCAGTTGAGGCTGCGGTTACGTCCATTGCTTTAAAACTGTTCTTACTGATTATCTGTTTCGCTTCTGAGAAAGAAAGAATCTCCCCATGTTCGATCACTCTAAATTTCTGAGCATCAGTTCCGTTACAATCCCATAACTGAACGTTTGCTCCTGATTTTGTCGATGCTCCCGCAATATCAAAGCAGAGTTCATGTTTGAAATAAGGACGAATAGTGTATGTGCCATCTGCCTCTTTCAAGAAATCCCAGTTATTGAGTTGATCGTCGTATGCACGGAATACCTGTTTAATATTCCCACCTCTCACAAGGTCACTTGGATTAAACCCAACTCCGAGAATCTTATCTGAATATTCGTTTGCAACAAACTTGATGGTATTTTCATCCGCCATATCCCACATTTTCCATGCCTGAGCTGAAGATCCATTACAGGTATACTGTTGTATATTTGCATCATCCTCAATAGATGCTGCCGCTACATCCATACATTTACCACTCTTTACGTTCTGAATGGTGTATGTTTTCTGTCCCAATGCGTGAATTGAAACCACAGTGAGTACTGTTAAAATAATTGATATACTTTTCACTTATTTTCCTTTTGATTTTATTTAAAATAGAGTACACGTACTACAAAGAGTACTTGGAGCTCAATTTTATTTGTATAGGGGTGTGTGTTTTATCGTGTGTCATATCGTTTTCAGATATGTGCCGCAAATGTATATAATCAAAGTAAAATTCGACCATTTCAATAGGTAAATTCCATGTAATGTTGCGCTCATTTTTTAACGATTTGATTTAATTATAATTTCCCCATTGACTCTCCAGTTGGGGGAGGCCCTATCTTTATAGTATGACCATAAAAAGGCGATACCATGATCACCGTGATCTCCCCGGAGGAGTTGCGCATTCACTCGTGCATGTGGGGCCCTATGAGAATTTGACTGAAAGCTATAAAAAGGTGATTGACTATATGCAGGAGCGCGCCATTACAACGGACACTCCCTCGCGTGAAATCTATCTCAAGGCTCCAGGAATGATTTTTAAAGGGAACCCTCAGAAGTATCAGACTGAGATTCAGATGTTTGAGGGGTAGCTTTAATAGCAACATAGGTTTGATTGTATTTACTGCCGATTATTTGTTCTCGATAATATCGTCACTAGAAGATGTAAAGCTAGTGACTTTATTATAATTCAGGTATTAATGAAAATGACAATACGGCTCCCTATCCAGAAGAGATTGGCGTAACAAACAGACTTTGAGCAATATTTATACATTTAGTTATGCTTGAATAGAGCACACACAGATTAGTACCATCACAGAAAAGGGGGCTATGGTGCACTTCTTTTTTCCGTGAAATTTCTTTATCCAAATAAAGACATAAATTTGCATTAACCATGCTATTAGTGATACTCTTAACAAAAAGGAGTCGCCATGTCTGATGAAGATATCCCCGAAGGTGCTATAATACAGCGGGATAAAAAAACGTATGCTATTGTTCCCAAAACGCCCGTTGGATTAATTACCGTAGAGGATCTGGATAATATATCCTATGTCGCTAAAAAATATAGCATCCCTATTCTTAAGATTACATCTGGTCAGAGAATTGCATTGGTTGGGGTTGAAAAAGAAGATGTCGCTCCCATATGGAAGGATTTAAAAATGGATCCGGGACAAGCGAAGGGCTCTGAGCTATGCCTCCACTATGTACAAGCATGCCCCGGTACAGCGGTGTGCAAATATGGCGTCCAGGATTCCATCGGTCTGGGTACCGAAATAGAGCAAGTATTTTCAGATATTTCCCTCGCAGCAAAGGTAAAAATCGGTGTATCAGGGTGTCCATTCTGCTGTGGTGAAAGCTTTGTACGTGATATTGGGCTCCTAGGAAAGAAAAATGGATGGTCTCTGATTATTGGGGGGAGCTCTGCACGGCGCCCGAGAATCGGTGATATTGTTGCTGAGAAACTGACGAAAGAAGAAGTGATTACCCTCACTAATAAGTTTTTGCTCTATTACTCTGAGCACGCAAAGCGAAAGGAACGCACCGCACGCTTTTGCGACCGCATTGGTATTGAAAAGGTTAAAGAAGCTATTTTGGGTGAAGACTATTAAGGTTGTTTCAAATATTTAGAGGACAGCCTTTTTATCACCCTCTAACTGAAAGAGTTCCCTATACTCTCCATTACCCATAATCTCTTGTAATATCTCATCAGATTTGAGTGAACTTTTAAAAGGATTATTTCTATAAATATTTGCATAGATAGTATCCTTATTTTTACAAGCAGTATCGAGCTTCTTTTCTGACAATTCATAAATACGTTGTTCATAGTTACTATGCCATTTATAGCTCTCAGGATTCACATACCCAGCCCTGATAAAGCTCTTTACTTTATTTTTACAACGACACGGGTTATCGGTGTTCACCAATCCACAGCGGTTATGTATCCATTCATGGAGGTCAGCCCGCGCCCTAGAAAGCCTTTTACGAAATGCGGCCGGCTCAATCTCAAATATCTCAGCGGCCAAATTGTGTTCTATCTGAAACACTTCACCGATAATATAGGTTAACCGTTGCTCTCGGCTGAGACACATAAGCATCCCCGCCATACAGGCCACTATAGATTCATTTATTTCTTTTTCATAGACCTCTGACTCTATCTCACTCATAGGAGCCTCTACAGAAGCTTCTATGACACCAAAAAATGTCTCGAAACTATCAATATTCTGCTCATAGACATTTTGTTTTTTATTGAGAATATGATTAAACGTTATCCGATAGAGCCAGGTCCGAAATCGAGACTTTTCACTACTATAAGTCGAAAGCTTAGTGATCAACTTCAGGAGTATCTCTTGTGTAACATCCTCTGCATCTTCTATATTGTTGAGCATTTTAAGAGCGACATTAAAAATATACTGTTTATGCTGATCAAACAATGCATTCAAAGAGGTGACATCACCTTCAATGGCCGCTGCGATTCTTAGATCATCAGCTGAATCATTGTAGCTGGTGGTAATAAATGGATTACTCATTCCTATCTCACTTTCGTTATATTAAACAATTAAACCCAACTCCAGAAATTAGAGCTAGGTTTATTAGTATTCTGGTTAGTTTATTCCTTACAGATTAGAGAGCCACTTTGATATAATAGAGGCTAACTTTTCAGGATTTTCTTCTTGTAGGAAGTGTCCACCTGGACCAAAATATTCAATATCAGTATTCTTAAAAGTCTCTGCCATAGCGGGACTCCCCTCGGGCATAGCAGTGGCAAACCCCGGATCGGGATAGATGTAGAGCTTTGGCAACGCTGATTTACGGAGATGCTTCAACGATTTTTTTTGTACACGATAATCTTTTCGAGGGATTTTATCAACCGGGATATCTTGATAAGGATTGTATATAGCAAAGCGGTCAGCAGAATTCTCAAAGGGAAGTTGATAGGGGGTAAGGTCTACAGTGGTTGGCATAAACTGCGGAAGCATATTAACAAAAATATTTTGACGCACTATAAGATCATACCCTTGAGCACCCGGCCCTTCGAGGCCGTCCTTATCATTAATCATCCTTTGAAATTCGTTGGGAGAATCAGCTGCAAGAGGACCGAAAATAGTCTCAAATGCTACCAGTCCTTTAAATAGCTCAGAGCGTTTTTTCAGGAGAGGAAGCGCCACAGGGCCACCTAGATCGTGCACAACTAAGGTGATATTTTTCAACTGTAATGAATCTATAAATCCTTCCATATAGACGCGTAAATCAGCAAGACTATAAGTAAGATTGGGCTTATCCGACTTTCCATAGCCAATCATATCAACGGCAATGACTCGCCCATGCTGCGAGAGGGGCTCAATCATATTGCGCCACAGATATGACGACGTTGGTATTCCATGCACTAAAAGAATGGGGTCTCCCTCCCCTTGTTCTACATAATGGATATTTGATCCTTGTACTTCGACATACTGAGACTCAAACTGATCACCAGGCCAGAGTGAATCGGGTATAGACCCTGCAAAAATAGCTGCAGTACTGAGACAGAAATGTAACATTACTTTTGAAAATAATTTCAAAATGTACTCCTTTTTTGGTTTGAGTAACATTGTTGCTACTCTCATACTTATACAGGAGAAATCATTGGCTGTGACCAGGTTTCATGAAATTAAATAATTTTAATACTATTTCTGACATTCATTATAATCGAACATCACTCATTACACACATAAAAGGCCCCAAATTTATTTAGGTGATTAATTCACCCATATTTTTATGGCCTAAACCATTATCAATGTGTATCATTAGTGTACCAATATCAGAATCCCCTATTAATGAGGTCTATATGAAAATCCTAACGAGAGCACTGTACATCATTACGGGTATCGTGTGTGTCATGTGCTCCAATGACCTATCAAACTCCGATGAAGCATTGAGTTCAAGTAATACAACTCCACTTTCATCCAGTACTCCGAGTACGACATTGACCTACACAGCTGATCTCAAACCACTCTTTGATGCAAAGTGCGTTGCCTGCCACTTAGGTCGCCATAGTGCATTTAGCAGCTATGCTGGTGTTTTTGCAAGTAAATCCTCTATTTTTACCAGAGTTGAAAACGGATCTATGCCCAAAACGACTGGCGGCATAAGTATTACGGCAGAAGAAAGACAAACAATACTCGACTGGATTACCGGGGGAGCACCAGAGTAACACCCCTCAATGTCACCATGACCCCCTACCTGAATACCGGTAGGGTACCGATATTTTTGCATCCCCTTCTAAATAACAGTATACTCTTGCATACCAATACAAGAGGTTTGCTGTGTCATTTATTTTAAGCAAAATCCATAGAAAAATAGCGGTGATTTTTATCATTCTCAACCTGCTTATTTTAGCCACCCTCGCCTTTATTATCTATCATCAAAAGACTCAGGATATTCAAGAGCTCTGCTATCGTGAAATTGAAGCTATTGGCAACACCCTCCTCCCCTATATTGATGGTGATTTACACAAAAAACTCACCACCACCCACCTCAGTAAAGATACGATTTCTCAAAAAAACACTCCCTCCGAATACACCACATTAGTCAAACCAATGGTAAATGCCCACCGTGTAAATAGCCTCAATACCCCAATATATACTCTTATTCTAGATGAACAGTTACGTGACAGCATCAGTGCCAATCCACAACACCATCGTGAACATGGCACTCGCTTTATCGCATTCTCAAACGGTATATACTATCGTCATCCCTACGAATATAAACCAGAGATGGCTCAAACCTTTTTTGAAGGTGCGTCAGTACGGCTCGCCCCCTATCGTGACGAAAATGGTGAGTGGATTTCTATCTATCTCCCCATTAAAAACAGTAGTGGCACAATAGTAGGTTTACTCGAACTGGATAAAAAGATGAGCGACCTCTATACGGCAAATACCCAAGCACTGATAGAACTCCTTCTCGTACTTGCTATCATATCGATAATCTCTACAATGCTACTCATAATTATTGCAAAAAAAATAACTCGTCCCATACAGCGCTTAACCATGGCTGCACAACAATTTGGGGAAGGCGACTACGGCTCCGAAATTTCGGCAACCTCACGCGATGAAATCGGAACACTTGCTTTGGTTATCGAAAATGCTCGACTAGAAATATCTGAATTTATCCAGAGAATACTCAATGTCGTTCCTGGCTTAATGCTCATTATAGATCAGAAGGGAGAAATACAAAAACATTCGTCTCGTACTACGCGTGATCTCTTTAATAACGGTAAGGAACTCCAGGGAATTGATGTCGACAGTGCGCTATTTAAGGGTGAGCCGGTGTTAAAAGAGCTTACGACCATGGCCTTTAATCCCGCACTCATCGTTCCTTTTAGTGATATTCTTGAATTAGCCCCCCATGAGATCGCCACCGATAAAGGTACCTTTGAGCTTACCTATATTCCCATTTCACGAGATGATGTACTTTCAGGCATATTCCTCTTTGGGCGTGATGTTTCAAAAGAACGTGATCTTTCACAACAGATTGAACAAGAAAACCGCCACAATAAAATGCTCATCAGCATCATTAAGAACAGAAATCTTTTTAATACGTTTGTAGGAGAGAGTCATTCAGGAATAGTCAAAGCGAAAGAGCTATTAAAAGAGAGCGTAACGCAAGAATCTATCAATGAACTCTTTCGCATCACCCATACCATAAAAGGCAATGGGGCAAGTCTCAACCTTTTTGAGCTCACCGATTTTACCCATGGCTTTGAAAATGATCTTTCTGAATACCGTGATACCGGTACGATTAGCGACAGAGCCTCAACGATCAACGCCTACACACATATTGAGGAATTACTCGACCAATTAAATACCCAGGTTGAAGATCTCATCGGCAAACAAGAAAACTACTTTACACTCCAAGAGCATGAATTTACTCAGATACAGGATTCTCTCAAACAAGGCGATATTCAACACGCTACGACAATGTTACAAGAGATTACAAAGCCCCTTCTTGCTGACTACGTATCACTCAAGGCACATGCCATCTTTGACCAAACTATTGAACAACTTGATAGTAAAGAGGCGGTACTCGAACTCAACATTACTGATATTCGTATAGATCAACGATATATTAAAGTACTCGATTCCATACTTCCTCACCTTATACGAAACGCCCTCGATCATGGCCTAGAAGAAAGTATCGAACGTCAAGAACAAGGGAAAAACGCGGAGGGAACCGTCTCTGTTTCTATTAAAAAAACCGATACTGCACTAAACCTTACTATGGGCGATGATGGTGGTGGCATCTCTCCTGAAGCAGTAAAAGAGCACGCCCTCAATAAAGGGGTTATTACCAAAGATGCAGCCCAACAGCTCTCTGACCACGAGGCTCAATCACTCATTTTCGCACCAGGGTTTTCTACTGCCGAAGGAGTGACCGCAATCTCGGGCCGCGGCGTTGGCATGGATTCAGTCCGTGAACTCATAGAGAGAACTGAAGGCTCTATTACACTCAGTTCAGTTGTAGGGAAGGGAACTACTTTTGAAATAGTGATTCCAATTGCATAATCAATTGTAATAACTATTTCAAAAGATGGAAAACCTCGATACGCGCCAACACAACCTAGTGACCAATACATATTTAGCCTTTTTAGCT
>JAOPTX010000103.1:0-9348 GCA_051532055.1 Fibrobacterales bacterium | reverse complement strand
GAGAAGTGAGAAGAGAAATAGATAGATGAGTTGCTGTTTGCATAGAGCACTACATACTGTTCTTTTAAAAAGCACATTAAGACTAGACATTTAGACTACACCTATTATTCGCCTCGTTTATTCATTATACCACAAATGAGTTTTTAAGTCTATAGGAATAGTGTACATTTTGAAAGCTCATAACTATTTAGAATTTTGAGTTATGTCTCCGTGGTGATTATCGATACAGCGTTGTCAAAGATCTTCGTATAAAACAGAATACTATCAAGAACAACCGTTTTCGCTGTAGTTACACCAATTGCAATAACTCTGAATCGGAATATATGCTCGTCTTTTTTCTTATTGCGATTGAGCAATATAAATATTGTAAATAATTAGTTTACCTTTCTTCTTTATTATCAATGAGCGTTTAAATTTCTTCACTTTATATAAATTCATATCAATGTAATTGGGGTTACATTGCAAGAATTTTTCCGAAGGGACACATACATACATGCATCAATCTGTATTAATTTCTGTACTGTTTTTAACAGTTTTCATAATCACAATTTCGAGTTGTAGTACTTTTGAAGGAGTGAGCATCGATAGTTCTTCTGAGGCGACTATTGAAGAAGTGAGCGCCGAAAGTTCTATTGAGACAATTTCTAGTGACCAGAGTTCTAATGATGCAATGTCTTCAGTCAACAAACCCAATAGTAGTGAGGGTACTGGAAAAAGTTCAAACACCGAATCCTCACAGCATGGTACAGAAAATGACAATACCTCCTCACAAGATCATTCAACAACTTCTTCAGATACGAATGAAACGACGAGTGATGGCACATCTGATCTTACACTCAATGAAAAACTTGACTATATCTTTGATGAGACGGGTCCGGTTAAGACCTATTCTATCATTATCGATGAAGCAGCACTTGCACGACTCGATGCGAATCCTGTGGATGAGATATATGAGTCTGCCCATTTAATATTTGAGGGCGACACTATACACAATATTGAGATGCGCTACAAAGGAAGCTTTGGTTCCTGGATGGGCTGCGTTGAGGGCTTCGAAGATGAGGACAGAGTAGCTGGAGAAAAAAAATGTGTAAAACTCGCTCTTAAATTAAAATTTAACACTGATGACGATCCCGATCGAAAGTTTTATGGAGTAAAGAAATTGCTCTTTCACCATATGGTTCACTATAAAGATCAAATGCGTGAACGGCTTGCCTACTGGATGCACAGAGCAATGGGGAATCCTGCTTCACGTGTCGTACATAGCAAAGTTATTATTAATGGCGAACTCATTGGACTGTATGCTCAGGTTGAATACATCGACGGTCGGTTTACTCGTGCGCGATTTGAAGATGGGACTGGTAACCTCTTTAAGGAATATATGCCTGCGATGTATAACAAAGTTTCTACACCTGATACTCTCATGGAAAACTTGAGAACCAATGAGGATGAAAATCCGTCATTTGATCTCATGACTGCTTTTGAGAGTGCTATTGTGGATAACAAGAATAATCCCATGGGGATTCAGCAAGCCATACAAAACTATATGGATGTTCCACAATTAGTAAATACTCTTATTACATCAGGTGCAGCAGGCCATTTTGATAGCCCTTTCTTTGGCTATATGGGTAAAAATGCCTACACCTATTGTGACCCATCTCAGCAGAACATTCATTTTATTCCCTGGGATATGGATGATGCCCACTTTGAGCCTTTAGGTAGCTGGAATACACACAATCAAGTCATTCAAGGAATACAATGTAATTCAGATACACACACCGGTAGACTTTCACAAAATTGGCTCTGTTTTCCAGAAGAAGCATTGGCGGGACTCAATAAACTTATCGATGAGGTCTTCCCGCAAATAGATGGAAAACTTGACGCCTGGGAAGAGCAAATTACTGAAGCCCATAATGAAGTTCGAGAATCTCAACCGGGCACCTTTCCTGAGACAGGCGCTCTCACCTATGAAGAATGGCAGAGTGCTCTTGACGAGTTTAGAAGCACCGTTAATACAAGCTTAGAATCAGTCAAGGAGTGGCGAGAGGTCGCTGTGGAGGCTATGGAGCCTTAGTGCTCCAGTTAAAGCTCTTGTTTACGTGGGATACTTCCATACTCCCAACCATATTGCACGACGGCTGTTGGTGGATCGTAGGAATGGTCATGCCATAGTATGATGTTTTTTTGGGATAAAGAAAATAATCAACCTCCCTTTGCTTATTGAACTTAAAGATATGTCAACATAAGTCAACACATACTATTGGTTATTCAGTTGGTATACTGTTATTCTAAAAAAAATGGATATTTTTAAGACACACAATACATAGCATTCACACGCTCCTTCTGATCAATACCATGCAGAGTATAGCAAGGAACTCACAATGAAGTTTATTATTCTTAGCATTTTAATATCTATAACGAGTGCACATTCTGAAGAAATTTCAGAAACAAGGAGCTGTGGCGAAGTTGACGATCATAAAATAGCCTTTATGGGGTCATCAGTATGTTATGGGTTACGTGCGAGTGAAGCCCCTGCTAATTGGGATTATTATACCAGCTTTACGGACCTCAGAAAAGGATGGGTGTATAACGTAGCTACCATGCTCGACACCCGTTTTAATGAAGGTTCAGGAGAGGATTGGTACGTTTCTAATGTCTCTATCTCTGGTGATAACACCTCGAAAGTTATTAACCGTTGGGAAAATGATTTACTCCCGGAATGTTCAAAGTATGTTGTGTACTGCCTTTCTCAGGCTAACGAAGGGTATAATGCTGAAAGTTTTAAAAACGGCATGAACCAAATTATTTCAAAAACCCATGAACAAGGAATGATTCCGATTATCGCTACTAATTATTCTAATGGTGGTATGAATGACGGGATGTATACTAAAACAAAAGATATGAATGCATGGATTAATAGCCTGGATGTACCCAGTATTAATGTTCTCGGTGCGCTCGACAACACCCTGGGACAATGGGGATCATGGTATCAATATGATGATGGTCACCCAAATGATAGAGGGTATTTAGAAATGTCTACTGCAGTGGTACCCTCACTTTTTGAAGCACTCCATGCACAAATACCTATACCAACAATCCAATCAACATCCTATGTTACTATGGGACCCGACGATATCCTTGCGTTTAACCCAGAAGCTCTGACACACTCTTTCGCGTCAACAATTGATATGAGAACAACAGCATCAGGTACCCTATTAGAGATTATCAATGGTGCTGATTCCTATCCATTAATCATTAATGCTCAAGGAAATGTGGAGTTTGCTCAAAGTGGTATTGTAGGCAACACCTCAGTTACTGATGGCGCATGGCATACTGTCACCCTAACCCATTACCACACCATTGGACGCACATATCTTTATGTAGATGGAGTAGAACAAGGCATCCTCAACGATGAGTATCTCTCCCCAACCAGAGTTACTATTGGACATTCAAATGCCCCTGAAACAATGGATGTTCGAAATTGGTACTTCCACCGAGCCGGATTAAACAGCAACCAAATTGCTGATATGCAATCAGGAATTCTGATACAATCGAGCCTTGAACTGTATGCACCACTCAATGGAGAAGGACTCATTACAGAAACCGCTTTAGTAAACTACGCACAGAGTTTAAATACCGTTACTTCAAACAATTACTTTACATCCTCAAATGAATCTTCAGAATTATTTAGTTCCTCAAGTGAAATACTCTCTGTGAGTTCTATGTATGAAGTAATGAGTAGTGCACTCTCTTCTGAGCCCAGCTCCTCTTCTGATGATCTGACATCGTCATCATCAGAAGAATCCCCATCGTCGTTACACGGCTCATCGAGCCAAGAATCGGAGAGTTCTCAGGATTTCATGAGCCCCCTAGGGTTAGTAACCACTCCTCGGAATCTAAATCTCACTGTTATGGAAAGCTCAATTACCATTACAATAGAAGAACCCACTCCATTAAATTCACTTACCATTATGAGTGTACATGGTCAACGAATATCCGAGCTCAAACAACGGAATGGTAGTGCATACCTTAATACCTCTGTACTGAAACCCGGTATCTATTTTATAGTCGCACAAAATAAAGCCTTCAAAGAAATACATTCATTTACGGTTTTTTAACGGTTCGTAATGGTTTGAATTTTTGTGAATGTTTCAGTGTCGCAGTTATATTGCTCAACGCTTAGCGAATGTACGCAGGCTTTTTGCACTTCAGTTCATAGAAAAAAGCTTAAGTGCTTCGGCTGTTGGTGGATCGTAGAAATGGACATTACGTAGCCAGTTGCTTATTTTGAAAACAATGCATCCAGTTCATTATTTATATCCAGTTTTGAAAAACTCGAAGTATTGAGTAGGAGTATTGTTCCGTACCCTTTGTCTTTATTAAAACTCAGTTCCTTTCAGATGGGAAATACACTCTCCGATGAGAAGCCCTCCCAGCAAATTGCGACACATTCATTATATGAATCGCACTGTGAATACTTGGTTACTGTCAGAGAAACTACAACTCTCTCTGCCCTATCGAAGCAGCGAGATCACCTTTAAGTTCATTAAGGGCACTTTTCCACTGGTCATATTTGCTAGGATCATTGAAAAATTCGTGTGCGTCACGCTTCACCGCCTCATCCATGACCCACATCCATTCATCAACTTTTGCATTGATAAAACCGGGATTCAAGTAGTCTTGGTAAAACTCTCTTTTTAATGCATCATGCTCTTCTTTAAACAGCGTAAAGCCTTTCAGTACTTTATTACACGCCCCGGAAATCTGAAGAGACTCGGCTGCTTCTCCTGCGCCATTGAATATATCACAATTGTTTTGCGTTTCGTCCCAGTCATCCTGTACCAAAGACCATATACTCTTAATATTATCCAGGTTCACATTATCAAAGGCTCCATCAAGATCCCAGGGAATAATATGGACTCTCTTGGAATTCCTCTCCTGATACCAATAGAGATTGTGATTATGGCATAGAGCTTTATCCGGCTTACAATACCATTTATACATACCATCATCATTTGCTATTGCTCTATCGACAACAATATAGCGGAGCATCTCCTCAACATCGAACCACTCTTCCATAACCTGCTTTAACTCAGTATCAGTTGAAGCATCGATAACCGCTTGCCCAAATGCGAGCATATCAGATACATTCGCCTCTTCTTCATTGGTCTTAAGATATTTCAAAAGAGTATCCTGTGCGACAATATCTCCAACTGCATCTACGGGCCACCGCTTCTTATATAAATTTCCATCACTATCCTGTGGATAGTGATAATTTACAAACCGACCATCAATTTGTTCAACCAGTGCATAGAGCCCGGCGTAGCGTCCATTTATAGTGAGGTGTGCATGACTTGAACGTGATGTGGGAACGCCAAACTCTCTGAAAAGGTAATACCCAAGCCGATCGTGCATTTTAGAATGGTCTGAATTTGTTGCATGAAACTGAAGTTTCTTTAGCCCATGGAACTTCTCATACTCTTCTCCCCAGTTAAACTTTAATTTAACCGAGCACTTGCCGTTATCAATCTTTCTTCCAGTAGGATCAAACATATTCCCTTCCTTACATCCAGAAAAAGCACCTATAGATCCTTTATAGCGCACTCCTATGGGTCCAATAGTATCTCCTTCAAATACCATACGCCCTTCAACATAATCTTCTCGGGTAGGCATGGCATCCAAATAGGCAAGAGAATCTGGGTCAAGTAACAGTTCATAAGAGCGAATAGTTGTCAGATCATATATATAATCCGTGTCCTTACGGAAATTGTCCCACTTTTCCTGATCAAAAGGCTCTGAACTCACCGCTTCATCTTCTGAGCTGAAACTGAGAGCTTGTGATGATAGTGCCTCCACAGAGCTTATTTCAACAGGAGCACTCGAAATGATACCACTGTTATCACTCGAAATGCTACCACTAATGTCACTCGAAACCACGTCGTGGTCAGAACTGTGTGTCGATAATTCGTCATCAGTATCACTTGAAGGGGTACCTTCTGAAGAACTATTCCCCTCTGACACCTCAGAAGATTCTACTGTCGAAGATGACCCTTGAGTACCCGATACGGTATCATTACACGCCAGTAATAGCGCACAACCTATAAATAAACCCACAACTCTTTTCATGTAGTATTCCCCAATACGTGTTGCGTGCTTATGTGAATAGCGGGGTACCCAACCGCGCTTTATGTAAATAATACATTTTGGTAATATACTGTAAAGCGGGATTCAGTAGATTAAGCTAACATTTACAATTGTCACTAAAAGCGACATATATTAATTGATTATTTAACCAGGGTCGTATTCAACTCAATCTCATCAATATCCTGATGATTTTTTATGTATTTAAATACAGCCTCACAAGTGGAATAGTCCACATGAGAAAACACCACATTGCAACGCTTGCGAAATGTACGAAGCGATTTTCTCCTTCATCTCTAGAAAAAATCGTTGCCTGCTTTTGTTGTTGGGGTCAGTAGATGGCCTTAAACCTTGTCTCATATGCAACAATGCATAAGAGCACTTAAACTTATTACCCAAGAGACGCATTACCCGAGTTCTTGGAGTAACGCCTTAGCTGCTTGCTTCCCTAACTCATTCGATGCTAAAGGACTCGCACCTGTTATAAGTCGTCTGTCAATACACACTGTTTTGTCAGCTTTTTTATTCACGAGTGTCACTCCCAAAGTCTGTAACCGTTCACTTAAACCAAAAGGCATTGGCCCTGGTAAATAGCCAATTTTCGGAGTCATTTTATCTACCGAATCAGGAAACACTGCCATTTTATAGCCTTCGTATAAAAAAACCTGATCGGAATCTATTGTTGATAAAAATGCACCTGGGCCATGACAGAGACTTATGGTAAAGAGACTATTATCATGCGCCCAATGAAGTGCCTTGCCGACATGTACATCATCAGGGATACCAAGCATAGAACCGTGCCCTCCTGGTACAAAAAGTGCAGCATATGTTTCTGGTTGAGTAAAAGACACCTCCGCTAAATTTTTAGGATTATTGAAGGCATTTTTAAGTTCAGCATAGAGCGCTGATACATGTTCATCTTTTTCAGGAAACGCCCACATCTCAAAAATTACCTGTTTACCTGTTGGGGTCGCTATTTCAAAATCAAATCCAGCATTTTTCAGGTGTAACATAGGAACCAATGCTTCTACAGGGTGATTACCTGTAGAAAACATTTTCCCATTTTTCATTGTCATGTTTTTTTGCTCAGTGAATATCACCAAAATCTTAGTTTTCTTTCCCTGATATTTTGAGTAAGATATATTCTCAAAATCAGTTTTTGATTTTGTTGCTAATGCTAAAGCAAGCCTTGATGGTTTGTATGAACCATCTGTTTCTTTTTGTGGGTTCAGCCCGAGTAATTTCTTAAACACAATAATTTCCTTTTGCCAATTGATTATGATTCTTGAAGTGAGATAACAATTTTACCTTTAGCTCTACCTGATGCTAGGTGTTCAAAAGCCTTTATACTCTCAGAAAAAGGATAGACCGTATCGATAACCGGTTTAATTTTATCATTCTCAATAAGTGATTTTAATTCATTGAGATGGAGGCCATTGGGGTGCATGAAAATAAATTTGTAGGATGCATTTTTCTCGCTCGCTTTTTGTGCAAGTTCAGTAGGCAGTGTATAATCAGCCATGCCAAACATCGCAGCGGTGTCTTCATCAAGTGGGCCAATAACACTCACCACTTTTCCACCCTCTCTAACCACATCATATGCTTCTAATGTATAATCACCACCGAGAGTATCAAACACAATGTCAACATCGTTTACTATCGTTTTATAATCCTCTGTTTTATAGTCGATTACTCTATCTGCTCCGAGCTCGCTAACCCAGTCAACATTACCAGTACTTGTTGTAGTATATACATAGGCGCCTTTAGTTTTAGCATATTGAATCGCTAAACTCCCCACACCACCTGACCCTGCGTGTATCAGAACGGTATCATTTTCTTTTAAACCAACATATTCCAAACTTTGTAAGGCGGTAAGCCCTGCTAATGGAATACTCGCCGCTTCTTCGAAGGTGCTATTTCCCGGTTTTTTTGACACAGCATTCGATTGTACTACTACATATTCTGCAATGGTTCCCATCTGTTCTTGAGGTACTCGTGAATAGACGAGATCGCCCACTTCAAATGCACTGACAGATGCGCCCTTATCAACCACAACACCACTGACATCATAGGCAAGAGTAGAAGGTAATGGAATCGGAAGCATAGCTTGCAGATTACCTAAAACAATACTTTTATCTATAGGATTAATAGCTGCAGCTTTAACCTCAATTAAAACATCCTCTGCTTGTACGCTTGGCGTATCTACACTGTTAAATGTTAGACTCTGTGCTAATTCACCATATTGTGTAACTTGTAGTGCTTTCATTGTATCTATCCTTTATATTTTGTTATTACCAATATACTCGATAGTACGCACCGAAAAAATGACCTATGATAAGAAATGTATTACTAAGTTGTACTATTGTTATTTCGATTTCTTGATTCTGATACGGCTCAAGCTCTCAGCAGTTATCCCTAAATATGATGCTATATGATAGTTGGCAGCATACTGCTCCACATCACCATATTGCTTTATAAAGAGGTCGTAACGCTCACCTGCTGATAGCTGGAGTTGATTGAGAATACGTTTTTGAAGGCTTACTACGTGCCTCTCGAGTATTTTTCTTTGAAATGGTTCAAATTCAGGATATGGAATGAATATATTTTGTAGTTCAGCGGCATTAAATTCAATCACGTTTGAGTCAGTAAGGCATTCTATAGCAAGCGAAGCATGTTCATCACTGTGGATAGCAATATAATCACTAATCCACCAATTTTTAACAGCAAACTGTAGTGTGTGTTCCTTTCCTTGCGTATCATTGCAATATGAACGGAGGCAGCCACTTGTTACAAAATATATTTTTGTAACTTCTTGACCCTGACGAATTAATGTGGTCCCCTTAGAAAAAGTCTTCTCTTTAGAAATTGAGGTGAGATACTCTTCAGCCTCTTTGCTGATTTTTTGAATTGAATGAATTTTTTCTAAAAGTTCTATCATTGTTGTTTCACTTCCAAGGATACTCCATACATGAGTATAGAAATTTGTTGTTATTCTAACACCTCTGTGGTGCGATCATGCGTGAATTCGATTATAATAGTTTCAAAGAGTTATCTATGTTCTATTGAGCCCAACGTTTCGGGAGTTGGCAGATGTTTTCATCTTTATGGAAAACAATTGACTGCTACCGTTGTTGGTGGATCGTAGGAATGGGCATGACTTGGCATAATCTCTATAAAATAAACAAGAAAATATTTTTGTTTACTGAACGT
>JAOPTX010000102.1:0-3767 GCA_051532055.1 Fibrobacterales bacterium | reverse complement strand
AAATAGTGAACGCATTATTTTAATGCATTTGCCACTATATTTGCAAGTTCTGCCCGATAAGTCGGTTTGTGTATAGATCCAGAAGTTCCCTGCTCTGTTAACACTTTCATGTCAGATTCTTTAGCGAAACCTGATGAGATAATCACAGGGATTTTGGGGTTGATTTCTCGAAGCTTGAGAAAAGCTTCACGACCGCCCATAACCGGCATAATCATATCGAGAATGATCAGATCAATCTCATTGTGTTTTTCGGAGAATACCTCTACCCCCTTTTGTCCGTTTTCTGCACAGATCACTTCATACCCCAGTGACTCCAATAAAACACCGGCAGTGATTCGGATCAACTCTTCATCGTCAATCACCAGAACTGTCCCTGTTCCGGAAATAACTGTTTCTTGCTCAATGGTATTAGATGTAGTTTTGGTTGTTGGCAAATACAGATGAAAAACAGTTCCGGTGTTTACTTCTGAATAGACCGTTATAGCGCCGAAATGATCCAATATGGTTCCATATACTGTCGCAAGACCGAGTCCGGTACCTTTACCTTGTTCTTTAGTTGAAAAAAATGGTTCAAAAATATGGGATTGTACTTCAGGGGTCATTCCGCAACCAGTGTCACGAATGGTGATCTCGAGATAATCCCCCGGTTCGAGTTCAAACGGTGATGCAGTACAATATTCTGAATCAAGTTTGATGTTTTTTGATGTGAATTCGATCTCTCCACCGTCGGGCATAGCATGGCTCGCATTGATTGCTATGTTCATTATCGCATTCTGTAATAGTGAATCATCTCCAACGATCAAGCTATTAGTGGCGTCGTTTGTTGTAGAAATTGATATATTCCTATCCAGAGTGTGTCCCAGAATATCTATGGTATTGATAATAATGTCGTTTATGTCAACGCTCGAACTTACTTTATTTCCCTTTCGTGAAAACATAAGGAGTTTTTTAGTGAGTTCACCGGCGCGGTCTGCAGCGGTGATAATCAAATCAATAAATTTTTCCTGCTTTGCTTTATCGAAGGTACCATGTTTAATAAGTTCTGCCGCCCCAATAATTCCCCCAAGGGAATTATTGAAATCATGCGCGATTCCACCGGCTAGTTGCCCGATCGCTTCCATTTTACGGCTTTGGTGAAGTTGTTCGGTGAGTGCCTCTTTTTGTTTAATAGCATTGAGCTCTTCAGTCATGTCTCTAAATACAAGTACAACACCGATAACTTTGTTTTCATTATCACGAAGTGGAGCTCCATTGTAAGTTATTATAATTTCTTTTCCATCTTTTGCTATGAGGATGGTGTGGTTTTGAAGTTCTGTGATACTGTCTGCTGCAATTAACTCATCAACGGGACTCTTGCATTGTTTGCGTGTAAATTCATTGATGATGTTGAATACCTCAGTCAATGGTAACCCAGTTGCCTCTTCCGAACCCCAGCCTGCCATCACCTCAGCGGCTTTATTGAGCATTGTTATTTTACCATCTGGGTCGGTAGTTATGACCCCGTCACCGATGCTCCGTAAGGTCACGGCAAGGCGCTCTTTTTCGGCGGCGAGGGCAAGCTCAGCATGTTTACGTTCAGTTACGTCCTGAAAGGTACCGGAAACCTTGATAATCTTGCCTTCTAAAAAGATGCCTTTGCCCAGCGCATGAACCCAGCGTAGATTACCCTTAGCGGTAATGATTTCCAGTACAAGGTCGAATGGGGCGCCTTGCTCAATTAATTCATTTACAGCGGCTGAGATAGCTGGTTGTGATACAGGAGAATAAAAATCAATTGCTGTGGCAATATTGGGCTGGAAATCCATTGGGACTTCGTGAATGCGACGTACTTCATCAGTCCAGCTTAGTTCGTTTTTCAGCAAATCAATTTCCCATCCGCCAATATGAGCCATCTGACCTGTTTCATTGAGGAGCTTCATGCTCCACTCAAGTGCTTCCTCCGCCTTCTTTTGCTCGCTTATATCAAGGAATACAACTACAAAATGGTCGAGTTTATTTTGATAGCACACACAATCATACCATTGGTCATTTGGCTGTAAATGGGTCTGAAATCTGATCTCTTTCCCTGTTTTTGCGACTTCCCCATATTTACCAATATAATCGAAGGGGTCTTTTTCAATCCCCGGAAAAGCTTCGGTCACGAGTTTTCCGGTAGGATTCAATCCAGTAAGTTTCTTGAAACATTCGTTTGCTTTTTCAAATAAATAGTTAACGGGTTTACCGGTTGTATCGTAAACCATTTTATGATAGGCCACAGCAATGTAGCTGTTTTCAAAGAGCGACCGGAAAGCCTGTTCGCTCTCCTGCAACGCTTCCTCTATGTTCATTCGATCGGTGATGTTGATAAATGTTACAACAGCTTGAACTATCTGTCCATCAGAATTTAACTCTGGAAAAGCATTTACCATAACCCAAACACGGTCGTTTGTAGAGGGGCGATTGATACCCACCACCAGATTTTGGACAGGGGCTTGTGTGGAGAATACCCGGGCTACGGGATACTCTTCGATTGGCATTGGGGTCTCATCTTCACGAACAAAACACCATGCGGGATCGATAGCTACTTTTCCCATCATCTGATCAATGGTTAAACCCAGTAGAATGGATGCCTGTTCATTGGCAAGGAGTATATGGGTATCGGCCGCATGGACAACAACTCCTGCATGGAGATGTTGTATGAGGTGTTTCAATGAATTTTCATCTTCCTTCAATGCCAAGTTCATGTATTATTTATCCTTTCTTATCTGTCTATCTAATTATTGAGTTGTTCATAACAGACAGATTATATTAACACCGGCTCCATTTATTGTACCGTGCCTCGATAATTTTGTCCAACACTAAATACCTTAAATACAGACAAACATAATAACAGTTCAAAAACTGGTAGTAGTACCCTCTCTAACAGAAAGCGTTTATGTTAATGCATTTGCCACTATATTTGCACGATTTCAGGTAACTCGTGCTGCTCGCCTGAGCGTCCTGGCTGGCTACCTTAATCTTGGTGTATTTGCTGGAGGAATATATTTTAATTTTTCTATTTTATCTGGACTAACCTTTAGGCGAATATAAGGTACCCCTGTGAAGCAAATCTCTCTCTTCTTTTTTGTACTGTTATATTGTGTGGCAGTTGGTTATGCGGAAACGGATATTTTTGGAATTAAACAATTTCATCCATCGCTACCAGGGTACACCGAATGGAACTCTGCCCACTGGAATAATGGTGAGCTGCGTGAATTCGATAATTATGATTCTTATGACCCTACGGACTGGACGGAGGATCATAGCGCTACATCTACCCCACACAAAGTTGATGGTGAGGGAATAATGAAAATGTCAGGAAGCCCTCGTTTTCATATTAATCCAACACGTGACAATAACGTTGCCGCACAAGTATTTACCAATATTGAGTTTACTGCATTTTATAGAAAATCAGGTTCGTCGGGTAAAAATTGGGGTGGCATGATTGTCGGGATGCGTGGTTCGTCTTTTGGTCATGGTTCATCAGGCGGAGACGATTGTGATGCGCAGTCCTATCAGGCACGATTCCGAAACGATGGAAAATGGGATTTTGAAAAAGAGTGGAAACATTCTGGAACCACCTATTTTTCTAAATCTGGATATGGAAAACAAGATCCACTTTGGGGAGGAGAAACGTTACCAGAAAATCGATGGATTGGTATGAAATACATTCTTACCAATGTCAATAATAATACCGACGTCCAATTACAGGTTTATATAGACAGTGTTTCTGACGGAAACCCTGCTGA
>JAOPTX010000100.1:0-14368 GCA_051532055.1 Fibrobacterales bacterium | reverse complement strand
ACTACCCAATCCCTACCTATTACCTACAACGTCCCGAAAACGGCAGCTGAAATTCCCATCTTTCTGGGGAATTATTGATGCCTTTTCGTGTTGTGTGAAGTAGCTGAGGATCGTATGATAGAATTCTAAATAACCCATTAACCCCGTCCTCGATTAATGTCTTAATTCAAACGATAAATTTACCGACAGAGGCATGTAACTCATTTGAAATACTTGTAAGATCATCTGAGTTGTTTTTTATCTCACTCATATTATCAGTTATTGCATCAACCTCCTGGCTAAATGCAGATACATCTTTATTAATACTTGCGATATAATTTGCTGACTCACTAATATTATCGGCAACATTACTACTTGTTTGATTTAGGTTAGAAATGTTTCCGGCAATTTCATTAATCGTCGCTGATTGTTCTTCAATAGCACTTACAATTGTCTGAGAAATCACATTAACCTCTTCAATAATTGTTGATACGGATTCAATTGACTTTACAGAATCATTAGTACTTGTATGCATAGTAGCAACCTGAGAGGCAATATCATCAACTGCCTGAGATGTCTGTTTAGCAAGCTCTTTAACCTCACTTGCTACCACAGCAAAACCTTTTCCAGCATCCCCTGCTGATGCTGCCTCAATTGTAGCATTCAGCGCCAAAAGATTCGTCTGGTCTGCAATATCTTTTATGGTATCGAGAACTTTACCTATTTTATCGGCGGAAAGCTTCATTGTTTCCATTGTTTTATTTGCATCTTGAGCCATTTTACTCGCATCTCCCGCAATTTTAAGCTCTTGTTGGCAGTTTTGTGCTATTTCATTCGTCGTAGTACTCATCTCCTCTACTGCCGATGCTACAGTAGAAATATTTGCATTAAGGTGAGCAGTATTCTCAGAAATATCATTAATATTAGTTGTAGCTGAATCAGAATCATGGGCAATTTTTCGTGACTTCTCTGTCATGGAATTAGTTGCATTTGAAACAGAGGTTACGGCCTCATTTTGATTTGATGACGAGTCTTTTATAGAATTAACACTATCTTTGTTTTGCTTAATGATTACTCTAATTTTTTCCATCACTTGGTTAAACCAGTCTGTAAGTTCACCAATTTCATCGTTTGTTGTAGACTTTAATCTTTTCGTAAGGTCCCCTTCGCCTTCAGCAATATCTTGCAACCCTTTGTTTACATTATTTAACGGTGCAATTATTGCTCTTGATATTATAACTGCAATGATTGCTATTATACCAAGGACTATAATAGCAATGAGCAGCAGATAATTTCTTAATGTATAGGCTGGCTGCGCAATAGCACTTGTTTCAGCTACTGCAACAATTCCCCAATCGAGACCATTATTAACTCCATGTGCTCTCATGTCAGCCATTCCTGCAATAACCTCAATGTCTCTAAAATTTTCATATATCAAGAAATCCTTTGAGCCATCCTCATCTGTCGCATCAAGCACATCTGGCTTGTGGGTTAAATCATTAAACGTTGTAAATAACTTTTGTTCAGAGTCACCCGTTACAATAACTTCTCCATCATCATTAAGCAAATACACAAACTCATCACCAATTACATTTTCATTAAAGAGCGCAATACTTTCAATAATTGGCTGCATATTAATTGCAATTACAATTACCGAAATTACATTGATATTTGAATCATCGGTAACTGGGGTAATCATATACATCGAAAGAGTTGATTGTTCAATATGTACTTTTCCAAAAAGAACATCTCCCTGCTTAGCAGATAGCGCATCCTTATACAGTGGCACAAGGTCAGGCTTAAATGATTTGAGGGTTGCCCCTACCTTATTCTGGTCACCATTACTTGAAAATACTACCCCATCAGAACTAATCACATTAATACCGGTAATGTTAGGGTTTGCATCTATAATATCGTCAAAATAACCTTGTTGAACAATTGCATCGGCAGACTCGAGTACATTTGCTTGAGATATTACCCGCGCATCATTCTCTCGCTGATCAAAAAAATCATCAATATTACTTCCAACCATCTCTGCGTTGTCACGCAAATTTTCACCAATCTGATGTAACATGCTATCAGTTATATTGACTATCGAAAACACAACGATAACAACAATAGGAACAGCTCCAGATGCTAATGCCAGCACAAGAATTTTTGCCATCAATGATTTTTTTATACTTTTCATATGAATCTCATCTTGGAAATTTAGTGTCTACTATTATATCATTCCGTAAGGTAAAAGCAACGAAATTGTCATATCAAACCAGCCTTCATCTAGATAATCCATAAACATTTTATAGAATTTTTAAAAAAAGGATACTATTTTACACAACGTTTGTGGGAGTTGGCAGTTATTTTCATCTTTATGGAAAATAATTGACTGCTACCGCTGTTGCAAGATCGTGTTTTTGGTTTGTGGGGGATGGATTAGGTGCTAATCCCATATTATTTAGCACTTTACATAAAATCTTTTTTTATAAAAGGAACAACTTTTTTCTTAAAGCTGTTCAATTTTGGAAACCTATAACCACCAGAGTATATTCTATGGGCTTCGTAAATCTTTAACACCTCTTTTTTAATTATATCAGTTGTCACATCTGGCTCAGCTGTTTTTATAGCCACATTCCACAATTTTTTCATAATTGGTAAGTATATTTCAACCTCAGAAGCTTCATACATGTTTTCAAAGTAAGACAATGCCATACGTAAAGAATGAAACGGTGTATCACTATATAGTATTTGAGCCAAATATGCTGAAAGCTCAAAATCAACACTATATAATATTTTATCCGTTTCATATTCATCAGCTTTATGCTTAGCCTCATGTATGGCAACAGCATAAGCCAATCTTAATACGATACTATCTTTGGGTGTTTTGGAAAAATCTTTCTTTGTTAATCTTTCAAGAATTGAGTTTGCATTTTCTATTGTTAAGTCGATACTTAATTCTTTCCAAACCTCCTCATTTTTCTTATCAACAAAGGCATCTCCAGGAGTTAATTTGTTTGTACGTTCTTGTAAATAGGCTTCTGCAAGCAATGGAAAGAAATCTGATATAACAAATACTTCTTTCGTACCTAACAATGAAAACCCTTGAAGATCAGGTAACAGATTTGGGGCAATACGTTTCAACATGTATATTGTGATCGTTTCGCTCTTATTACTCCATTTTTGTTTGTCAAGTAAGGTTGAGTTTATTTCAAAAACATGTGCTAAAGGGTTATCTAAATTATAGAACATATGATAACCAATTTCGTGTAACGACACATTAAAGTTATCTACTATAGAAACATCAACTTCTTTAAAACTATCGAAGGCAATTGTCATTCTCACTAACTTCTTAAACTCATTTTTTGCATTTTTACCACTTAAATATTGTGGTATTAGGTGTGCTATGTTTTTATGAAAAGCATTTGGAATTGCAACATTATTTATCAATAAACTAAAGTATGGGTTCAAAACATTTATTACAAAAAATTTTTGTCGATTTTGTTTTTTGATTACAGAAAGTTCTTTCAAAGACTCTTGTAGATAGTATAAACATTTCTTTGTTCGCTGTTTTGGGGTCGAAATTTCAACTTTTTTTAGATACAATATTGCCAGCTCTTTACTGATACCAAATGATTCAGATATAAGCTTTAAGTAATCACTATCTCGTCTTGATGCATCTCCAATATTTTGAACGCCCATGTGATATAATATGTATGCTTCTTTCAAATAAGGTTTTGGGCTTGAATCCGTTGCTCGATTAGAATTAACAAAACCCTTTGAACAACTTATCAAAAGAACAGAAGTTAACACCAAGAAAAAACATTTTAAAATACTCATTAAAACTAGCCGACTGAATTAATACCATTAAAAGGTAGAAATATCACAAAAATAATTGAGGGCCACATTAGTAATCCTCCACAAACCGAAAACATGTCTTGCAACGTGGCCGGAGTACGCAGTAGTTTCATATTAAAAGAAACTATTGCGTGCTACGGTTGTTGTAAGACGTTGGTGCAAAGCTAGAGGGGCAAATAGCCACTACACCTGACTAAACTACACATTCAGGGAGGGTGAGCTACTTAAAGGGCTGAATATTGCATGACACGAGCAAAGCGAGTATTGCTTTCAAATTAAAAGGAAAGCAATGTCATGTAATATGAAAGCCCAGTGATTCAGTCTACTTGTCAGGTGGGCTTTAAAAAATGCAACGAACTGCCAGAGCTGTGATTATAATTTTTTAAATTTTAGCCCACACGGCCCCTCTAGATTGTGTGCCAATGTCTTACAACGTTCCGAAAACGGCAGCTGTGAATTTCATATTTACGGAAATTTATTGCTGCCTTTTCGTGTTGTTTGAAGTATTCGATTGTTAAAATAGGCTTTAATTAATTTAATAAAACATCATAGTATTAATTATTTCTTCCGGATTTGTGGATAGTATTCGATGTATTGCTATAAGTCTTAGCTGCAACTAACCACATTTGGCCATCATGAGAAAAAGCTGCAACTTGACCATCAAAGTTACTAGTGAAGTTTGGTGTTCCAGTAACTTTAACCCAATTGATACCATTAGTAGATTTATAAATCATATTCGATGTGTTATTGTAAGTCTCAGCTGCAACTAACCACATTTGGCCATCATGAGAAAAAGCTGTAACTTGACCATCAAAATTACTAGCAAAGTTTGGTGTTCCGGTAACTTTAACCCAATTGATGCCATCAGTAGATTTAAAAATCATATTCGATGTGTTACTGTAAGTCTCAGCTGCAACTAACCACATTTGGCCATCATGAGAAAAAGCTGTAACTTGACCATCAAAGTTACTAGTAAAGTTTGGTGTTCCGGTAACTTTGACCCAATTGATACCATCAGCAGATTTAAAAATCATATTCGATGTGTTACTGTAAGTCTTAGCTGCAACTAACCACATTTGGCCATCATGAGAAAAAGCTGTAACTTGACCATCAAAGTT
Organism: Fibrobacterales bacterium; assembly: GCA_051532055.1. Taxonomy (GTDB): domain Bacteria; phylum Fibrobacterota; class Fibrobacteria; order Fibrobacterales; family JAOPTW01; genus JAOPTW01. The sequence goes on along the minus strand of JAOPTX010000100.1, from coordinate 9,422 downwards.
ACTAGTAAAGTTTGGTGTTCCGGTAACTTTGACCCAATTGATACCATCAGCAGAGTTATAAATCATATTTGAGGTGTTATTGTAAGTCTTAGCTGCAATTAACCACATTTGGCCATCATGAGAAAAAGTAGTAACCTGACCATCAAAGTTACTAGTAAAGTTTGGCGTTCCAGTTGTATTGTTCCAAAATATTCCATCTAGTGGGTAATCAATGGGACTAAATAAACCAGTCTGCACAGTGCTATCTCCATACAAATCTCTAGCAATAACTTTCCAATAATAAGTAGTTTGAACTTCTATATCTGTGATGGAAACAGTGCCATTCATTCCAATAGATTTTTGAGTCATACCATTTGAATCAAGTCCCCAATAAAAATCATAACTCAGGACATCAAAACCCCCATCAGGATCAACACCTGTAAAAGAAACTTGAATGCTACCATTATCCGAAGTATAATTAAAATTACTCCAGCCACCTTTGTCAGGATTAAAATTGGTATTCAAGTCACATGATGTTGGTGGTCTATTAAACAAAACATTAAATGTATCTAAACCAATTAATCCATCATCATCCAAAGCGCCTACAACTACTTTTACATTTCCACCAGCAGGCCATTTTAAATAACGACTTAACGAACCAGTATTACTTGTACTATCATCCCAGCCATCTGCATTGAAATCCCAGTAATATTTGGATATTTGGCCATTCGAGTCTGTTGCCGATATACCAATATATATTGAATCATTTATGCTTATTATTGTATCGCTGATTTGACCTTGTAAATTTATTGCCTGTACTTCGGGAAGGCATTGATTAACTGTGACAACAATAGTATCAACATTAGATTCTACATTATCATCATCCATAGCCTTAACCAAAATTAATTTTGAACCATATTCATTAATTGGCCAAATATATTTGTATGCTCCTTCCATTGTGGATGCATACGATTTGCCACTATCCAAAGACCATAAATAATTTATAATATTACCATTGTTATCTGTTGCTAACGCAGTAAATAGTATCGAATCATTTACTGCCACTATAGTATCATTCATTGCTATAAGAACAGGTGCAGAAAGAGTAACATTTATTTTGGTAGAGTCTATAGTGGATCCAACACCATCATCATCAATCACTTTTACATACATTGTTTTATTGCCATAGTCGTTAATGACCCATGCTTTGGTCAACGTTGCATTTGATGTAGTATCCCATGTTACGTTGTCAAATGACCAAAGGTATTTAAATATTGTCCCATTTACATCTGTAGCAGATACATTAAGGTTTATAGAGTCATTTACGAAAATTGAAGTATCACTCATTGATTTGACTATTGGCGCTGATAAAAGAACTTCAATTCTAGTAGAATCAACTGATGACTCGATGCCGTCATCATCTATTACTTTAGCATATAGTATTTTAATCCCATAATCATTAATAGGCCATGCTTTGGTTAAAGATGCCATTGATGTAGTATCCCATGTTATATTATCAAAAGACCAAAGGTGTTTAACCACCGTTCCATTAGAATCGATAGCATTAGCATTAAATGAAATTGAATCATTAACAAAAATTGAAGTGTCTGCTGATAGATTTAACTGTGGTTGCAATTTGGCGATTTCAAACGATATAGAATCAACAAGTGATGTTAAGCTATCATCATCAATGACTTTTACATATAGAGTTTTACTACCAAACTCTTCTGAGCTCCATATTGCTTTAAACATTGGTTCTTTTGTCACATTAAATTGATTATTATCAAAAGACCACAAATAATCGATGACTTTACCGTCTGTATCGGTGGCTGTAACAGTAAATTTAAGAGTGTCATTTACAGGGTGACGAGCTGGTGTAGTTGAAATTTGAACAGAGGGCATTGATGAAAAAATGGTTACCTTCAATGTATCGGGATCTGAAAGGCTGCCCTTATTATCAATTGCCGTGATAATAACATCATATGTTCCAGTTTTTGGAAATGCAACTAAAATATTATTTTCAAATAATGTATCAAGCATGTTTAGTTCGTCAATTTGCCAAATATATTCCACGCTGGCAGAATCCTCATCAGTAAGCTGTACTGAAAGGTTGATGCTATCATTTACACTTAATGTTGTATCTGAATAAATGGTAAGCTCAGGTGGTAGGTTTTCAGTTGATTTACTGGATTTAAATAAATCACATCCCCAAAACAATGGCATTGTTAACAATAGAAAGGCCATAATTATTATTTTCATATTAAGCTCCTGCTTAGATCTTTATATACTTAGACGATTAAAGTTTTAAAAATGTTACCAGATTTTAAATAAAACTGATATTATTGAATATTTCTTTAAATTTAGCTTTTTTCTATTCTTTTTAACAATCGAATATTTTAAACAACGTTTGGGTGCCAGTAGGCAGTTATTTTTATCCAAAATCGGTCTTTACGATTTTGGATAAAAAAGTGGAGTTAGTGAACTCCCAAGCTCTGCTTGGGTTGCATGAGAGCGAGGAGCTTTAGCGACCGATCGAATGCAGTTCACTTACGACACGGTAATTGCCTGCTCACCCTGTTGTAGAATCGTTATGCAAGACTTTTCCCTACCAATGCAGTACTTTTATAGCGCCCGGCTTTAAACTCTTTCCGGCCACATCAACTGTAGCAGGATAGCGGAAGTTGATAGAATCATGAAACAAAACTTAAATTAGGGTTATTCCAAAGACAACATCTTAATAGAAAACCGTATTGTGGTTCGCACCGAGACTTGCTCTTAGAAACTGCCCTATTTATATAATAATATTATTGTGAAGTCCTTAATCTTTCGGTAAGAATAGAGATAACTAATTAATATTCATTGAACGAATTTGCTTTATATGACCAAAAGGTAACACAACACCATAAGGTGAATAGGAGGTTGTAACATCTGTTCTATATTGAATTGTGAGATTTATTTGACCACTTTGTGCCATGAGCAACATTGTATGATAGACATTTAACATTTTTGAATCAAAATCTGAATGTTTTAAAAAAACATTATGTCCATTCTCTGTTTGTATATAGAGCCCTGTACCATACCAATCACCTTGAATCATAACTGGTCTTGTTGTTTGAGTCCAAGTATAACCAGCAAACGTAGTGGCTATCGAAAACAAAACAAAAAACATTAAATTTTTAATATTCATATTCATCCTTATTATTTTAGTATTGAAATTATTGGCATTAAGTAATTTGTATTCATCGAACTATTTAGCATTCTTGAATTTGGCCTAAAAAGCAAAGGTAAAGACATCAATTCATCCAAAGTATAATTGGGGTCATGTTGTGTCGTTTCCATAACTTCAATAGCTCCAATTGTCATCAATTCATTAGAACGCAATCCCCCATATAAATCATTTTTCATAATTGACTTTAGGTTTTCAGGCAAATCTATTTCAAGTAACAAATTACTTAATTCATGTTTAGGTTTATAGAGATCATCTTTGGAGAGATATAAAACACTGCCTATATAGTTATTAACCATCAGTTCATTTTCTTGATATGTCGATGCCCATATATTCTTATTCCAAAAAACATCAGGAATTTCATTTATATCCTTAGATGATGTTCTATCATACTTTTGTTCTGGTGAGTTCCAATCTCCCGTATTAGTTACTAAAAACAAATCTTGTAATTCTGTACCTGTTTGAAAGATATTGTGAGATATGTTCGCTTCCGTGGGAGATAATAATTGTTTTTCATGCTGATAAAAATAAAAGTACCTGCTACAATCAACAAAAGTATTAAAACTTAAAATTAAATCTTTTACAAATGCAAAACCATTAGACGAATTGGAATAGACATCTTTATCTCCATACCTTATCTGAATTGCATTGCCATTGAGCCCCTGAAAATAATTATTTACTACGATATGTCCTTCCCCCATTATAAATAGTCCAGACATATTATCATTAAATTCATTTCCTCGCATGAACACATTTCCCATTACAACATTATCATTCCCATGTCTTAGGGACAAACCACCTCTACAATTTTTGAAAACATTATTGAGATATTTATTGCCAGTAGATTTGCTAGAAATTATTTCATCTTCCATTAAAATATTTTCAAATAAATTCATTCTAACAATATTGTTTGATATTATTTGTTGCTCAACATCTAAACCAATACGAATTATTTCATATCCATTGCTATTATCATTTCCTTTAATACAATCTATAAAAGTATTTTTTTCAATAATATTATTCCCCGTATTACTAGGATAATACATTGTTGTATTCTCATATAATTGATTATCAACTATACCTTCTTTAATAAATACTGGTATATTACAAGCTTCTGAAGACTGTAGGCACAATCTATGTCTTACTTCTATAAGAGTTCCTTTGTGATTTTTACCTTCAAAAATATTGTTTCTGATTTTGTTATTATTACCTTTACCAATGTGGATCCAATCATACTCTGTCATAGGATCTTCTGGGTTATAGTATGAAATCACACAATCTTCTATAGTTGATTCATTGCTCCCACCAGAAAGCTTTATTATAGACTCACTACCAGGAGGCAATCCTCCATCTTTAAAGGTAATACCTCTTATTTCAACTTTTTTTGCATTAACAATAATACTTGATTGACCAGTAAAAAAAACTTTACCTGTTTCCTCAGCCAAAAACCTCAAGTAATATGTGTTGATATTTATTGCAAGGTCTTTCCATACACCATTACCTATTATTACGTAATCGTAATTACCTGATTTTGCAACGGCACTTAGTAGTGAATCATTATTATTACAAACATTATCCTGAGTACTGATATTGTCTTTAAAACAAAGAACAGTTCTTGTCTCTGAAAAAGCAAATGAAAGTAAGGCTAGTACTAGTATAATTAAGAGTTTTATCTTCATGTAAACCTTCATTTTAATAAAGGACAAATGTAATTTTTTAGCAAAGTAGAATCATTGCAGCCTCTTTTATTTACAAAGAATTTACAACTACTATAAATCATAATTCTCAAATACTTCTTTATTTTAAAAATAATTTACCTGTGGCAATTAGGACGATTGCCGCTTTCGTGGCCGGTAATATTTAATTCATGAGCCGGGTATTACTTCTCTATCTATTTACATAGTATGATGTGATGTCTTGCATAATGTTCTACAACGCTTGGCGAATGTACGCAGGCTTTTTGCACTTCAGTGCATAGAAAAAAGCTTGCGTGCTTCGGCTGTTGTAGTCAGTTTAAAAAGGGGCTATTCTTTATACTCAAAAAAATCTTCCATTTTTCTATAATAACCACCACTTGTGGTCGTGAGATAAATCATTTCATCATTAACATTACTAATGGAAGTAATTTGAGTTTGTCCGATGCCCTCATTGTTAATTTCATTAACGATGACACCATCATCTCCCATAACAATTTCAAATATTTGATTCATTGAATAACCAATAATTTTTGAATCAATTTGAACATAGTGCATCGTACTGTAAAAATGTGAAACGGAATACTTTTCAATCCAACTATATCCCATATCAGTGGATTCCATAATTTTATTTTCGTGTATTCTAAACAATTTTGAACCAAATGGATCTTTAATAACATCAAATATGATGTCATCATTAGAATTAATTTCTTGTATTGTAACAATATTATTTGGCGAAATTATAACAAACACTTCTCTGCTACTAAAATAAAAGTATCCATCAATAGTATTTAGGCTTGTAATATTTAAGTGTCTTTGTCCTAAACTCATTGTGCTATCAATCGAAATATTGGGTAACCAATTACGATTTTTATCTGGAGTAATACTAAAGAAAGCAACGTTGTTATTCACCTCTTTTTCATCAATTGTATCGAGATATCTATAAAAAAACACACCTCGATCACCTGAAATTAGGCATTGTTCTTGTGGGTAAAACTCAGATTCTTGAATGTTAACACCAAAATCAAGAGAATCAACTCTTGGATACTTCATGCTAGAAGGCCTAGATAAATCTTCGGTCTTTGAAACCTCTATATAAAGTTGTGGAATATGATTGTACAAACCATCATTTGAATCAAGCAAGGAATAAGACTGATCATTGAACCTGATTAAATAGTCTTTTGATATCGTAGGCTTCTGCCCCATATCAAAATAATCATGAGTAGTATATCGTGTTATCACCTCAAAACCATCTGACAAAGAATCAATTGACATGATATAGTAATCATTTATAGTTGCAACGAATAGGGTATCATTTCTGGTACTACTATTGAGTTGCGCATTAGAATATCCATCAATATTTTTATCTTTAATCCAATTACTTTCAATTGGTGAAGAGGAATCCCCATCCATTAACCATGAGCAAGAGCAGAGCAAAAAAACATAAACTACAAGTATTAAAATTTTAAACATATTGGGCACCAATTGATATCACATCTATTAGACGAAAATAAAAGAAAAAATGTGCCTCAAAAATAGAATTTATTCAATAAATGCCGAAGGCACTTACTGGCCCCTTTTTAAATTGACTACAACGTTTGGCGAATGTACGCAGGCTTTTTGCACTTCAGTGCATAGAAAAAAGCTTGAGTGCTTCGGCTGTTGCAAGATGTATTTTATTGGGGGTTATATTTAGATACTATTCAGTTATCAATTTTTTAAACACCTTACCGACATCCCTAAACTTTTATCTCGAGAGGGAGATTGCAAATAACCATTAGATGCCAACAACCTATACCAACCTCTTTCTTTTGAAAATTCACTAGATGTCCACCAATATCCAAAATACATGTATCCATCAAATTGGGCATTTGAACGCACTCCGGAAGGTAAAGCGGAAAATCCAAATCTTGTTGAATCGGGTTTATCAAAATTGTCATCTCGCCACCCACTCTGTGCCTGCAAATACCCGCCTACATACTCCCAATGAATCCTATCAGGTTGATCACTCATTGGCCCAACATTATCCAATTGTTGATCTATATATTCTGCTAAAATATCCCATTCATCTTTAGAAGGCAAGTGCCAATCATCAGGACATACTCCTTGAACTCCACTTGGAACAAGGTTACTTGCTGAATCTTTTTTCATAGCAGCATTCCAATTATACAAAACACCAAATGACAAATAATATTGACTCTCTTGATAATTATGAAAATGTTCACCTAAAGAATCATATTCAGGGAAATCATATACATAATAATATGAATCGTCCATTGCCGAACTAAGCTCAGAACCAATATGTACATGTGAAACTTCTGGAATATATGCAAGATTTTCACCCATCCACACTTGTGAGCCAATGTTCACCCATTTATACTCATTGCTGTCACGAGAGTCCAAAAAATAACCACACAAGTCAGGGTTCTTTTGACAATATGGACCATCCTTATACTTATCAGTACATACAGTCATATTGAAGCAATTATAATCTTCACAATCTATTTTATTATTTTGATTATTGTCTAATCCATCAGAACAAAGTGCGGTTGTATTTTCTTGTATTGATTCCGTTTCTTCTTGCACTAAGTCATTATTATTTGTTGATTCGGCACAATTTAAAAGGAAAAGGATTAAGGTAAGTCCAATAGAATATTTCATTAATAATCCAAAATTAGTTGATTTGTTAGTTAGACGATTATTCATCTAGAAATGTTCCTAAAATTTAAAAATAATCTCACTTTTAATCCCCAATAAAATATGTCTTGCAACGTTCACAAAATGTACGAAGCCTTTTTCATATTTAGGAAAAAGGTTTTGTGCTTTTGTTGTTGGTGGATCGTAGGAATGGGCATGCCTTGCATGATGTCCATTTGGGAGAAAAGAAAATGTTTTTTTTTAGCGAACGCCGCCAGGGACGGCGGAGATATTATTAGAAATCTACTTTCACAATTTTGACTGAGATTTCACCGGTCCATAATACGAGCCCGAGCCCCATTACCCCACCTACCATACTACCAGTGTATATCCCAACTCGTTTCCATGAATAATTTTTATCTATTGCATACACTACTGACTCTATGACCATAGAAGCAAGAAAAGCAGGAGTTGCAACCATAATACCCACCACAACAATCGAGGCCATTGAGGGGGGCTCTTCTTTAAATGTTGTTATGGATTTAATATCAGAACGCATTCTAAAATATGTAACAAGCGCCTCATCATTGAAGGGTAATGAATGGAATAATTTATGATCTGGTTCTTTAAAAACAAATATCCTCTTGGGTTTTCGCTTAGTTTCGTCAGGCTGCAACCAACCCAGGAAGCTTTTTTGTTTAATTATCTGTAATATCTGTTTTGAGGAATCTGAAAATAGTACCTCAGTTCTACAGGAGGCATCACTCGATACTTTTGACCAGCAATCCAAATTTGACAACAATAACTGCCGAGGGTTATTCATCTTTTTTCCCATTATTTTTTGATAATCAGGAAATTCAGGTGATATAAAAGTATGTGACTTACCGTCAATGTATATAGGTTCAATCGTTTTAGTTTTATATGCTACTGTTGTATCTAATAGATCCTTAACATCACCTGTGAAATGATACTCATTAGTCTCCTTCAAAGGCTTACTCGCTGAACATCCTACAAACGCTTGTAAAATAATCACGGAGAATAAGGTTATAATATTTTTCATATAGTTATTCTGTGTCACGGTAATGGATCAATATATCAAAGCCTTCCATAATAACTTTTAGTTGAGCGGAATTTATTCCACAATATAACTCTTTTCAATTACCGCTCCAACGTTTCGTTATATCCATCCAGATTCCTACTTATAAACAGGTTTTTTAATAGATGTTTAACTTTTCTGTTATCACTTGGATAATGGTCGTGAACTTACCCATTTGATTTATTGGTATGCTTTATAGCCTTATTTCGAGGCGATATTCTTTCATTGGGATTTTGGCGGTACCATGTACATTTAAAGTGGAATCTAAACTTTTTATTTTATATACGTTATTTTTGAATTTATATTCCCATCCTTCCATTTTTACACCATCATCTATTTTAATTCCTGGATACTTCGTGTCCGAATTATAAAATTTGATTCCTAGAAATTCTCTTGGCGGATTGACGCTATAAATAATATTAGATGAGTGATCGATTAACAGTATATTTGATAAGACATTGGTCGGGTACAAAAATATTAATATTTGGTCCTTTCCTCTTTGATATGCTTCTATGTTCAGTTCATGCCCATTCTCTATAACTTGAAGTTGATTTGTTTTAAGCAAAAAATCAAAGTTATGTAGAATTAAAAACCCTATAACAATACTTAATCCAAAGATGCCAATAATTATTTTTGTCATTGTACCCAATAATTGTTTATGCTAACGTATGACTAGATAGAATATAGTAAACTAGCCCCACCATGGACGGTGGGGCTTCTACAAAAATATTTTCTTCCCTGCATAACTATGCAGTCTCCCAAACAGATACTCTGCCCATTCCTATGTCCA
>JAOPTX010000099.1:0-5068 GCA_051532055.1 Fibrobacterales bacterium | reverse complement strand
TTGCGCTCGTACCCCAAGGACGTCATATATTCCCAAAGCTTTCGGTAGTAGAAAACCTCATGGTAGGGCTCGAAGCAAACCCAGATACTAAAACGATTATTCCCGAAGAGATATATGCCACATTCCCCGTACTTGAGCAGATGAAAAACCGTATGGGAGGCGATCTTTCTGGAGGTCAACAACAACAACTTGCCATTGGTCGTGCACTGGCAGGAAATCCTAAAGTACTCCTTCTCGACGAACCTACAGAAGGCATACAGCCCAATATTATTCAGCAAATTGGTGAAGTACTTGCTCAACTCGCTAAAGAGCGCTCGATGACTATTATTTTGGTAGAGCAATATCTCGATTTTATAAAAGAGTTTGGGGATGATTTTATTATACTTAATCGTGGTCTTTGTATGGCTCAAGGCTCTATTGATCAACTTTCCGATGAACTTATTACCCAACACCTGAACGTGTAGGAGTTACAATGCATCTTTCACCAAAAGAGATTGAAAAACTAATGCTCCATCAAGCTGGAGCCCTCGCTCAAAAAAGATATGCACGTGGAGTTTTACTCAATCACCCTGAAACCGTTGCCCTTATCGCAACACAAGTTCTTGAATTTATTCGTGACGGATTAACTGTCGCCGAGATAATGACAAAAGGCAAACTCCTTATTGGCATTCATGAAGTAATGCCCGGCATTGAAACTCTCGTTGATGAAGTACAAGTTGAAGGTACTTTCCCCGATGGCACAAAGCTCGTAACTATTCATCAACCTATCTGTAATGGATGGGGGAATGAAGAGTTTGCCCTCTATGGCTCACAACTCAAGCGCCTTAAAATGCCACCAAAAAGAAAAGAAGAGATTACCCTTGGAGAAACTACTATTAAAAAAGGTTCACTCGAACTCAATGAGGGAAGAGAAACAACATCCATTACTGTAATGAACACTGGGGATCGCCCAGTACAAGTTGGCTCACACTACCCCTTCTTTGAAGTAAATGCGGCCCTCGATTTTGACAGAGCTAAAGCCTATGGCTATAGACTCAATATTCCATCGGGTACCGCGGTGAGATTTGAACCAGGAGAAGAGAAATCCGTTGAACTGGTAGCCCTTGCCGGATTACGTGTTCAACATGGTGGATCAGGGTTAACTGATGGTCCCATTGACGCACAACGTGAAATAGCGCTCAGTGCAGCACACTCTGCCGGATTTAAAGGAGCATAACATGGCATCAATAGATAAAGCAGCATATGCAGAGATGTACGGTATTACCACAGGCGACAAAATGCGCCTTGGTGACACCGCTCTCGAACTTCAGGTCGAAAAAGATTATACCATCTATGGTGAAGAGTGTAAATTTGGCGGCGGAAAGGTACTCCGTGACGGCATGGGACAGGCTGCTGGTGTCTCGCAAGCAGATGCCCTCGACATGGTAATTACCAACGCACTCGTTGTTGACTATACCGGTATTTACAAGGCCGACATTGGCATTAAAGATGGACACATTTCTGCAATTGGCAAAGCAGGTAATCCTAACAGTATGCCTGGCGTCACCGAAGGAATGATAGTTGGCGTAACTACAGAAGCGATCGCAGGTGAAGGTCTTATTTTGACTGCCGGTGGAATTGATGCGCATATTCATTTTATTTGCCCGCAACAGATCGATGAAGCTCTTGCGAGTGGTGTTACGACAATGATCGGGGGTGGAACGGGCCCTGCAACAGGTACCAACGCAACGACCTGTACCCCTGGTGAATTTTACATAAAAATGATGCTTCGGGCAGTTGACGAGCTCCCAATGAATTTTGGATTTCTGGGTAAAGGTAATTCTGCCCGCCCCGAAGGGCTTCATGAGCAGATTAAAGCAGGTGCACTCGGCCTCAAACTTCACGAAGACTGGGGCACCACCCCAGCAACTATTGATGCCTGCCTTACCATTGCTGAAGAGTACGACATTCAAGTTTCTATACATACCGATACTTTAAATGAAAGCGGTTTTGTTGAAACAACCAAGGCTGCCTTTAAAAACAGAACCATACACACCTTTCATGTTGAAGGCGCTGGCGGCGGACACGCTCCCGACATCATCACTCTCTGTAGTGACCCGAATGTTCTTCCGAGTTCAACCAATCCAACACGCCCGTTTACAGTGAATACTATTGATGAACACCTCGATATGCTTATGGTCTGCCATCATCTCGACAAAAACATTCCCGAAGATGTTGCCTTTGCTGAAAGTCGTATTCGTGAAGAGACTATTGCCGCCGAAGATATCTTACATGATATTGGTGCTATTTCTATGATTGCATCTGATTCCCAAGCTATGGGACGCGTCGGTGAAGTTATCTGTCGCACCTGGCAGACTGCCCATAAGATGAAGCTCCAGCGTGGCGCACTAACCAAAGGCGAAACATCTGATAACGACCGAATAAAACGTTATATTGCAAAATACACCATTAACCCAGCAATAACTCAGGGCATAGACAGTTATGTTGGTTCAATCGAGAAGGGCAAGCTTGCCGATTTAGTACTCTGGGAACCAGCACTCTTTGGTGCTAAACCAAAAATGATTATCAAAGGTGGTGTTATTGCCCAATCACAAATGGGTGACCCTAATGCAAGTATCCCTACCCCACAACCAGTATTTTCACGACCAATGTTTGGTGCTTATGGTAAAGCCGCAGCAGGAACAAGTCTTGCGTTCATTTCTAAAGCGGGCATTGAAAAATGTGAATCGTTTGGCCTTGATAAAAAACTAGCCCCCGTAAAGAACTGTCGTACTATTGGGAAAAAAGATATGAAGCTCAATGACGCCCTGCCAAAAATTGCCGTTGACCCAGAAACCTATGTGGTTACGGTTGATGGTGAACCGGTAACGTGTGAGCCCCTCAAAGAGGTTCCCCTTGCACAACGGTTTAACCTCTTTTAGCCTATGAAGCTTTCACACCTCTTTCATATAGTAGACTCTTCATTCCCGACAGGGGGCTTTGCCTTTTCGTCCGGCATGGAGGCCATGGCTCGGCTTGGCTTTATTACCGACCGGGCATCCTTTATGGAGCATCTTTCTGTGGTACTCAACCAAACTACAACCAGTGAGCTCCCTTTTATCATTGCCGCATTTCACAATGCTGATTCTATAGAAACCCTTCGTTCAATTGAGTCAGAATACAGTGCACTTACCCAAATTCCCACTATGGAAACCGGAAGTATCACTGCAGGGGCTGGCTGGATGTATGCAATTCAAAAGGTCTTTCAAAAGGATCAACTCGATACTATCGTCGCTCAACTTAAAAATGCATCAATAACTCTCCATCTCACTATGGCACTGGGCATTTCCGCTGCTATTATACAACTCGCCGAAGATGAACTCATTGAACTGACCCGCTACATGATTGTGAGAGACCAAGTGAGTGCAGCAGTGAGACTCGGCCTTCTCGGCCCTACCGATGGAGCACGCTCAATTCATCGTGCGCTGAGCATACAATCCATATACGAGATCCCTCACTACACCGAGGCCTATCGCACCGCCCCCATGCTTGAGCTTGCACAGGGCGCACACCACACACTGTACAGTAAACTATTTCAAAATTAAATGACCCTGGAAGGACAATTATGAGAATACATAACAGAATTTTTAGACACGGTGATCACATGGAGTCACCGGGAGAGTTTCAGCTCAGAGAGTTGATGGATACCAAACGTGATTTTTCAAAACGCCAGTTTACCATTGGCCTTGGTGGCCCTGTAGGATCTGGAAAAACTGCACTCCTCAAAGCAATTTGCGAAAACATGCGAGAAGAGTTTAGTCTCGGCGTAGTAACCAATGATATATTTACCCGTGAAGATGCAGAATTTTTAACCCGCAATAAAGCACTTCCTAAAGAACGGATTCGTGCTGTGGAAACTGGTGGGTGCCCTCACGCGGCTATTCGTGAAGACGTTTCACTCAACCTTCACGCTCTTGATCACCTCATGCAAGATTTTGGTGATGAACTCGATTATCTCTTTGTTGAAAGTGGCGGAGACAATCTAGCTGCCCACTACTCAAGAGAACTCGCTGACTTTACGATCTATGTTATTGATGTATCGGGGGGCGATAAAGTTCCTCGTAAAGGCGGCCCAGGCATTACCCAATCAGACCTCTTGGTTATTAACAAAATTGACCTCGCAGAACTTATTGGTGCCGACCTTGGCGTTATGGAGCGAGACGCTAAAAAGATGCGCGGCGATGGCCCCTTTGTCTTTGCACGGGCAAAAGATGGACACAATCTCGATGTCATTATTGATCAAATTAAAAAGGCCAAAGCTCATGCACTCGCAGGTGACCGCATCACACATTCTTAATCATAGTAGAATCACACAACTAGTTTCACAAAAACCCCTCAAACTATTAACGCCAAAGGTTACAGGTCGAGACGGGGTCCAAGTGTTTCTCTCAAACTATGGTGGAGGATATGTTGCCGGAGATGAAACCAGTCTCTCTATAACTTGTGAGCCTGGAGCATCACTCTTTGTTGGCCAACAAGCTAACGGTCGCGTGTACAAAAACCCCAACTCGAAAGAGACCACAATGAAAATCACTGGTTCGGTTGCTGCAGGGAGTCGCTGTATACAATTTGCAGAACCACTAGTTCTCCATGCCGACGCACAATTTGCCCAGGCTCAGGAATGGCACATTTCACCAGAAGCATCATTTGCCAATATCGAGATGATTTCTGCGGGTCGCACTGGACGAGGTGAAATTTGGGATTTCAGGTCTCTTACTTTAAGCCAACGCATTTATCGCAATGGTTCACTGATATACTCAGACCCACTCTCTATCACTCCGCAAATAGCATCACCGACAGCTGCGGGTGCATTTGGTGAGTTTACCTACCTTTTAAATGGAATATTTTTTGGCGAATTTGCAAACCTTGACCTACTTCCTATATTCAATGGCCACACAAAAGGGAGTTCTGCCTTTGCCCTCACACCACTTGCCTGTGGCGGAATACAACTCAGAGGCCTTGCTCACTCTCGCAAGCCTCTTCAAGATGCCGTTGAAGCGATCTTCAATTCATTTGAAGTGAACAACCT
>JAOPTX010000098.1:0-4029 GCA_051532055.1 Fibrobacterales bacterium | reverse complement strand
GGGCTGTTGTGTTGCTGCCTTACTCTCACCATTATGTACCCATTTGTAGGACTTGAGTTAGATTTTAGTATTGGTATACATTTCTAGCCGGTGTGAAAAGGATGTTATAGTGAAATATCACCTGAAATTTTCATTTTGTTGTACTCATCCGGATAGTTGGTTTCTAAACAAGTCGGGCAGAGGCTATGACTGACATTTGCCTGAGAGTTATGCTGAATGTATTGATCCACATTCTCCCATGTCCCCGAATCACTCTTGATTTTATTGCAAAATGAACAGATAGGAAGAATACCTTTCAAGTTTTTTATCTCTTCTTCAGCAGCTTTCTGATAACTCATATCTCTTACTGCTGTAATGCGAATTTTTTTACCTTTTGTATAGAACATCTTCCCGTGGTACTCTACCGGAAATTCAGAGCCGTCTTTTTTGAGTCCTTTTGATTCATACGGGTATTCAAATTCAGATTTAATTTTAAACTGTACTCGGGAAAGTTTGTCTTTAGGGACAAGAAAACTCAATTCTTCGCCAACGATATCTAGCATTGAGTCGTAGCCAAACATTGCCACGAGAGTGTTGTTGACTTCAATAAAGACACCATCCTCTATAATTGCAATACCTTCAAAGGATGCATCGGATAGAGAGCGATAGCGGTTTTCACTTTCAATGAGATCATTATGCATCTCTGTAATCTTAATTTCACTTCTCTGCATGTTAAGGAAAAGAAAAACGACACATTCCAGAAACTCGATAATAGCAAACCCGAGAATGAGGTTTGTTAGCATTTCATCTTTTAGGGGTAACAATTGAGGTTGTTCAATGAATAGATAAAGAGAGCGTACTAAGAATATACTGGCTTTTAGACCGAAGATGAATCCTAATGCTCTATACGCCCATTTTAATCTGCCAAATGCTTCAGTGTACATAATGAATACAGAAGTAAGTAACACTAATACAATTGGAATGGTGAGCAGTAGATTTTTATACAACTGCTGTATCTCTCCCTGATTAAACAAAAAAGAAATTATAGCAGCGATAAAAGGGATTAGATAAATACGAGAATCAATTGGGGTGGATTTAACAAATCGTTTGACTGCATCAAGGCGAAGGGTATAGCCGCAGGTAAATAGAAATGTTGCAAGTGGCACAATTAGCAACCTAGGCAGGATGTCTGATAGAAGAATAATTGCAAAACCAAAGGCAAGTGTTAAAATGCTCAGCATCCACTTACCAAATCCAAAATAGCTCTTTTGTGTTTTCCAATAAGAAAAATACAATACCCCTATACAGATCGTAATAAGAGAGTGCATTATAGCTATGGTTTTCAGGTCAATATCCAAGTTATACCACTATTTTTTAATACTCTTTGATTATATCCAATTTTCACGTTTTACGCTCAGATTATGGAGTAATAACAAAAGATCTTAAAATTCAGTTATAAAGTGGTTTTTTTACTATTCACTATTGTAGTACTACCTCACCGATATAATCGTTCGAACAGAACTCTGCTGCAGTGCCACTACATAAATACCCGAAACAAGGTTTGGATATAATTCTTTCAGTGCAATAGTATATTGGTCGGATTGAGCGGGAATGAGCGTACGGGTAACTTCAGCCCCATTAAGTGTGTAGAGAATCAAAGGCCGTGCGGTAAATGATTTATTAATGACGGTGATATACCCATCATGAAACCTCAGTGAAAACTGTGGGTCTAATTGGTGGAGGGGCACGGGTTCATCACTACTCATTTCAGCTTCAGAAGATTCAGTGTCTGAGCTTTCGTATTCTGCCGAACTCAGGAGTGACGATGAAGAGGAGTACGTGTCACTCGAGGGTTCACTACTGCTCGATTCAACGATAACGATCGAATCATAGTTCGCTGTAAGGGTAAGATCAAAATCAGGTACGATAATGGTCGAAGTAGAAGAGATTGAATCAAGATGCAGAGCGGGGCTCACTTCCCAACCGGTAAAATACATTCCTTCTTCCGATGAATCAGCAACGATAGTGAGTGTGTCACCTTGTTCGAAAAGTCCTGATGCTGAATTTGTTTCTAGGCCTTGTATGGAGCCGTTCTGTATGGTTACCTGTTGGAGTGGGGTATCGATGAGTTTAAATTTCCACACGCCTCGTCCATAGGTACCAAAAAATACTGCATTCTCATGGGCGTTATATTTCACCGCCATATAGGTTTGGTCGGGGGCTTTATCATCATGGAGTTCATACCATTGTTCAGTTTCAAATACATAGACATAGGGGCCGGCTTTTGTTGCGGCAAACATTAATGATTCGTCATTGTTAAATGCAAGACCAAAAATAACGGTATTGGGAAGTCCCTCTGTAATAGGGGTGATGCTTGAGCCATGATCACTTATTTTAAATACTCCAGGGTTAGAATACCCAGAACCAGCTAAATATACTGTTCCCAGTTCCTTGGTTGAGGGGAGTATATCGGTACCCGTGAGATAGGTGGCCTGTGCATGAATATTAGAGAGATTATAGGGTGTCCATGACGCTCCTTTATTAGATGAGTGGAAAAAGTAGGACTTCTCATTGGTATAGGTTGCCGCATACCAGTGGTTAGGGTCAATAGTCGAATAATCAATTGCAGTTAATTTACCACCCTCCGAGGCATTACTAAAGTTGTAGGGGAGGTCATGTAATTGCACGCTTCCATTTGCAATTGTCCCTTTAACGAGGTACGATCCAGAACTTCCTTGCGAAGACCCGCCAGCAAGGTAAACCTCTTCTGGTGAGTCGGGGGAGGCCATAAGTGGAATAATCCATAACTTATTCCCTCCAAGATTACCTCGGCCAATATATTCTCCATTTTGATAGGCAATAACACCACCGTCAGTATAGGTCCACCAGACTGTTTTACCACTGTCGGTTGATATAAAATGCCCTACATCACCGGTCGATTGTTTCGTACCGATACCTACTTCGTCAATAGTACTGGTGATTTCAATCCAGCCTTGATCTTGGGTACCAATATGTATGGTCGACTCGGTATTTTCTTGTACATACATGCCATAGGCTTGAGATACACGGATACCATTGAGTGTAATGTTACTCATAGACTCTGCATTATCGGTCGATATCATTATGCCACCATCATTACACAGATAGAGCGTTTCATTTCCCATAGGGTCAACGAGGGTAACGATATTTCTGATGTCTGCGTGTATTTTATCTTCAGGACTGTCTTTATATTCATACCATTTATTGTGAAACTCCCAGCTCGAACCCGCAGTATAGCTTTTGGCAAACTCCATATCTCCTACCATAAAGAGGTCAGGATCAGTTTGAGAGAGGCCAAAACTAAAAATTCCATAATTTTGGTAGTCTGCTACATTAGAAACATGATTCCAATCAGTACCGCCGTTATCAGAGCGGTAGAGGTCATACCGTTTAAGGACAGCGAGGGTTACGGGATTGGTAGCTCCTGACCCTTTGAGGCGTGTTGAACCCTGAGCTCCATACATGGTGCCTTTGTGATGTTTTGATCCTGTAGCAGTCTCGATTTCAAAAAGCGATTGATCCTCCAAGAAATAGAGTGTTGACCCGTCGCCATAGCGATCGCCCCAAATGTCACTATAGCTACTCTGAGTGGCTGACTGAAGTACTTGGTTGAAAGTGGTCCCATTATCATTGGATGAAATGAGGATAGATCCGCCATCGTATCCAGCTAAACACCAAAGGGAAGTATCACTTTTTTCTAAGTATATACACGTTTTTATGGAAGCGCCTTCAGGAATACCTGTAGCAGTACTCCACAAAGCCCCCTCAGAATCACTGTAGTAAAGTGAGCTTCGAGTTACAACAAAGAGCCTATGTTGAATGTCGTTGGTGGAATATGTAGTTGAGTCGGTAGTGGGGATAATGAATATATCTCGAATGGGGGTAAAGGGATATCGATCATTCAGCGCCTCCCAATCAGATTCTGGGGGAGTTTTTTTCCAAACGATTCCCCCGTCAGAAGTTGCATAGAGGGTACCGGTTGTATGATCTTTAGCGAGACCGTTGATGCGC
>JAOPTX010000097.1:0-867 GCA_051532055.1 Fibrobacterales bacterium | reverse complement strand
AACTAACCATGCGCAATTTCCATAAAATCGCGAACCTCACCTATGATACTGCCGGTGTTAAAATGCACGTCAAAAAGCATATCATGGTAGAGTCTCGTCTTAAAAAACGCCTGAATGCACTCCAAATTCACTCTTTCACCGATTACATTAAGTATGTTAAGTCGGGCCATGGTGTCCAACATGAACATGAGCATTTTATTCATGCTCTTACTACTCACAAAACAGATTTTTTTAGAGAACCCAATCACTTTGATTTTTTAACGAATCATGCTATTCCACTACTGCAAAAAGCCGGTACGGTTTCGGCACAACGACCACTGAAGGTATGGAGTGCAGCCTGTTCACAAGGTGATGAGCCCTATACTATTGCAATAGTATTAAGTGAATTTAAGGAGCGGACCAATCGCCCCTTTGATTTCACCATTGTGGCATCAGACATATCAAAGCCAGTAGTAGACTTTGCCAGAAAGGCAATATACTCTGAAAGTTCTATTGAGCCCATTGCAGTTTCACTCAGAAGAAAGTATCTCCTCAGGTCTAAGGACCCTACAAAAAAAATGTACAGAATTCATCCAGCTGTACGAAAGAAGGTTTCGTTCTTTACTCAAAATTTAACTGATGAAAACCTTTCTGTTGATAAGGCACTCGATATTGTTTTTTTACGCAATGTTATGATCTATTTTAGTGAGGAAGATCAACATACAATCATCAATCACATCTGTAATCATATTCGCAGAGGTGGGTTTCTTTTCATGGGACACTCAGAGGTATTAAACACCAAGGAGTACCCACTTAAAGCTATTGCACCTACCGTATATCAGGTGGTGTAATGTTTAGAGCGAGTAGCATTATAGAGTACCCAACGCT
>JAOPTX010000096.1:0-3596 GCA_051532055.1 Fibrobacterales bacterium | reverse complement strand
ATTGCCGGCATCAATGTGGCCCATTCTTCAGCGTCGGCTTGCAGGTACCTCTTAAGGAGTTTGGTGATCATAGTTGTATCGCCATAGTTGTTCATTAAAAATTCAGTGTCGAGCACCTGATTAGAGGAGGGGGCGCTTTGGTCATCATTTATATTGAATTCCTGAACTGATTTTGGTTCTAATAAAATACGTTCAAGAGTTGCTTTGTCGATTGGTTTTCCCAGGCAGTTATCGAATCCGGCTTCTAGTAACTGATCAAATTCTGAATCAGCTGCGGTAATAGCAACCACCGGTAGTGCATTTTTGGGAGAGGGGAGGGTGCGAATTTCTTTTATGAGCGCAAGACCATCCATAACAGGCATTTCAATATCGCTTAGAATAATGTCAAAATCAAATTTTTCCACCATTTTAAGGGCCATTTTACCATTGACTGCATCTTTGAATGAATGCTGTAATTCGCCTAATTGCGCGCCAATAACCTCTCTGTTAATAGGGTCATCATCAACGACTAAAATGTGCATAATGGATCTCACTTTTGTTCATTAATAGTATATCGCACATTTGTAATAAGTGCAAGGCTCGCTTACTTTATTGGTAAAAATGAGAATAGTGTAGTAAAATGAAAATAAATGGTTTTTATGGCATATCCTAAGCTTCGATCAGATATCCTTGTATTCTTACTGATACACTTAAATGCATCCCGAGTATCTGCATTGACTAAATACACCATAATTGTTTCTTATTGCAGAGATTATATCCCATTTCAATTTCAGAAAAGTAATGGTGAGCTTGATGAAATAATAACACAAAAAATACATAACCTCAATGAGGGTTAACATTATGATATGGCGAAAAATAGTACTGCGTTGGTTAATAACACTATTTATATGTAGCACTACGCTATATGCTCAAAATAATGCAGGCGACACAATTTCAATTGTGTATTGTAAGGATTGTGTGCCGTTTCAATTTAGCGATGAAAATAGTGCGCCATCGGGTGTAGTTGTAGACCTCTGGAAATTTTGGTCTGAAAAATCAGGAACCCCTATCCGTTTTATAGCAACTGAATGGAATGAAAGCCTGCAACAAGTAAAAACCGGAATGGCTGATGTACACGCTGGTCTTTTTTATAACAAGAGTCGTGCTCAATATCTGGAATATAGTGGGGCATTGGTGAATACTGAAACTCATATTTTCCTCCATAATTCTCTTGTGCATATTGACTCAATTGATCAACTCACCGATGTTTTTATCGGTGTGCTTAGTGGTGATTTTGCAGAATCGTATCTGAAAGAGCAGTTACCGAATGGGCGTTTTGTTGTGTACCCCAACTATGAAGCGCTTTTTGAAGATGCAAGAAAAGGAAAGGTACGGGCATTTGCAGTTGATACTCCAACGGGCATGTTCTATTTAAAAAAGTATTCTATCCTGGATCACTTTGTTGCTAAAGACAATTTAAGACTGTATGATAATGATTGGAGAATTGCAGTCAGTAAAAAACAGGTCGGGCTCCTTCCTAAAATCGAAAGGGGGATGCTGTTGATAAGTCAGGAGGAAAAGGACTCTATTTTTTTCCTATGGTCACAACTTCTCTCTTCTGATACACTCGAAAAAATTGAAGCACGTATTGAAAAAAAGTCAAGGAGAGAACTCTTTAATAAACCAGTCTATTCAGGGCATAAAACATCCAAATACAGTGATTTGAACTTAACTGAAGAAGAGGAAAAGTACTTACGCAATAATCAGGTTATACGTATGGGAGCTGACCCAGTCTTTCCCCCTTTTGATTTTGTAGACTCCTTAGGAGTACATAGTGGACTTGCCGCAGACTATTTTGATTTACTCGGTAAAAAGATCGGTATCCGTTTTCAATACATGCCTATCAAAAGTTGGTCTGCTGTGCTTGATTCGGTACAGAGCGGCGGAGTCGACATTGTTTCACTGTGTCATAAAACAGATAAGCGCAAAGAATATCTGCATTTTACCAATACAATACTGGAAACACCGCGTGTAGTCATAGGTAAAAAAGGGACTAAGCCAGTACAGAGTCTTGATGAAATACCAGGTAAAAGAGTAGCCATGGTAGAGGGGTATTCCATTATAGAGCTCAGCAAGAAAAAATTTCCAAACCTTACTATTGTTGAGTATAAAAGCCCGCTCGCCGCCTTACAGGCAGTTTCAAATGGTGATATAGACTATTTGGCAATTACCCTTGGTGTGGCGTTACATCTTATAAATAAAGAGTATCTCGCGAACCTGAGTGTCGTTGGCAAGACAGGCCTTACCAATGATCACTTCCATTTTGGTATTTCTAAAGAACACCCTCAATTAGTTTCCATTATCAATAAAGCTATGGGCAAAATATCTTTCGGAGAGCGGAGAGCAATGCAAAATAAGTGGATTGATATGACTTACTTTGATATGAGAGCTGAACAGGTATTTCCCTGGAAGAGCCTACTTTTGGGGTTGTTAGGGATTGCATTTGTCATTGGAATTATTTTTGTAGTAGCTCAAAAGAGTGGATTGGGAAAAACATTTAATTTCTTTGACTCTAAAAATACAGTACGATATTTGCTACCCGTTGTTCTCGGGTTTGTAATAGTGGTACTTGCCGGTGCATGGTATGCATTCTCTTCTATGGAAGAGCGTTTGCGTTATAAAACCGGTCTCAATCTTGTTAGTGTCAATAACTCTATAAATAAATCACTTGAGTTATGGACGGAACACAACCAGGGGGAAGTACATGCACTCATTACAGACAATGAATTTACAGAGGCTGTTCAAAATATTTCAACTCAGAGTATCGAAAGGGATTCTCTGCTTATCAGTAAAGAACTTGAACAACTGCGCAGAATTTATCGCAGGTATAATAAGGTAATTCAAGCCGAAGGCTTTTTTGTTGTTTCTACGAACGGAATTAACCTTGCTTCGGATTATGATGAGAATATCGGTGAAAATAATCTAATTAATGAGCAGCGGCCGGATCTGATTCAAGAGGCCATTTCTGGAAAAAGTATCTATGTGCCCCCTCTCTTTTCTGATATACCTCAGGCAGATGCCTTTGGAAGAATAGTCAGTAGGGCCCCAACAATATTTTTTGCCGAACCCCTGAGAGACAAAAATGACTCAATAATAGCAATTGTGACCCTCCGATTTAGCCCTTCAAAAGAGTTTGGGGCAATTACACTGGCCTCTGAAATTGGTGAAACCGGAGAGTCATACGTTTTTGATACACATGCCAGACTTCTTACCTCCTCGCGGTTTAAAAACTCTATACAACCACTATTGAAATTAATATCTAAAATCGATTCTGGTATGAGTATGCGAATTAAAGATCCGGGAGGGAGTATTCCCGATGGCTATATACCTTCACAAGAAGTTACAGAGTGGCCATTGACCAATATGGCAGAACGAGCTCTTGCCGGTAATAACGGTATTAATATTGCAGGGTATCGTGACTACCGAGGTAAACGGGTTTTGGGGGCCTGGAGTTGGATTCGCGACTTGGGTATCGGGATTGCAACAGAGATTGATGAAGAAGAAGCCTTGGAGTCGTATCATGAAATACGGGATCAAATGCGGTTACTTTTGTTTGG
>JAOPTX010000095.1:0-22437 GCA_051532055.1 Fibrobacterales bacterium | reverse complement strand
CTGTTGGATCTGTACATGGGGAGTACAATGTTGGTGGTCTCGTTGGTTATTTACAAGGAGTGATCGATCGGAGTTTTACTTCAGGAATTGTAAAAGGAGAGTCCGCTGTTGGTGGTATTGCGGGTGAAGTACAAGGAGATCATTCGTGTAGTAATAGTAATAGCCCTGGTGAAATAACGAACACCTATACGTATAGCACTGTTAAGGGGAGTGAAGGTGCAGGAATCAGTGGGTATAATGGTGGACTTATATCAGCAAGTTATGCAGGTGGGTACGTCGAGGATCTCTTTGGTGGAGGCATTACCTCGTATACTACGGGGACGATTACTCACTCTTTTTGGAATACATCAGTTACTAATCAACAGTGGTCGGATGGAATGAATGGAAAGGATTATGCTTTGTTATCTGATAGTGCACAATTCAAAAGACAGTCGTACTATTATTGGGATTTTGATTCTACCTGGATGATGAATGAAGGCGAAACGCATCCTGTATTACAAGATATGGAAACGCCTCCCTTTGCTGCTCCTGATACTTTTGCCGTAGGGAGTTCTTTTAATCTTGTACGTTTGATGGATAATGATTTTGATGGGGGTTCTCCTGACGCATCGTTGACGCTTTCTATTGAGACTATAGATGGTCAGGGAACAACTGATTCGTTGACGTGGTATTCGTTTTCTCAATCGGTTCCCAAAGGAACTCAGGACACGGTATTTTACCGATTAATGAAGCAACTTAATTCGGGAGATACATTGTGGAGTAGGGGGGTTGCATTCTTAACCAATAGTGTAAATACCGCACCCATTGCAACGGTTGATACTATTGTTGTGGCCGAAGATGGTGCCTATACCATTGACCCTCAACTATTTATTGCAAATGATTATGATACAGAGAATGATTTTATTTCTCTAGTGAGTTATGTAAGTACCGGACTGACAGGTGGCGTTGTGGCAGATGGTACATCGATAGTATATACTCCATTGAATAATTGGAATGGATCATCAATCATAACCTATGTTGTTTCAGACGGTGATTTAACGGCAACAGGGAATGTTGTTGTGGTAGTGACCCCATCGAACGATGGGCCGACACTTACTGAAACATATCCACAAAATATGCTCGAAGAAGCGGCACTTACTGTGTCTCTTGCAATGACAGATGGTGCTGATATTGATGGTGATGCACTTCAGGTTATTGTAGGAGTTGGAGAGTATTATACGGTTGCTGGGGCGGTAGTGACACCAGTGAAGGATTATGTTGGGTCACTAGCGGTGCCTGTTAGAGTGACCGATGGGGTTGATACTACGGCTGTAGTAACGCTTGTGGTGACCGTAACTGATGTCCCTGAGTCTACCAACACGGGTACGGCAGGTACCATTCCTGATACGAGTAATCCAGTGATTCCCGTAGGAGGAGGTGATATGGATGTCACTAGTTCTAGTCTAGCGCAAGAAAGTTCAAGTGTACTCTATGAGGGGAGTATTGATGATGGTGGGCTCTCAAGTGCAGCGAGTGTTGGATATTCGAGTAGTTCACTTGATTCGACAGGGGTCTCTCCTGTGTTATTCAATGGATATCAGGGGACTGGATATTCTCGTATGGTGAGAATGAGTGATGTTTCGTATACCATTCAACATGCCCCTGAATTTGCAAACTCGTATACCCTTTATTCGATACATGGTAAAAAAATTACAGAAGGCAGTGTGCATATGGGTGAGAGTTCCCTCCCTCCATTTCTCACTCATGGGTTAGTGATCGTCAAATTTCACTAATGTATGTGCATATCTGCCTTAAAAAGCTCCAACTACCCTTGTGGTGGTGGAGCTTTTTTTGTGACATTGTAAAAAAAGATTAATCAAATACGAAAGCCCTATTAAAAAAGCTACAATGCAGTCTCTCACATGAGAAAGGGACACAATGCGGGCATATATTCATTTTTATTTACTCATAATGATACTCACTAGTATAACTGGGTGTAGTGTGTCAAATGATTCTTCTGGTAATTCACTCTCAGGAATTGTAGTAGTCGGTGATAATCCTGTAGCAGCAAAAGTTGCATTATATAATACCCCTCTTCCTGATTCTCTCCTTTACGAAACAGTTAGTGATGAAAACGGTCAATTTACCTTCACTCAAATAGATGAGAGAGAATATAGTGTTGTTGTAAAAAAAGAGTGGGACTATGCAGAGGTAATTGAGTCCTATATTTTTTCTGAGAATTCCCAATCTCTTACTATTCCTCTCTCGCCTTTGAAGCCCTTTCGACTTACTCATGAGATTGGGGTGAAACAAATGTTTTGGTTTTCTGATGAACTCCCCCACTTTTTAGAAGACTCTTTGGTGTATTATTTAGATGATTGCAGTGTCTATCTGACCGCCGTAAATGAATTTACTGAAAGTTTGATAATCATTGTGGAAGAAGGGGACTCTGTTGGGGTCATTAAAGAGCATGGAAATAGTGAGGTTTCAGTTGTTGATACCGTTATTAGTGATGGAGCTACTGATACTGTTGCTCATAACGTTGATACTCAATACTCAGCAAGTGCAATGGTGATAGATGTTGGGGGAGGCGAGGATATGCGCCAGTGGTATAGTAACGGGGCTCGGTCATTGTTTCAACCTGACTCTCAGCCTATCTATAGCGCAGCATATCTTGATCAAGTGGTGTTTTTTACTTTCCCTTATAATGAATGGCAAGGTGGTTTTTGGCTCTGGGAAGGTGATTCACTGCATATACTTTCTCCGCCGGGAGTATATGACCTAGTGGAGCCACTCTTTCCTGATTTGGACAATATTCCGACCTCCATGACCTATAAGTCTTTTGACTCTTCAAATCGAGTGATACAACTTTGGGGAGATCGTTTGGTCATAGGAGCCTACCCAGAGGGCTCTGGTGAATATGTAGTCAATGTACTCTATGATATTAGACAGGAAAAAATAATTGATACTCTACCGAGTATTAATGGGCAGTTGTTTACAGATAAGCTTATCGTTACTGGGGTAGATACGAAAGGAGTATATATATATGGAACTGATAGTATTAAAGAGTTCACTACGAAGGGTACTATTGAAAATCTTCAAGCCTATGATGATTGGTTTAGCTTTTCTGCTGTGCATTATTCTGAAGGAATAACAGAAATTTCTGTTTGGACTCCCGATAATGGTATTCAGATCATTGATACTATTCCTTTTGATTCAATTGTTGGAGTCGCAGTAACAGCCTTACATTCTCACTCTATGGTTTGGAATACGGGCTTTCAATCTGGTGCTGATACCATCAGACGTTTTGATGGTGTTGTGGTGAAAGACCTTGTGATTGAGCAAGAAAGGGTGTCACTTATTGTTACTGATGCGGAACGGGTTTTGTGGGTGACCGAAAATCAGAAATTGAAGATATATGCTGAGGATACGGTTACGACTATCGATTCAATAACCGATGGATCAACAGTGGATCGAATGGTTCTTATGAAGGATCGGATTATGTATCAAATGACTAACGCTCTTGATGTTCCCATAGTGATCGAACAATTAATTGATGGTGGTTCGATGGTGAGCACTCGGTATAATTCAGCACTGTTCCCAACTGCGGGGACACCACAAAGTTTCTGGCTCGAAAAGTTTTAGTTATTTGGTAAAAGTGTCTGCGCCTTGTACGTGCAGCATTCTCATACTGTTTTCCAAAGAAAATTATTGTAATTAATGTTAAAACATGCCCTTGCTCAGTTTCTATAATTTAATTTATGCATGCCGCAACATATATATGTAGTAGGCAATTATGGGGACGTGAGGGACGATGTATTTAACTCAAAATAGGCCAATAATATTTTTCAGAATATCGGGATTACTATTTCTGAGTGTCACTCTACTGTTAGGGTGCTCTGAGGCTATTCAAAATCAAGATACGTTCTCTTCGGTGCATTCCGTCGGAGACGAGTCATCTCAACAGATGAGCAGCGAATCTTCATCTCAAGGTAAAAGTGACCGATCAAGTGGTGTCAGTGATTCAGGGCGTTTGAGTAGTAGTCTTTCAAGCGGTAGTTTTCAAGGCTCATCTCACGTAGGTACGGAGTCGAGCTCTATAAGTGGGACGCCGTCTTCTGTCGGACAAAGTTCCGCGAGTAGCGCTGAAGAAGTAAAGGAAAAACCTTCCTATATTTTTGATCCAAGTGTTATCCGGAGTTATCAAGTTGTGATCGATGAAAAGGATTGGGAGTTTCTCGATGCACTCCCTGGGCGTGAAGAGTATGTTGAGGCAACGCTTGTCTTTGAAGGAGATACCATTCAACCTGTAGGTGTGCGCTATAAAGGTTCTGTTGGGGGTTGGGTCGGGTGTACACAAGATATTTTTAATCAATCCACTCCCAAGCTGGAAGATGCCAAGTGTTCTGTCAAAATTAAATTTAATTGGAAAGATACGGGAGGGCGTTTTTATGGGTTACGTAAATTGCAACTCCATAGTCAAAATCTCGATGGTTCGAAACTACATGACCGATTGGCCTATCATCTGTATAACGTTTTTGATGTGCCTGCTTCGCGGAGTTCGAGTGCACATCTCTATTTTAATGATACCTATATGGGTCTGTATGGTGTTATCGAACAAGTTGACAAAGAGTTTGTTGAACACCACTTTCCTGATGATTCAGAGGGGAACCTTTTTAAAGAGGCATGGCCTGTAGCTAATGAAGGTATGTCTATGCCAGCCTATATATTGGAAGACCTCTTGAAAACCAACGAAGATTCACCAGATGTTTCCCAGATGGTGGATGTCATCACTCAGTTTCTGAATGCAGATGGAGATGTTAATCGCAAAAAGATATTTGAAAAATATTTTGCAGTCGATGAAATACTTCGCAATGTGGTGGTTGATCGGGCCATTGCAAATGATGATGGAGTATTTAAATGGTACTGTAGTGAGGGTGTGGGTTGTTATCCTCATAATTTGTTTTGGTACCAGGAACCAGCAACGCAAAAACTCCATCTTATTCCATGGGATATGGACAATGCTTTTGATAATGTAAATCCCGATAACATACATAATACATATACTTTGGTACAAGATGCATGGAATAAAACTCGTAATGAGTGTGAACCATTTGATGGAATGTTAGGTAAACAACGTTCAGCGGCTTGTGATGATATTATACATATGCTCACACTCTATGAAGATCACCATAATACTCTCAAAGAGGAGTTCTACAGTACGTATATGAATGAAGAGTATATCTTTGAAAAAATTGACGAGTGGGTAGCACTCCTTGACCTTGAAGTGAAGAAAGAGAGTAAAGAGTTTTTTGGTAGTGATGAAAAATATCGTGAATGGGAAGCTGGAGTTGCGTTACTTAAATCTGATATTAAAGCGTCGTTTTCTTCCCGGGGGCCTCAGTAAAAAGTACCATACCTATAGGGCTATTTTGAATTGTTATTGCTCAAATCCCAGTAATTGGGTCTTTTAGGCACAATTACTACCTTTTTAAAAAAATTCTATAAAGTGTGTAATGGTTGCCTCAACTCCAATACTAAAGAAGTAACAAAACTTCTGGAGCACGGTATGATTACCATAGCACTCTTCTTCGCTGCACTTTTTTTAGCCTACAGTAATGGGGCAAATGATAATTTTAAAGGAGTTGCAACCCTTTTTGGTACCAATAGCACCAATTATAAAGTGGCGATCCGGTGGGCAACCATCACCACCTTTTTAGGGTCGGTCACTTCTATCTTTCTTGCTTCGGCTTTGGTAAAAAACTTCTCGGGCAAAGGTTTGGTACCGGTAGAGATTTTACAAACCCCTGAGTTTGGTACCTCAATTGCACTGGGAGCAGCAATTACCGTTTTGCTCGCTACCCGTATTGGCATGCCAATTTCTACCACTCATGGATTAGTAGGAGCGCTCTTTGGTGCGGGAGTGGTGGCTGTGGGCATGCTCTTTAATTTTGAACGACTCCTTTCTGTGTTTCTTTTTCCTCTTATTGTCAGTCCTATAATGGCTGCAGTGGTTAGTTTAAGTATATACCTCATTATAAAAAAAGTTCGTGCTCTCAAAAAGCACTCAACAGAAGTAGCCAGCAATGATTGTCTCTGTGTAGGCACAGGACCTTCTATTACCAGTAGTGGAGGAGGGAATGCTCTCTTCTTTAATGAGTCGACACCAACACTATCCTATGGGAGTCACGCTGAGTGTGCCGTTCCTTCAGAAGGGACTCGTCTTGCAATAACTGAAGAATCTGTTTTGCGGTTTTTCCATTTTATCAGTGCGGGCGTAGTGAGTTTTGCACGCGGTTTAAATGATACTCCAAAGATTGTAGGGCTGCTTCTTATCGTTAATGCTTTTAATATTAGTTATGGTATGATTGCCATTGCTTTGGCTATGGCAATCGGGGGGCTTTTAAATGCCCGTAAAGTGGGTGAGACGGTAAGTAAAAAAATTACCAGTATGAGTAATGGACAAGGATTTACAGCGAATCTTGTAACGGGTCTGCTCGTAACAACGGCAAGTATCCACGGGATGCCTGTTTCGACAACTCATGTATCAGTCGGTTCAATATTTGGCATTAGTACCGTTTCAAAAAAGGTAGATCTTACCGTCATTAGAAATATTGTATTTTCATGGATAATGACCCTTCCCATTGCAGCGCTTATTAGTGGGCTTTGTTATTACCTCATTTCTATGATATTCTAGTCAGGAATTATGGGGTTATATGGACAGAGGAAACAAAGTTATCCTTGATCCTAAATAATTTTGCATTTTTGGATAAGACCGTCATTTATGTGGTTTATGCTCTATCTGTATGGATTATAGTTGAGTATATTACCCATAATTTAGAGGAGAGACTTCATTGAAAGACATTAAATATATTGAACTCAATATAGGATCCGACCACGTTGGACCTGCTTGGATTTGTAAAGTCTCCTTTTCAAAGTCAGGGCGCAGTCTCTATTTTGATGGCCGAACGCTTAAAAAAGAGTTGGGTACCTACAGTAGTTATATCGATACTGAAAGCGGTGAAGGATTTTCGGTCTATGAACCGCAACAGGATGGTCAGGATCGTGACAATTCTGCTAATGGACTCGTCTATCTTGATGATTCAATTTATGATGAGTATTTGGCATTTCGCAAAGTAACTGCACTTGATTCTAATAGCTTCAGAAGAACAACCCTCGAGGCTATTGATAAATCGAATGAAGGGAGTAACGCGTCGAAAAAAAAGGCCCCCGTAGTTTTGGATTCAGACCTTCAATATTGTGATATAGAAGAGTTGGGTGAAAAAGAACTCAACTGGCTTATCGATTATTATGCTGATGAAGAAGCCCAGTCTTCGGATAAAAAAAGTAAGAGAGTGTTAAAACAGAGTCGAATCAAAGTTATTGAAGAGCTTAATAGTAGAAGTTAAAGTGATGAAAATATCACGGTACGTTTGATATTTATCCTATAAAACATCTACTCTTATTATACTTAAGAATAGATGTGGTGATGAATTGACTAGAAGGGAACACTCCATGGATACGTTATCTATAGCTGAACGCGCAAAAATAAGAACGTTGGTTGAAGAGGGATTACAGAAAGATATTACAAAAATATCTGAACTGCTTTATGAAAATCTTGATGATTGGAAAGAAGAGTTATGTAATCTTCAAGAAGCACGTATTGCCATTGCCGAAGCAGAAGAACAGATTATTGAGATCGAGAAGGGCTATAACAATGAAGACCTTCTTTTCGCAGTTTCTTTTGGAGTTTCGCGTAACTGTATCGATATCTATGCGCTTCCGGAATCAATTTTTACAACGGTACAAGAATTTGCTTCTACAATCACTAAGTGTTAGAGTGAATAACTTGTAAAAACACCCGTGGTACTCCTTTAAAATAGTTACATATATGTACAGAGTAAGCTAAGGTCGGGCGAAAGTGCCTAAAGGATCTGTAGATGAGTGTACGTAAGGTATTTGTAAAAACCTCTTTGGTGACCGTAGGAGCCATCGCAGGCGTTTCTGTTGTGTGGCAGCCCGCAGTGTGGAGTTTTGTTATTGTCGGTCCCGTAGTCCTGTTAGGGGTGAGCGACATGATGCAAAAGAAGCATGCGATTAAACGAAATTTCCCGATAATAGGGCATGGGCGTTATTTCTTAGAAAAAATACGACCTGAGATCATGCAGTACTTTGTAGAAACCGATACCGAAGGGACCCCTTTTAATCGGATCTTTAGAAACCTTATTTATCAGCGCGCCAAAAAGACTAATGACACTATTCCCTTTGGTACACAGATGGATGTGTACCGGGTGGGCTATGAGTGGCTCGCGCATTCAATGTATATTAATCAGTCGGTGACTCATAGTTCATTGTTAAGAGTTATGGTTGGCGGAAAGCACTGTACTCAGCCTTATTCAGCGAGTATCTTAAATGTGTCGGCTATGAGTTATGGGTCTCTGAGTAAAAATGCGGTACTTGCCATAAATAAAGGTGCTAAGATAGGACGGTTTTCTCAAAATACTGGGGAAGGCTCCATTTCACCGCATCATCTTCAACATGGTGGTGACCTCGTGTGGCAAATTGGCACCGGATACTTTGGCTGTCGCACTACTGATGGACAATTCTCTCCTGAGGCTTTTAAAGAAAATGCCGCTCGTGATTCAGTAAAAATGATTGAGATAAAAATATCTCAGGGGGCAAAGCCGGGTCATGGTGGAATATTGCCGGGCAATAAAAATACGCCGGAGATTGCCGCAATTCGTGGTGTCGAGCCAGGGGTGACGGTTCATTCGCCCCCTTCTCATTCAATGTTTTCTAACCCTACAGAACTATTAGCTTTTGTGCAGCAGCTTCGTGAGTTGTCGGGCGGTAAACCCGTTGGGTTTAAGCTGTGCATCGGTATTGAAGAGCAGTTTGTTGCCCTCTGCAGAGAGATGGTTGCGAGCGGGGTAACCCCCGATTTTATCACGATTGATGGTGGTGAAGGGGGGACGGGAGCAGCGCCGGTGGAATTCTCAAATTCACTTGGGATGCCACTGCGTGATGCTTTGGCATTTGCTTCAAATACTTTGGTTGGCTTTGGCCTTAAGAAAGAGATAAAAATTATTGCAACGGGTAAAATTACCAGTGGATTTCATATTGTACGTGCTTTGGCTTTAGGAGCTGATATGGTTAATAGTGCACGGGGGATGATGATGTCGATTGGGTGTATTCAGGCACTGAACTGTAATAAGAATAATTGTCCCGTGGGAGTTGCGACTCAAGACCCGTCACTCATGAAAGGCCTCAATGTTGCTGATAAGTCAATACGTATTTCTCAGTACCATCACTTAACGTTAGAGAGTTTCAATGAGCTTATTGCAGCTGCGGGTATTCCTGATCATAGGCAGCTGTACCGGCATCACATAAACCGACGAGTGAGTGCTACTGCAGTAATGAACTATGAGGAGATTTACCCATCAACAGAGATGGGTACATTACTGTCATAGGTGTTAGTGGCCTTTTCGAATTAGGCCATACTTAAAGAGCTCTGAAATAGGGGCGGTGCGTATGACTTCATAGTCATCGTCACCCTGTTCACCTTGAGTGTATTTGTAGTAGCTTTCAGAAGCCACAATATAGATGCCACTTCCCAGCATTCGATTATTTTGAGCGTAATAGGGAGGGTAGATAGCAATCGCTTCACCCATATTCGGGCTCACTGATGTGCAGTCGCCATCAAAGATTTCGAGATCACCACAGTTGATTTCAATAGATGACGTATTAATAAATTGGCCGAGTGCAGAGAAGGTGTGCATGGTTATGACGAAGGAATACCGCTCGGGGCGGACAAGCCCTCTCGCTTTACTGCCCAGCTTATCATAGAGTACCTCATACATGTTGATCATTTTTTGTAGTCCTGCTCTATTTGAATCAAGAGGAGAACCGACGGGGATGAGAGAAACAGCGGGCTTAAATATTTCATCAGGGTTTTCAAAGGTTTCGTGTTCCAAAACGGTATAATTACTGGTACCCATAGTTGTTTTGAGCTCGGCATTTACCAGCACCACTTGAGTGCTATCGCCAGGGCGGTTTCCTTCTGCATCTATAATACCGTTGTTAATGTTTCGTATTCGTAATAAATCTCCGCGTCTTACTGGGTGTTCATCCTCAACCTCAATAATAAGAAGATGTTGCGTCTCGCCAAATTCCAGTTGGTTTAATGTAGAAGAATCGCCGGGGACTGTTTCGAAGAAATCTTCATCTCTACTGTGAGATTCATATGCAGTAAGGAGGTCTTCATCATCAGTCTCAACAGGCTCAGAGAGTGTTATGAGGAGTCGGTCAATATCAGGTTTACTGACCAGTTCAGCACTTTTAATAACCGGTGGCATGCGATCGAGGATAGGAAAGGTATAGAGGGAGTCAGTACCATCATCTGCCTTTACCGTCACTGTAGCGGTTTCAAACCGTTCTTCGGTGATGCTCGTCGTATATTCTTTAATGGTATAGCGCTCAGGTATAGTCCAATAAAAATAGTGACTGTCATCAACCTGCCCCCATTCACCTATTTGTGGTACGAGGGACGTTCCTTTTGAATGAGGCCAGTGAAAAGTGATGTTTTGGTGATCGAGAGCAGTGAGAGAGGGAATCTCTTTATAGTAGAGTTGGATTCTATCGAGAGTACCATCGCTATCAGTGTCGATATACGAGTGGTAACCTCCTTCACGTTCAGGATCTTCGAGAGGGCGTCCTTTTTTTATTTCTGATTCGGCGGTAACAAAAAAGGTAAATGAGCCGTAATCATTATGGTCTTCATCGGTTGTTTTGTAATAGATAGTATAGGTACCGGGGAGGAGTCCGTCTATATCGGTGACATCGATAAAGACTTGGTGTTTGTTGCTGCGAACCTCAATGCCCCCCTTGTATGTTTCTCCTGGGGTGAGCTCTTTAAAATCAGTTGGATTGTCACCACTTTCAGGTTCCCCATGCTTGAGGTAAAAGGTTGAGATGTTTGTTATAACCGAACTGCCTCCATTACAGCCGGCGGAGCTATTCTCTCCTTGTAGTATTGTGTAGAGGAGTCCATTGTCTTTGGGTTCGCTGGAATGGCCGTACCGAGTTGCTTTGTCAAAGTCAAGATCTGTTTCGATGGTTAAGTTTGATTGAACAGTCTGGCGTTCACAATAAAAGAGGGCAAATGTGTTTTTACTTCCTGGTAAACTGTCTTGTAGGAATGAATCAAGATCAATAGAGTCTGTTTCTGAACCGTGTATTCCTCCGAGGTCGAGCGCTAGGGAATCATTGATAAATACCCACACGTCATCATCTCCAGTAAAAGTGAATCGCTGTCCGGTTTGGTAGGTAAAAGTGTTCGTGGTTTTCATACAGTAGTGATAGTTGTGTTGGTAGGTTGACGTGTCTGTATTTTTGTTAATAGGGTAGGTTTCACCAATGAGGTTATTATCATTATCAAAATCATCAATAGGGAAGTAACCATTCCTTATGAGTTTGACTTTTTTATCATCACCATCGACTTTTATTGTTGTGTCAGTCTCGGTGGAAACAAAATCAGCCCTAAAGAGCCCTTTGTTATTGATATCGAGTCTGATGTCTTTACAGGTCTTATTTGTTGCATCGGAATTTTCTTGAAACCACTGGGTTACGCTTTCAGCAAAACAGCCGTCGGCTTTGTCAGAGGGGACAGGGAGGCCATTGACCAGTTTATTTTTAACAAGTCCTCTTTTTTTATTTTCACATTTTTCATTTGATTGAAAGGCATTATTAAAATCTCCGGCTTTCCAATCGAAAATCTCGCCGTTTAATATACCATACAAACATTCTTGTGTATTTCTAATACTCGGGCGTTCGCTACTGCTATTTAAAAGGGTGCTCGAAGGGAAGTGGAGGTAAAGGTCGTTGTGGGCTTGGGTCATGGCTTCTAGTGAAATATATGTGGTGTCATCATCGCCAGCATTGCCATAGAATTCTTTATAATTATTGGTAAAATAAAATGCATGGAGTTCTTGAGTGTTATGTGTTTCATAGGTGTACCAGCCACAATGATCCGTATCCGGTGACATGGGTGTAGAGGTGCCGTTAATAACAATGTGGGGAATAGCGTCGTCCCAAGGGGAGTTGAGGTGGAGTTTATTTTGTGCAGAGAGTGTTGATGCCAAGCAAAGGACCAACAGTATGTGTATTGGTGAATAATATGATTTCATGCAGTATACCTCAAAATGTACGACAAAGTGGTTTGTGTACGCTATTCGATGCCCCCAAGGAATAGTAGGAGTCCATTGTAGCAATAAACTCTCTATAAACCTAGATAAAGTACCGAAAAGCTCTGAGTAAACTTTTGTAAACTTATCTATACTCACTATTGGTGAATGTGGTAAGAAAGGAGTATTTCTGTTTCGAAAGGAGTGAACGCTGGATGAAATTTAAATTAATTGTAAAAAATGCCTTTACAAGGTGAAAATGTTGTTATTTTCATTAATAGTAATTGTTTTAATTTGTTTAAAATCAACATCTTAGAAGAATTAGTCAAAACTTCATAGTAGGGAACCGGGGTGATGAAACGATTAATGGGTAAAGAAAAAAGAAGAATAATACCGAGTTATGATATGGATATTCAGACTCAGGAACCGAAGCCTAATTTGCGAGGTTATGTATCGCAGACATTGGCCATGAGAATACTTGAACCAAAAACACAAAAGACGGTGACCGAAACAAAATCAGCTCCAATGCTTGTGAAGCTCGAAAGTATGATACAGCGAAAAATGGTCGTTAAGGAGCGTATTCTTCACTTTTTAGAACGTGAGAAGGCCTATTTTTTGGAGCAGGATAATGATCAATATCTTCGTGAAGTTCTTACTGAAAATATTCCCGACATTTCATTGCTCAGCTCATATAATCTCCGTGAAATCTTTAGAAACTGGCGCTCAGCCATTGTTGCTTCAATGACCTAAATAGATTCAATTTACATAGTGGGAAAAAGAGGGCGCTTCTGTGTATTGGGAGTGCCCTTTTTATATCTCCATCTCAAAAATAGATTAAAATAAAGTATCGGGTTTGTGACCTGTCTACGGTATGCCTCTAATGGGCGAACTAAAAGAGAGCTTTGAATGCTAGCGAAGCCGGTCCTTAAGTCCATACTCACTCATAATCTTTCTAAGACGTCCATCTTTCTTCATTCGTAGAATCTCTTTTGAGTAGCGCTTTGCCCAAAGAGTTGCATTTTTGAAGGATGGGTTAAATGCTGTATAATTGTTGTAGCGGCACTTATCTGGATCAACTATTGAGAAATTACTTGCATCACTTCTATTAGAAAGGGCGTAGTTTATGATGAACTCTCCTTCTATGTAGAGGTCAATGCGTTTCATAGAGAGTTTCTGAATATGGGTATTGATAGAGTTGGTGCCCAAGAGTTGCTCTATGTTGCTCCCTTTTTTGGGTATGGCCAGATAGTCACCAAGATCATCGCAATACTTGAAATTTTTTATAGTACCCACAGTAACCTTTTTGAGGCTTGGGATTCCGGTATACTCCCAGTCGAAGTTTGCACGCTTGAGAAAGATCAAGCCTTGAGAGCCAGCGGTGTATTTGGGGTAAATAAGGTCAGGAATATGATCTTTCCCCATTATTATGAGGCCGTCGTATTCAGGTTTTTTTGCAATGGTCAGGTAACGATTAAAAGGGAAGTTTTCGAGAATAATATGGGTGTCGTATGTACGGGCAATCTCATACATGATATCTACAAGAAACCCTTTGTTTTCTAGGGGCCCTTGTGCATCACAGCTAAAAGGGCAGTAATCAATGGTCGCTAACTTTAACGTATCTCTTGAAAAAGAAACAGTGACCAAAAGACCGAGGAGTAATAGTATAGTTTTCACAATGAAAGATCATCCCCCGATGGCTGAAAAACTAAAAGTTATTGTAATTATTCTCCATAATACCAAAAAAAAGAATTAATTGCTTGTGTTTTGTTCGGGGGTATCCTTACCCCAAAAGAGGGGCGTTAACGGTCAAAATAATAGACTCATTGCGCCTGAGGTGCTCTATGGAATCGCTCATTAAGGTAAAATTCGATCCTTTACTGTGCGTATTACCTATTGATAGGGTATAATTAAGAGAGTGAATGCCACGAGTGTGTTCGCGTTTATAAGTGATGGGTAACTCTCGTAGATTATATTTGGGAAGGAAAAGGTGATATGGGATTAGTTCAAATTGTTGCACTGGTCATTGTACTTATAAGTTTTGGGTGTAGCGTATCAACTGATGGCGATACTGCGGGTACCTTTATTGAGACAACCAATGGAGTGGCCGGGGTTATGCGTACCAGTGATTCCTCGGTTGCCGTGGCGGCTAAAGTTTCCCTCAGACCAAAAGGCTATTTAGCGCCAATGGGTGGTGATACTCGTTTTGTCAATTATACAACTGAAACCAATCAAGTAGGATATTTTACTATAGATTCTATTGAGCCTGGTGAGTATATACTTGAGATTGTGGGTACCGATACCATGCAAAGAATGAGTGAGTTGAGTGTTCCTGATGATACTACTTTTATAGCGGTAAATGAGTATCTCGCACAGCCGGTTATGGTTGAGGGGGTCTTAAAGCGGTATACGAGCGCCCCTGTTGGTACGACCTACTGGGTGCAAATATATGGGCTTGATCGATTACTCCCTGCTGATTCCCTGGGGAATTATTCTGGATACTTGCCAGCGGGAGAGCATACCTTGCGGTTGATTACGAGTGCAACGACTCTCTTGTCATATGATTATGCACAATTCACTGCCCTTCCGGGAGACCAGTTAGTGATTGATTCTCTTGGTGTATATACCGTAGTATCGAGTGGATCAGATATGAGTAGTGATCAGAGTTCTTCTCATCAAAGTACCATAAGCTCTACGGAAGTACTTTTGTCGAGCGAAGATCAGTCAGTTTCATCTTCTCAAAATAGTTCGTTGAGCAGTGAGGGTACAATGAGTTCGGCAATAATACTTGAGAGCAGTAGTTCAATGAGTGAATTGTCAAGTAGTGTAGAACTGGTGATCAGTAGTTCCGAATATGTGTTGAGTTTGAATCCGTTGTATTACAATGAACTGGGTATTGTTTTTTCAGGAGATACCGTTCTTAATTTGGGAAGTGAAACAAACCTTCTGGAGCCGGGTATGGGTAACTTCTCAGTAGCCTTCAACTTTAGCTATGTCGATTCAAGTATTCACTATTTGGTGATGAAAGGGAATACATTGAGTTATTATGCAGGCTGGAGTTTTTTCGTAGAAGATGGGATACTTAATTGGCGGGTAAATAGTTCTGATGATGATAGTGAAAAAGCGGCTCTGTCATATGCACTTTCTGAAGACCTAGAAAATAGTGTTATCTCGGTTGTTGGCGTAGTCGATAGAGCCAATGGTGTCCTCGTGGCGTATCTTAATGGATCGAAGGCTGGATGGATTGCAGGTGGTGGTGGGACGGTATCTGAAAGTGTTTCTGGGTTGAGTGCCATAGAAATAGGCGTACCTATTACCGTTGCTGGGGCCTATACGAGCGATGAGTTAAAGGGGGCGGGGTATCATAGAGGGTACATTGGTGACCTGAGAATATTTAATGATACTTTGAGCGCTGAGGATGTCGAATTTCTGAATGTTCAGAAGTGAGTTAATATATGTTTATAGAGTCGAAAAACCCATTGTCAACAAAGGTCAACACATACAATGGCTGATGTAAGATGTACATGATGTCTTTGACATGTAGGTTTAGATTAATGAGACAGGAGATGTTCTATAGGAAGGCCATATAATAGTTGCGCTATTATTGGTTGACTATTAATTGTAGTTGGGGCGAAAATGAAAATATTTAATGTACTACTGGTTTGTTCTGTTGTATCAACATTTGCAGCAATACCAATGGGGTATGTAACACTCACCAATAAAAACAGCAACAAAGTTTTTAGTCCAAAAGATGGCAATCCAGCTAATGGAACGAATATTGTGCAATACGATTATGCCGCTCTCGATCAAGAGTGGAAGTTGGTTGAGGTCGAAACGGGATTCTATGCTATAGAGAATAGGGTAACCGGTAAAGTACTCGATGTTGAAAATCAGTCAAATGATGATGGTGCAAATGTTCAGCAATGGCATTTTAGTGGAGTCCCCGGACAGTTATGGAGTATTGAAGAGGACGCAGGCGCATATCGTATTATTAATAAAAAATCAGGAAAAATATTATCTGTAGAGTCTGAGTCCGTGGCCGATGGGGGGAATATTCACCAGTGGAGTGATGGAGCCGGTGATTCTCAGTTGTGGGATATTGCTCACGTTGCGGGTGCAATTAGTGCTACTCCCTTTTCTGAAACAGTTTACTCGCCAGATGGCAAGGCCGAAATTACCTTTGAGTTGATTAATGGTTCTCTTTTTTATTCAGTTGCGTATAATAATACTCCCATTGTAAATCGGTCGGGACTCGGTTTTTATGTAAAAGAGAGTGCTCCATTGGTGAGTTTTGGCTTGGTAAATAGCACAAATGCCGTTATTGATGAAGTTTGGGAACCGGTGTGGGGGTATGACTCATTGGTTCATAATCATGGCAATGAATTGACGATAGATCTAAAAGAGGATGTCGATTCGGGACGTGAACTTTCTCTGGTTTTTCGAGCATATAATGATGGTGTTGCTTTTAAATATCTCTTTCCCGAAAGTATGGGTTCTTTTGATATCATGAGTGAAGAGACCTATTTTAATTTTGCCGATGATTCTCGAACGTGGTGGATACAGGACCAGTGGTTTAGTTATGAAGATATCTATTTCGACACAAAACTTTCTG
The DNA here is from genome assembly GCA_051532055.1 of Fibrobacterales bacterium. Taxonomy (GTDB): domain Bacteria; phylum Fibrobacterota; class Fibrobacteria; order Fibrobacterales; family JAOPTW01; genus JAOPTW01. The sequence continues at coordinate 5,667 of JAOPTX010000095.1, read as the reverse complement.
AGGTAACAGGAGCCAATACGCCCCTCACCATGAAATCAACAGAGGGCATTTATTATAGCATTCATGAAGCTGATCTTACTGACTATGCGGGTATGACCTTTATGCCTACAGGAGGACCACTGAGTTTTAAATCTGAACTCGTCCCTTGGGCCGATGGAACAAAAGTAAAAGTAACCGCACCGCATCAGTCTCCTTGGAGGACAATAATGTTAGCTGAGCGTTCTGGAGATCTCATGGAGTCGCATATGATTCAAAACTTGAATGACCCCAATGAAATAGAAGATACCAGCTGGATTAAACCAACAAAATATATTGGTATCTGGTGGGGAATGCATATGGGTGAATTTACCTGGGACCCCGGTTCAAAACACGGTGCTACAACTGAAAATGCCAAAACCTATATTGATTATGCCGCAGACTTTGGTATGGATGGTGTCCTCATAGAGGGCTGGAATCTAGGGTGGAGTTCGCCGGGTTGGAGCGAAATGGATTTTACTAAAGCCTATGATGATTTTGATATCGATGCAGTTACGGAATATGCAGCGAGTAAAGGGGTCTTTCTTATTGGGCACCATGAAACAGGCGCAAATATTATCGGGGGTCAATATGCCTATGATGATCAGCTTGAAGCCGCGTTAGATTTTTATGAATCCAAAGGGGTGCCTGCAATCAAAACAGGGTATGTTGGCGAAGAAGCTCTGGCGAGTCCGAAGGGTGAAAATAAGCATGGGCAATTAATTGTACGACACTATCAACGAGTAATTGAAGAGGCCGCAAAAAGAAATATTATGATTAATGCTCATGAGCCCATTAAAGGTACGGGGATAGATAGAACCTGGCCTAATTTTATAGCCCGCGAAGGAGTACGTGGTAATGAGTATAATGCGTGGGGAGCACCGATTAACCCTCCCGATCATGCAGTGGTGATTCCTTTTACCAGAATCCTATCGGGGCCCGTTGATTTTACTCCTGGTGTTTTTAATCTTGATAATTTTGGTGATGGCCAAGCAAATAGTACTATTGCAAAACAACTCGCAATGTATGTGGTGTTTTATAGCCCCCTTCAGATGGCTGCAGACTTACCAAGAAATTATGTCGGTAATCCCGCTTTTCAGTTTATCAGAAACGTACCACTCAACTGGACAAAAACAAAAGTAATTGAGAGTGAAATTGGTGATCATGTTACCGTTGCTCGAAAGAATGGGAACAATTGGTATATCGGTTCTATTACGGATGAGAACTCACGCTCGGTCTCCTATAGTGTTGACTTTTTAGTGCCTGGTGCTGAGTATGAGATGACTATTTATGTGGATGCCGCAGATACTGACTATCAATCAAAACCCCACAGTATTGATATTACGACAAAGACAGCGATGATAACCTCTGAGAGTATTATCTCCTATGATTTGAAAGCTTGTGGTGGTGCGGCAATAGAGCTTGTCCATAAAACGGGGCCAGTTGTTGATCCTCGTGATACTGTTCCAACGGTTATGAGCAGTTCTGAAAGGGTGAGTAGCTCTGTTGTGATAGAGGTGTCGAGTAGTAGTGTCGGTATTTCAAGTAGTCTGACTCGTTCCTCTTCAGGACATATAGTGTATGACAGTAGTGACGAGCCTATTTCTTCTGAGGTTACGGGGTTGTTTGGTCGGGGCTCACTACTTGGCAGTGGTTCAAGTATGATAGTGAATAGTGTAAATTATAAAAATGGGTTAATCACTGTGTCAAATTCTGCCAAAGAGTATAGCGTCTATACGTTGTATGGGAGTGTTATTAAGAGCGGAGTTGTGTCTGCAGGGGCTATCACCTTGCCTCAATCAGTACAAGGTGTTGTTGTTATTCGGTATAAATAGGTATGGGTAACGTTGGGCTAACGGACTACAGTAAAATCAGGTGGAAGTATTTTTACTTTGTTGGTTGTTCGTGTTTTTTTAGAGGGTAGTAGACATTTATTTGTGCTTTAGTGTAAATAAATGTCGTGCAATATTGTAAACACTAAGCCTTTTTTTACTATTGCCGCGAGACAGCAATAAAAATTCGCTATTACTAATGGTAAGCGAATATCTGTGATACTACATATCATATCGAGGGTTACTGATGAAAAAATCTAAAAGATTTTCGTTTAAAACGAATATTCTATTTTTCCTTTTTATAGGACTGAGTAGTGTATCTGCAAAATATCAACCAAAATCAGAGTATTTTGAACACCCTGAACGTATTATTGAGTTTGCTGAAGGTATTGGTGAATTCCGATTAAAGGCGAAAGATTTAGATAATGGTGGTTGGTTCTCTTATGTTGATAGATCGGGGAATCCAACATTTGATGATTCAAATCCTTATGAAAAACAGAGTATTAAATGTATGAATACTCAGTCTCGGGTGGCATATCTCTATACTCGGCTCTTTATGATGACGGGAAAAGAAGAATACCTTGAACATGCGCGGTATGCGCTTAAATTTCTTTATACCCATGGTTGGAAAGATGGTTGGGTTTTTATTACTGACCTTCAGGGAAATCTCGACACAGAGCATTGGGGCAACCTTGAGTACTGGAGTTTTATTCAACATTATGGCTTACTTGGGCCAGCGGTTATGGTTGAGGCGACCGGAGGAGATAGTGAGTGGAGTGATGGATTGGGAACTGATAAAGAATGGCTCTTTAAAGGAGTTGCTTCTTTGTATGACCGATTGTGGGATTCAAATCCTGATCATAGGGGGTACTATATGCAGGCGTCATTGGACTGGTCTGAAAAAACAGGGAAAGGATTTACCTCAAACGTCGATGCCATAACAACCCATGCATATCTTATGGCTGCTATGTATGGTGGTGAACATAGTACTCGTCTCACTGAAATTGGACAGGTGTTGGTTGATCACCTTGTGGGAAGTATGGACAAGGCAGCGATTGGATTTCCTGAACGATTTGATAAATATTGGAACCCTAAAGATACTATTCAGTCAGACCTAGGACATCATGTTAAAACATCGTGGGTTCTTGCGCGTGCGTATTTGATGGACACCGATCAGGGGCATTTTAAAACTGCTGCTAAAAAAATTCTGTGGGATCACTGGGATAACGGTGGCTATGATAAGACAAATGGGGGTATTTTTTCTTATGCCAACTGGCAAACTGGTGAGATCTTTCATACTGCTAAAATGTATTGGATGCTTGAACAAGGCTATAATGCTGGTATCATGAATTATTATATCGCTGATACTGAAGAAGACAAGGACATGTATCTCGAGATGGCTGATGGTAATCTAGATTTTTATATGAAACACCAACTTGACTCTGATTATGGGGACAATTGGGCAGAAGTATCGGCAGATGGAAGTGAGGTTGTCGAAGAGAGTAAAGGTGGTCTTTTTAATACTGGCTATCACACGGTGGAATGGGCGTTTTATGTGTACATGTATGGTGGCCTCTATTATACGCATGTACCAGTGTCACTCTATTATAAATATCCTCCTCGCGATACTGCATGGTCAATTACATTGACACCTATTGCTATTCAAAATGACTCTCTTAGTATAACTGCGGTAACCTTAGATGGTGAGGATTATCTCTCTTTTGATGGTGCATCACGTACGCTTAATTTTGAGGCTGGTGTCGGTGGTAAGGTAAAAGTTACCTTTGAAATGAACTCGGCAATTTCCCAAGACACCCTTACAGAAGTGAATTCAAGTTCATCGATATCTCTGTCGAGTAGTCTATCAAGAGAGTCTTCCGATGATATCAATATTGAGTATGGAAGTAGTGAGATGTCGAGCTCCGAAGAATCAAGTTCTGAAGAGTCAAGCTTTGAAGAAGTGAGTTCTGCTGATGCGTTGAGTAGTGAAGACATTGTCCCAATGGTAGAGGGAGCTCTTGTTGATGTGTCTACGATTTCTGTTTATTGGAAGGAGGTAAATACCGCTCTTTATGTTTCGAAGAGTAACAAGTTTTTTAAAATTTATAGCTTGAATGGGGTCTTTTTAGGGTCTGGTACAACTGATTCTGAGGGCCTTCTTACTCTCAGTACTGGAGAAATTTCGCAGTTGATTGTGCTACAAATTGCTCCTTAGTTATTAAGAAATAGGTTGTTCTAATAGAGTAACCTACTGAAAGGTATTAAAGAACTCTAAAATAACTTCTGTCGTATTGTCAATTTGGCTCCAATTATGACCCTTGCTCTCTACGACATAGAAGTGCACTTCAGCCTCGCCATCACAGTCATTCCATGACTTTATTTCTACGTCTGGAATAGAGGTGTCGGTAGTCATGACATCACTACAACCATTCTCTGTACGCCAGCCTTCAACGGCTGTTTCAACACTTTCGCCCCAGCGGTTATCACCGCCACCATTTCCTGGGAAGACATTGACATTGTCGTCACGGCTATGAAATGTGATTATAGGCATGGTGCTCTCCTCACAAGGCTCATCGTATCGTATGCCTGCTACAGGAGCAATGGCTCTAATTCTATTGGGGATATCACAGGCAAACCGTGATGACGTGCGTGCGCCGCCTGAAAAGCCTGTTGAGAACACCCGGTTCGTATCGAGGCAGAAGTTAGCTGTAGCATGGTCTATAATAGCAGAGGCGAAATGGACGTCGTGGGGCTTAGAATCATCTTGTGGCGTGTTCCAGAGGTTGTCCCAGCCATTCATAAGGGCGACTATGTACCCATGTTTGTCGGCGAGTGGCTCAATACCTGTATTGGATAGATTGCCATCAGGGGTGCCTGTTGAGCCGTGAAGGCTAAAAGTCATAGGAAGTACACCTGCGGTGTCGTTGTATCCAGAAGGAATATAGAAGAGTACTTTGCGGTCTGTTCCATCAACGTTAATGGTTACCCAGTGTTTGCCAGGTTCCATATATTTGTCGCAGAGTATTGCACTCGATGACTCTACGAGAGATGATGAGGATGGAGACGAAGATAATCCACTCGAAGATGATGCTATAGATGATGAAGAAAAAGACGATGATGATTCACTACTTGAACTCACTGAAGAACTCAATTGGCTCGATTCAGATGAGAGTGAACTACTTGATGATAGAATTTCAGAACTGAGTTCCACTGATGATTCACTTGAGCTTTCAGCGATACTTTCAAGAGAACTCTCCAATTGCACTTCTGAACTACTTAGGCTAGTACTACTCTCAGACTGTTGATCATTGGTCGGGGTATCATCTGTTGTACAATGCATTAAAATGAATGTACTCATTATTAGAATAATTTTAAGCATTGGTGTCCCCAGCTATATGTGTTCCTTATATATAGATATTTTGATTTGAGGTAGGAAAATACCGCACCCGTTTGGCGAGCATTTCGCCATTAAGTGGCTCAATGGTGACATTAAATTTAGGGTTGTTGACATTTGAGGGGCGTGAGGCCTGTGATTGCTATCGCCGCCCTTTAGAACGTCTCTTTTTCCTACGGGGTGAGCGAGAACTTTTTTGCTTTTTGATATATGACCTTTGACTCACAATCAGGCCGATATATTTTTCAGAGGTTTGAGAACCGGTTGACCACTCATTATTAAAAAGTGTTTCAGCCTTTGCTATATCTCCCATTGAGTAGGTGACCACTCCAAGATTGTTGGATGCTTTGCGTGCCGCTGTTGTATCATTGATTGCTTTGGCCATCTCAAGTGAAAGAGCGAGGTGGCTTGCGGCAGACTCATTGT
>JAOPTX010000094.1:0-21140 GCA_051532055.1 Fibrobacterales bacterium | reverse complement strand
AAGCAACGATTTCATCTGCAGTCTCTATGATTCCCGAAATGAAACTCTCTCAAGCTATTGAAGAGATTATGATTTTAGTCAGATCAGTAAACAAATATCTTGAAGTAACCGCTCCTTGGAAGCTCGCGAAAGACATTGAGAACGTAGAGACTAAAGCAACACTCAGTACCGTTTTAAATACCGCAGGTGAAGCGATACGTATTGCCCTGACGCTCTTACACCCTGTAATATCTCGTAAAGCAGATGATGGTCTTGCAATGCTCGGCACCTCGTTTAATGGTCAAGAGTCACTTAAATGGGGCCTTATTGAAGGTGGGGAAGCTATTGCCCTTAAAGACGCACTCTTCCCTCGTATCGAAGTTGAAAAGCCAAAACCGCAACCTAAAAAAGAAGAAGTACACCCTCTTTCTAAGTTTGATTTAAAGGTAGTAGAAATTTTAAACGTTACTGATCACCCCGAAGCAGATTCACTCTATGTATGTACTGTAAATACTGGTGAAGAAGAACGCACTGTCTGTGCCGGCATTAAGAAGCGTTACGAAAAAGAAGAATTGATCGGTAAAAAAGCAGTACTCTTTGCGAATCTTAAACCTGCAAAAATTCGAGGAATTGAGAGTAAAGGAATGATGCTCGCTGGTGATAAAGGCCCGGATTCAATAGAACTTGTTGACCCAGGAACTGCTACTATTGGCTCATCAGTTCAGTTTGGCTCAATACCAGTAGTACCAAAATCAAAAATGAAAATTAAAGAGTTTGAGAAAATCACTCTTGAAGTTAAAAATGGAACGGTAGTATATGGAGAAGAGACTCTTAACATTGCTGGCACCCCAGTAACCTGCGATACTACCGATGGAAGTATCGTCAAATAATATTTAGAATACTCACACCTGATGAGAGGCACTTAAACCTCACATCAGGTCTCTATTTTAATCTCTGATGCTATTTAAAATTCTGCACATGCCACACCTTTCCATTAGGATCAGTGTAAAACCCACAGGCGACTTTGGTGTACGTACTATTCGACATGTTCAGATAGTGACCATGTTTAGAAAACGGTTCACCCGGTCCTTCATTCCACATATTCAGCAGACACCCTCCTAACACACCATCAAGGGTCCCCCACCCAGGACAAAGGTTTTGAGCCCATTCTCCACAATCTCCAAACGACACATGAGATTGTCCCTCAACAAACTCTTTTTGGGAGGCCCGGTCAGCGCAAGCCTCTCCATCTTCCCAACGCGCATAAGCATCTTTATCCTCTGTCGCACGCCAGGAATTGATCTTTTGCACACAAAGAAGGCGAGCATCTTTATAGGGGTCACCATCACTAGGACGCTGTGATTCCTTAGCCTGCAATCCAGCGACATCACATCCCCACAATAACAACCCAACAAGAAGATAATAACCATTCACTTTAATCACTTAAACACTCCCCTCACTTGGTTTCGATCGCTGTATAATATAGATAAATTGCTATCTTTCCATCACAGCCAATTGAGACAGTGTCCCTATTTACCTACTGCGCTTATCACTCTACACCCTAATGGTATCATGTTTACTGAAAAAAAATTCAAATCCCTGCCCGCTAAAACACAAGCCAAGAAAATGGCCGATATTTTAAAATCACTCTTTCACTACCACAGTGAAGAGTGGAAACAAGAGATTGATACTTACAATCAACTACGCGAATGGTATGGTGATACAAAACAAATTCTTTCACGTAAACGACTTGATTCTCATAAACTCATGGAACGCTATACTTATTGGCTCGGCCTTGCTGGGCTCAATGTAGAGCAAGACCTCTACACCTCCCTAACCTTTAAAGACAACGACAGCGCACAAGCCACTCCCATTAAATGGGATGTACTCATTCACAACTTAAGGTCTGCGCACAATATTGGTTCGATACTCCGTACTATGGATTGCTTTGGACTCGACACTGCACACTTCTCTGGCTACAGCGCTCCCTCAGATCACAAATCAGTTAAAGGTTCTGCCATGGGGGCAGAAGAGTGGATGAACACCGTACGCTGGGCTACTCCATTTGCCTATTTAGACCAACTCCCCGAAGACACCCCTATTATCGCCCTTGAAACCGACCCCAACGCACCACAACTCGAAGATTTTGAATGGCCCGAAACAGGGGTTGTCATTGTCGGCAATGAAGAGCTCGGTATACCCGAAGAAATATTATCACGCGTAACCCACCGAGTACAAATTGCAATGTATGGCCGCAAAGCCTCCCTCAATGTCGCGAATGCCTTTGCCATCTGCGCCTTTCAACTCAGAACAGCACTGGAGAAAAAGAATGCAAGCACCTAACCTCTCCTTTGACCCTCAAACGGTTCCCTGTTCATATATCCCAAGGCTCATTGGACTACAACTCAAAGCAAAAAAAGACTCCAAAGCGATAGAGTCCTTTGTTAAACTACTCAATGAGGCCCAAACACTCCTTAGTAAAAAAGCTGAGCGCCCTCTGGAGTTAACCTATCCACCACTTCCCGTCTCTGAAAAACGCGAAGACATAATGGCCCTCATTCGAGATAATCAGATTTGCATCATTCAAGGTGATACCGGATCAGGTAAAACTACTCAGATTCCAAAAATGTGTATGGAGCTGGGCCTTGGATTTCGCGGTGTTATTGGCTGTACCCAGCCGAGAAGAATTGCCGCCCTCTCTATTGCTGATCGTCTCCGAGAAGAGACCGGTGAAAATGATCTCATTGGACATAAGATTAGGTTCCTCGAGCAAGCCCCTGATTCCCTCCATGTGAAGGTAATGACCGATGGTATCCTACTCCAAGAATTTAAGACCGATCGATTTCTCAACCAGTACTCCTGTATTATTTTAGATGAAGCCCATGAACGCTCTCTCAATATTGATATCCTACTGGGCATACTCAAACCGCTTCTCAAAAAACGGAGAGACCTTAAACTTATTATAACATCAGCTACCATTGATGCAGAACACTTCTCACAATATTTTGACAAAGCACCCATCCTTGAAGTGGATGGAAGAATGTTCCCGGTCACTGTTGATTACTGGGACACTGACGAAATTGCCGAAGAGTATGAGCTTGAATCGTACTCAATGACTGATGCAACCATTGATGCTATTAAACATGTACAAAATCAAGGGCCCGATCACCTCCTCTGTTTTTTACCCACCGAAAAAGACATTCATGAAGTAGAAAAAGGGCTTGATTCAATCAGCAAAGATTTTCTGATTCTTCCTCTCTTTGGCAGGCTCAGCCCACAAGAGCAAAAACGTATTTTTGCCCCGAGCAATAAACCCAAAATAGTTCTTTCTACCAACATTGCCGAAACGTCTCTCACCATCCCTGGCATAGCCTATGTAATCGATACGGGTTACGCACGAGTGTCTCGATTTTGTTCTCAGTCGCACATTCAAGGCCTCCCTATCGAGAAGATATCACAAGCCTCTGCAAATCAACGAAAAGGACGCGCAGGACGAGTGAAACCCGGCACCTGTATTCGCCTCTATAGTGAAGAGAACTTTCTCAGTCGCCCTGAATATACAGAGCCAGAGATACTCCGCAGTAACCTTGCTAATGTACTTATCCAATTAATGAATACTGGCATTAATCCACATCAATTTCAGTTTCTTTCACAGCCGCCACAACGAACGGTTACCGCAGGCTTTAAACTCCTTTGGGATTTAGGCGCTATAACCGACATCACCGACAAAGGTCAATTGACCCCTGTGGGCAAAGAACTCAGCACTATACCTGTTGATGTCACTGTTGCGAAAATACTCATTACGGCAAAGAAGAAAAATGTTTTAACAGAAGTACTCGCCATAGCTGCAGGCATCAGTATCCAAGACCCACGTCTTCGCCCGAGTGATGACAGAGAACGCTCAAAAGCAGATGGTCTTCACAGCCGATTTAAAGACAAGAAATCAGACTTTGTTTCACTCCTCAAACTCTGGGATTTTATCAACCAAAACTGGGGCAAAGGTGAATCACTTAATAAACTCCGCAGGCTCTGTAGCGAAAACTACCTCCACTTTTTAAGAATACGTGAATGGCGCGACCTCTTTGAACAGTTTAGCCGAATTCTTAAATTAAAAATAGAGCTGGGTAAAGAGTCTGCAACCAATGTGCATCATGATTCACTCCATCAAAGTATTCTCTCCGGATTTCTCCACAATGTTGCAGAGCGACACCCCGAAGGGTATGGCTACAAAATTGCCAAACACAATGAAGCCTTTATTTTTCCCGGCTCTGGCATTTTTAACAAGAAGCCCCAATGGATAGTTGCTTCTGAAGTCCGTGAAACATCCCGCGTCTATCTCGTCGGCTGCACACAAATAGAACCTGAATGGCTTCTAGAATTTACCAAACATATCTGTAGCTATACTTATTTTAATGTTGTATGGAATCAAGAACGAGGTTTTGTAGAGGCCCGTGAAAAAATCATGTTTAAAGGATTTTGCATCAGCTTTGGTCGTAAAGTAAACTACGAGTCCATAGATCCTGCAGAGTGCTGTGAAATATTCTGGCGAGAAGGAGTTGTCCTTAATCCTCGTCAAAGTTTTGGATTTAAGAAACTCAATAATAGAGTACTCAAAGAGCTCGAAGAGCTCGAAAAAAAGAGCAGAACCTTTGGGCTTGTCCCCAGCGAAGAACAGGTCATCGCATGGTTTATACAGAACTTCCCCGATATTACCTCACTACACAAATTGAAAAAATACATTCAAGAACACGGTGAGAAAGCATTCTGTTTTGACGCCGAAACCTGGCTCAACAACCAGATTGAAGCACTCCCTGAACGAAGTCGAGTAGCAGTATCACAGGCCAAGAATCTCGATAAAAACTATCCATCGGACATCACTTTTGGAAACGAAAAAAGCAGTATAAAATACCAATTTGACTTTGGTACCGATCTCGATGGCGCTTGTGTACGAATAGTCCCCAATCAAGTCTCTCACATTACTCCTGGGCTCATGTTCAAAAAAATACCGGGCTGGGGTCAATGGATATTTAACGCCACTTTTGACTCTTTCAAAAAACCGATTGCTGATCAACTATCTCCCAAAAGAGAAGAACTCTATTACGAATGGGCCAAAGCTATTGAAGCCGATCCTCACAACAGTATTGCGAGCCTCCTCTTTAAAACAATTAATAAAGGACGACCACTCGACGAGACAATCTCTCTCCCCTCTAAATGGGAAAATTTTGTAACCATTCATTTTAGAGTAAAAGCGTCAAATAAACAACTCCCCCTTGACCTTTCCCCCTCAGATACTGTTGATACCCTCGCTGAAAAAGCATTTCACACATTCTATCTCACGCACTGGTTTGAAGATCGTGGCAAAAGTTTTGCATTCAGAACCTTTAAATGCTATAACCAGCTCCCCCCACCTATTACTGTATTACAAACAACAATTCTTCCCTACGCTATTGAATCAAAAGAACACACCTATTCATTAGCATACTCGTCACTCGATATGTGGTTAAGTCAATGCACTACAGAAGGAACATTCCAGCTTCTCTACCACAAAAAGTTTAAGATCGGGTCAGAGCATATCCAAGGGTGTCGGAAAGTATTGGGGGACCGCATTAACGCCATTGCATCCCAATTTAATCTCTCAGCCCCCATTATTTCTGGCCTCATTGACTGGCAAGTATGGCTCACCCTTAAAGAAGTTAACCTAGCCAAAGTATCCGCTCAAGAATGTGTTCAGGGCATCGCTGCAACGCTCCCCCTGCCCAAGGCACATGTCGGAGCAAAAAAGAAACTTAAATCTCTGTCAAATCTAAAAAGCGCTTCAAGTAGTATCGATTCAGACAGTGCACAACTTATCATTGATACTCTCGTTATTTCTCTGGCTTTAGAGCCTGAGCAGTTTTCCGAATACTTCTCTTTTATCACCAATAAGTGCAACGGAAAGGACTTCTCAGATTTTTCAACGTTGATAGAGTCCAAACCATCCCTCCCTTTAGGTGAACCAAATCATGCTACTCTTGCGGTACTTTCAGCAATCAGCACCAAAGTAGGACTCGATACCATAGTATCGAAACTCCCTCAACCGATAGCATCAGTAAGTGACCTATCCACTTACCTTTCACAACATCGTGACAACCAAAAAAGAGTCATTGAAGGAGCTAAGAAGAGAAGAGATGCCATCTATAGTCTTTTTAGCGACTATGGTCTTACGAATGTGGTACTCAGTAGTGATATTAAAAAAGCACTTCATAGCTTAGAGGAGCGAGGAAACTCCCCGGAACAATTGATGGCTAAAGAGATTTCATTGAATGGTGAACTTAATAAAGCACTGAATAGCTTTTTTCAAAAACCTCACGCCTTTAGTGAAGAGTTCGGTCAAGCTGAATCAGTAGAACAGAGTTCACTCGCCTCACTGAGAGCGTCATTTGGTAGAATAAAATAGCCGTACAGAATATCGATACTTTATTCAGCAGCGCTCAGCAAATCACGCCAAGTATTGCCTTGACTATCAACCATTGATTGATCGGCACCTTGTTCAACCAAATACTCAGCAGCAGTCAATTGATTGAAATGGGCAGCCACATGAAGTGCCGACCTGTTTTCATGTTCAGGGTCTATACCATCAATAGATGCCCCATATTCTAGTAAGAGTTCTAGAGTCTCAGTATCACCATTCATAGCTGCACTATGTAGAGCAAGACCACTTGAAATATCTGCCTCTGCATTTATAAGAAGTTGGACTATTTCGGGAACCCCAAAAAGAGCAGCAAATACAACAGGACACGCCCCATTTGAGAGAGGAACATTCACATCAATACCTTTAATAATTGCCCGTTCCACACCTTCAATATCACACTGCTCTATTGCCTTAACAAAACGCACCCGAGAAGAGCTTCGCGCATAAATGAGAAGTAAAACTATTATCCCTACAATGAGTATCGTTATCGTTATTACCATCTACTTCTACACCTTTTTACTTATGATTTATCAAGGTACCTATATATTACCTCGAGAGATGAATGTATTTCACTCATCACTCTTTCCCCCAATTATAGATCTTATTCTTGTATTTTCAATGAGTTACACGCCCTCCAATACTAGCACTCCCCGGTGGAATTAAAAAATGTATGAAATCTGTTTTTTAATTTGGTTATTTTAGGGTATTTACTGTATAATCTAAACATATGATAGTAAAAATCGCTTTAATAGGTCTGAATAAACAAGAAGTCCAGATACTTGAGACTGTTTTGAAACAACGCAAATTTGATGTGGTCGTGTTTCCTGCAAGTACTGGCAGTTATTTAGAGATAATGAAGTTTAAACCTAATGCAATTCTGATGGAAATGCCTGCCCGGGAAGTGGAACAGCTCCACCTCACCAATCTTATACGGGGTAATAAAAAAATGGCCAAACTGCCCATACTCACTTATGGCAATCATACACAGCGGTCACGAGAAAAACAATATACCCAGGCTCGCATTACAAAATACTACCAACGTCCCCTCAAAATATCAAATATATTTAATGCACTTATCGAGACAGTAGGGTCTGATATTGAAAAATTAATTAATGGCGATACTGAGGGTGAAGCAGATGAAAGAGCAAAGGATATCCTCTCAATAATGAAACCCGATATGCTCGGTTCTCAAAAAATTGAGCTCATGGTAAAGCATGTGGGGAAACTGATGGCATTCCCTTTCTCTATAGCTAAGATCGTACAACTCACCGGATCCGAAAAGTCCAGTGCGGCAGAACTTGCAAATGTAATCCGATCTGACGCATCTATTGCGACCAATATTATAAAACTTTCAAACTCTGTCTTCTTTAGCAGTCGCAACAGGGAGATTAAAGACGTTGTCGATGCGATAGTACGTATTGGATTTAATGAGACCAAAAAGATAGCACTTGGCCTTACCGTGATGAACCTCCTTGATAAAAAAGAGAAAAACTTCGGTTTTGACCGTCAAGAGTTTTGGTATCACAGTCTAGCCACGGCCCTGATAGCCGAAAAACTTTCAAAGGCTGTTAACTATCCAAATCCTTCATTAGCCTTTTTAGCGGGACTTCTCCATGAGTTTGCCGTTCTTCTCTATGATGAATTTTTTGGTGAAATATTCGAAGTTGTTATGGAACACGCCAATCAAGAACACACTACTTTTGTGGATGCCGGTATAGATATTATCAAACTTGACCAAAATGACTTTATGGCCGAGATGTTTGCCGAATGGAATATGCCCAAAGATTTAATTGTCGGGATTAAAGGTCACACAAAATTTCTCAATGTCAATGAAGGACTCCCTACCGAGCAATCTATGCTTATTAAGCTCGTAGGCCTCGGTGACCTTCTTGCCAAAGCTGCACGTATCGGAAAAAGTTGTGATGAAGTACTCCACCCGGTATCAGATACACTTTTTCAACAACTGAAACTCCCTATTGGAATCAGGCGTATATTTTTTGATACTATCTATTCACAAATTGATCTTTTCGTAAGCCTCCTCAATCTCGATAAATCAGAATTCCCTCTGCACATCTTTAAAAAACCTGCATCTGAAGAGCGCCTTAAAATGGTTATTCTTAAAAAGAATACAACAATATATGAACCACATTTATTCTACCTTGAACATACTGGTTTCGACCTTGTTACTTTTAGTGACCCTGAAGATTTGATAGGGAAAGTAACAGGCGTTGATCTTCTCATCTATAATACTAATGATGAAGGAGGCTTTGAAGAACTCGAAGATCTCCATACCATTGTAAAAGAGCTCAACCTCCCCTCTCTCATTTTTTATCCCAACCCACAAAATGCCACCATTATTCCCGACTTACCTCAATCAGCAAAAGTTTTAACAACCCTTGATGCTACCCAAATTAATAATGCCATTTGTACAGTAATGGGAAATAAGGTCGAGATTACACCAATAAAAAATGGAGGTGTCACAGGGGCAGGGGCACCAGCTACTCCCGCATCAGCACCCCCACCCCCAGAAGCATCTCCAAACCCTGTACCTGAACCTACTGTTGAACCAGTACCAGAAACCACTAATGCCGCAGAAGAACCTAATTCTTCTGCCACTGAGTAGATGAGGCACCTATGAAAAAAATAGGACTCATGCTATCAAGTGCTCAAGAAAAACAACTTCTCTACAAAGCGCTCAAGCAGAATGACTACCGCCCAGAGATCATTGATGTTGATGATCCCCCCAATCATTTTGGAGTGATGAAACATAAACCAGATATTCTCCTTGTTGAAATACCAGAGAATCCTATTAATTATCTTTCAACTATTCAGTTGGTACATGGTGTAAAAACATTAAGCAACATACCTATCATTGCTTTTGGCCCCCACAGTGATCACGCGATGTTAAAACGCCTCACCACAATTGGGGTTCTTAAATATTTTGTACGCCCATTAAAGTTAACCGTGCTCCTTAATGTATTTCAAGTAATACTTGCCGCAAAAGAGAAAGCCCAGCGCAAATCAAATTTCACTGAGGAAGAACAGAAAGGCTTTGATCTCAGTTCACTTACCGACCCCAAAGTTCTCGGTGGACTCAAACTCAACACAATGGTTGAGTACACTGGTAGCATCCTCGCATTTCCCTTTTCTATAGCAAAAATTGTTGAACTCACTGGCTCCGATGATTCAAGTGCCGATGATCTCGCTAATGCAATTAAATCTGACCCCGCAATGTGCACTAACCTTGTTAAAGCAGCGAACTCGGTTACCTTTGCATCGCGCTCAAATGTAATTGATTTTAAAGATGCCATTGTACGTATTGGTTTCAAAGAGACCAAAAAGATTGCCCTCGGGTTAAAAGTCATTAACCTTCATGGTAACGTATCCAAGCAAGCTGATTTTGATCGAGAAAGCTATTGGTTTCACTCAATTTGTTGTGCGTTAGTAGCCGAAAAACTTGCGAAACAAGCGGGATACGACAATCCTGCCTATGCCTTTCTTGCAGGGCTTCTCCATGAATATTATATTCTACTTCTTGATGAATATTTCCCCGAAATATTTCAAAAGGTGATCTTTAAAACTCAAGTAAAGCTCAATAATATAAATGAGGCATTCAAAGAAATTATCGGATTTTTACCCAGTGACTTTATTGTTGCTCTGGCAAAAAGTTGGGGGATTCCACGAGAAGTCGTGAGTGCCTTAAAACTTCATAAACAGTTTCTAAATATCCCAGAGGATGTTTCATCAAGTGAAGAACGACAACTCATTACCATTATCGGACTTGCAGACCTTCTCACCAAAACCGCCCGTATTGGCAACAGTTGTGACGAATATGTACGCCCAATACCAAAAGAACTCCTTGTAGAAATGGGCCTGAACGCCGGAATCCCTTCAAACTTTTTTGACTCTATTTTGCAACAAATCGAAATGTTTACAACACTCCTTGGTCTACACCGTCGATCTTTCCCCGAACAGTGTTTTATCAGTAACTCAATGGAAAATATTCATGTCTATATTGTTCAAACCAAGCGAAACCTATTTGAACCACACCTCTACTTTTTAGCACATAGTGATATTGCCCATACCTTAGTACAGTCTCCTGATGAACTCGAAGAATTCCTTCTTACCCCAGAAGAGACCCCCCTTCTCATCTTTAACCAAGTTGAAAATGATGGCCCCACCCCCTTCCACCCCTACTTAAAGCATATTCACAATGGCTTTCTTCCAAAGCTCTACTTTGAAGAGACTAAGGGCTCACTAACCTGCGCAGAAGACTCAAAAAATATCAAGCTTACTAAATCTCTCGATCTACGATCAATTGTACGCGCCTTTGATTCACTCCTTACTGATCTCCTTGATATCACCCGATAAAAAAAGCCAGACCCCTTATTAGGAATCTGGCTTTTTTATTTTTTTATTAACAATTAACGTATCGCTTCTACACCACGAGTTTTAGTCCGTAGACGAACCGCATCAATAACATCATATATAAATAACTTTCCATCACCAACTTGGCCCTCAGATGCAGTATCAGTAATGACAGCTACACATTTTTCTAAGTTGTCATCACTGACAATACACTCTATCTTCACTTTAGAGAGAAGAATCATTGATTTTTCAGTTCCTCGATATATTTCAGTGTACCCCCGTTGAAGTCCTGCACCCTTAACAGGGGTAACAGTCATACAAGGAATACCCGCTTCAGAAAGCGCACGTTGAATTGCTTCAAGTTTTGATGGTTTTACAATTGCTTCAACTTTTTTCATTGCATTACTCCTTATTCAAATGTAGTGTACGCTTCAACACCGTATTCTGCAGCGTCAATACCTGCAAGTTCTTCATCTCTTGGAATACGAATCCCAACTGTTTTCTTCATAATTGTCAATATAGCGAATGTAAGAACAAATGAGAATAGCGCTATAACCCCTACACCAAGAACTTGGACACCAAGTAATGAAAAGCTTCCCGTATAAAACAGACCACTTTCAGTTGCAAACAACCCAACAGCAATTGCACCCCATGTTCCATTAACGCCATGTACTGCAATAGCTCCAACAGGATCATCAATTTTCATTTTATCAATAGCATACACCGCAATATCAACAAGAACACCAGCGAATAGTCCAATAAAAAGTGCCGCATTCGGTGAGACCACATTACATCCTGCAGTAATAGCAACAAGCCCTGCAAGTACGCCATTAATCACCATGGTTATATCAATTGTTTTGTATCTGAGCATAGTGTAGGTCATAGTCGCTATACCACCCATTGCCGACGCAAGAAAAGTATTCGTTGCCACTTTTCCGATCATTTCCCAATTGCCAACTGCTGCAAGAGTTGATCCTGGATTAAATCCAAACCACCCAAACCAGAGTATAAATGCACCAACTGCCGCAAGAGTAAGGTTATGACCAGGAATTGCATTTGCCGTGCCATCTTCATTATATTTACCCATACGAGGCCCAAGAACTATTGCACCTGCAAGTGCTGCAAAGCCACCCATTGCATGAACTGCTGCAGAGCCTGCAAAATCGTTGAAGCCCATATTTGCAAGCCAACCATTTGCATTCCACACCCATCCTGCCGCAACAGGATACATAACTGCACAGAAAATGAAGACAAAAACGGCATAAGCCCATATTTTCATACGTTCTGCTACTGCGCCAGAAACAATTGAGATCGCCGCTACAGCAAAACCCATTTGGATGAACCAAAAAAGCTCGTCAGATATAGTGAGATCATGCCCACTCTTTACAATTCCAAACCCACTGCCAAACCAGCCATTACTTTCACCCTGCATAATCGCAAAACCAACTATATAAAAGGCAATACCACCAAACATGATATCAACCAAAATTTTTGCAATAATACTGACACTATTTTTACTTCTGATAAATCCAGACTCAAGAAGCGCAAAACCACCCTCCATCTGAAAGATAAGTGCTGCACATAAAGCAACCCAAACTGTATCTACAGCATGGGTCAATTCTTTTACATTACCAACTAATTCGGTAATTTCTTCCATTACATCCTCAACATATAGAATAACCTTCATCATCCATTTAGCAAATTTTGTACCACTTTACTAAGTTGTAATACAATACCGTACAATGGACGTCATTTACGGAACCAAATAGCAAACCAAAATCCCAATAACTTTAATTATACATTTTTGTACCACATTAATGAACCATTACACTTTTATGTTTACAAGGATACATAAAAGAAGTGCCTAGAAAACCTCTATAATTGCCCATTGAGCCTCTTTAATGATATACTCTTTCTATGATCACTATACTAATCGCCGCACATCGCTCCCAAGAGAGCCATATCCTTCTTTCTGCGTTTAAACAAAAAGGGCTCCTTTGCAGAATACTCCCTCCTGACGGCTCGACCTATCTCAAAATTCAAACCTCTAAACCCAACGTCGTATTAGTCGACCTACCCAAAGATGATATCGACCAAATAAAATTTGTCGAGAAAATTAGCAACAACAAACTCCTCTCCTCATTACCTATTATCGGATATGGTAACCCTGTTGATCGAGCTATGCTGAACAGATATTTACAAGCAGGGATCCGTTCATTCATTGCACGCCCTTTAAAATTTGGAACAATACTCGACATACTGGCACGTGCTCTCACAGAACAAAGTGACCTCCTCGACTCTAAAGAACAGAAAAATAAAGCTGCTTATTTCGACACCCTTCTCAGTTCAAAAATTGTTGCTTCAGAAAAGCTCAAAGTAATGAGCGAACAAGTTGACCGCGCCAAAGCATTCCCCTTTACCATTACCAAGATTATTTCCCTTACGGAGAAAAATAATACGAGTATAAAAGGGCTCGCTAAAGCCATAGAGTCCGACCCAACCATGACCGCTAATACCCTAAAAATTTCAAATTCAGTATTTTTTAGATCACGATTTAGAGTCGATGGCAAAATCAAAACCATTCCTGATGCCATTGTACGAATTGGCTTTGCACAAACAAAGAAAATTGCGGCGAGTCTTATTGTTGCAGATCTTATCAACAAAGAAGAAAGTAGCTTTGGCTTCCAAAGAGAGGAATTCTGGTTCCACAGTATTGCAACAGCAATAATCGCTGAACATCTCGCTAAACGATGCAATTTAAAAGAACCATCTTTGGCTTATCTTGCAGGCCTTTTACACGAGTACGGCGTAGTTGTCTACGATGACTACCTTCGTGAAATTTTCATTCTTATGCTTGAACACACTTTTAATGAACGTTGTTCTTTTGACGCCACCGGCATGGAACTCATTGGACTAACCCAAAATGAATTCACCCATTATCTTTTTGAAGAGTGGAGTCTTCCCACGGAACTCTGCACCAGCATCCGGTATCACAAAAAGTTCATTGATATCCCCGACACTGGCCTCGATAATGAAACCCAAAAGTTATGCCATATTGTCGGACTTTCATCACTTATCGCAAAATGCATAAATATCGGACGCTCCTGTGATGAATACATTCATACAGTACCCAATGCCCTTATGAAAAAACTCGTTCTCCCTCACGGACTCGACATGGATTTTTTTGTCCCCATCTATCAAGAGGTCGCACTCTATAGTGAATTTTTTGACATGGGCGACCGCCCCATCCCTGCCCGATGCTTTATTGCAGGCCCTGAAAAAGAACCATTTACACTCACCATATTAAATGATGACACAACTATTCTCGAGCCCCACTTACTCTACCTTCAAAGTATCGGCTTTGCTCTTGTTCATTTTGAGGACCTGGATCATTTTAATGAATTATCAAGCTCACAAAAAATTGACTTATGTATAGTCAATACCTCCGAAAAAGTTACCTATGAAGAATACGCCCCTTATCTCGACACTATGCACAGTTTTAGCGTACCTAAGCTCGTATTTACCGATACCGGAACCGGTATCGTAGAAGACACTTATACGCGTGCCCTTCCAAAAACTCTCGATCTTCATTTAGTACTTCGAGCAGTAGAAGACCTATTAAAAAATCACAAGCACGAATACCTCAGCATTGCCCACGACACTTAGAAAAAGTGCATAAATATATGAGCACCCTTAAAACATTAAATGTAGTTGATAATTAAGCTGTTGCGCGGAGACCAAATTCTTCCAGAGCACGTACTTCAAGAAATGGTGTACGCTCAGCATATTCAGATTTTTTCCCCATATTAAACTCTGTCACTGGTCTATGGTAGCCCATAACCCGAGTCCAGATTTCACATTTGGTTCTCTCTGAATCTTTTAAAATAATAGCAGACATGTGCCCCCCTTTTAAAGATGTGATCGTTACTTTTTAAAAGGTAATACACTTTATTGTGGGGCATAGTATATTTTTATACAAGATGCAGTGATTTATCAGGAACAGTAAGAAACATTTGAGAAGTTTGGGTTACGACCCGATAAAGGGCTCATAACTATATCTTATCTTAAAACGAACAAATACAGAAACAATCCAAGAACGACCCACGCAATTATTTTTAGAACGGGAGACACCTCACCAGATTTTTTACCACTGGGGTCTGCAGGATAAATTTCTTCTTCAGGAAGCCCAACATTATCATAGAGGGTATCATCATTCCAACCAGTATCAGCGTCAGAACCACAGCTTGGACACGCAAGTTTTCCTTCCGCTACTTCTTCTCCACAGTTGGGACATATAAAATATTTTTTAGACATACCGTAACCTAACCCAAGCTATTGAATGAAAATCAAAACACCCCACTGAAATAAAATCAGAGGGGTGCTATTAAAATAAATCAATCAAAAAAAAATCGTTGATTAATAGTTTTTATCTGCATATTCAAGCCAGCCACCTGCATTCACAAGAGCCTCATCATATTCACTAATTGAGAAAGAGACGGTTTGTTGCTTATCACCACCCTCAATAAGAATAGTTTTCTCATCGAGGTTAACCTCTATAAGAGTATCAATTCCACCAAACTCTTTAAAGAGTTCATCAATAGTTTCAGAAGGGAGCTCAATCGCCATCATCCCACAGTTAAACATATTTTGACGGAAGATACGAGCATAGCTTTCAGCAATTACCACATTAATACCATTTACTTCAAAAGCCCATGGCGCATGCTCACGCGATGATCCACACCCAAAGTTTCCTCGAGAAATAACAACACCTTTGTTTCCACAATCCTTTGTAGGACTAAATGTATCAAGAGTGAGATCTTCAAGAAGATACGGTTTCAGCGCTTCTTTAGTAATTTCGGTGAGGTATTTTGCAGGAATGATCTCATCAGTATTAATATCTGATCTATCTAAAAACAGTACGTTACCTTTAAATTGTTTCATAGTATTCTCCTTACCTTACACTGTTGCCGTGGTTATTGTACCAGCAATCGCAGTTGCTGCTGCCGATGCAGGACTCATAAGATGTACCGTTCCACCTTTACCCATACGACCATTAAAGTTACGGTTAGTAGTTGATGCGCACACTTCTCCATCTGCAAGTACACCATTACTCATTCCGAGACACGCACCACACGTTGGGTTTGTTACACAAAAACCCGCCGCCATGAATGTAGAGATGATTCCTTCATCAATAGCCATACGCATAATATCAGGTGTAGCTGGTGCAAGAATGCCCCGCACATCAGGACTGATTTTTTTACCTTCAAGAATTTTTGCCGCTTCACGAAGATCCGTGATACGACCATTTGTACAAGAACCAACATATACTTGATCAATACGAGTTCCTTCCATTTCAGAAATTTCAGTCACTTCATCAGGTTTATTCCCAAAAGTCGCCTGTGGAGTAAGTTCAGACATATCATACTCATACACTTCAGCAAATTCAGCATCTGGATCAGAGCACCATTTCCCATATTCTAAAAGAGCCGCTTCTTTTGTTGCAAATTCATCCTGTATAAATGGCCAAAGGTATTCAACAGTCGCTTCATCTGCAGCACAAACACCGCAGGTACCGCCAGCTTCAATCGCCATGTTACAGAGTGTCATACGCTCTTCCATGTCCATAGAGTCAACAAGCGGTCCAGTAAATTCCATTACTCGATTAGTCGCTCCATTAACTGAGATCTGCTTGATGATATAAAGGATCACATCTTTTGCGAAAACGCCTGGCTTAAGTTTTCCTGTTAAGTTAAACTTAATAGTCTCTGGCTGCATAAAAGAACAGACACCTTTAAGAATACCAACCTCAAGGTCAGTGGTACCCACACCAGCAGCAAATGCACCAAATGCACCATGTGTACAAGTATGTGAATCACCCATAATAATGGTATTACCAGGACGTACAAATCCTTTCTCTGGAAAAATCGCGTGACACACACCATTCTCACCGATATCAAAAAAGTCTTTAATATCGTTACGGCGTGCCCACTCCCGCATAATTTTACCCTGCATGGCAGTTTTAGAATCTTTTGCTGGAGTCACATGGTCAATAACGGCTTTAATTGCAGTTTTATCAAAGACACGGTCTTTACCACGAGCCATAAGGTCAGTGATAGCAACCGGTGTTGTAATTTCGTGACAAAATACTTTGTCGAGCTTAATAACATTCACCCCGGGAAACGGCTTGTCAACAAGATGCGTCTCGAATATTTTTTCAGTTATGGTCTTTCCCATAATCTTTCTCCTATTTTGCGGGCGGTTGCCCATTAAAAATCATTTTTGGTGGAGTCACAACCCAAATTGCTTTGAGGGTCTCATCACCATCATTCATTAGCACATGAGGCACACTTGCCGAAAACGAGATGCTATCTCCTTTCCCCAGTTCATAGATCTCCGTACCATACTCAAAACGTGCACGGCCCTCTACGATAACACCAAGTTCATTGCCCACATGACCATGGTCTCGCGCCCCTCTGCTCGAACCTACCTCAATCTCAATATAGTAGGATCCAATATCAAAGGAGAGGTCACTATCACCAATGTTAGAGAGCTGCTCATATCGGACACCATTTTTTAACATTTGGTGTCGCGCGTCAGCTCGCACAACATGTGCCTTCTTCTTATTTCTAAATTCACCGAAAAGATACTCAAAATCCACGTCCAATACATCGGCAAGAGTCAAAAGAGTGTCAATCGCTGGTGATACTAAATTTCGCTCTATTTGTGAAACCATGCTTTCGGATATGGATACCATTCGAGCAAGCTCTTTCATTGTGAGCTTTTTTTCTTGTCTCACCTTACGTATCTTATCGCCAAAATTATATTTCACAGACCAGAACTTTAGTATTACTTAATTTTATTTAGTATAACTTAATATTTTTCATTCTATTTGGCAAGAGATATCCTATGGCACGTTCCTTTACAGGCTCACCACACCCCAATTTATCAAACAATATGCCACAAATTTGTCTCTCGCACACTAACATTCGACAAAAATGTGAAAACAAATTGGTAGAAATAAGACATTTTTGTTGTAGAATCTCATTTTTATGGTAAAATCAACGATATTCAGTTGGCACAGGATTTGCAGTTATGTGCACCAAACAAAAAAACTAAGAAGGTTATAATGAATAAAAAATTATTCGCTTTGATTCTACTCCTTGTAGGTGCAGGCAGTGCATTTGCAGGAGAACAACCGGCAATTGATACCGGAACCACAGCATGGATGATGGTCTGTAATGCCCTCGTCCTCCTTATGATCCCAGGGCTTGCAATGTTTTATGGGGGCCTTGTCCGCACCAAAAATGTTCTAGGCACCATGATGCAGTCTTTTATGGCTATGGGCATCATCGGCACACTGTGGGTTGTCTATGGGTACGCTCTAGCGTTTGGCCCCAATGTTCTTGGAGGATGGATAGGTTGGGAACCGAATTATCTCTTTCTCACCGGTATCGATGACACGATACTCGAAGCAGGCATCCCCGAATATCTATTTGCAATGTTCCAAGGGAAATTTGCCATTATCACCCCCGCTATTCTTGCAGGTGCTTTTGCAGAACGTATCAGCTTTAAAGCGTATATCATTTTTATCGTCGCATGGTTTACCCTAGTGTACATCCCACTCTGTCACTGGGTTTGGGCGGCTGACGGCTTTCTACTTCTTGATGGCGCTATTGACTTTGCCGGCGGTACGGTTGTACACATCTCTGCAGGTATCTCTGGTCTTGCAATCGCAATCTTCCTTGGTGCCCGCAAAGGCCTCCACAGAGCACCTATGAACCCTAATAACCTTGTTATGACACTTGTAGGTGCAGGTCTACTTTGGGTTGGTTGGTTCGGCTTTAATGCTGGTTCAGCGGTATCTTCAGGACTTGATGCTGCGCGCGCACTTACCGTTACCCAAACTGCTGCATCAGCAGGGGCACTCTCGTGGATCATTGTTGAAAAACTACACACTGGCAAAGGCACCTCTCTTGGTATCGTATCAGGTATCCTAGCAGGTCTCGTAGCAATTACCCCGGCTGCCGGGGTTGTGCAACCAGTAGGCGCATTGGTGCTTGGATTTATATCTTCTATTGTCTGCTATGGTGCAATTCAATTGAAAGAGAAACTTGGATATGACGATACTCTTGATGCTTTTGGTATCCACGGAACTGGTGGTATCGTTGGTGCAGTTCTTCTCGTCTTCTTTATTCGTGATAGCTGGTGGGCAGATTCGGCAGGTGCAACAATTGGAAGTCAACTTTGGGTTCAAATTTTTGCAATACTCGTAACTATTGTATATGCAGTCGCTCTCTCACTTATTATTGCAGTAGTAATCAAAAAAACTATCGGCTTTAGACTAACAGACGAAGATGAACTTAAAGGTATGGACAAAACTCAACACGCTGAACACGGTTACGGCTTTTTGGATGTTGAATAATTAAAGGAGAATGAATATGAAATTAGTTACAGCAGTTATTCAACCAGACAAACTTACCGATGTTAAAGATGCACTCTTTGCAGCAGGTATCAAGAAAATGACCGTATCATCAGTGCAAGGATGCGGACAACAAGCAGGATACGATGAGACCTATCGCGGAACTATTGTTCACGTAAATCTTCTCAAGAAAACAAAGCTTGAAGTAGCAGTCAATTCTGACTTCGTAGAAGCAACGATTGAAGCAATCATCAAAGGCGCCCGTACCGGTGCAATAGGCGATGGTAAAATTTTTGTTCGCGATCTTGACGAATGTATCAGAATCAGAACAGGAGAGCGTGGAAACGACGCCGTCGGATAACCAATTCTGTATTATATAGTATTCGAGCTCTCTTGATTTTCAAGAGAGCTTTTTTATTTCTCAAAATGCATTACTTTTAACTGCAGCCCCTCTAATCAGACTTACTGTCTACCGCTCAAAAGGAATAGCTATGCCTACTTTTAGTTCATCAATATACATTGACGCCCCACTACATGCTGTCTGGAGCATCTTAATCAATACAATAGCCTACAAAGACTGGAACAAGCTTTTCAGCACCCAGCATGCACATCTTCTTGAAAACAACACTGAGCTCACCCTAGACATCCCACTCTCCTCTATCGTAAACCCTATTGCCGCATCGGTAACTGTTTTTGAAAAATGGAAAGCCTTAAGCTTTTCAACGAACGAACCCAATGCCCCCATCTATACTCTTGAAGCAACCCTTCAAAAAGTAAATGACAATCAGATGCGATTCGCATTGGCTATTGACCTACAATCAACGACAGCATCAACACTCAGTGACTCAGACAAAGAAACCTATCAAGAAACTCTCAGAGCCACATTATTAACACTACAAGACCGTGCAGAGCTGTTTGTTGGATGTGTCGGAAGTTAAAAACTTACTCACTACTCTGCGAATAGGAGCTCAAGCAATTCAGTATGAGGCCTCGGCCTCCCATTCACTAAACTCGTCGCCGTCATTTGTGCTGTTAACACAGGCGTGTCTTCGCCCTCTTTGTAGAGCTCTTGATGAAAAATAAACTTGAGTCGGCCTACTTTTTCAAGTCGTAGGGTCACAGAAAAGCGGTCACCCGGTTTCAGAGATTTTTTATATTCGATTTCAGCTTTTATCAATACAAGGTCGACACCTTTCTCATGATACTCAGCAAAGTCAATTCCTTTACTTTGGAGAAACTCATGCCGTGTATGCTCGAGGTAATTTTGATAGGTTGCGTTGTTGACTATGCCCTGAATATCACATTCGTAGTCACGTACTTTAAAATCTACTGAAAACATATGTAGTACATTCCTTTATAAACAAGCCGGATGGGTACAGACACTTCCCATCTCTTTTAGATCAATTATTGAATCAAGTGGCACATTCCGTACCCCTTTATACCAATGATGTTCAGCACCAAGGCTAAACTCCTGGATATAGTCTTTTTCTTCATTCCATAATTTAACTGCAGCCACTTCAAGATACCTCTTTCTCACATCAAGAGGTAAAATCGTATCTAAAACTGCCTCAACATTAAAATAAAATGTTTTAATAGGCAGACCTGATTCACTATCAAACCCCGCTATTACCGAATCTAAGGGAGCAAAATCAGCTGAACGATAAGACGTTCCATCGTAAAACACCATCTCCCCCCCTGAAATAGTAATCAGTTCATCATTACTACACGACAAACATTCTTCACCCATTATACCAGAATTAACAGAATAATCAACGAATACAACTTTACCATCAATCAAATTACCAAATGTGTTATAGTGCTTAACTGGATCAGGTCGCAACACCTCTGCACAAAGAATTTCTCTTTTATTTACACACTTTTCGGTACTCTCATTCTCACAGGACATATCCATAGCAATCCCCA
>JAOPTX010000093.1:0-6380 GCA_051532055.1 Fibrobacterales bacterium | reverse complement strand
TTTAAATTCTGTTATATTGTCGGCTTGCCCAAAGAGAGGAGGGAGATAGTGTGTTTTTGAAATTTGTGCATTAATATTTTTTAGAGACCCAACACAGATAGTGATAATAATGAGTAAAAATGTCAGTCTGTAATTGGATACTCGTGAAAAAAGTGAAGAGAAGTATTTGCAATATATAAACATTGTGTGCCCCCAGTAATATTTGACGTCTTATCGGTTCTATGGGTAAATATATGCAAAGAGTATTGTATCACCTCCTAGATGTTGGGTGATGGAGGGTTTGTGTATTAGTTTTTACGGTTGCGAACGTCATGAGTACATGAACTATTAGTATTCTAAGGGGTCATAACAGATTGCGTCAAACGGGGTCCCCTTTATTGGTGATCTACCGGTGGCAACCTGTGGAGGTGCTTTTATGTTAAAAGTCATGTCTGCAGAATAAGGGGTGGGCTTTCCATTTTGGAGTGCACTTAGTGATACTGAGTTAGCCCCCTTGGTGAGTGAGATGTCAGAGCCTTTTATTTGTACTATTTTGGGGCTCGAAGTGTATGTTGGTAAGTCCTCGGTAATAAAACTATCAGCGGTGGTACTGTTTTTAAGTTCAATTTCTTTCGGTTTGTCTGAGAGGATTGCATGTTGCAAAATTTTATTGAAAATCGAATCTATTTGAGCTGCACTACTGAGGGCCTCATAGAAACCTCCTGTTCTGTTTGCGAGCTCAACCATTGGATTGTATTTGGCATTGGCGAGGCCAATATAATAGAGTTCAGGGTAGTTACTTGAATCCTTTTTTCCAATATATTGGTTGAGTGCATTAAGGTCTTCGCCCCAGGGTTCTCCATCTGTAAAAAATACCACGATCTGTCTATTGGGTGATTCGGTAGCAATGATATCACTCCACTCTTTTGCTACAATAAGGGCAGGTTTAAAGTAGGTACCTGTTGTATCATATTCTCCACAGTGTCTGAGATCAAGGAACTCATCATAAGTGTACATTGCTGTTTCATGTAAATTTTTGACGTGATTTGAATCAAGAAGTTTATTGGGTTGTTCTTTTGTATTGGTATCGCTTTCTCCTTGCCCATTGCACACTCCAGCAGCAAATCCAAAATATCCAACATTGGATTCAGGTACTTTTTGTGCAAGGGTATCGAGTGCATTCACAACGGCAATTGGTGTTAACATTGTTGGATCATTTTTTTTCATGGATCCGCTCCAGTCAATGGCAAACACGATATCTATAGGGGCGTTAAAAATGGGTTTTTGAGGAATACACATGTTTAAACCGTTTTCACTAATGGCGCGTATGTTACTTGGCAGTGTGTAAGTTGTGTTGATATCTGTATTAATACTGATACATGAGTCTGCCCTTGTAGCTAATTCACAGCGGTAATCTAGGCACACATTAAGGCCGGAACATTCATCATCAGCGCAGTCAATAAAACTATCGTTATCATTATCTATGCCATCAATACAGGTGGCCGTAAGATTTTCTGTTTCTGGTAGGCATACCGAGATGCCACTACAATCCATGTCATCACAATCAATAAGTGAATCACCATCATTGTCTAGTGAATCGGTACAGTTGGCATAGGTATTTTCACCGTCTGGTAAACAAAATGAAAAACTTTTACAGTCCGGATCATCGCAATCTACGAGATTGTCATTATCGTTATCAACGAAGTCGAGACAGCGGGCTGATGTGTTTTCTCCCTCGGGAAGGCAATGATCAATGGCGCTACAATCGGGATCATCGCAATCTATAGTTTGGTCAAAATCATTGTCGACCCTATCACTACATAATTCCTTATTGTTTTCAGCAAGGGGGAGGCAGTGTTCCATTGCGGTGCAATCAGGGTCTGCACAGTCGATAGTGGTATCATTGTCGTTATCTATGTTGTCATTACATAACAGAAACGTGTTCTCTACACGGGGAAGGCAGTGCTCCATTGATGAGCAATCGGGGTCGTCACAATCGATAGTACTATCATTGTCGTTATCGACGCTATCACTGCATAACAGAAATGTGTTCTCTACACGGGGGAAGCAGTGTTCCAATATTGAGCAATCGGGGTCAATACAGTCAATAAGGCTATCATTGTCATTATCTATGCTGTCATTGCAAAGTAGAAATGTATTCTCGACAAATAAATCAATGCCGGCGAGTATACAATCGGCGCTTTCAAAACAATCTTCATCTTCACAATCGATAGCGCCATCTAAATCATTATCTATTGAATCAAGGCATGCATTTTCAACAAGTATACTATCCTTTTTGAGGGGTAAATCTAATGGGTCAGAAAAGTCTGAAATACAGTTAACTAATAGTGTGATTATGAGTATACAATTGCAAAATAGTATGGATTTCATGATATGTTTTCATCAAATAGTTCATGTGGAGAATGCAACTCTTTGAATATATTGATGCTCTATGAAGTGTGTTTAGGGAAATATATATCGAATGATTTTATATTCACATTGTTATACATACCGATGGGTTATTGTTGATTCTATTTTACACTTGCGAATACGATGAGTACATAAAGATACACCATTCAGTCTCAATTGATTTTAATGAGGAGGAGTTACTGTTGAGTAGCCATAACCAGAATTTAATTAATGTGTCCTGTGTTTTTGTGAGAGGCTATGGTGGTAGATGTTTTATTCGCCCCCTCTGTCATATCTATCTTGCATAGACTCTAAAAAAGAAGATAGTATACTGTAAAAGTATAGTATAATGAGCAAATGAAACCTCTATTACTCTTTTGGATTTTTTTTGCTACTCATTCGACTGCTCAGAATCGTGATACTCTGGTGTTTAATACGATAGAGGGCGACCTTCCGATCGTTAAAATGGGTGAAGAGCTGGTGTCATATATATATGACCTTCTAGGGTATGAAATAGTTGTTAAAAGGTTGCCTGCTAAAAGGGCTCTACAGGAATCGAATGAAGGAATGGTAGATGGTGAGTTGGGCCGTGTCGAAATGATAATGAATAATTATCCAAATTTGGTAAAGATTGACGAGCCTCTTACTTTAATTGCAATAAGTGTATTTACCAGGAAAAATGAGACACGTTTCTGCAATCTGGATAGCTTCAGTCAAAGTAACGTAGGTATTGCTCGTGGCCTGGTCACTATAGAAGATATGACCATTGGAATGAAGCGGAGTATTACCAACAGTATTGTAAGTGCGTTAGGTATGCTCGTTCATAAAAGAGTTGACACGGTCATTTTCCTCCAATTAGAAGGGTATATGCTTTTAAAGCAGTTGCAGTATGAGAGTTCTATTTTTGTCTGTCCTGAGCCTATTAAAAGGTTCAAAGCATATCACTACCTTCATAAAAAACATGAGCATTTGATCAAACGATTCAATCAAAAAGTAGCTGAATTGAAAAAAAATGGCATATGGCAGAGATTGATGACTGATATTGAAAAGCGCTACTACGGCAAAATTGTTGCCGAAATGAACCGTCACTATGGGGGGCCGTATTCAATACACCACATGTTTTCAGAACAGTAGGGAATAGTGATACAAGGTTCTATGTCTACTAACCATCCTTTTGCGCTGTAACAGTGAATTAAGATCGGAGTAATATAAACTGTTAAAATGGAAAAATCTTGCTTATTTTGTAAGCGAATGATATCATCGTGGTAATGGAATAATTGTAAGGGAGAATATTATGAAGTACTGGAAATGCAGTATACTGTTGCTATTGGTGATACTGATAGCGGGAGTACAGGCACAGGATCAGAAGTTTAACGTGTATGGTTTTATGGATATAAATTTTTCAAAAAACCTTACTATGGCTGACAATACAATGCTCAGAGGAGGTTCATATGGAGAGCAGGAGCCGGAAATATCTATTGGGAACTTGAATGTATATTTAGATTTCAATCCGAATAGAAACAGCAGAATTTTAGTTGAACTTGCCCTGCTTAAATCACTTGCTGATAAAAGTCCGGTATTTGATACTAAAATTGATGACGCAACAACAAACCCGTTGCCGGTTGAACTTCAGGCACAGCTCAATGGTATGTTTGAAAAAGAAGCTGAAGATGAAATAGCCTATGGCGGCATCTCGGTTTATAGAGCATGGACGGATTATATGGTAAATGACCTGGTAAATATTCGGGCGGGTAAATTTGTCACTCCAGCAGGTATCTGGAATGTGGATCACGGTACTCCCGTTCTTCCTACAATTTCACAACCGAGTCAGACATCATTTTTACCTCTGTTTCCAGAAACTCAGGTTGGTGCTATGCTGTATGGATTACATTTTTTAGGAGATTATGACCTCGCATATAATGTGTATTTATCAAAAGGGCGATTTGATGAAGGTGGAAATCCTCGACTTCAGGATAGAAATAATCCAGAAAAATTAAGTGACCTTGGGTATGGTGGGCACGCCTCTATAAGTGGTGAGAACTTGGCTGAGTTTACTTTTGGTACTAGTGTGTATACAGGTGCTGTAAGAAATATGAATACAGTAGTGAAAATTAAAGGTGTTGTACCGGGACCGAATGTTGTTACCGATATTGCAAATGGTGAAAATACATATTATACTGATGTTGAAACTCAATCGTTAAGAGAATTGGTTGTTGGGGCAGATGTCAAGTTACATTGGAAAGGGGTAACTGTACAGGCTGAACTAAATAGAAGGCAGTTAACTGATGATGAAACAGATGAAGAAATTGTCTTTTTAGGGTGGTATGGAATGGTTTCATATAAAAAGAGTTTATCGGGAGATATGTATGTTACGCCCTACTTTTTTTATGAAGATCTAAATTGGGATGCAGGGGGAATTGCTCAATACCCAACTAATGTTCTTCCAATTAGTGCCTTTTTTACAACTACAGCGGGAGTAAAACTAGGGCTTTTATCTAATCTGTCCTTAAAACTTGAGTATTCTAGTTTTGGATTAACTCCAAATAATGAACCATCTTTAGGTGCAATATCACTGGCTAATTCATACACCGATTCTGATTTTGATTTTTCAATTTTCAGAGCTCAACTTGCAGTAGCATTTTAAAAGGAGGAAAAAATAATGAAATCAATACTTATAAAAATAGCAGTAGCCTCTTTAGTATGTACAGTAATGACTTTTGCAGGTGAAACAATAATAATTGTAAATAAAAATAATCCAATAACCTCAATATCAAAATCGAATTTGAAGCGATTATATGTCGGTAAAAGGAAAGATCTGGGTGATTTTAAAGCGGTACCTGTTAATCAGGACCTTAATAAAGAGATCACAGAAAAATTTCTAACCACATATATTGGTAAAACTGGTGCAGAGTTTAAGGTGTTCTGGATTGACCAGATGATTAAAGGTAAAGGAACCGCGCCTATGATTCAAAAATCAGCAGAAGCGGTTATGGCTATAGTCAAGGAGGTTCCGGGAGCTATTGGATATATCGATGAAGCTGACTTTAATGGAACAGTAAAAAAGATAATTGTGAATTAGGGTATTATGCTAGAAATACTTGAACTTACCCCCCAATAGATACTCTATTGGGGGGTTTTTTATGAGAATAATAAGTGTAAGAATAGAAACTATGGTATAATGGTGGTTGGGATGTCGATAATCCCTTATAGATAATTTCTGTATAGAAAGAGTGGAGTATACTGAATATGAGCTTCCTAAACAAAAAGAAAATGTTGTCTCGGTTAATATATATTGAGATATTCTTATTTGTAATGGTGACTCTAGTGACTGTTGTTGTTTTAGAGAAGCAAAAACAGACTAATGAAGACCTTAAACTCGCCGTTCATTTTCGTCACACATCATATCTACTCTCAAATGAACTTCGTCAATATTCCGATGATCTGACACGCATGGCTCGTACTTATATAATTACAGGAGACGAATTCTACCATAAATTATTTTACTTGATTCGTGATATACGTAATGGAACAGCTTCAAGACCAGACAAGTATAATCAACTCATTTGGGATACGGTAACGGTTCGGCAAATGTTTCCCAACGATAATTTAGTTACAGGGAGTTCACTCTTGGAGCGAATTCAACAAGCAGGAGTATCAGACAAAGATTTGAAGACATTAATAGAAGCAGATGAGATATCAAAGCAACTTATTAGGTTCGAAGAAGCTGCGATGGAAATCATGATTGGCTGGTTCAATGATGAAGATGGTAATCTTACTATTCGAAAATTACCAAATCGCCAACTTGCAATTGATACAATGTTTAGTGGGGAATATCACTCCCTAAAAAGAGATATGCTAGGGTTGTTAAACGGTTTTGTACAAACCAATGATGATAGGGCATTTTATACTCTCATGAAGGCTCAGGAGAATAATGGCAGGTTGTCAATTACTCTAATGGGGTTGTTTATAAGTTTTGTTTTACTGGTACCATT
>JAOPTX010000092.1:0-36248 GCA_051532055.1 Fibrobacterales bacterium | reverse complement strand
TACTCAAGGCCTCTGGAGTAACTCCTAAATACGATGCAATCATTCGCTGGGGAGCCCGCTGAATAATATCCGGATACGTTTTAATAAAGTCTTTATAGCGTTCAACAACAGGAGAGCTCATCAGCATAATAACGCGTTTTTGAAGTACCGCTATCCTTCTCCTAAGATTCAAAAGCAGCTCCTCGGTTCCTTGCGTTGATAAGATAACATCTTGTAAAATTACTTTATCGATAACATCTAATTCTGAATCTTCTATAGCATCAATAGAGAGATTTGAAGGCGCTTCAGCAGTAACTGCCTCACCATCTGAAACGATCCACCCTTCGGGAGCAAATAGAAAGATATGCTCTTTTCCATTATCATCGAGGCTATAAGCACGAAGAAGTCCTTTTTTCACAAAAAAGACCTTGGTTGCACATTCACCTTCTCGTACCAAGACCTCTCCTTTTTTAACCGATCGCGTGGTGAGTGCACTTTGCGCTAAGGTAAAATCAGTACTGTTCTTTTCAGGATCAAGATGTAGAATATCACTTATAAAATTCACGTAGGGTCTCTCAGATATTTCATAGAATAATTATAGCATATTATTTTCAAATAATTTATCAGTGAATGCAACTTATAAAAGGTAATATCCATATTTGCCATACAATTCCATAGGGCAACCAAAAACGGTTACTTAACTAAACTCAACCGTCACATGATCAAAGGATCGATCACCCTTGAGCTTGGCTGTAATGCCACTTCGTACATCCTCAACAGTACACCCATCAATAGTACAAATCAGCGCATGCTTCCCACTGCCCACTTGCCATATATGCAGATCGGTGACTGATGCATTGGGATCAATTGATACTGTAGAGAGCACGGTATTTTTGAGTGTAGAACTGGAGCTATGATCCAAAAGAATAGAACCAGTCGTTTTAAGAAGTCCATATCCCCACTTGGTCACAACAACTGCTCCCGCAATGCCGACAACCGGATCAAGCCAAGAAGCATTATAGAACTTACCGGCAAGGAGGGCACCAATAGCAAGGACCGATGTTAACGCATCGGCAATTACATGAAGGTACGCCGCTTTTAAATTATGGTCGTGGTGATGTCCATGATCGTGTCCATGATCGTGATCGTGTCCATGGTCATGATGGTGATGATCATCCTTTAACAACCACGCACTGATAAGGTTTATTACAAGCCCAATGCACGCAACCATAATCGATTGGTTAAACTGTATTTCTACAGGATTAAAAAATCGCTGAATCGACTCGGCCCCCATAGCAAAGGCGGCAATGATGAGCACTATCGCTGAAGAGTACCCACCCAGTATCCCTACTTTGCCTGTGCCAAAAGTGAAATTGGTATTTTTAGCATTCCGTCTTGAGATAACATAAGCAAGAAACGTTATCATTAAGGCAAAGGTATGGGTTCCCATATGGATACCATCAGACAGAAGTGCAATGGAGCCAAACAGTAACCCAGTGGTGATTTCAACAACCATCATAATCAGCGTTATAATAATGACAATCAGTGTTTTTGTCTGATTCTTATTTGAACCTATATCTTTATGTAATTGATCACAGTGCATAATAACTATCCTACATGTTTTTGAGTAATTTCGTGAGTATGGTATTAAAGGCCTTTCGTTCACTCACCGTAATGTGAGAGCTTAATTCTTCTGCCAACACATCATGATGCTCATGATGTTCTTCATGTATAGCATTTCCGGCTTTGGTTAATGAAATAATAAATGAACGTTTGTCATCTTTTGAACTTTTGCGTTCAACCAGACCCATTTGGGATAACCGATTAATCATTACGGTAAGGGTCCCCATAACAACACCTAATTTAGAAGCTAACTCCTTCATTTTTAACGTGTCATGATTTCCAATAATTTCAATCGTGTGCATCTGTTGGAGCGTCAGACCACTATCTTTGACCACAGCCTGCTCCCAAGAGGAGAGTCGCTCGTAAAATTCCACGATATTTTCACTAAAGTTTTCCAAAAGGGCCTCATTTACTTTGATTATCAAAATATAATTAATAACTTTGACAATCAAAGTAGTTGTTATCTAAAACATAACCCTGGACGTACTGTGGATATCTTTTCATTAGTGTTAATTTCTCTGAGCCTTTCTATGGACTCCTTTGCGGTGTCCGTATCAAATGGCATTAATTTTCCTCACCTCAAAAGAAGAGTACTTATCACAACCGCAGTATCTTTTGCAGTGTGCCAAGGTCTTATGCCCTACCTGGGTTGGTTACTGGGGAGAGAAGTAGCGCCATTCATTGAAACCTTTGACAACTGGATTGCTTTTGGATTGCTCGCAATCATTGGTTTAAAAATGGTGTATGAAAGTTTTTCTAATGATACCGATACCGTTAAAAACCTCAAGGCATCAACAGTACTCCTCCAATCAATTGCAACCAGTATAGATGCGTTTGCCATTGGTATTGGTTTTGCTGTTATCCAGGTAGATATCTATTGGGCGGTTTTACTCATAACCGCTACGACTTTTATATTTTCTCTCTTAGGGCTTAAAATTGGGCGCTTGATAGGAAACAAGCTAGGCCATACAGCAGAATTAGTTGGTGGTGTTCTTCTGATTCTTATTGGCTTTAAGTTATTATTTGAGTTCTAAAATAGTCCCAAAATACACAAAAAGTGCCTTTTTTAACCCACATCATCACTACTTGTAAGGAACCCACCCCGAATCCGACTAATCCTCAGATAATTGATTACCTTTTCAATAAACATATACAACCCCACTGCCTCCTATGACCTACAAAATCATCCTCATCGCCTTATATGGAACCAGTTCACTGGTTCTCCTCGCTTTTGCTGCACAATGCTTTATCCTCTCCTACCTCTACCTCCGCAAACGCAAAGATAAGCTCGCCTATCACCGAACCCATTTTGATCATTTTGATGGTATCACCGATACAGAATCATACCCTCTTGTGTGTACGCAACTCCCCATGTATAATGAAAAAGCAGTTGCTGAACGCCTTATCCAAGCCGTCACCTCATTTGACTACCCCAGAGAGAAACACTATATACAAGTATTGGACGATAGCACCGATGAGACTGTTGCCATTATTGATGAAATTGTAGAACGCTACGCAGCCATGGGTCACTGGATTGAAGTGATCAGACGAGATGTGCGCACCGGTTTTAAAGCGGGCGCCCTCAAGTATGGTCTTACCAAAACTGACGCCGAATTTGTGGCAATCTTTGATGCCGACTTTATCCCTACCCCAGACTTTCTCAAAAAATCAATCCCCTTCTTTCTAAAACGCCCCAAGTTAGGCTTAGTACAAGGACGATGGGATCACATTAACCGCGGATCATCACTCCTGACCCGTGTTCAGGCAATGGGTATCGATGGACACTTCATGGTAGAGCAAGCCGCCCGTAGTTGGAACAACCTCTTTATGAATTTTAATGGGACTGCCGGTATTTTTAGAATTACAGCCATTGAAGCAGCAGGTAACTGGCAAGCAGATACCCTCACCGAAGATATGGACCTTTCTTACCGCATGCAGCTCAAAGGATGGGAAGCCGAGTACGTCCCTGATATTAATGTTCCCGCCGAGATCCCCGAAGATATTAACGCCTTTAAAAACCAACAGTTCAGGTGGGCCAAAGGATCGATACAGACCGCCAAGAAAATTTTACCGCTTCTCATGAAAAGCGACATACCAAAATTCAAATTTTTTCAGGCCTTCTTTCACCTAACCCATTACTCAATCCACATCTTTATGTTGGCTCTGGCCCTCTTTACTCTACCCATGGTGCTCTTGGTCCATTTTAAATTCTCAATCTACCTCTATAGCAGTATCATCGGCGTCATGCTTCTTTCCAGTCTCGCTCCAACACTCATGTATATGATATCCCAGCACTTCTTAGGCAATGCCCTCTGGAAAAAAATTGCACTTGCCCCCTTCATGATGGTCATAGGAACCGGCTTTGCGGTCAACAATTCTAAAGCCGTTTTTGAAGCGCTTATTGGTAAAGAGTCTCCTTTTAAACGAACCCCGAAGAAGGGAGATAAAAAGAGCCACTCCTATAAATCACTCGCAAATTACACCAACATTTTTGAGCTCATGTTAGCGACCTACTGTTTGCTCAGTTTATATAATTACATATCAAACAACAGCTGGATCATCAGCCCGTTTTTAGTTATCTACACTGCAGGATTCTTTTTTGTAGGAATGGTTTCTACCATGCATGTGCTCTTTCCTGGAGCCATATCTAAATCGATTTTGTTTAAAGAGCGATAGCACTGCAAAACTCAGTGTTCCGACACTCAAATAGGTTTGATAACAAAAAAGGCTTTCTCAACTACGAGAAAGCCTTTTGTATAGATGTTATTTTGAATCACCCGTACTTAAAAGATTACCACACTGTGGGTAACCACTACACCGTCGGTTGTTTCGATGCGTAAATAGATGAGTCCGGACTCAACTGATGTAAGATCCATGTACGTTCTCGAAGGACTAATGCCGTAACTCTTTGAGCGTCCATCCAATCCAGTTATGCTTAGGGCATGAATCTGTCCTGGATGTGTATAGTAGAATCTTTTTTCAATTGATGAGTAGTGCATAACATCAGAGAATGACACAAAGGCCTCTTCCAGTGCAGCTCGCTGCTCTTCACTCGACTCCTCTTTCGGATCTTCGTCTACTGAACTTACGGTTTCATTACTCTCATCATCACTGCTTATATCAAT
The DNA here is from genome assembly GCA_051532055.1 of Fibrobacterales bacterium. Lineage (GTDB taxonomy): Bacteria > Fibrobacterota > Fibrobacteria > Fibrobacterales > JAOPTW01 > JAOPTW01. Next base: position 31,521 of record JAOPTX010000092.1, on the reverse strand, counting down.
GGGCCCCTGCTCAGAACTACTCACCGACTCATTTGAGCTCGCGTCCATGGTAGAAGAAGAAACATCATCGTCTGCCGGTACCTCTGTACTAAACAGATTGACAGTCCACATTATTTCACAGGCATCATAATTAAACTTTTCAACATTATCCACCGCAAAATAGATTGACTCTCCTTTTGCTAAAGTGCCCAAATCATACATCTTACTATCCTGTGCCCAGCTTTGGCTCGTTGCCGTAATCTCAGCCACGGTTTCTCCGTCACTCTTTTTTAAGACAAGTGCAACCGATCCACTTTTATCTACCACACGTCTAATCCCCAAGCCTGAAACCTTATAGGCCCCATCAACTGGTGCCGTAAAAGCAGCCACCACTAGATGACTATTTTCAGGTGGATGCATCTGCATATCAAAGACGCCAGCAGGCTCTGGCTCACTTCCTCCGCGCGGTGTTGCACTCTTACCTGCATACGGATAATCCTCTGCCCCCATCCAATAACTTTCGAGTGCATTAAAATCCTCACGATGATTGTTATTATTATAGGTCCCAAAGAGTGACGATTTTTTAATACCATTGTCATCAGTACTTTCATAGAGCTCTATGGATGTTTTATACTCACCCTCACCAACAGCGCCTTGAGGCTCGGCATCCTGGAGCATCACATCCCATGAGTTCCACGAATAAACCAGTTTCTCAATAGTATATGATTCCATAGGAGAAACAATCGAATTACCATCACCATCGCTCGCCTCTATACTATAATAGACAGAGGTCCCCAATGACTGCCCTGGAATCGACCCACTATACACATCACCATCAGCAGTAAGAGTAACACTGTTGCTCATATCATTTTCACTTGTTCCCCACTTAATGGTTGCACTTTCAATACCAATATCATCTTTGATTGTAGCAGAAAGGGTAACGGCACCATCTACTTCAGGAATATCAGGAGTTTGTGTAATAGTTGATAGAGTTGGTATTGGCGAGACAGCCATTTCATAATCGAATGTGAATTGAGAACTGGCATCAGTTTCAAATTGATTTCTATAGGTACTGTAGGTAAACGCATCAATTTTATTGTCTTCTGTTCTAAAGGTATAATAGCGAATAACCGCTCCACCATTTTCATTATCACGACACTGATAATCCGACATGAGATTATAAATGGTGTTACCAGAAGGTGTTGTTGATGTCCAAAACCGCTCACCGTTATCGGCACAGTGATGCCCATAGACGGTCATAAATACATTATCATGCTTTTCTACAATGTTAGTCATATAACTATCACCAGCATTGATCATATGGGTCGCAATAATAGCCCTACGGTCAGAGTATTCAGTCAGAACCCCATTGGCCCAATCTGAAACTTCAGTATCAAAGAGACTCTCTTGATGGTTTTGCAATGACAGAATTATGAAATCCATGCCGTCTGCCGTAAACAGATTGTAGTTGTTCGACATGTTGCGAAAATAGCCGCCATGATACGACTTGTTCTCAAAATCAGAGACGGGGAAGTATTGCACAAATCGATCCATTTTCTGAGGTATATTATGGTCGGGTACCAAATCCATATCGTGATTACCCATACAAACCGCATAGGGAATGTCTGCATCTAATATCATATTGACCGAATTACGAGCGATGGTCCACTGCCCATGACCACTGGTTGAACCGTAACCACCCGCAGTATAATCTCCCAGAGAGACCACAAACTTGACGCCGAGCTCATCTTTCTTATCGATGATATATTGCATTTCAGCATAGAGCGTCTGATCACGAGGTGACCACGTCATATTCTGAATGTCCGGCAATGTGACTATAGTGAAGTCTGCATAGGTGAAAACTGAAAGCAACAGCAAAAACTGTAAACTTTTAAAGTAAGTCATAACTCTCTCCTCATACCATGTGTATTGGCATTTGAAATGTATATTACGACAACCCACCCCCATGAATTGTGTCCCACAACTAATATACTTTAATACACTAAGAGCTTAAATGATTTTAAATAAATCGTGCATAATTATACTTGAGAACAACTCAATCTTGATGCGACGCCCTATTCTTCTATTGGTATTTTAGTTTATTGAGCCTTCATCTCAATAGATAATAGGGGTTAGGGCTCTATACGAAGAATCCGCGGTAAAAGTCAAATTCCCAATACATTTACGTAAGGTTTTTCCTGCATACTATACTAACTAGTATGAAATATAAAATACTACTCTCCCTGCTGCTCTTAATGAGTCTCCAACTCCATGCATGGCCCTGGCCGAGTCCTCAAGGCACCATTGGATTATATACAGAAGTGGGCTACCAATCCTCAGATAAAAAATTTTCCAATGGGTTACTCTCTGAATACGACAAAGGCGATGCACAACCCTATTTTCCCGGCCTTTCTGGCACACACACCACTCTAACGACCTATGGAAGTATCAGTTATATGGTCCTCAGTAATCTGCAAATTAATCTCGCCACACAGTGGAGCTCAGTCACTTGGGATCGGACCCTTAAGACCGATGATTCTGGATTTAAAGAGATTTCTGGTACGGTAAGTTATTTTACAACGCTTAAAGTGCCTCTAAAGTTTTTTGCCGGCTGGAACTACCCTAACTCCAATGCGCATAGTGACAACTTAAATGAGATATCCATTAGTGATAACATCCAAACACCCTTTTTTGGTGTTTCAACGGGGCATGTACTTCCCTATTCAATTTACCTCTATACTACTCAATCATTGCAACAGCCCCTCCAATACACCTACACCACCTTGGGATTCACCAATAGTATCGACAAACCACTCTCTTGGAAAAATGATATCTCAATAATCTATCCCATACTTCCTCCATGGGAACTCACGTTAAACTATAGTGCTGCGATCCCTTTGGGTAAAACAGAAGCCATAGAATTTGGTCAAAGTTATCGTGATTTAGAGTATTCCTACCACACCCTCACTCTTGGTGTTGGACACAGCCTCGGCCCGGGCAAAGTTGGTGTATCTATCGCAAAACCAATTGCAGGAGTAGAAGTTCCTACGGGACTTATCTATAAACTCTCGTTTGGAATGAATCTTTAGAGGTGGTCTGAGGTATCGCTCAATGAATGATTCAAAGAATTTTTGGCAATCGATCCGATGATCACTGTTATAACTGCAGTTGCAATGCCACCGGCTATCAGGAGGCCTATCTGATAGTGACCCATAGTCTCTTCAGTCATCATTTTTTTACCCATGGCCCCAAGATACACATAGAGAAGTGTTCCAGGTATCATACCGACCCATGATATAAAAAAGTAACGCCAAAAGGATAGTGAAGTTAAGCTAAAGGCATAGTTCGATATTGCAAAAGGAAAGAGTGGGCTTAACCGCATCAGAAAAACAATAAGAAGCCCTCGCTTTTCAATAGCCTGCTGAAAATGGGCCACTCGCGGATAGCGCTGCATCCACTGCTCAACTTTGCGGTGCATGAAATATTTCCCTAAGAGAAAACTAAAGGCCGCAGCTCCAAGAGATCCAATAGTGACTATGATATACCCCAATCCAAATCCATATATCGCACTCGCACTCATAGTAATCAGAGACCCAGGGGCGAGTGTCATGCAGAGTATGGTATACAGAATGGTGAAAAAAATAATTCCCGGTATACCAAGAGCAATACAAAAGGATGTGACCTCAGTAAGAACGTCAGCATAGGGAACAAAAAGCGATGATACGAACAGTAACCCAATGAGCACGATACCCCAATACCGACGCAGTTGTTTCAAGAGTAATTGATACTGCATCATATAACCTTATTGCTTATCATTTATTGTATAACTCAATTCCATCAAGGGCCGCTGTAGTCCGTTGACCACTATTATCACTATCGCTCATAATAGCAATTGTCATACGTGAAGGCGGACTCTTTCCAAAAATCATACGATAATCATCCATGATACTCCTATCCTCCGCAACCCATACCCCCGTCTCACTCTCCCCAGTTCTCAGTGGTATACTCTGGGTCACTTCACTATAGGGGCTTTGGATAGAATGAGCACTTTTCGAACGACTCGACCAAACATACCCCAATGCAGCAAGGGGAGGATAAAAGCCATAGATTCTTTTTGCTGCGGCATAAGAAAGTGCTTGTAAGAATGGCGCATTTTCAGGTTCATACACAAACAGGACAAATACTCTCAAAGGGAAATCATCTCCTGCCTTGGTTGTCTCATCAAGGTTTTGATAGATTGAGTCAACCCGCCAGCGCCACTTAATAGCCACTGTCTCGGTAACAAGAATAGTGTCACTCCACACAAGTCCCGACGCCGAAGCATCAGTGGTCATTGAGAGATACTGCTGTACGGAGTCATTATGAATACGATACTGTGTCGGCTTTATTTCATCATTAAATGTAAAGGGACGCCATGAGTCAAGGGTATGAAACTCTTCATTGAGGAGCGTTGTTTCTCCATATACCGGAGTGAGCAGCCAAAAACTAACCCCACCAAATAACACAAAAATAGTAATCATTCTATACAACTTTGACATCACGAAAGGAACTCCCGTACAAACATGTCTATTAGTATGTACATCCCTCAGCGGCTTACAGTTATACCCCACAAAAAACAAAATAATTTGTAAGATGTTGGACTATAGTGATACTAATCAGCATGATTAACAACAGGAGTACGTGTGGTCAGCTTTAACAGCACAATCTCAAAACACCTTTTAGCAGGGCTTAAGCCCTTAAATAGTTCTATCCTTCAAGTAAACGTTGGATTACTCTGCAACCTTTCGTGCAGGCATTGTCATGTTGAGGCCTCTCCCAAGCGTCGAGAGATCATGACTCAAGAGACTATGAAGCATATTTTAAACGCAGTCGATCACTTGAAACCATCAATTGCCGATATTACCGGTGGTGCCCCCGAAATGAATCCACATTTTGAATGGTTTTGTCTCGAACTCCTTAAAAAAGGAGTAGCGGTACAAGTACGGACCAATTTAACGATTCTTACTCAAGAAGACTTCAAACACATGATTAGTTTTTATCAAGAGAACAACATTCAGTTGGTTGCATCTCTCCCCTGCTATACTGCTGAAAATGTTAAAAAGCAACGAGGGAATCATGTATTTGAAGAGAGTATTGATGTGCTCAAAAAATTAAATGATGCAGGGTATGGCAGAACCGAAGATCACATACTTGACCTCGTTTTTAACCCTGGCGGCCCTTCACTCCCTGGAGATCAACAATCCCTTGAGCGCGATTATAAAAAAGTACTCAAGGATGAGTTTGACATAGACTTTAATAACCTCTTTACCATTACCAATATGATGATCGGCCGTTTTAAAGAAGACCTGGAACGCTCGGGTAAAGCCGAAGGGTACAGTGAGCTTCTCTTAAAATCTTTTAATGCATCAACACTCGATGGTCTTATGTGTCGCAATCAAATTAATATTGGTTGGGATGGTACCATGTATGACTGTGATTTTAACTTCGCCCTCAATATGCCAACAGATACGAGTGGATCACAAAATATAGCCGACTATAATCATCAAAAGTTTATGGATCGGTCGATTGTTACTGATGATCACTGCTATGCCTGTACCGCTGGATGTGGTTCATCATGCTCAGGGAGTATTGCGTAATGAGTATCAAAAAGGCCACACTTGTAGTCTTTTGTAAACGGCCCAAACTGGGTCAAGGTAAACAGCGTTTAGCCAAAACGATTGGTGCCGATGCAGCTTTTGAACTTGCATCACTATTGGTTCCCCAAACAGCAACCCTCATCAAAGAGTGGCAGGGACGAATAATTATCGCACTGACCGATGGCGCAGATAAAGAGTGGTCCCACGACAATTTAGGCCCCTACAAAACAATTATTCAGCCCACTGGTGGGCTCGGTGAACGTATCTCTGGTATTGATTCCGATCTACGCTCTACCGGGCATTCACGGATCATCTATATTGGCACCGATTCTCCCATACTGAGCTCAAAACAACTCGCACAAGCTGCTAAAAAACTCAATTACTCCGACACAGTGTATATCCCTACCATTGATGGGGGCGTCAGCCTTATGGGGGCCCGCGTCCCTTGGCCCGTTCTGACAGATATTCGTTGGAGTACTGCCGAAATGTATCAGGATATTATTTCACTCTCTAACACCCTGGGTATTTCCCACACGACACTCCCCCATTGTTATGACATTGACCATATTGAAGACCTCTTTCGCCTGCACAATGACCCGACCACACGAAATCGTTTTCCCGATTTTTTATGGTGGATGCGCACCCAATACGATACGGTGAAAGCTGAGCTTATAGACCTTTCAGTAATTATCCCTACATACAACGACAACAGTGCCCTCGGCACGTTACTCACACAAGTGAGTCAACTCACGCCCCAACCCAAAGAGATCATCGTCGTTGATGGCGCAGAAAATAGTGACTGTCAATCCTTAGCCACTGCAGCGGGGGCAACCTATATTACCTCCCCTAAAGGACGTGGTACACAACTCAACTATGGCGCACAAAAAGCAACAGGTGCCATACTCTGGTTTGTGCATGCGGATAGTTCTTTACCTACTAACAGTATTGCGCACATTCAAAATGCCATTGCTCACGGTAGTGAAAGTGGCTGTTTCTCATTTAGACTCGCCGGCCTCCAAAGTACCTTACGGACGTTTTTTAATTGGGGGACCAACCTCCGCGTTCGTTTTTCGATTCCTTATGGTGATCAAGGTATCTTTATGCGCAGTGACCTTTTTCACTTCCTTGGTGGCTTCGAAAGCATCCCCCTCTTTGAAGAGGTTTCACTTATGAAGCGTGCAAAAAAACAATTTAACTACACTATGCTTAAAGTAAGTATTGGGGTAAGTCCACGAAAATATGAACATGAAGGATGGATTAAAACTACCCTCCTTAATAGACTCTACAGCATAGCATACTCTTTAGGTTACCCTGCCGAGAAACTTGCCTATGCATACACCCACCGATTTAAACAGAATAATGAGGCAGACAATGCATAATGATGTACAAGAATATTATGGAAAAATCTTACAAAATTCAGACGATTTAAAAACCGATGCTTGCTGTACTGCAGAATCTATCCCTGGATATCTCAAAGATATTTTGAGTGAACTGCACGATGAGGTAATGAGCAAATACTATGGTTGTGGCATTATCCTCCCTGAATCTATTACAGGGAAAACCATTCTCGATCTTGGTTCTGGGTCAGGCCGAGATTGCTATGTACTCTCAAAATTAGTCGGCGAAAAAGGAAAAGTCATTGGTGTTGATATGACTGATGAACAACTCGAAGTCGCCAATCGTCATATTGATTACCATACCGATAAATTTGGCTACGGGGCACCTAATATTGAATTTAAAAAAGGCTACATAGAAGAGCTCGATAAGCTTGACATCCCTGCGGGCAGTGTCGATATTATTGTCTCCAACTGTGTGATAAATTTATCACCTGATAAAAAATCAGTCCTCAAACACGCATTTGACCTTCTTAAGCCCGGTGGAGAGATCTACTTTTCTGATGTCTATAGTGACCGAAGAGTGCCAAAACCACTACAAGAAGACCCTATTCTCTATGGAGAGTGCCTCAGTGGTGCACTCTACTGGAAAGACTTTCTCGATATCGCACAGGCTACAGGATTTAAAGATGCACGACTCGTTAAAGATCGTGTTCTCGATATCAGCAATGAATCAATAAAAGATATCATTGGCCATATTAATTTTTATTCCGCTACTTATAGACTCTTTAAAATAGAAGAATTAGAGAGCCAATGTGAAGATTATGGGCAAGCCGTCATCTATAAAGGGGGTATTCCACACCATGAAGAAGTTTTTCACCTTGACGGGCATCATGCCATTCAAAAAGGTAAAGTTTTCCCAGTCTGTGGTAATACTTGGCGTATGATTCATGATACGCGCTTTAAAGAGTACTTTGAATTTATTGGAACATGGGATACACACTATGGAGCATTTTCTGATTGTGGCATCAATGTGCCTTTTGGCAGTGCTGGTCAGGAAGACTCAGAGGGTGGGAACTGCTGTTAGATTTCATGGGTAGTTAGTTCAAACTTAAAAAAAGAAAAGCCAGTGATCACACTGGCTTTTCTTTTTTTAATAGACTTTAAACCGATAGGAAATTTAAATCTCCCTATTCGTTAATAAGCTCCTTAACATTCTTATTATATTCTTGGATTAAAACACTGAGTGGTTTACTGATAAATGTTCCATAATCCATAGACATATAATAATACCCACTGATTATAGTATTCTCATAATTCACAAATATATTGTGGGTAGGGGTGTGTGATAATCGTATACAATTACCTTTTTCATCACAGTCATGAATATAATGAGTTAATTCTTCTTCATCGGTATACGCCTGCTGAAATGCTTCATAACCCTCACTTCCCAAATCTATTTTCTGATATTTTTTTTCAATACTCCAATGAGGTGGAAAGGTTTCATAGATTGCAACAAGTTCTTTTTGTCCATGATCAAATTCATATCGTATTTCAATACGTATAATTCTATCATCAGGCAACATTAAACTGACACTTTGTTTATTAAGAGTTGAAGTGCGCTCCGGATAGTCTATATGCATTTCTTGTAGAGTAATTTGTATTTCTTTAATCGTGATAGTCGTTACATCTTTAAAAGATAGTGAAGCCTCACATTCTCCTTTATGTAACACTGGTGCCAGAGTTGAACAGCTACTTCCATACGTCTTACCATCAACACCACAAACCGGATCATAGATTGCGGTACATGCATACGCTTCACCACATTCACCAGTATTTTTGATATAGGCCCCTTCTTTATCTGCAATACACGCATTGTCGTAGGTAACATTGTCATAGCCACAGACCGGCGCTACCTCTTTCGTACACACCACTGGCTCTTTGGGCTCATTTGGCTCTTCTGTACACTCACCTCCATATGCAACATTAATAAAATTATTTTCTGCCTCGCACTGAGTACTATAGGTTTTACCATTGGTTCCACAGACTGGCGCATAAAGCTCGATACACTCATTTGTCGGAGCGCACTCACCATTCTTAAAAACAGTAGCAAGCTTTCTCTTGGCTTCACACTCATTTGGATAAGTATTACCATTAACACTACACACAGGTTCCCATACATCGTCACACTCGATAAACATTTCAGGACAATTTCTCTCAGTTGAAACCCACTTGCCCCCTTTTATGCAGCGATGTGTATTACATCCATCACTATAAGAATCACCTTCGTAATAGGTCTTACTATTTCGAGCAGAGCATGGCTCAGGCATACACTTATCGGTTGCTTCAAGTGCGTCGCCATTTTTCGAACAATATACATCAGGCTCACACCCATCGCGATACAGTGTTTCACCAGCCTCTAAATATTCGCCATCTACAAGGCAAAATACTTCATCTTCTTCAGAAGATTCATAAGAGGATGAAGAGCGCGTGTCATCTACCGTTATACCTTCTGATTCACTAGACGAAACATCACCCATTTCAACAGAAGAATCAATAGTTGACTCTGTAGGTTTTGGGTCAGCAACAATAACATTACAGCCCATAAGGCTCAAAAATGCAATTAAAACAAGGTACAATAGTGAATGCATGGTATACTCCAGTGAAGTGTTTACTCTAATAATACTAAAAGGGGACTGAATAGCTCGCGATAGGACTTAAATGCTCACATTTCTGCTCACAAGTTGAGAGCAGAAGAGAACTGATAACAGTAGGTACACAGACAGTTTCATGGTAATCTCCAATGAGTGATGTATCTTTATAATACCTATTTTACTAGCCATGGTCATATTATGAATTATTGACATTCCTAATAGCGCTCACATTTTGTGAGGCAGCTTGGTTAAAAAATCACTCAACTATTCAACTTCGAAATATACGGGTGAAGCGCCTCTGTAATCCAGCAATACTCTGTAGGTAAAGTTCTTAAAAACCCTACTCTAGGCTCCTTTAATTTTTATACTTACCAAACAATGACGACTTTAAGATAAGGATACCCATGCCCACCCCATCAGAAATAGTCAAAGGTTTTGTTGACGATTATGGCGACATCCTTTTTAATTTTGCACGATCACGCGTCAGTCAAGTCGACGTCGCCGAAGACCTCGTGCAAGAGACATACATCGCGGCCCTCAAAGGGTGGGAAAAATTCTCGGGCAATTCTTCTGAAAAAACCTGGTTGATTGGAATCCTCAAACATAAAATTTACGATCACTACAAAAAATCTAAACGCGAAGTTCCCGAATCTCACCTTCAAAAGAGTTCAGATAATGATGGTATTATGGACTACTTTTTTGGTGACAATGGATATTGGAAAATGAGCCCAGGGTATATGCATGAAACTCCTGAAAGCGAGATGAATGATAAACAATTGGGGCAGTGGATCCGGGATTGTATCACGAAACTCCCCGAAAAGTTTAGAATTCCCTTTATTTTAAAAGAAATCGACGAAATGGATTCTGATATTGTTTGTAAGGATTGCGATATCACCGCGACCAACTTATGGGTCATTCTACATCGCTCGCGATTACAATTAAGAGAATGCCTTTCAACAGTCTGGAACAAGGAGGGGGTTTAGATGTTGATGATGAAATGTACTCAAGCAACCTATCTCATGTCAAAAGAGACTGAAACCCCATTAACCAAAAAAGAGCGTTTAGGCCTCTGGCTCCACAATATCTACTGTGTTCATTGTAGACGTTTTCGTGCCAGTATCACCCTTCTTAAAAGAGTTCTCACCATAAAAAGTGTTAAAACTGCCTTTGATGATGTTGAAGTAACTGAGCGATTGACTGATTCTACCAAAGCGAAGATTAAAGCCGCCTTGAAGTAGAGTTTATGGGCTAAAAGAGCTTTTACTTATAGATGTTTTTTGAAAGCACTAATTAGATATTGTCAAAATAGTCTTCCATAAAGATCTCTGCGAGTCCAGAAGCTACTTTGTCGACCTCTTCTACATCAAAGTAGGTCCCATTTTTGATTTGACGAGAGATCTCTGCGACGCGATCAGACCGGACATCGGTCCCCTTGTCCGATTGGGGCTTAAATTTTGATACTTGTGCCATCCGTAGCTCTCCGTAGGTGAATGAGCATTTTCGCCAAATATGACGTCCTATAATAGATATCGGATAGTTAAAAATGGGACTTAATAAAAAACTCAATTCAGAGAAATAATCATTAAAGATCACAAATTTCTAAAGTGATCCTTACCCATTAAACACAATTAATGATGATAAGGATGTCCCTTCAATATCGTAAACCAACGATAAATTTGCTCAATAAAGATTATACGGGCATAATCATGGGTAAAAGTCATAGGGCTCAGAGATAATAAGAAATCTGATCGTTTTTTGAGTTCTTCACTAATACCGTAAGCTGCACCTATCAAAAAAACGAGCTTTTTATCACCGCGTAACTGCCATTTCTCAATCTGCTTCGCCATTCCCTCACTCGTAAGGTTTTTACCTTCCTCAGAGAGTACAATTAACGTATAACCACCTACCCCCACCTTTTTCTCAAACTCCCGCAAATCCTCTTCTTGCTTTTGCTTAAGATCAGGGCGCTTAGACTCTTTAAGTTCAATTGCCTTAAAGCTGACAAACGGCTTCATCCGTTTTTCATACTTTGCAAATTCTTCAATGGCAAATTTTGAGTTGAGTTTTCCGTATGATACGAGTTCTATGTTCATTTCTGCCTTTAAAGTTCTTTGTTTTTTAGGTGAGTATTATCAATAGTAGTAAATTATTTTAGGGCTCTGTTTGCTTCTTATACGCAAATTCTATCCTTTTCTTTGGCCTCTCCTTCATTTTTAATTTTATAAAAGGGTATTTTAATTTTTTGCTTTTAATCTAAACTCCCGGGGGCTTTACCCCCAGCCCCAACTTAAGAGTACGCCAAAGCGCGTACTCTTAAGAATCTCGCGCTTCTCTTGTAGAAAGCCGCAACACATAGCTATCCCCATATTGGCTCAGAAAAATGGAATTTTTCTTCCAACAATGAAAGGGATAGGAATAGTGATTCTCGGTATCGGGATCAATGTAGATGTATTGTGTAATGTGCTTCGCATTAATAGTTCTGGCACAGGATGTGTTATAAAGGTCCTGTGCATGATGATCTTTTGGTAGATGCTTCAGTGGAGTCACAAATAACCATTCGATGTACAAAGCAGTGTAACTTGGGTATCACATGAAAGCCCCATACTGTAGCTTTCTGCAAGAACATTTTTTGTCCAGTCTTTTTGATGTCAAAAAGAGCTGGCCGCATCCAAGGGTGGCCCCTGGGAGTCATATAATAAAGAGAAATAGGAAAACAAAGAAATCGTAAATCCTACCCCGCTTTCTGATACACCCGAACATAATCAATTTGAAGCTTCCATGAGTCAATAGTTTCATCTATGCCTTGCACCGCTCCCCAATCTCCTCCTACCGCAATATTAAGAATCAAATAAAAGTCGCCATCATATGGCCATGACTCCCACCCTGTACCGTCATTATCAAAACGCATTACCAACTGATCATCAATAAAAAACTCCATATACTCTGCAAACCACTCCATAGCATACACATGATACTCCGCTTCAGCACCAGGAATAGTCAGTTTCCCTGTAGGGTTATTGCCATTCATAAAATTAAAATGCTTATTATGGAGGTTCGCATGTACCACATTAGGGTCATAGGTAACATATTCCATAATATCTATTTCTCCACAACCGGGCCATGCATCACAGCCATCAATCCATCCTGTCTCTATTGTACAGGTAGTTGCATTCTTAAAAGGATCAGAAGGCATCATCCAAAATGCGGGCCAAACCCCACGTCCCGTAGGTAATATCGCTTTAATTTCATAGCGCCCATAGGTCCACTGTACTTTATCATAGGTATGTAGTCGTGCTGAAGTATACGTTGCATTTTTATAATTCTCTTTCCGCGCCTCTATGGTAAGATACCCATCGCCAACCCGAGCATTATCAAGCCGTGGTTCAACATACCGCTGTAACTCACCATTATTTGCACCAGGCTCCATGGCATCAAAATTCCACCATTCACTCTTAGGGAGCCCTTCGTAGTTAAATTCATCAGACCAAACTAAATTCCATCCCTCGAGCTCAGCGCCACTGACGCTCGATTCTTCTGACGAAAGAGCATCTGAGGATGAACTAATGCGTGGTGCAATCGATACCGATGAAGAGGATTCAGCGATACTACTCTCTGTGGAGCTCGATACAAGATCTACCGATGAAACCCCCTCTGTGCTTGATTCTTTTTCTTCTTCCTCCAGCGAAGATTCTGTAGCTTCAGAAGAGTAGCTATCAGCCATCTCAGATGAACCATTTTCACTCGATTCATCAACAACATCACTACTCTCCCCCGCACGCGATGCGTTCAAATCATCCGAAGCTGTACACCCAATAAACAGACTCCCCAAAAAAAGTCCAACAATAATACTACCAAACATACCACCTCCCTCAAAATACCATTCTGTACCACAAATATATTCTTATTTACAGCCCCACCCGGAACCAACAACAATATTTATGTAGTTTTTACATTAAGTAACTCAGAAACCAAGTAAAAACAAGCACATGGCAAAGCCACGACGAAAAAACAAAACAACCAGTACGTGCCAAAAGCACGACAACAGAATGAAGCGACTAGTACGTGGCAAAGCCACGACGACAACCTGATTATAACGCATAGTTTGGTTCAGGTTTGAGGCATTTTTGGCGAAGGCGTACGCCAGTACGTCGAGGTAAAAATAACGAAGAAGATGAGCCGAAATATGCGTTATAATTCGCAAATAACTTGATTGCGGCCAGTATTCTTTGCTTGGTAGAGGAGGGCATCTGCCTGATTAACCACATCAGTCAAAGAATCCCCCTGATGTCCACTCAAGCCAACGCTCATAGTAAACTGCAACTCCCCATCAGGAGTTTGAATCCGATGATTCTCTACCACTTCACGAATACGATTAAACACATGACAGCCATCTTTGGGCAGTACCCCCGTAGAGAGAATACAAAACTCCTCTCCTCCAAAACGGGCAATAATATCAGAGTTACGAAGATTCTTTTTCAAAATTTTCGACAACTCCATCAGTACCACATCACCCATGGCATGACCATACGTATCATTGACTTTTTTGAAGTGGTCAATATCGATCATAGCAACAAGAATATCAATATGTCCTCGTTTGGCACTTTCAAAAAACTTCTGTCCAATTTCAAAAAAGTAGCGACGGTTGTATAGATTTGTTAAGAAGTCTCGGTTCGAGACTTCACGAAGTTCTTGGAAATTCTCTACAATTTGAATATTCTGCATTACTCTTATCTGAAACTCTTCGAGACTAAAAGGTTTTGCAATAAAGTCATTCGCTCCATGCATCATGAAGGCTGCAGGAAGATCACGTGAGTCTATTCCCGAATAGCCAATGATGGGGAGTTCATTTCTGGAGTAGTCTGCCCTGATTTTTTGAGTCAGCTCAAAGCCATCCATATGCGGCATATGATAATCAGTCACAACCAATTTAATATCAGGATGTTCACCGAGCAGTGCCAGTGCTTCTTTTCCTGAATGGGCCTCTAATACTTGAATCCCTTTATTTGACAGGATATTCATTATCAGCCGACGAGCAACAACCTCATCATCCACAATCATAATCTTAATAGTACTTGCATACTTTTTGCGTTTAATCAGCTGGATAATGTATTGAATATTGTGGCTTTCTAAATTGACCACATAATCCATCACCCCCTTAGTACGAATCAATAGATTTGATTGAACCATAAGGAGCCCAGTAATAATTATGGTCGGGAGTTCACCAAAGGGATTGTAATTATTCGGGCTTAATGAAAGATCTACAATAGTAAGGAGTACAGGGCTCTCTTGGTCGGCTATAGTACGCATTGCTTCACTCACCGATTCTACAACCACAACTGAAAGATCCAACTTTTGGGTGATGCGTTCAGCAAGTAACTGGGTTACATTACTGGGAGTGTGTACTACTACTATGTCAGCCATCTCTCACCATCCTGTAGTTAACGCCCTTCTGATAATCGGTTCACCAGATACTCAGGCAGGTCATTCTCAATCATTATCTGCTGAGCGGCCTCAATATCATAGGGAACTTTAATAAGAAGCATCTCTTTTGTTTCAGTATTAAAAGTACAATAACTCGCTTGTGGGTCTCTATCACGAGGCTGTCCCACACTTCCTACATTAACCAACACTCGTTCATCACCAACAATGGTATACTCAGATTCTTCTAACACTTTAAACGATTGTCCACTTTCTTTAACAATAATATTAGGACAATGGGTATGGCCAATAAAACAGACTTGCTGTTTAAAAAATTCAAATGCATCGACTGCATCATCGAGACTCGAGACATAACACCAATCGGCAGGCGATTTAGGACTTGAGTGTACAAAAAGACAGTCATGCTCAACAATCTTATATTGAAGGGCTTTTAAATAGTCGAGGGACTCCGGAGTCAAAATCTCTCTTGTCCAATCCATAACTTTGAGTGCATAGGGATTAAAGTTTTCAGGGAGCTCATTTTCAATCGCCACACTATCGTGGTTTCCCAAAATACAGATTTCAGACATTGAACGTACCATATCAACACATTCATTAGGGTTTCCGCCATAACCGACGAGGTCCCCGAGGCACACTTTCTTTTCAACACCTCGACTCTCCATATCGCTATTAACGGCCTGAAGGGCCTGAATATTACTATGTATATCTGAAAAAATTCCGAGTAGCATATCTCTCTATATCGTTAATTTTACCCTAATAAGTTAGCTATTTTAGTGATTTTGGGAAAGAAAATGGAATAAATTGTTCACACCTGTATCAATAATTTCAAAGCACTCTACAAAGCCATCTGGTCCACCATAATAAGGATCAGGAACATTACGCACACTATTTTCACCGTAATCAAGTAATTTCACCAGTTGAGCACTTCCATCATTCGGCTGAATGGCCTGTAATTCAGAAAAATTGTCATCATCCATGGCAATCACATAATCAAAGGCATAAAAGTCCGCCACAACAGCTTGCCGCGCCCGTAGATGACTCATTTCAACCCCGTTATCACGAGCAACTTGCTGCATCACATGGTGCGGTGGTTCATTTATATGGTACGCTCCGGTACCCGCAGAGTCGATTTGGTTTATAAAAGTGAATTTTTTTTGTAAATTTTGCGCAATGGCATCTGCAGTGGGAGATCTGCAGATATTTCCTAAACAGACAAACAGTACTGAAACACCTTTCGTTGTCATACAGCGCTCTCCTTAAGGATAATACAGCATAAATATACTTGATAGCCTATGAATATCGTTGAAAAAAACCAAAAAGTAACCATTTGTTATACTCTGAAAGATAGTGATGGCACTATAATTGAGGAAGCTCCCGAGAGCAATCCACTCACTTATATGCATGGCTATCACTACATTATTCCTGGTTTAGAGGAGTTTTTAGAGCATAAAGAGGAGGGGTCACGCCATGAAGGCATTAAGATTCCTAGTGAAAAGGCATTTGGAGCCTATTCTGATGATCTCTTAATAGCCGTAGATAAAAGTGAACTTGAGCATCTTTCACCCCTCGATGTAGGAATGGAAGTTGAAATGTACCAAGAGCAGGAGCCTCGTGAAGTTGTAGAACACGAAAGCTACCTTTCGCCTGATATGTTTAAGACACCAAAAACCCCAGAAGATCTATTTAATGACAATGATGATGACGACGATGACAGTGAAGAGGGTGAGAACCCTGAACCTGCATTTTTTATTATCAAAGAAATTTTAGATAATGAGGTCATCCTTGATGGCAATCACAAACTTGCAGGCAAAGATATCATTTTTGATATAACCGTCCTCAGTATCGAATCTGCCACCTTTGAAGAGATTGAACAAGAGTTTCTGGATGGTGATCCAGATGATGATAATGACATTTTAGGACTACTGTGAGGCCCCATGACTATTAGTGAATTAAAAAAAGAGGCGGGATACACCGCTGCCAACCTCATTCAAAACAACATGCGTGTTGGCCTCGGAACAGGCTCAACAGCATATTTCGCAATTGAACGACTTGCCGCAAGAATTAAAGACGAGAACCTTACGATTCAAGCAGTTTCAACCTCTTTTGATACGACTGCACACTGTATCAGATTTGGTATTCCTCTTCTCGACGTCAGCCAAGTAGATTCACTCGATCTCACTATTGATGGTGCTGACGAAATTGACCCTGCTAAAAACCTTATTAAAGGGAGAGGCGCGGCTCACACTCAAGAAAAAATTGTCGAGGCAATGTCAAAAGAATTTATTGTTGTTGCAGATGAGACCAAAGAAGTTTCACAGCTAGGCACCAAAATGCCGGTACCTGTTGAAGTGATGCCAATCGCCCTTGCTTCGGCTATGGCTTCACTCTCGAAACTCGGTGCAACCTGTACTATTCGCCTTGCCGGTACATCAAAAGATGGCCCCGTCATTAGTGATAATGGTAATTTGATTATTGATGCAGAGTTTGATGCTATCGAAAATCCAAAAGGTCTAGAAACTGCAATCAATATGATTCCAGGCGTTCTCGACAATGGTATATTTTCAGGGTACGCAACTCAAGTTATATTGGCTACATCTGATGGACTTAAGCAGTTCTGATTAAGTAGTACTTCTATTGCTTCAATGAGTTTTTCTGTGTCGACTGGTTTATAAAAAGCATAGTCGACCCCAAAACTTTTGATGTGCTCTAGATAATCAAAATCACCAAAGCCATATTTATTTGAACCTCCAGAGATCGCAATCACTTGCGCGTGGGGGTATTTCTTTTTAAGAAGACGAATAAATTCAAAGCCGTTTATCTCAGGCATAAAGATATCAGAAATAATACATCCATACTCTTTCGTTTCGCACAGACTCATACCCATTTCTGCTGTGGCAACTGCAGTCACGGTATACCCTCGCTGTTCAAGTAACTCAGACAGCGATTCACGTACTAATTCTTCATCATCTATTAATAGAATCTCTTTCATTAATGTATTCCCATTACCCAACCGCTTTAAAATGTAATAAAGAACATTACATTAAAAGAGTATTTTAACTATCAAGTATGGTTTTTGGAAAGACTCTTATTAAGTCAATAATTCAATCTGAAATCCTTTATATTTTGACATATCGACCACAATTGGTTTTATGGTCTGTTTTTCCTTATCCTCTAGCATTATAAGACTTGGCGCCATAATATTTTTTTCATTAATTCTGGCCACAACGCCATAATAGCCGTCTAACCCAGCTATAGGACTTTGAATAATTTTAACTTTTGCACCTACAGGATAAATAGAGACGATAGAGAGCAACATTTTCAATACTGATGCGTTGATTGTTTTTCCTGCCTCTGTTACCAATTTTTTAACAACTAGTTGCGGGTTCAAAGCCAACGAGTAATGAGGCCGCCCAAAAGTATACATGTCATATAAATCTGCCGCTCGCACAATATCAGCATATCTATGGATTGTTCCTTGAACTTCATTTGCCTTAACTGGTGTTTTATTACTTCCTTTTAGACCCCTTGGATATCCCGTTCCATCTTGATGTTCATGGTGAGAAAGAGCAATAATTGTGCTCATAGCAGAAAAATTAGGCAGTTCAGAAAGCATCATATGCCCATACAAAGTATGTTGTTTTAAAACCGAAAACTCTTCTTCGGTCAACTCCCCTTGCTTTCTCCGTATTGTTTCTGGGACAGCAAGCATACCAATATCATAGGCAAGAGCTCCCTTACCCAAATCAGTCAACTCAAACTTATTAAAACCAAATTTGATCCCTAGAGCAAGCGAAGTAACCACCACTCGCAATACATGTTCAAAAAAGGCATTTTCAAAATTTTGTAATTTGCTTATCACAATTGAAGTAACAGGCTCAGATATTAAAGCATCTAAAATTTTATCAACCAATTCAAATGTTTTCTTATCCTGAATCACTTGATTAATATTATTCTTCTCGCTTTTAAGTACTTCTAAAATTGATGACTTTTGCTTTTGAGCATTTTCAATTTTCTGCCCCACACTATTAGTTACTTCTTCAATGATACTTGCTACTTCATACTTAAGTTCTTGCCGTATGGTCTCGTTTGGAATAATGGTATCTGTCCCTGCAACATGAATTAATATTGAAGTATAGCCTCGCTCCTTCAACAACCCAATGAGCTTTTCATTAAGACTCGTGTTTTCAGCAACTAACAGTTTTCTGTTTTTATCAAGGATGGGTTCAGCTAAAACCAATCCATCAGTGAGATCCTCAATAGGGTAGCGGACCATTGTTACAGCTCCTCTATTTCTAAAACATTTGATTCAAGGCCTATATGACAGTTCACAACCATACAACCCACTTTTGAATCATTAACTCTATTTCTCACTATAATGTCTGCCCCTCTCTCTTCACCATCACTGGTCAGTAGCACGCCTTTAGTCCGGTATATTTTATCATAGCCTCCATCACCCAAATTAAAAACAGGTTGCAAAATAGTGCACGTTTCCCCATTGAGCAACTGGCAAAAACTAGTTCCCACCAGTGTCGCAATACTTTGACCTAATAATAGCTCAACGTTAGGCGATGCATAGAGGAGATCCCCTTGCTCACTCACCAAAAAAACAATATCTAACCCAAAATCAAATAGTGAACGATAGAGGTCGTCACTATCTGAACTAATTCGTGCCTTTAATTGTCTCGACATAGATGAAAGTATCTTAATCTCGAATTGACTCCCCTCCCCTTTAGGTTCTGTTATATCAATAACATCTTGCACTCCCAGTGACAAGTAAGAGAGAACACTTTCTTCTGAATAATGATCAACAAAAATAACAATGGGTAAAAAGGAATATTTGGTACAAAACCAGTTGAGCGACTGCATATACTCTTCTGAACACCCAACTAATGCAGTAATAGCAATGAGATCAAAATTTTCCATCATCATCACATCGGGCTCACTCATAAGAGACGCATCGCCTGATACAAAAGAAAAGCGAGGACCAGTACCTTCTAAAAAAGCATTTTCTTCTGCTGAATACTTTTCTTCATTCGGCTCAATATGGAGCACTTGTATGGTATCAAAGAGCTCTTCAAAATTTATCATAATAGTCTCATCAAGTGGAACACCAATAACATTATTCTTTTGGTCTACAATACCACTATTTCACTATTTATACCAAGGTTTTTGGGGGATAAAAAAAGCATCTAGTACCCTCACTCCAGTTGAATTTGATTTGTGATATACGCGATCGCGTCACTACAACATGGGGTACTTGTTGTCCATCCAGGGTATGATGGAGAGCAAGGGTACTAAACGATATACCTTAACATAGCGCAAGTATCGGGCCAACTACTAAATTGATCAATAGGGCTTTTAAATGTCTATTGATTAATTATTGGATATGTAAAAGCAATAGACACAACAGCAAACAAAACACGTAACACACTGATTTTATTAAAGTTAAAAGCATGCAAATTATTTTACGAATGCAAATATTTTTACACACCTTCTTAACAGGATTTTCTAAAAATCCTCAAGAGCTTGTACCCTTATGGAGTGGTGATATTTGATAACGATTTAACATCCTCTAGAATCGAACCCGGCTCTTCGGATAGCACAATGCTATTAAGGCCACTTTGGGGAGCGCTATGAGTCTGATACTGATATTTGACATAGAGTAATTCACCCTTCATGCCATCCCAAAAAGAGAAAAGAGTTTCTGTAGCAACCCTACCATCAAGAGAGAAGTTTACGGTGAGCTCTAGAGGCATAATCAAATACCGAACCGAATAGCGTGCAGCCAACTGTGTCACAACACTTTTTAATGGCGCTGCAGTTGGTTCTATTGCTACATATTGTCCTGATTCTAATGATCGATAATAGTCCATAGAACAGAGTTCCCGAATTTTTTTTTCAAGCGCTAAAAACTGAGTATCATTAACTGGTACATCTCCTACACCAGGAACCAGCTCTGTAATCCGAGCTTTTGGAAAAAGCACCGGAAGAAGTTCATACACTTTTTTATTAAAGGTAAAAGCACTATTAGATTCATTGAGCTCTACACATCCCTCTGGAGCACTCTCTTGCAGTGAGTTAGTATCACGTTCACACTCATCCACAACACTCCCAATCAGAGTAGCTCTTTCTAACGGTACAAATGCGATTTTAGTAATAGAGTGAGCCATTGCCTGATCGAATGATGGCGACGCTATTCTAAATACCTTTTTTGACTGTATATCTGGTGCTAGTCTATTTAAGGAACACCCTAAGAAGAATATTCCTGAGGAAAGAAGGATTAAGAAATAGTTCATACATCTTAATTTACTTAATGCCGACAAAGCCCCCAATGGTAACACGGATTTTATCTGGAAATGTTGCTTGTATCGTTGATGAAAGGTCATACACATCATCATAGGCAAAGGCATAGGTCTCTGAATTATAACTGATTTCTGGATTATGAAAAAAGCCAACATACTCATTATATATATCACGCTTAAAAAACTCGTCAGCTGCTTCCCAATCCTGAAACTCACCGTCGGGAGCATCTGGATTCACAATTCCTCTATTGAGTGAAGCACAAACAAATTTTTGAACATTTTTATCATACATACCACCTGCAGCCATAACACCCGCCCCCTCAATCACATCAGTGGTCGAGGGCTTACTTGCTATACTTCCACTTGCATCACCTGGTTGACCATTTTTCTTTTCAATTTGTTTTGCCATAAATACATCACCTTCGACCCAGCCCTCCCAAAGGCCTTCATCAAACATAGAGAATCGAACTTTTTTAGATCTAAATGCAGTCCAAACTTCATCAATATATGGGTCAAAGTAATTTTTATATTCCCCAGCAACTCCAAATTCTGGTATTTTAGAAGGCTGATAAATAATACCATCACCTGCAGGAAGTTTATGCTCGTTATAGCATTCCTTGAAAGGATCCGAAACGGTGTTATTCCAACGATTAAGAATTTCATCATGCTCTAAAAGCTCACCAACTTTTTTATAATCATTCCCAACACCACCTACATCAGTACCAAACACTTCCACACCCATAGGATATTGATATGCATCTACTCGACTGGTATTTATCCACACCCCGTTATAAGTAACGCCATCCTCTTGATCATACGCTGTTTTTGTGGAACCAATGTACCCTGATGTATTAAATTCAATAGTCTCATACCGTATGCCATGATTAGGATCAGAAAGATTGCTATGACTCGGTCCGGCATAACCACCGGCATCGTGGAAATGTATGTACATCATTTTTTTAAAAGAAATAAACATCTTTGCACTTGTTAAACGCGGCATCGCTATAGTGTTATCAGGTATATCACTTAGCTTTGTGAAAATCTCTGGGTATTTCCAGCTATCAGTCTCAACGGGCGATTCAACAGTATTATCAGAAGCACTTATCAACCGAACTGTTTGATGAGCAATATCATACCAAACGGGGGCACTATGGAGCCCTGGTGCATTATCTGCGACAATTGCAATAAATATCTCATCGTCACTATACCGAGAGTTATTCGCAAACAGTAATGGCAACTTATCATCCTTCAAATAACCTTGTACAACGGCATCATCAAAATCTGCAGGCTCAACTAATTCCTCTTTCGGCCCCTCGCTACTACTCACACCCACAACACTGCTCTCACCAGCACCTTCAATACTACTCCCCCCAGAGCTCCCTTCAGTACTGCCTGACGACTCACCACTTGCTATCTCAGAGGATTCTCCCCCTGTAGAAGCACTTGACTCACCAGCAACAGTATCTGTTTCACTAGAAGCCCCTGCCTCACTGTCAACATCACCAGTCCCCCCACCAGATAATGAAAGTACCTCAGAAGAAGAGATGTTCTCTGATGAAGACTCATCATCCGGTCCCGCATTATTTGAACAGCCTAAAACAAGAAGTGTAAATAAGATCAAAAGTATGTGTATTCGTACATTCATTGTATGGTTCCCCATTAGTTTATTACCGAAAATTGAATCCAATGCACTCACTGCACTAAATCGCCCCACCCCTTAGTATATATTTTTTTCTCCTCAATAAAAGTCATATGCCCCCATAACAAAGAAATGCTCCCTAAATTGTTGCAAAACTGTTTACAAGCATCTAAAGCTCAAATAATACGCTTATACGGCTTTTACAGTGAAGTAGAAGCCATGGACCTACTGAATAGGTAAATTTTTGCTATAATTGGTGCGACTTTAAAAGAGGTATATCATGGGTTTCAAATGTGGCTTTGTAGGGCTCCCTAACGTGGGCAAATCAACAATTTTTAATGCACTCACCAGTAATGAGGCTCCTGCCGAAAACTACCCATTCTGTACCATTGACCCAAATATTGGTATTGTTCAGATTCCTGACACTCGTATGGATGTTCTCAATGAAGCCTACAATACCCAGAAAATCATTCCTGCGGTAATGGAGTTTGTTGATATTGCTGGAATTGTAAAAGGCGCCTCCAAAGGTGAGGGTCTTGGTAACCAATTTTTGACTAATATCCGCGAATGTGACGCGCTCCTCCATGTGGTTCGCTGCTTTGAAGATCCTGACGTGGTTCATGTCGATGGATCAGTAGACCCAATACGCGATGCAGAAGTTATCGAAACTGAGCTCATTCTTAAAGACCTTGAATCAATTGAAAAACGTATTGTAAAAGAAGGCAAGCTTGCTCGTGGCGGTGATAAAACAGCAAAAGCAGTCGTCTCTGCACTTGAAAAAATCCAACCGGCTCTCGAAGATGGGCGCCTTGCCAAAACCGTTGAACTCACCGAAGATGAAGAAGAGGCAATGAACACCGTTTCACTTCTTACCTCAAAACCACTCTTTTACTGTGCAAACATTCTCGAAGATGACATTGGCGCCGACAATAAATACGTGACACTCCTAAAAGAATATGCTAAAAAGCAAGACTCTGAAGTAGTGGCTATCTGTGGTAAAATCGAATCAGAACTCGCTATGATGGAACCTGATGACAAAAAAGAATTCCTATCAGACCTCGGACTTGATGAGTCTGGGCTCGATCAAGTAATCCATAAAGGATTCGCACTCCTCGGCCTTAAAACATACTTTACCGCCGGCGAAAAAGAGATCCGCGCATGGACCTATCACGATGGTGACAAGGCCCCTGCCTGTGCAGGCGTGATCCATACGGATTTTGAGCGCGGCTTTATCAGAGCAGAGACCCTCTCTTATAGTGACTTTCTCAAACACGGAACGTGGAACGCAGCAAAAGATAAAGGCGATTTACGCGTAGAAGGCAAAGAATACGTTGTGCAAGATGGCGATATCATGCACTTTCTGTTTAACGTATAATGTATAACTCATTCATTTAAGAACAACTTAAAGTCCTCTACCGTACTCGTTTACGCGGCCTATGGTAGAGTTTCCACTGCATCTCACGCACATTAGATGTCATCAGCCTCCTTTCTAACTCTCTTAAAACAATATACACAGCCTACCCGTTGTGCATCAAGGAACCATAGCTCTCCTTGTATAAGCTATTAAACCGAGTCACACATAAAGCTCCCATTGTTTTAGTATTGTATCACCCATAAGCGCCCCCTCTCAATAAAGTCTATAAGCCCTCTAATACATCTCCTCGATAGACTCCCGAAATTAAACTAAGTGTGAATGAATTTGAATACTTCATTTTAAAAGCAATTATCGAATATTCATTTATAAAATCACAACCCCAAAACCAATTTTTATCACTTATTTTGTCTACATTTGTCGACATAAAAAATACTGACACTAAATTAACAATTTAAAAACCCATACAGTCGACAGACACTGACACCCTATATATTACTTAATATCAATGACTTATGACGCAAATCATACAGAACCCCATATTGTAAACTTTTATTTTGCACTTTTTATTCACTTTTCGCTTTGCCAAGTAACATTTTGTAGTTATATTATGGATATTAAAAGTCTACAAGAGACTTCACGGAATAGGAACAATGGAAAGACTCGCCGACATAGACCCAAAGGTCATACATGCTAGCAAGAATGGCAACAAGAAAGCCTTTAAGGTGATCTTCTACCATTACGAGTCATACGCTAATAATTTGATCTGGAAAATAACCGGAACAGAAGGCGAGCATGAAGACCTCCTCCAAGAAGTATTCTTTCAGACTTACTGTTCGTTAAAGAACTTTAAAGGAAACTCATCATTTAAGACTTGGTTTCATAGAATTGTTACCAACACCTGTACATCTCGCTGGAGACACCTACAGGCAGCCAAACGCCCATCAGCAAAGGCTACTAAAACATTTGACGAGCTTCCTTATGAAATTGAATCAAGTGCCAAACGCCATGATACAGAGTTTGAATTAAAATCTCTGATTAGTCAAGCCCTTGACACATTGAATGAAAAATTGAGAGTACCCATTGAACTCGACATCTACCAAGGCCTCAACCACGCAGAGATCGGTAGCATGCTCAACATTCCTGAAGGTACCGTTAAATCGAGACTATTTACTGCTCGCAAGCAGTTGAAACTGTTTTTTGACAAGGAGACTGTCTAAAAAACATTTGTGAACCCCCCTTAAGTGGTTGTGTGTGTATGTGTGTTACAACCACTTTCCCCCAAAAGGCCCGTTCCCCAACGGGCCTTTCTTTATAGCCATAAATAAGTGACAAACCAAGATCACCCATAGGAAAACCTATGACACTCCAAACAACGATGTACAAGAGAAGAATTACGGTATTAGTTTCTTTTTAAATATCGATATATTTTTGATTCTGTTCGAATCAAATACACCCCAGAAGCCAGGTTATCAATTTGAGCCTTTGTTATATCCCGAGAACCACCATTAACATTTTTAAAAGATATTACTTCATCCTCTTTAAATGTATTGTGGATTTGATGCTTTGAAATATTAAACACCCGGGTATGAACTCTAGGCTTTGCCCTTACAACATCAGAAGTAGGTGATTGTTGTGGAGTAGTATTAACAACAATGCTTTGTTCATTTACAGATGAACGCATAGAGCCACCAGCAACGGAAGTAGTACTTACTCCATTATTGAACGTGGTAACAATCACCACTGTTCCCGATACCATTGCCATTGATGCTAAAAAGTTGCGCACAATGCACCTCTTCCTACTTATAAAACTCTGTATACTTAATATATAATCAGATCTGGAGATGTATAATTATTTTACACCCCCAGGCGAGTATTGTGACGCATCGCACATAAATCATCTAAAAAAGAAACTAAAACCCAATAAAAGTGGTCAACATATTACACCATCACGTACTAAACCACTGATTAATATCCTCACCTTCAGGAAGTGAAATGATACTTGAAGCGATTCCACATTCCGAAAATTGGGCATGGAGCCTTTCTGCCGCATTCTTTCCTGCACTATCAGCATCAAATGCGATAAAAACATTCTTATTTTTAAAAAGAACAAACCACTCAGACTTAAAACTACTCACTCCAGGTACACCAATAGTTGGAAAATTTTTAGTAATCATTGTGAGTGCATCAATAACACCTTCACATAGAAAGACAATACCAGGCTTTTCATTAAGGAGCTGAGCATTGTAAGGTATTGAAATAGGCCCCTTAATATTCAACTCTTTTGGCTGTATTCCCGCCTCAATTGAGCGCGCCTGAAAGTAGACTGGCCTCCCCTTTCTATTGAGATAGGGGAAAATAAGAGGATGCTTATAGAACCTCAGATGAGACGTTTCACTATAAAATCCATACTCTTTCAAGTCTTCGATCGGATAAAGCTCTTTAAAAGCCTTATTTACCTGATCATAATTTTCAATCATCCGAACTTTTTGTGCATCAGCAAATTTTTTAAATATTTTGCGTGAGACCAAATACTTGAGTACTACTCCATCAACAGGCTTACAAAGCTTTAAAAAGCTGAGAATCATTTGACTCCGATACTCAAGATCAAGACTAAAGTGAACCTTTCTTTTTAATGCTACAGGCTTCGAAGAAACAACGCCTTGAATTCCCACACCAATAGGGCTTTCGGAACTCATATCTAAAAAATGCCCCGGTGTTCGACTCGCAAGCCACACAAGAGCCTGAGCAAAAGAACTCCCCTGTACTTGCATTACAAAATTAATAACATCACCCCAAACGGAATCGCACACCCAACATTTATAACTCCCCTTACCAATCGACATGGAAGGAGTTCTATCTCCATGTGCATGATTCTCAGGAAATATACAGCGTGCACGTCCCCGCACAACAGCGACACCAAGCTCCGCCGCAATCACCTCAATTGGATTGAGGTCTTTAAGGTGAGCTATTTCATCTTTAGTCCATTTCTTCATAGTGCTTTAAATATAAATATTCTAGGCTATTGACGCCTTGTGATCTAGATCACATTCAACCTAATAGCATTTTAATTCTCTTTATTCAATTTGTACATTTGCTAAACATTCATTTTGGAGCCTCCTTATGCGAACAATATACCTTACCTCAATAGTCCTTCTTACTCTTATCGGTTGCGCGATTGACCTTCCCCACCAATCAACACTCAGCGACACAGAACTCACTAATCCAGAACTTTTTTCAGTAACTGCAGATATATTTCATACCCCAGACAGCCAATATGTTAGCGTCTCACTAGTCGACTCCTATGGTGACCATCTCAGCCTACTCGGGGGGACAATCACACTAAACTCACTCCCTTTAAAGCTCACTTATAAAAACAACCTCCCCTTCTATCACACACCAATGACCACACTACCCAACACAACTCACCTATTAACAATCACTCTTTCAGATGGAACACCATACAATACAAGCCTCGTCACACAACCTTTTAATCACAATACTATCAAACTCACAACAGATTCAAGTAGTTTCATAACTATTGGGCTTGCCCCTCTCACTAAAGGCACAGGAGTCAACCACACGAGTATACTTACTCGACACTATAATTCAACTAATATTGATGCTACAAATAAAACACACCTCAGTGCACATAGCTTAGCCCTCAAAGATACACTCTTTGATAACTCTTTTTTTAATCCATCAGATTCAGGATCTACTCTTTCTTCTTTTGATATTGAGTACACCTCAAAAAAATGGATATCTGTAAATGATGCATTTAGAGGAGGATACTTTTATTCCACTTTTACAAGCCGTATTTCAACTCCAGTAATTACCAAATAATACACCCCTAACCACTCTAGAGCTTACAATGGGTAAATCTTGCAGTTCTTTACCCATTTTATTGCTCAATATCACACGTTTATCTACATTATGCCCATGAATTGCATAATACACGAAAATATCCCGCTCGACCGCTATACAACTTACCGTATTGGCGGTCCCGCTCGCTACTTTGCTGAGCCTGAATCTATAGATGACATTGCTGAACTACTTAATTGGTGTTCCCAAAAAGAACTCCCCTATTTTGTACTGGGCCACGGAAGCAATATTGTGGTTTCGGACTCTGGCTTTGATGGCCTTATTATTAGCTTCAATAGAAAATTTGGGAAAATTGACATTAAAGACAATGTAGTCACTGCACTTGCAGGGGCATCACTAGGCAGAGTAGTAAAAACAGGAACTGACCAAGGGTATGCCGGAATGGAATATCTCATGGGAATCCCTGGCACCATTGGTGGTGGCGTCTATATCAACGCAGGCGCTTTTGGGATGGAGATAAAAGACACTGTATCTTCAGTTACCTCAATAACACCAAACGGTGAAGTCATTGAACGTACTCATAGTGAATGCGCTTTTGGATATCGTACGAGTATATTTTGTTCTAATAATGAAATAATCCTCATGGCATCCTTCAGCCTAAACGACGGTGACGCCGAGGCCCTCAAACTTACAATGGATGAGACTCTCGACAAAAGACTCGACAAACAGCCCCTTCATTTACCCAACGCTGGATCAATGTTTAAAAGACCTCAAGGCGATTACGCTGGTCGGCTTATCGAAGCAGCCGGCCTCAAAGGCTATACACTTGGCAACGCCCAGATATCTGACAAGCATGCTAATTTTGTAGTGCACAATGGCCAAGGCTCTGGTCAAGATATTTACGACCTCAGTGAATCTGTCATTGCCAAAGTTGCTGCAAATAGTGGAGTCACTCTCGAAAAAGAGCAAATTTTTATTGGTGACTTTTTACCATGGCCGAGATAAGTGTCATCATACCAACCTTTAATCGGGCATGGAGTTTAAGACGCGCAATTGATTCAGTTCGTGCACAAAGCTTTAAAGACATCGAACTGATTATCGTTGACGATGGTTCAACCGATGAGACAATGGACATGCTCTTCCCTTACCTCTCTGACAATAGAATAAAGGCGATAAGCACTCCAAACAACGGGGTGAGTCATGCACGTAATGAAGGGGTCAAACACTCAAAAGGCAAGTGGATTACTTTTTTAGATTCTGATGATGAATGGAAACCCCACAAACTCAAAGAGCAGCTGGAATATACCGTCACCAATCACTTCACTATTTCTCAAACCAAAGAGATTTGGATAAGGAATGGCACACGGGTTAATCAACCCAAACATCTGCGCAAACAAGAAGGTGATATATTTAGCATTAGCCTCAGTAACTGTATGATTTCTCCTTCATCTGTAATGATGCATAGAAAACTCTTTGATGAGTTTTGTGGCTTTAATGAAGCACTTCCAACCTGTGAAGATTATGACCTCTGGATTAAAATAAGTTCAATGCATAAAATAGGGCTTGTCGATAAAGACCTCATGACTCGATATGGCGGACATGATGATCAACTTTCTGCGAAATATCCCAACATGGATATCTATCGCTGCAAATCTATTCACAACCTGTTACAGAATTTCGACCTTAAACAACAACAAAAAGAGAACTCTTTAGAGATCTTAAGAACTAAGCTTTCAATACTCCTATCTGGAGCCAAAAAGCACAACAACGAAGGCATTGTTAATTTTGTAACAGAGATGAATAAATTTTACGACTTCAACCTCTAAAACTCCTCAAATACGTCACTTACACCCCCTTTCAATATCATAATCAAATGAATTTCAGGATAACTCTATCTGTGAAAAAAAGACTGAGATGAGCTTATTACTGCAAATTCATGCTCTTACACAGGCACAATCAGAAAACACCCTCCTCTCTAAATTCATATAACATTATATTCTAACAATTGATCAAATACACTTACCTATGTGAATTAATAACAACTGAGCTTGTAGTTAATTCCAGAATTGTAATATAGCACATTAGCCCATTTACCTAAAGGTCTCATTAATCTACTTTTGGGACGCAAAACGGCTAATTTTTCTAAAATTATTTATAAATAAGTAGTACAATTACCCAAACCTAAAACAGGAGATATTTTGGCACATTTCAAAATTACTAAAGGTCTTAATTTACCTATTAGTGGTGCTGCCGAGAAGAATCTTTCTACAATTCCACTCGGAAAATACACCGGGCTTTCGACAGCAGATTATCATTTCAAATATAAATTACTCTGTAAAGTTGACGACTACGTTAAAGTCGGTACCCCCCTTGTAGCAAATAAGCAAAATACTGATCTAAGATTAGTATCAACCGCTTCCGGTAGAGTTAAAGAGATTGTTCGCGGAGATAGAAGAGCACTTCTTGCAATTGTTATCGAAACCGATGGTACACAAGATGCAGAAGAATTCGGTACACTTGATGCAACAGCTGACAGAGCAACCATTATCAGTAAATTACTCGAATCAGGAATGTGGCACATGATCAAACAGCGCCCATTTGATGTAGTTGCTGACCCCACAGTTATACCAAAAGCAATTTTTGTAAACTGTATGTCAAATGGTCCTCTTGCACCATCGCCCTGCTTTATCTCTAAAGGCCGTGAAGCTCAGTTTAAAAAAGGCCTTGCCCTTATGACTAAACTGACTGATGGAAAAGTACATCTTTCAAAGTCTGCAACATGCAAAGCAGAAGCCTACGCAAATGCCGAAGGTGTTGAGACCCATACCTTTGAAGGGCCACACCCTGCAGGTCTTACCAGCACTCATATCAATCGTATTGATCCAATTAATATGAATGAACAGGTTTGGACGGTGAATGCAGAGAATGTCATTCTTTTTGGTGCTTTTGCAGAGAGCGGAAAAATTCCTACCGACAAAGTAATTGCGGTAACAGGAGGCAATGCAGAAAAGCCAGCCTACTACACAGTAAATCGTCAAATCCAAATGGAAGACATCGTTAAAGCCGTTCGTGTCAAAGATAATTCACGTCTTATTTCTGGTAATGTATTACATGGTAGAAAGAGAACAGTAGACCAGTTTATGAGTCAAGCTGATACTCAGATTACCGTTATTCCTGAAGGTGGAGAACATCACTACATTGGCGAAGATCGTCACTGGACTGGTGCTGGAATAAACTCCTTTTCAACCTTTAGACTCTGTTTATCAAAACGTATGGGTAGAAAAAATTGGAACCTCAATACTGATGTCTATGGTGGTCGCCGTGCCATAATACTTTCAAATCAT
>JAOPTX010000091.1:0-534 GCA_051532055.1 Fibrobacterales bacterium | reverse complement strand
CTTCTAAAGTAAAAAAATGGAGTCACCTACTCTCCCGGGACATGCCGTCCAAGTACCATCGGCGCTATGAGTCTTAACTGCTGTGTTCGAAATGGGAACAGGTGTTTCCCTCAAGCCATCGACTCCATCAAATTCAAATTAAGATTTTGTGTAAAGGTAATTAAACAATGTTTAACTGTCTTTATTAAAATCTTTTTCAAGTAAAGTATGATTCGAAGTTCTGCAGAGTCATCTTCCAATCTAGAAGAGACTTATTTCTGCAGACTTTTTTAAAATTCCAGTAGTATTATAAATGCTTGACACATAAAATGTTATGTAACAAGTGAAAAAAGAGCCCGTATTTAATAAAGAAAATTAAGCTTCACGACTAATTAGTATCACTCGACTCAATGTATTACTACACTTACATCTATGACCTATCAACGTCCTAGTCTCGAACGGGTCTTTAGGGACATTAAATGTCCAATGAGATCTAATCTCAGGAGGAGCTTCAACCTTAGATGCTTTCAGGTTTTATCTCTGCCATTCATGGCT
>JAOPTX010000090.1:365-22786 GCA_051532055.1 Fibrobacterales bacterium | reverse complement strand
CATAGGCCTCTAAATGGGTAAGATCGAGTCGTTCTTCCTCAGGTAGATCACTAACTTCGGGGTATGTAATGTCTGTCGTAAATCCAAATCGCTTAATATAGGGATTGACTGTATGATCCCAAACGTTAAGGTTAAGTAATAGGTTGTGTGCGTTTTCTGGTGTGTTTTCAATAGCGAGTTCTTTTAATATTTTTGAATTGGGGCTTTTTCCATAGGCGACATCTATAACAGACTGGAGTGTTTCGTGGTCAGATTCGATGATTGTTTTTTGACGAACTCTTTCTATAAATTCGGTCCAAGCAATTTTTTCTGTAGCTTTGGCGTTCCGGCGGTTAAACTCCGTTTCGTATTCATCTTGTGTTGTAGGAGTGATACAGTCAAGGGTGCCTGTAAAATAGAGACCATCCTGAAGAAGCGTATAGACTGCCCATGCTGCTGCAGGAGTATTTTGTTCATACATTAGGTCCATGAGCTCATCGAGAGATGTGGTTTCTCCATCCAATAGTTCTCGAATCTCGTTGATATCGTTTGTAACAGCAAGTGTCAGTTGAGAAAAGTTTGATAGGGGCCCTGGGTGTAGTATGTTGATGTCTTTAGGGCGAACTTTTACTGTTTTTCCTGTAGCGAGCTTAATCTCTATTTTGTCTCCAATTGAAGTGATTATTGCGGCTTTTTCTCGGTATATAACGAGATTGTTCATGGAAAAGTCTGTATTGCTCTCACTCATATGGATTACGCTTGTATGGTATTAATTGAGTAGTAATATACATTAATTAAGGGAATCTCTATAGAGTACTCGATTATACTCATAGGCAATAGGATGTAAAATACTAATGTCACGTATTTGGTGTTCGGCTCAAATAGTGTGATACCAGTTTCTTATACAAATCCTAAGATAGTGTGATTACAATATTCCCTTTCTTGCGTCCTGTGTCAGCACGTCTATGAGCTTCCACAATCTGTTCTAAGGGATAATAGCTGTCTATAATAGGTTTTAATTGTTCCGCTTCAACAAGTTCTTTGATGGT
This sequence comes from Fibrobacterales bacterium, assembly GCA_051532055.1. GTDB lineage: Bacteria > Fibrobacterota > Fibrobacteria > Fibrobacterales > JAOPTW01 > JAOPTW01. Next base: position 21,758 of record JAOPTX010000090.1, on the reverse strand, counting down.
GAGCATGTCTTCGGGTTTTGGATGAAATGACCCACCAATACATCGTTTTCTTGTAAAGAGGGTGTAGCAGAACATTTTAATACTGTGAGCGGGTGGCGAGACAGTCTGGAGGTAAACACCTTTTTGGGTAAGAACTTTTATGCAGTTCGATGGTTTTGTTTTGCCGACAGTATCAAAAATGATATCATAGGCACCTCCCATTTGTGTAAAATCATGGGTGGTGTAATCGATTACACTATCTGCACCGAGAGATGTGACCAAATCAAGGTTTCCACTGCTACATACACCGGTTACGTTGAGGCCATAAGATTTTGCAATCTGAACTGCAGCTGATCCGACACTTCCGGATGCTCCATATATTAAAATATTTTTACCTTGAGAAATGCCAGCTTTGCGAAGAAATGTAAGGGCTGTTTGTCCACCTAGATTTAGGCTTGCCGCTTCGTTATAATTAGTGTTATTGGGAATGCATGCAATATTTCCATTCTGATCAATTGTGGTGTACTCAGCATAAGTACCAAAGGCATAATGTCCAGGAAAGGCAAATACTTGATCCCCCTTTTTGAAGCGGGTCACTGATTCTCCTATTGATTCAATAATCCCTGCACACTCGATGCCAAGAATATTTTTACGGGGTCGAAACAATCCGAGAACTAATTTTGCAGGTAGCCAAAATGAAAGGGGAACATTAAAGCTCCGCACCCTGCAATCAGCTGATGAGACTGTTGTTGCTACGATTTTGATCAAAACTTCATTTGGTTTTGGTGAAGGTTTCGGTACATCTTGGATTGTAAGTACTTCAGGTGCACCGTATTTTGTACATACAACTGCTTTCATCAGTGTCTCCTTGTAAATAGAATGAACACATGCGATATTGACAACGCGTTACTTTGCATTAACAATCTCAATCTGCGCTTGATTTACTAACTCTATAAATCGATCGATCATATCAAATTCTGCTCCAGGGAAGGCGGCATTTATCATCCAAATTGGTACTGAAATTGGGGGCACCATCTTGGCACGAGTCGTGATTTCTACGCGCCCATCTTTTAGGTCTCTGAATTGATAGGTGACGCTGTATTCTTTTTGACGATTCACATCTGGTATCATTTTATACTGAGTGGGGGTGGCCTGCAAGTGAAATGATGCTTGATTGCCTGTTGAATCAATGGTAAAAGTCATTGTATTAACCATGTCAAAATCAGAGAGTGGCCACGGAGAATCGTTATAGAGGTACACTATCCACTTATTTTCAGAAAGGGTTTTAATAATTTTACTTTCCTCCTTTTCAAAGATTATTTTGTGATTTGACACATCTTTCATTGTCAAAATACACTGTCGTATATTGAGGCTATCGACAGTCACTGCGGTGTATTCTATTACAGGGCCGGTCTCTCCATTGCTATCAGTTCTTTCTGTGATACTCCAGGTTATTACTGTTTTTTTATTATCCGACACTTCTTCATTCCATTGGGTGTCATTTGACCATGCTACAGTTGAAATGAGTAGAATTGATATGAGGAGTATTTGATTGGTATCGTTCGAAATATGCATTAATTTAAAACATGAAAATGCTTTCATTATAGTATCCTTTAAATGTGAATGTTAGTTGTTGTTAAATTTGTTTATTCTTCCTCATCAGAGGTGAATTCAAGAATGTCGCCTGGTTGACAGTTAAGCTCTCTGCAGAGCGCGTTGAGTGTCTCTATGCGTACGGCTCGTGCCTTACCCGTTTTAAAAATGGAGAGATTTGAATTGGTTAGCTCGATTCTTTTCGCAAGTTCTCCGAGAGAAATTTTGCGGTCTGCCATTACTCTGTCAAGTCTGAATATAATACTCATAGCTGGTCTCGCTTATACAGTATAGTCATGCTCTTCTTGCAAGACTGTTCCGTTTTTAAAAATTTCACATACAATAAAGAGTATTAAGCCCAAAAGTAATGAGGAAAAACTGAATGTTATAATGGAGAATACTATTACAAGTTTACTGAGTACCCTAAGTAGGGTTACATTACCGGGGTCGAATATGATATCGTGCTTGAGGTTTAAAAAGAACCTGTGGGCCCGCCGAATAATGTTGAGTAAGAGTATGACGACAGTGATAATATAAGGAAGTATAAATATTTTTGCAATCATCGGTAGACTGTGGATTTCAACAACGTCCTGATCATTTTTAATTTCTTGAAAAAATAGGTAGTTTGCTTGAGAAAATCCTGTTGCTTCAGCATCAGTAACCGGTGGTACAAATAGTATTATGGAGAGTATTGTGACAATAAAAATGGTACAGGCTATTGTTATGTGCCAAGAGACTCGTAATAGTCCGCTTAAGAATGATGAGAGTGAATTTTCACCTAAATATTTCATGGGTATCCTCGTGTATCGTTGGAATAAATATATATAAAATAGTGTTTTGCGGATAAAATATATTGAATTACAATAAATAATAGCTGAATTAGATTAAAATCTTTTCCGCCGTCATAGTTTAATTACAAGTTGTAATAGATGTGAAGCTATGGGGCAAGACTATTGTAGAGGGCCACAAGTAATTATATATTATGTCGTATGTATACGACAACAACGTGAGCATACGACGCAAATATGGAATCAAAAATTGATAAATTTACTGCTCGACTTCAGAGGGCGGCGGCTACAGGGAAGCTTCTTTCTCATCCTGCTCGCATCGCTATTTTGGAGTTTTTAGCAGAGCAAAACTCTTGCTTTAGTGGTGATATTTCAAAACACCTTCCTTTAGGGAGGAGCACCGTAGCGCAACATTTAAACGAATTGAAAGCTGCAGGATGGGTGAAAGGAATTATACAGGGCTCTAAAATAAGTTACTGTCTCGACAGTAAAAAAATAAAGAATAACTCTACAGAACTCTATGCATTTCTGGGTACATGTAATAATTCAAACATATTTAATTGTGAATAAAAGGAGAAGAATGTGAGCGATACAAATGAAGGAATAGGCTTTTTTGAACGGTATCTGACAGTATGGGTGATACTTTCAATTGTTGTTGGCATTGGTATTGGTGCCATAGCCGGCGACTCAATTAAGGTTATAAGTAGTTTAGAATTTAACACCATAAATATACCCGTCGCTCTTTTGGTGTGGGCTATGATCTATCCAATGATGGTCCAAATTGATTTTAGCAAGGCTGGTGAAGCATCTCACTATGTAAAAGGCTTGAGTGTTACCGTAATTATGAACTGGCTTGTGAAGCCGTTCTCTATGGCGCTATTCGCGTGGTTGTTCTTTTCGAATATCTATTCCGCATGGGTTTCACCAGAGCTTGCGAAGGAATATATTGCGGGGGCAATATTACTTGGTGCTGCACCGTGTACTGCAATGGTATTTGTATGGTCGTATTTGACCAAAGGTGACGCTAATTATACTCTTTCACAGGTATCTATAAATGACTTAATCATATTGATTGCATTTATTCCCCTCGTTACATTTCTTTTAGGTATTTCAGATATTGCGATTCCATTTGATACACTGCTCACATCGGTTGTTGTGTTTGTTGTTATTCCTCTTGTTGCAGGTTTTTTAACAAATCGTGTATTGATTAAAGCGTATGGCGAGGAGTGGTTTACCAATGTATTTTTACCGAAACTAAAGCCTGTATCCATCATTGCGCTTTTATCAACACTTGTATTGCTCTTTGCATTTCAGGGAGATAAAATCCTTGATAATCCCTTTCATATATTGTTGATTGCTATCCCTCTCACAATCCAGACCTATTTAATATTTTTCCTCACGTGGAAGTTTGGCTGTGTTCTTAAACTCCCCCATACCATCGTGTCACCTTCTGCAATGATTGGTGCAAGTAACTTTTTTGAACTCGCTGTTGCGGTAGCAATTGCACTGTTCGGGCTTGACTCAGGTGCATCATTGGTTACAGTAGTTGGTGTTTTAATTGAAGTTCCTATTATGCTGTCATTAGTACGATGGTCTAATAACCATCGTTTTGATACAAAAAAGTAGCATAAGAAAATCTAGAGTATTTATGGGATATGACGTTTTTTTATATAAAAACGTCATATTTTTTGAAGGGTGTGATAGCCAATTATATAGGGGGTCCCTTTGTACACTTATTAGTGTACGGAAAGACCTCTATATGGATTAATGTAGTTGATCGAGTTGCTTGTGAAAACTATTATAAGGGTGTCAATCGGGCGTATGAGTTGATACTGTACGTTGGCTTTCTGAAATTGATATTTTACAGTAACACTGTAGCCTTTGGCAATGCCTCAAGTATATATTCAGGGTCTTCATTAACGTATAAGACTCGCAATTATTATTAACCATTCTATAAGAGGGAATTATGTATTTTCTGTTTTCTATTCTGTTGTTTTTTTGTCTTGGTTGCAATAGCTTTTCGAATGATCCAATGATACTTGATGAGGCAGACCAATCTTCAAGTAGTATTGATTTAGTGTCTTATTCAAAAGGGGCTCCTTTTTTAGAATCTTCAAGTAATAGAGTATCGAGTAGTATGGGTAGTATGAGTAGTTCTCAACCGGAATACCTTTCCCTTGAAGCATCAGTAAGTTCTATAGAAAATGTGCCACGGGAATCCTCTGCAGATAGTGTAATATCATCGGCTCACTTATCAAGCGCAACATCAATTGCTACATCTAGCGCATCCTCTAGCGCATCCTCTAATCAATCATCATCTCACAACTCCAGTAATACGGTGATTGATAGAAGTAGTGTGCAAGAGATTGAGTTGGGGGAGGGGCGTGTACCAATACTGATGGCTCGAGAAATCAAAGAAATGGGTGGTATGACTGTAGGTTTTAAAGAATTAGAGGGAGATGGAGCTGTTCCTTTGAAATCTGTAGAAGCGTTAAAGGCTTTAAAGTCTGAAGTCACTCTCGATTATTTTTATCGTAAAAAATCTGTTGAAATCGATAGTGTGGCCTACGCTATCAGTCGCTCTGGTGAACTTCTCCCTTTTCCGGAGTCTCATAGGACGTGGAGTGATATTATGAGTTATGGTACTGAGGTGGTATATGAATCCAAAGGTTCGAATGGTTCTAAAAATATTTTGTACTGGTATGATGCTCTAGAGAGGAGGAATATTGATAGTATAACCAACTCAGTAAGTACCTGGTTTATGGGTAAAGGCTTTATGGTTGAAGCATATCCTTCACTCAGAATTAAGCGCCCCCAGCAGGACCTCTTAGCTATTGAAGAGGAAGGTAGGGTGACTTTGAATGGGATACATGAAGATGGTTTTTATTATACAGTACGGCATGATAGCTATTATCTCGTGAAGGCTTGGAATGAAGGTAGTGGTGTGACTCTCATAGATAGTGTTTATCATGGATATCGGCCATTTAATAATGGTGGGATTGTCCATTACCTTGGGGATGCGTATACCTGGGAGGCGCAATTTAATGATAGCTTATCAGAAATACGCAGAGGAACTACTAGCAGTTTTGAGGTGATCCACACTGAAAAAGAGAAACTTATGCATCTCATTACGAATGGAGATACGAGTGTATGGCTTACTCAAAGTGGCATTATGAGGTATTGGGATGGTACCACGGTTGATAGTCTTTTTACTTTGAATGTTGGAGAGTTTGGCCGCACGAGTGATACAACAGTTTTTATGGTTGATGCAATTGCCTTAAAAGATGATGTGTTATATTATGAAGTACTTGATAGGCATTATCTGCCAACCCTATTTGTGTACGATCTGAAATCAAGAGAAATTGTAAATGAATTACCCATGCATCAGATGGTACGTCATACCGGTCTTCCGCTCACTTCTTATAATCGGTTATATTAAGATAGGGTAATAGGTGAAAGTGTTTATAGCGTGCGATTAATTTTAAATCCACCACTCGTATGTGATTGAGCTAATAGGAGATGTGTCTGGGCACTCTCTTTAAATTGACTCAATCCATTCTCAGATCGAGGGACACCAAACTGAGCTCCTATAGAGACAGTTAGTGGTGAGCCTTCGTTTTTTCCAGGATGTGGAATAGCGCACTTTTCTACTGTAACGAGTAATTGTTGAATTTTTAGTTGTAACTCGCCATAAGAATCCCCAATAGTTGATATGGCAAAGAGGTTTTCTTGAGAACGTTTAAAAGATGTTCTTGATTCTCCAAAGACAGTATAGGCTGAGTTTTGAATACTTGATACAGTCTGGTTGAATTGTTCTAGGCTACAGCCGGTTTTATAGACATCAAAAGTATCTATGGCTATACAGATAAGTGAAAAAGAGGTATTTGCTTCGATACAGGTCGTCCATTGTTTATTAAAAAAATGATCAAATGCAGTGTTGTCTATGGGCACTTCACTCGTCGAACTTTCTGAATCAATGGCAATGTCAAGGTCAAATCCATCGTCCTTATCTTCTTTGTTATTAGGTTGGGGCTCAGATGTCACCATGGAGAGATGGAGCGAGTTGAGGAGTTGGTCTTTGGTGAAGGGTTTGGGGAGAAAGTTTGATGCTCCAGCATCAAACGCTTCAACCATATGCTCATGAGTTGATTTCCCGGTTACCATAATAATAGGGACCGTTGGGTTAATTGATCGCATCTCTTTGAGGGTTTCAATCCCATTAAGTTTAGGCATTCTCCAATCGAGAATAACCAGATTGAATTGTTGCGATTTAAAGAGCTTAAGGGCTTCGGCGCCATCGCTGGCTTCAACGATTGTGTCAAAGGATTGGTCTTTCTCAATAATCTTTCGTATGGTTACACGGGCTAAGGGTAAATCATCAGCAATGAGTACTGAATTGTTGCTGATGTTTTTAAGTTGTTGCTGGTAGTTGCTGATTACCTTGTTGACTTTGCTCTCAAGGCCACTCGCATCAAAAGGTTTAAAAAGGTATTCATTTGCACCGGCAGTAATAGCATTGATTATGCTCTCTTTATCACCTGCAGAGGTACAGATAATAACAGGAATTAATTTGTTCTGTTCTCGTATGTACATGAGTGTTTCTATGCCATCCATAACGGGCATATGCCAATCGAGAATAATGACATCGTAAGAAAAATTACTTTTTACAAGCTCGTCTAGCCCTAATTGTCCATTTTCAGCATCGGTCACTGCTTCAAAGCCAAGGTCTTTTATGAGAATACCTTTAATTATTTTTCTGACGGCTAAGGAATCATCAATGATGAGTGCGCGCATTTGAGCTCAATGTAAAGGGTAAATTGTTTTGACTATTGTACCATAATCTAGGATGCTGGGCAATATAAATGTTAACATTAAAATGGCTATTTGGTGGTGTATGGAAGGTTTTCGTCTAAAATGAGTTGTTAGGAGTCGGTTAATCATTATATGTGTATATTTTACCTGGTTTATATTTTGGTGATTTATAAATGAAACAGCTTTTCTTGTATCTATTCGTCTTGGTTACCGCATTGAGTAGCTTTAATTGTTCATTTTGGGATGTTGATAATACTCCCAAAGAACCTGAGTGTTCTGTACCATTGGAAATTACTTTTCTCTCAAACGAAATTGACCGAGCTTTTTACCCAAGTTCAACATGGGAACAGGCAAAAGACCTTTTGGAGCCTTCGAAAAACTTGAGCAAATATGGTATGTATATGAAGAGCACCTTAAAGGTTGCTAATAAAAATGATGCTGATTTTTCTATTCAACAAACAGCGGGGGTTTTGGTGGTACACCAGGGGAGTCTTACACAAAAAGAGTACCAGGTGACCATACCGGCCTTTAACCTTGCCGCTCGGAGCGATACAACCGTTTCTTTTCAATTTAAAGTCGATATTAAAAATCTGAGTGTTGAATACTTCGATCTGATAGTGCAAGGTGATCAAGTGGGGTATTATTTCAAAGGGGGCTTTAAATATGATATGGACACGACGGGTGTGTGTATGCAGAGTGAGGTCCCTCTTGATATCCATAGTATTACGGATTCAACTATCACGGATCATGTAACAATCCCAGAAATAACTAATGTAGGGTATACTACAGGTCAGTATATGAGTGAGGCAACCGTGACAACAGTGTCATGGACTATAAGCAACTGGGGTGTGATTAGTTGCACCTTAATGGTGGTTATTCTCATTGCAGGTATTGTTTTGGGTGGGCATGGGGGGCGACTTCCCTGTTAGTATAGGGTGCCCTTTCGAGGGTCTTTTTTTATGGATGTTTTAAACACAAAGAGCGTCATAGAAAGTAAAAATTCTACATTAATAAGTATGACGCTTATAACCCCCATTTTACTCTGTGTATTTTTTATTCTAAACCTGTTTTTCTTCACTGGGTGTGAAGGGTGTGCTCTCGTACAAGAGCCAATGGTGGATGATGCTGTACCTCTTGATACTATTCAATATACCTATGAATATGATACAACTGGTGTAACACAAGATACGGTGACGCTGTATGCGTGGACAGTGAATCGCTACGGAATGAAGTGGGTTGACACGTCACGAGTGAGACCATTGATACTTGACAGTGTCTACAGATCTTTTGGTGAAATTTCCATTCATGAACCACAACGAAATAATTTCAGATCGGTGATATTTATTCAACATGAATGTGATGATTGTGCGCCATGGGTAAATCCGTTTCTCCCTGTTGATACTATGCATATCGCCTATTACGACCCCCTTGATACTATTTTTCTCGATGCAATCTATCGCAATTGTTATCCACGCCATATTTTCGATACTATCTGGGCAGAGGTGGATCCTGATTCAACAGAATCATTTTTTGAGAGTCATTCGCCCCGCATTACGAATAAAGAGGAGCTTCAACTATTAGTTGATACCCTGCAAGAAGGCTATTTGGTTAATGCGCATCTATTGGTTGAACATTTGCCATTCGATGGGGTTTGGGTCGAGCAATTGAGCGATACAATACCTTTTGTGACCAGACCATCGAGGAATTGTACTGTTGAGCCGGAGGGGAAGTTTTACTTGAGTAGTAGAGCAGCGATGATTATTATGAATGAGTGTAAACCAATATATTTATATAAAGCTAACAGCATAGCTACAGATTCTGAGTATGCACCCTCTGATGCAATCCTTACCCTACAATTTAGGCCTGATAGTGCCTACGTGGGCAATGAGTATGAACAGGTGTTTACAGTGAAGAACCGGTATGGCGCCGGAGATACTGTGCGGCTCAAAAGTTATATTGTGCCTTTTGATAGTACGGTTTTTAATCAATAGCTGAGGCTCACGTTTTCTCAATGCTCTTTCAGTTATAAGGGGCTGTTAGAGGTGATTATAAAACTCAGCGTATTATGTAGTGGAATGAGTGTTTACCCCAGGTAAGCAACACCTTAAAAGTAATCTGAAGCGGGTAGTTACTCTTTAAATCACAGGTATTTACGAGCATTTTAGGTATATTGAAGGCAATTATTCTATTCCTCCATACTATTCCATGAGACTGTATTTACTGTTTCTTTTCATTGTTGGATTACCTGTCGCTCATTCTGAAGAACGGTTTGTCGTCGTGACAATTGCGGATAGTTCTTTTGCCTCCGATGAAACGATTTTTATCGAAGTTATCGAAACAGGGGATACTGTTAATACCTTTTATGGAAAACCAGTATCATGTCGCTTGCCCTTAGATACTCTGTGGAATCTATCAATTTGGAATAGTGTTATTGATACATTTGTGACAGTACATGTCAATGATATCGATTCCCTTAATAACGTCATACTCGGTTTAGATTTACCGGTTCTCTCTGTACTCGATTCTCTTGTAATGAGTACTCCTGATAGTTTTTCAGCTTTAGCGATTGACTCACTGGGGAATAACAAATATATACGTTTAGAAAAGAGTCAGACATACCCTCTTGATTCTACATTAGTGATACAGACATCGTATAGTGTTGATTCATTACATTTGTTTCGTACTCGTAGCCCGTTGTCCAATGTTCAAATAGTGCAAAGTACCATTGATAGCATCGAATCAGTAATTGCTCTTGCTGAAGATGCCGCTGAAAAAGTAAGGATGCAGAAGACGATAGTCTATCTAAAGAAAAAGATTCAACAGGCTCCGGGGGTGAGAACACTTGATAAAAAGAAGATTAAAAATAGACCGGGTCTTTTCCATGATGATTTAATCCTCGCTCTGGGGAGTCAGCCAGGTGTCTCTACTGTTTCTGATTTGACCTCAAAAATAAATGTGCGAGGAAGTGCAAGTGATCAAAATTTAATGATGCTTGATAAAGGAATTCTCTATACCCCTTTCCATTTCTTTGGTCTTTTTTCCAGCTTTATTACTCAATCAGTCAAAAAGGTCGACTGGTATTTTGGAGGCTTTCCTGTGCGCTATGGGGATAGGTTGGCATCGGTGATTGATGTGCAGGGTGACGCAGGAAGGGCTGATTCATCTTCGGTAGTGAATGGAGGGGTTAAGCTGAATGTGTTTGCGGTGCAAGGTCATCTTCAAGGGACGTTTGGTCCTGTTGATTGGTTAATCGCGGGAAGAAAATCATATTTTTCACCGGTTATCAAATTAACCCAAAAAATGGAATTACATAATGAAAATATTGAATATGGTTTTCATGATTATCAAGGTAAAGTACGATACACCTTTGGCCCAGAGCATACGCTATCAATAACTTATTATGACGGTGAAGACCTTTTTAATTATGACTGGTTGTCTTTAGCGTGGGGGAATTCTCTTACCGCCCTGAACTATGTTAGAAAAATAGACCGATTAGTTTGGGAGAATCACCTGTCCTATACGGGATACCATCATGGTATTAATAGAGAGGTGTCGGGAGTAAAAGAGGAATCCAGTAATACTATTAAGACCATAAAGGCGTCGACAGACGTTCATACCCCTACAAGTGATAAAATGCAATGGGGGATAGGCTTTGAAGGTATTGCATCAAAGTTTAAGTTTACAAGAGGTTCCGAAACCTATACGTATACAGGTGGATTTATAGATTCTGCAAATAGTGTCATAGAACATTTTTATCATACGAGGAGTCCATTGTATGCATCTCTGTATGGCTCAGTGGGATATAAGTTTGGGGTATGGTATCCAGAAGTAGGAATTCGTTCTACCTATCATCTCTCGCTTGAAAAACCATTTTTTGAGCCAAGGATTAATATTCAAATGTTTCCATCTAAGAGGCAGACAGTACAATTTCAGACAGGTTATTATTATCAGTTCGTGAATTCAATACATTTCAATGATTATATATCATCAGCGATGGACAATTATATTCCTGCCTATAAAAATGATGAGAGTACTATTCCTCCGGCGCGAGAACTCTTTTCATCATTGAATTATCTCTACACTAAATTGTTTGGAAAGTTGGATATTACATTGGGGTCATTTTATAAGTCGTTTTGGAATAGCTATATGTTTGATGTATCGAAGTTAGGTACCGACTTTAAAATTAAGCAAGAACAGGATCTTGCTGATTTTATTTATTATTCAAATGGCTATTCCTATGGGTTAGAGGCGTCTCTGGTACTCAATAAGGCTCCTATTGCTGGTGAGATAAGTTATACCTACAATCGAACTGTTATCAAAGATGATCTTCATAAGTATGCGTATTACTCTGTGTGGGATAGAACTCATAGTGCTCAATGTAATGTCGTTATTAATTGGAGGGGGATGCATGGTTTTTTTACCGCTTCGTATAATGAATTGTTTGTTAAAAGCTCCTTTCAAATTAAGGCATCCACGGGGAGCCCATATACTGCATTAACTGGGTACGAATATGTACCTAATTCTCATAACAATGAGGTAAAACAGATATTTTCATTTGGGTCTAAAAATCAGTCGAAATTACCTGGGTATAACCGGATAGATCTTAAGGTTTTTGAAATAGGAAAGAAGAATAGCTGGAAACTCTCTTATGCAATTTTGAATGTATTCAATACCAAAAATATTTTTGTTAAGTCTCATGACTACTTTGCGAACCCTCCTACATCAGAGAATATATATCAATTGCCAATTGTCCCTATATTTATCGATTTTGAATGGAGTTTTTAGCGTATGATACGATATGTGCTATTGTGTGTACTGGTGACGTTGATGGCTTGTGATGTGAATGGCCCCTGGGAGTATGAACCGAAAAATGAAGAGGCGAGTTCAAGAATTGTTGTACATGCTGTGTTATATCAGGGTAGATCCATTAAAGACATTTGTTTTGATAAAGTGTATTCGGTAAATGAACTCTCTATTGGGGGGCGATCATTTTATGATTCGGCACGGGTTACACTGTTCGGTTTGTTTAATGATGATTATAGTACCTCTTGGACAGGGCAGGTGTTTCATTCGTCAAAATATCCTCTCTTACTGGATCCGCGTAGTGATAATGAAAATTGTTTTACTGCTCATGACTCGATAGTACCCATTGCGGGTGAGCGCTATGAGTTACATGCTGATTTTTATTGGGATAGCAGTGGTGTTGAATCCCATGCTGAAATAAGTGCAGCGGTTTCTATTCCTCGGTATGTTGAATTGGATTGGCATGAGTCGGTGAGTAGTGGCTCGTACAGGGCCATAGAAGAATTGTACTCGAACTATCACTATAATTATATTGATAGTACCGATAGGTCGTTTGTTGATTATTTTAATTTTAATATACGGTATCTTTCGCCAGAGGTTAAGTCATATTGTATTGTCCTCCAAGAGACTAAGGATTATTATTATCTGAGTAATCGTCGTCAGTATGGTAATTATGAAGATCGTGTAATGGATGGCTCTATTGTTTTTCATACTACAAGTAGTGACCCGGTTGAGATACATAATGAATTTAACTGTCCTGTATCTATCGATGATGACCCTAATTATACATCTCAAATGCATCAGCTCAATTATTTTAGTCCGGGCGAGAATATTGTGGTGCTCATGGGTTTTTCAGATGGTTATAAACGCTATCATCAGAACCTTAAAGCACGGGGGACTTATAATTATGGGGGCGATGTATGGACCAATATAACGGGTGGTACGGGAGTGTTCGTTGGGGTTGCCCTTGATTCGGCGATACTATTTTTAAAACCGGATAGCAGTGGGATATTCCCTTATATAAAGCATAGCGAGTATATGTGGAATGCCTGCTTTTCAGATTTTAATAAGGATAAGGTTTTTGAAAGTCAATGTGCTGCTGAGTATCACACAATGTGTGACGATCTTAACTATTCGGTAAAGGGGTGTCAACGAAGTATCATTTTCCGAAATTTAAAAGAAGGGAACAGAGAGGAATCAGTTACTCAATATACGAGTGATTGGGAGCTTCAAGATACTGTTTTAACTGGTTTGATTGAAACGTATTATGGGTTAGACTCTGCTGACTATAGTAGTGCAGGAATACTGGCTTTTGGTGACAGTGTCTATCTCAGAGCAGGACAAGACTATTTGTATTTATTAAGGGCTCGACATCTCCGGGAATTACGCAGACAAATGAAGGGCTTTGTTCCGAGTGAAGGTGCCTTAGATTCTGCTTGGATTGAATATTGTCTCTATACAGACTTTGAAAATGATACTTTGTGTAATAATTATTGGGAAAAAGTACCGCAGCGGTATGGATTAAGCACGTTTGTATTAGAAACATGTACTGCTGTAGAGTGGTACCCAGGGTGTGGAAGAGGGTTACTCCACTCTTATGAAAAGCTACTCCAAGAAGTGTATGTTGCACCGGCACTCGAAAGAGAGATGAAAGAGTACTGTTCAAATCATGTACTTGAAGAGTGTAGCCATAAAGGTTACCCACAGCCAATACCTATGAATAATGATAGTTTAGATGGTGAATCGTCCAATCAAGAGATTAGATTGAATTATTCTCAAAGAACAATCGAATTACTTAACTAAGGATACTGTATGAAATTTCTATTACCTTTTTTAATACTCTTTGCAGGGTGTTTATTTGATTCTAACGATGATAGTAGTGCTGATGAAAAGTATGCAACTGTTGAAAATGAATATGGCATGAGTTCATTCATGACCTATGATGGACAGATAAAACATTTAAAGTCAATAATTGTGGCTAATAGTTTCCCCGATACCACATTAACAGGTGTTGATTCATCTATTTATGCAATTACCATACGAGATAGTGTCGGCAGAAAAATTGTGGAACTCACTCCTCAGGGGATGTATTGTAATGTACAAATGTATTCTGATAGTTTGAATTATCGAGTAAACAAAACTATTCGTTATTATCCCTCTGGTGCAGAAGCGCTTGCAGAATACAAGGTTTCTGATGAGATGGGGAATATACTTCGAGACGATGAATACAGTGAAGGTTTTTTGTATAGTTCTAAAGGAATGCAGTATGATAGGTTCGGGAGAAAGATTGAGGAGAGTCGAAGAACTAATAACGCAAGTCATTCAAGTGCAACTCAAGCACTGTATGTGTATTCTGATACACTGTTGTCAAGTAGTTATGTGAAAAGTTCCTATATCAATGATGTTCTCACTCTCATTACCTATCATGAATCAAACGAAAACTCAACATTTTATAGGAGAGATGAATACAGTGGAGGAAGTCTCGCTTCAATTGATCATTATTCTCGTGATCAATATTCGGGAAAATTACTGAGAGCATACACGTATGCCGGTGATCTTACACTCCGTGATAGTACGGAATACGTCTATGAGGGAGAGAAGCTTGTAGAGCGCTACGATTTTGGTGCCGGTTCACTGCTACAGGAATATACGCTCTACAAATATCGAAATACATTGGAAGGGGATTCCCTCGCCTGTTATGTCTATACTGCGGATAGTATTTTGACCATTGAGCGGCAATTTGATATAAATGGTTCGCTGTCAAAATTGATAGCCTATTATCCTAATGGGGTGATGCAGAGTGTCACCAAATATTTACCAACCAGTACTTTGTATTCATCTATTAGTTACTATCCCAATGGGAGCAAAGAGATAGAATACATTTATACTGGGAAAAGCTCGTACTTAGCGTCAAATTATGTGAAGTCCATACATTATCACGATGATGAGACAATTGATTATACAACATTTTATGATAGTGAAGGTGCTGTTGACTACATAGAGCCAGGTAATGATATTGCGCCTGATTCCACTGGTGTGGTGCCGGGTGATTCGATTTAGTATTGAACGTTACACTTTTAAGGGCCGTATAGAGTTGTAGAAAATAAATGATTACTATACATTAAACATTTTCCGGTGGCGATACTCCACTCGTCTTGTTACATTGTTGCCTAGAAAGTGTATAGAGAATGTGAAGTGAGATGAGTATGAACCCAATAGATATGTTAGAACAAACAAGAATTGCCATGATAGCCTCCTGCGAAGGGCTTTCTGAAGAACAACTTCTCTCAATTCCCGAAGGGTGGAACAATAATGTTTTGTGGCATCTTGGGCACTGTTTGGTGACGCAACAGTTACTTATATATAAGCGAGCTCAGTCAAAAATGTATGTGTCTGATACTCTCATTGCGCGATTTATTAAAGGTTCTTCTCCCAAAGATTGGGAAGGGAATAGTGATGTTCAAAATATAGTATGCGAGTTGAAACGTATTCCTCCATTACTGAAGGAAGATTATGCCGAACTTAATAAGAATGAATATCAATCATTTATAACCGGAACGGGGACTCCAATTAATTCCCTTGATGATGCAATCTCCTTCAATCTTTATCATGAAGGAATGCATATGGGTTTAATTTTTAGGCTAAAGAAAGCTGTAGTTTAAAAAGGAGTTATTCAGTTCCCTTTAGTGTCGTAAGAATTTCGATTGTGTCGCGATATCCATAGGCATTTTTGGTGATTATTTTCCACTTATTATCTGCTGCTACATCACAGGTGTTAAATGTGTATTCTGCTCGACTATTGCGCTCTTGGTAGTATGTGCCAAGGTGGGAGAAGACAGGACATATAATCAAGGTGGGTATTGATGTGTTTACAGGGTCGACTGTTGAACAGGTATTGCCTTTAAAATTGATATTAAAAACGTCTTGGTTTCCACAGGCAGTTTTATTTTGATGGGTAACTAAGGTAGCCCAGTCGGGTGTTTCAAGGATAGAGTCTAATCCATTGTATACAAACGTTATATCACCACCACTATTTAAGGGTATTGTAGAGAGGTCGCTTTTGAATAATGCAGTATCAAATGCAAGATATTCAAAGTCTATAGAGGTGTACGGGTCGGTTCCGTAGTTGACTTTTATGGTGTCAAAATTGTATGCGGTGTCAGAATAGGTGTAGTGTATCCGGGCAGAGTCAGGGGTAAGGGTTGGGTAATTACTATAAAAGTAGTCTATTGAAATGGGGATGGTGTCAAAGTTGGGTGGTGATTGAAGGGTGCTTGCTCTTATGGACTGGGTGTCGGGTGGGTTTGAGCCATAGTGTACAATCCAAGAGTAGAGGGTGTCGTTGGTGATTTCGAGGGTGCCACCATCACAGGTGTCGGGTTTGAGGGTTGTAGTAAGTGTTAGGGTGTCTTTGTTGCCGTATGCGTTTTCTTGTACAAATATCCACTCGTTTTGCATGTCTGCATCATAGGTGTCCCACGTGATGTGCATTTTTGAGTCGTAGTTATTGTAGATAGGATAAAAATTGTAGTCAGTGGGTAAGGATCTTTTACAGGTGATAAATGGTTCGATCACTGTGTCTGCTTGAAAGCTTGTTGAATCAATGCATTTAGATGTCGAAAGTTTAACAATGGGATTGTCAATACATTGGTCAGCGGTAGTTTGCTCTATTGAGACGGTCGCCCAGTTAGGCTTTTTAAGGATAGATATCTTGGCTCTTATGATTGTTGATAGTGCTCCTTTGCTGTCAACGACTATTTTGTTGAGGTCTCGAGTAATAGATGTGGGCATGATTTGTTGAGAGAAAAAATCGCGAGCGTAGGGATAGAGTGCTTGTTGAGTGTAATTTATAAAAATGAGCTCAGTTTCATTCTCTGATCTATGAAGCGTTGAAGGATTGCGAGATACAATTTTCATTGGGGTACTGAGCCAGTCAGGGGTGCGTACTAGGGAGTCGGAATACACATAATTGGTATCAACCCCACCGCCGTCACGGTCGACTATCCAGGTGTAGATTACATTGGTGTGGGTGGTGTCACCAAGGGTATCAATAGGGGGATAAGGTATGATGGTGTCTATTATTGTATCAACGGCAATTTGGTTTATAAGTGAGTCTGTTGGAAGGGGGTCGATAATGGTATCAATAATGAGTGTGTCAATAATAGGGTCATTAATGCGTATAGAGTCTAATAGGTCATTGATGCTATACTGTACCGCTATGGTGTCGCCATCTATGTTTTTCCGAATGAGAGTGAGCTCTTGAGTTGTGGCGTTGTCGGGTGTGTCTCCATAGTCAATGTAACGATAGGTGTAGGTGTTGGTGCTATGCCCAGTGAGGAATTGATTGTAGAAATAAACAGACTGAGTCTTTTCGGAGTCGATTATTATGCTGAGTTCTCGAACGGTTTTAAGGGGGATAGAGTCGAGATGGACGTCGGCTCGGTCTGGGGTGAGGATTATGTTTCTATAGATAAACCCTGTCTCCTGTCTGTTGGTCATAATATCATAAGTACCAAAGTCAAGATTGGTAAAAGCAAATGATCCTTCAGTATTGACTTCTGTTCGTTGCACTACAGTTTGTGGGTCCAATGTATTGTAGAGGAACACTTCGGTCGGATATCGATTGTCGCTAGGGTACATAAGAGCTACAACTGAGGAGGACGCTCGCTTAGTGGCTATATTATTTGGGATTGTTGTAGCTCCAGTGATGCTCCCGCCTGACGCGTCACTGGGGTCTTCATTTACAATAGCGCAGTGTGTTATGATAAGGATGCTGAGTAGTGTAAGTAATAGTGTGCTAGTCTTCATAGTGCACTCCTTTTGAATCAAAATTTTTGGTTAAGGGGAAAAGCTGTGTGTTGATTTGGCAGCTGAGTTCAACAGAAGAGTGTTGGTTTACAATATTTAATATTTTTTTATGGAATTCTTCAGTCGCTTTATTGAGGGCGGCATAGCCCTCCTTGGAAATACCTGCGGTAATCGAGTGTATGTTTCGGTTTTCTTTCTCAAATCGTTCTATGGCGTCACGCCCCATCTCTATCATGGTTCGTTGATATGAGCGTAAGGCGAGGGATGCGCGATCGTCCTGGGCGGATATAAAGGTGTCGGTCTGAATGTATTTATTTTCTTCTTTAGACAGGAGATTCAGGTCAAGGAGCGTTTGAATTGCTTCTCGTGCTTCTTTGGCTGAGATAACCGGTGTTAAGGTACGACCGAGTTTCTGATAGTTATCTTCAAAATTAATGGTAGTTGCAACTTCTCGAATGACGGGGATATACCACTTACTGAAGTAGTCAAATTTTCTCTTTTCGAGGGCGTAGGCTTGGGTGTTCGCCCGGTGTTCAATCTCTTGTAAAAATTGCATACGTGCACCATCATGTTTTGCATGTTTAAACTGTATGAGAAGTTGAAGGTAAGAAATCTCGTCTGGAGAGAGTTCAAGTGCTTTGCCAAGTGAGGTCGAGGATTTTAATGAGAGGGGTGCTTTGCCGGTGACAATTCTATGAAGGTAACTCTTAGAGCTAAATCCTGCTTTTTCCGAAATACTCTGCAATGAAATTTTGGCTCCTGTCTGTTTGTACTCTAGGAGCCAGGCGTTCAGGAAATCCCGGTAATCGAAATAATTGTAGATTGTAGTCATATCTCAAACGTACAAGATGTTTGGCTTGACTACAATGTATGAGTGTACAAAAATATGTAAATTGAGTAAAATAACTTGTTATGGCTGTCTTTTGTTCACTTGATCACTGTTGATTAGTGTACGATGTGGGCGAGGTGCTGTGTGGGCTTGCACATCTTTAAGTGAATTACAGTCCCGCTCCATATTTTAATACACTCTGAACGCTCTCATTTGACCATGGATTCGATGATGACAAGGTACTCCAGGTATTAACGATTGTTTCATAGGAGTCATTTAACACATCAATATCAACGGTATTGGGAAGTACCATACACGCCCAGTTGCCAATATTCACCCCTTTATAGGTCCACTTGCTCCACGAAATATTATGTTTGGCATATTGCTCAAGGAGGTAACGGTGGGAGTCCTCGTGATCAATGTGGTATTCGCCAGTGTAATAAGGGACGTCGTATGTTTGTTGCATTGCAAGCATCTCATTAATGTGCTCATCAATACCTGTTTTATTGTCATCAAAGTTTGATCCATTAATAGTATAGAGGTGGTGGCCATAGATGACATTATACCAGTCTGCAGTTTGGGGCATTGGGTCGCCCCATGCCATGAGAATACGATCGGGGTCAATCTCTCGGACTCCATCATAGAGAGGTATAGAAGCCCAGGTGCCGCCACAGGCTTCATTGATGAGTTCAATTGCAGCGATAGCACCTCTGCCTTTGTAGTGTTCAATAACCTTGGTCAATACTTCTATGGCGTGATTGTTTTGCGCATCCCTTTTTTCGCCTTCATCACCACAAGATATATATCGATATGCATTGTTAAAGATATCTGTTCCTTCATCACCTATTTTGTCAGTTTTCCCTTCTTCTTGTCCCTTCCAGATGTGGTAATCAAAGAGTACATACAAACCTCTCTCTTCTGCTTTCGTTACGATCCAATCCATCCATCCAAAGTCGATATTACCGGAAAGAGTCATTTTCCAACTCCCATCTCTGTTTTGTAAATTTCTATATCCAAAGGGTACACGGATGAGATTCATACCCGACTCTTGAATATGATCGAGGTCTGTTTCAGTAAAAAAGTTACTGCGCCATACTTCCAAAAGAGTATCTGCTTTATCTTCGCCAAAACGTTCTTCGAGGGTTTCTAGGGTAAAACGGTCAGTCTGGGTATCCGATGCATCGGTAAAACCATTCATCCAGTTTTCGGTAACGAGCCAGCCTCCAATATTAATGCCTCGAAGGGCGACAGTATCACCTTTCGCATTTACAATGACCGTTCCCTTTGTTGTTAAGTATGAGAGGGTAGGGGTTGACTGAGAAGATGATACGGTGGAACTCAATTCCTCTAAACTTGATGATGGTTGATTCACATGACTACTCGAAACAACTACAAGGGTATTTGAAGATGATTCATGCCCTATTGTTTGTTTCGAGGAGGAGCTCGTTTTGATTGTTTGGGTTGAACTCTGGTTGTTGCTCGGAGAACTACTCAGTGTACTTTGTATTGATGATAGAGTTTGGGTGGGGGAGGAGAGTTGTCCTCCTGTTGATGAAGTTACTTGAATTTCATCAGGTATGGGTAGTAGTGGTTCGTTAGAAGTACACCCTGCAAAAAACGATGCAATGGTGGCAACAAGTATGGTGAAACGTTTCAATGTGTGTCCCTCTTTAGTATGGATCTAAAATACCTTAATTCAAGTAAGGGAGTATAGTGTAAATTTATGTTTTACATGTGTTAGATGGGAGACTTGGTAAGGCTTTAAGTTGTCAAGTTTCACAAACTGTTAAAGAAGCTGGGAAGGTGCTATATATGGATTTAGTGGGTAGAATAGGCACTTCTTAACCAGTAGTTGTAATAATAACAGAGTTGTGAAGCCTATAGGTGGCGTTCCATCGTTTCTTAGTATATAATAAACTAATAGGGCAGGTAGGCTTGCACACTTGAGGGGTTATGTCGGAAGAGAATAAATCACCAAAAAAAAGCGATGAAGAGTTTGATGAGCAGACCCTATTTAATGAGGTTGATGAAAAGACATTGGGTGGCAGGGAATTTGATGGAGTTATACTCAAAGAATCTCCTGATTCGGATGCCTCAGATGTTGTAGCCTCGGTTCCTAATGCCTATGCAGAAAATAGAGATCAAGAAGACGATGAGATAGATGGTGACGCAGCCACTACTGAATTGGAAGTTGAAAACACCCCCATTGTTACTACAAATGATGATAGTACCCCCGTCAGCGTTAGACAAAATAGTACAGATTCAAATGATGACTCTTCAGATGGAGCCGATAGACACATTGATGGAAGTGCAATTCAAGAGGATTCTTTGGGTGAACCTCTGGGTAAAGGAGAGGGGAATGAGGATAATCCTGAGGTAAATCAAGTTGAGCAAAGTGATACAAGTCTTGACTCTTCAACGAGTGATGCTACTCCAGCTTTTAGGAGCGAAGCGCAACTTGAAGGATTGGCGGGAGGAGTAGGTTCTGAGTTGTCGGAGGGTGAAGAGAGCCATGAGCAAGTGGGTGTTGGTGGTACTGAGAGTACTGCTAGTTCTCTGCCAGATGATGGTGATGTTGTTGAAGGAGAAGAGGTTAGTGGTGAGTCTGCCTTAGATGAAGAAGGGATATCAGATAGTGATGTTGATGAGGTTGTGAGTGATACTGAAGACGATGATGGTGATGAAAGTATTGATCCCGCCGATGAAGATACTAACGATGATAGCACCGCTCCCGTAGCTGATGGCACAGATGATTCAGTTGATGATAGCACCGCTCCCGTA
>JAOPTX010000090.1:0-315 GCA_051532055.1 Fibrobacterales bacterium | reverse complement strand
CGTAGATGATGGCACAGATGATTCAGTTGATGATAACACCGCTCCCGTAGATGACGGCACAGATGATGTAGGTGTTGATAGCACCGCTCCCGTAGCTGATGGCACAGATGATGTAGGTGATGATAACACCGCTCCCGTAGATGACGGCACAGATGATTCAGTTGCTGATAGCACCGCTCCCGTAGCTGATGGAACCGGTGATGATGGTGATGATAGCACCGCTCCCGTAGCTGATGGCACAGATGATGCAGGTGATAGTAGCACCGCTCCCGTAGATGATGGAACAGATAATGCAGGTGATGGTAATCCTTCAGG
>JAOPTX010000089.1:0-12085 GCA_051532055.1 Fibrobacterales bacterium | reverse complement strand
CCATTCCTATGTCCACCAACGTCTGCAGAGTTGGCAGCGTTTTTGCACTTCAGTGCATAGAAAAAACGTTGACTGCTATGCTTGTTGAGTATAGTACCAAAGAGCATGCGAAGCTGTGATATTCATGATAGATAACTCGATATTTAATAGTATATATGAAAATTCACACAGTTCATATAAAACTAAAAGTCATTCATCAGAAAACAATTGTTCTAAATCTTTTAATATTGAATATACCACGTCAATATTATCTTCCCGATATCTCCTAAACCAAAAGTCATACCCCGTCAAATTTACAACTTCAAAAGATGTATTATACTTTACCAACTCCTGATATAACATATAGTTCAATTCATCAGCAGTCATAGCATTACCATTTGTTACAGTGTCATAATAATGTGAATTTTCTACTTGCCGCCATACCCCAGTCGCGGAATCTAAAAAATTACTAACATTATCGAATGGATTCTTAAAGTCTAGTTTTTGAAGAGTATCAAGTACTCTAATTCGTTGAGTTATAAAACTTGTTACACCAATTGAATCTGCATACTCTTTACTAACTAAAGATTCCACCCATGGTTTAAATATTTCGTAGATTCTTGTAATATTTTTCTGATCTCTTGCTATACGATAAATTGCATAAGATTTAAGTTTTTCATTTATCAACTGTTTTTCGGATTCCCAGTAATAGCCGTTATTCTTTTCCTCAACAAATTCCGGTAAATTATAGAGCACAGACCAAAAATAGTTACCTAATATATTATTTGACCTAGTTCCTTGTATAATACTGTTTTCAATAAACACCTGTAAATTTTTTAATCCTACATCATTTAACTGATTTATATCATTACTTTCCAATGTTGATTTTAGACTATCCAAATAATTATTTGGCAAATCAAAAAAATTAAAGCGTATTCCGGTATCCTGAGTTACACCCAAATCAGACTCAGATTTAAAACAACTCATGGTTAAAACACATATAACTATTAATACAAACCTAATTAACATAGTGAACTCACTTCATAAAATCACCATCAATTATAGAAATCAATTAGGATTATATTGGCGTATTATCATAAGAATACCTCAAAACGATATATCTAAAATACAGATCTATACTTCATATCTTAAAATACTGTCTCGCTCTTTGGTATTGTACTCAACGCTTGCCGAACGTAAGCAGTTAATTGCCGTCATTTTCATTTTCAGGAAAATGGCGAAGCAAAACGACTCAATAAGTTCCAGGCTTTGCTTGGGTTGTAGTGAATCCGAGGAGCGTAGCGACCGGCTGAACTACACGAATTGAGGAGAGGTTAATTGCTTGCTTCGGCTGTTGTGCGATGTTATTCAGTGGGAGTATCTTTATCGCGCGAAGCGGATTTGAAAAAAAATTCCCAATTCAAGTACCATATTCGTCTAATACACATACTAATAACAAATCTTTAAGGATATATATGAAAAAAGCAATAATATTTTTCATTCTCACTCAACTTATTACTTTCGTAAATGCAGGTTATATTCCTCCAAATGCAATGCTTGCTAACCACGATCCTTCCCATAGTTGGAAATGGTGGGATTCAAACTGGTGGAACGAATTTAATTCATACCAGGGTGATGTCTATAGTATGGAATCAACTGGGAAACCTACCATAAAAGACGGATATAATAGTTACTTTAGCCTAAAAGAGACCGAAAACAATCTTGACGGATGGACACTTTATACGCGCCGTATCTTTGTTACTGATTCTAAGGATTACTCAACTAATAGTGAAGTTTACTCAGATCCTAATGACTTTACCAAACATGGTATAAGGGAAGCCGTGCCATATTTTGTCTTATATAATAAATATCGTGGTCTCCTTCGCTATTATATTTATAACTACATAGATGATACTGAGGCACAAACATTAGAGAGTCGAGTTGCCATTAAAAAAGACATCGATACATTTTCAAATCATCATTATTTTCTTGGACATGGAGAGTTTTCATTACCTGAAAACTGGGGACTTCCTCACCATTATAACACACAAACAATGCCTCTCGAGAAAAAAGTACTTAATAAAAACATTGTGAAAAAATGGTTTGTACTTGATATTCCTTTAGATTATCAAGAAAAAGATATTACCGATGAATCTTTAATATTTCATTTTGAAACCAATAAAGTTCGTATTGATGACATCCAAATGACAGGTACAATAAAAGAACCTATCCCAACAAATGATAATGACGATCTGTTTAACGGTGTAATCGGCACAGGCCTAAAGAAAGCCGGAGACTATTTAGTTCCTTTTGTTGGTGGAATGGCTCTTGACGGCATTAAAAATCAATTTGTTAAAATGCTTCCTCTTTCAAGTGATTATGATAAGCTCAGAGAAAAACTAGAAAAAGTCACAGAAAATGATTTAAGTGAAAAAATTGGAGGTTTAGACCTAATTACAAAAGTTGCTAGATACGCTGGCCATACAACAATTAATTTTAAAGAATCAAAAGTACAGTTGGATGGTAACATTCAAAACATATCACCAACACCTTTTGAATCAAGCGTTCCAATATTAGGAACAAATTATGACAATCAAGCTGAAATTCCCTACGTTGCAAAATCTGAAGAAATTAAAAAACTAGGTCTGTTTAAATTAAAGGATTTACCTAAAGCTACACTTGTGGTTGTTAAAGGAACAAACACACACTACATACATGTTCAAGACCCAGTAGGAGGTGGTAATTTAGTTATTAACCCAGAATCAGGTAACAAATTAGTAAACGCGAAATACAAATTCAAAATGAGCTCTGAAATTAGTAGAAGTACTGGTATCCCAAGATCCCCTCTACCCATTAACCAAAAGTTACCATACGAAATGTGGGGCATTTTACAACATAATGAATATGGAATTGATTATGATGAGGTACCACTTAAACCTTTTGATGAAATAAAAATAATCGCAATAGATCCAACATACTCTAGTTATGCAAATTCTGTGATAGGGCGCCCTAAGATGATGATGGATGTCTATTTAAAATTTGAATATACAGATGGACACGGACAAAAACAATATAATGAATTTATAACTAAATATGAAGTTGATGTTCATCAAACCAAATTAGTAGATGAACATAGAATCCCTCCCTATATTTACGAACCAAATTACTTATATAGTTCGCCAGTAAACCAAGTTTTAGACAATTCCTACCTATCATTTTCAATTGATGATAAAATCGAATTTTTACCTGTACCAGGAGCCACCGGTGGAATGGCTTTATACAACCAAGGATACACTGTTGACTACAGTTACGACACCAATTGTGACCACTTATTTGCAGACCCTCAATATGTATCTGCTGAGGTTTATGGACCTGGCGAATTATCATTTAGATGGATGCAAAATAATTTTCATGTTATAGGTCCACTTGACAACTCTAGAAACAGAAGTCCTGAATTTGTTGAAACTAAGTTCTTAATTAATGACATCGAAAAACCACTTACACAAAGGCAATACCTGGGGCAAAATGGAGTTTGGTTTACTGAAACGATCGACATACCTGCTGGTCAACATACTTTGAGATGGGCAATGGGAGATGGTTACTTAGATAACATAAGTTACATAAATAAAAACATTGTACCCACAATAATAACTCCACTACTTCTCAATTAAATTTTAAAATCACTGGGAGCGAAGCGACTATTTGCTCCCACTGAATAATATTGCACAACGTGGCCGGAGTACGCAGTAGTTTCATATTAAAAGAAACTATTGCGTGCTACGGTTGTTGTAAGACGTTGGTGCCAAGCTAGAGGGGCAAATAGCCACTACACCTGACTAAACTACACATTCAGGGAGGGTGAGCTGCTTAAAGGGCTGAATATTGCATGACACGAGCAAAGCGAGTATTGCTTTCAAATTAAAAGGAAAGCAATGTCATGCAATATGAAAGCCCAGTGATTCAGTCTACTTGTCAGGTGGGCTTTAAAAAATGCAACGAACTGCCAGAGCTGTGATTATATTTTTTTAAATTTTAGCCCACACGGCCCCTCTAGATTGTGTGCCAATGTCTTACAACGTCCGGGTGCCAGTTGGCAGTAATTTTAATCCAAAATCGGTCTTTACGATTTTGGATTAAAAAGTGGAGTTAGTGAACTCCCTAGCTTTGCTTGGGTTGCATGAGGACGAGGAGCTTTAGCGACCGGCTGAATGCAGTTCACTTACGAAACGGTTATTGCTTGCTCACCCTGTTGCCTGCAGTTACAAGTGACTTACGAGATACTGTTGATTTTGAATTTTTTTTAAAAGGTGCTCCCGCCACGCAACCAGGGATGTGGAGTGGCGGGAAAGACTATATTGTTGATCTATTTTTTATTAGACAAATTAAATATAAGGTATAACAGAACCAGTTCTTTCTCTTCGTGTTATATTTTCACTGCAATCAAATCCTAGAGACCCAAGCAATTCATCTGTTATTTCTACATTATAAAGGTTTTGAGTCGTTGACTCTAGGGGTTTTACGTTATCGAGGTAATCTTTAATATTAATTTTTTTAAGAGAATATTCTTTTAAGTACCATTGATCATCATAAACATCTTCTTTTTTCATTTCGTACCGAAAATCACCAATTCTAAATGCTTCAAAACCACCCCCTAACTCACTTTCCCAATGAGCTGCAATTACTAATTCACCAGGTTTCCCGAAAAATGTAATCGATTGATCTTCTGAACTTTGATAAACTCCCTCTAAAACAATCAAATATTCATTTTCTATTGTTTTCCCAACATGTCTAATTCTACTCATTGACAGATAATTTTTCACTTCATACTCCATATCATTCCACTCTATAATATCTAGGGATTCACATTCATCACTATTATTAGCAGGACATGGAATAATACTATCAACTTTATTGTTTTCAAAATGAACAACAATATTAGACTCATTAAGGTTCCCAAATTTGTCAATTACATTTTCAAATTCAATCTCATACTCACCATCCCCATGATCATAACCTGAAATTATCTGATTACGTAAATATTTATCACCTCGAAATAAATTCCATTTCGGCCCATAATCTAGTTTGTTTGAATCTAATAAATACATTGTTCCATTATTTGACACTCCAAATGCAGCAACCCCTCCCAATCGAATATTAGAATTAAAATAACCTGGTAATTGTTCACAAAGTGTCTTTTCAGGATCTGGATATTTAGCAGTATGTGCAAATAAGTGATCATATTTCCCTGTTATTCCCCCCTTTGCGTAACCATCTTCCGATGAAGAGTTATTATCATTTGTACTATAACTTATATAGTGTTCCTTAGTGCCAGATTCTGTGGATATTGTAACACCAGAGCTTTCTGAATTAAAACTAGATGAAACTAAATCAATAAAGTCACTTGAGATAGATTGTGCAGAACTTATAAGACCATGTTGAACACTTGTATTGATCATTGAACTACTTGATGATAATTCATTATGATCCGATGCAACTGTGGTTTCATCATTACATGCAAGAAGTGATAAAATGAGCAGAAGTAATAAAAATGTTTTCATGATAAACCCTAGAAAATATGATTGATAAAGCTTGTATTAGAAATATACGAAAACTTACGTTCAATTCCAGTAGGGACTCAAGATTTAGATATATTCAGCCCACAGGACGTGGGCCTTTCTGCACCATTTGAAAATATTTTACCAATACACTTTCAGTCACTTGTAATTGCAGGCAACGTCTGGCGAATGTACGCAGGCTTTTTGCACTTCAGTGCATAGATAAAAGCTTGCGTGCTTCGGCTGTTGTAGACAGTTTAAAAAGGGACAAATATTTACAATTACATTCTAGAACATGTTATAGTTGAATTGCTTGTTGCATAGTTTGCATTGTCTTTATTCAATGTATAACTCATAAGGTTGTAATTGTGAAAAGTAGGTGAAATTGTAATTAAGCCATTATACGCTCCGTATAAGTAATAATCTTTTCCATTTAACATCCATGACTTAGGATCTCCATTAAATATATTAATTTGCCCTAGACTACCATTTGATAAGAACTCATCAATTACAGGGGCGTTAGCCGTTGTTGAATGATCATATTTTTTAGAACAAGACCACTTGCCTATTATTGGGTCTTGATTTTTAACTGACACTATCATTGATTTAGATGAAATCACTTCTGATTCATTTAATCCTATAATTATAATTTCTGTCTCAAAACTTGGATATACAATCCTAGAGTCAACATCAACCCTCCAGCTATTTGAATTGTTTACTGCACTTACAGTTACCCCCATGAATTCAACTCTAATTTCTGTAACATTTGATGAAGCCATCCCCTGTAAAGTAAATACTTCAGTAACTATTTCATTTGAACTATGTGATGAAACGATAATCCCCTCTACATCTAGAATTAATGAGTCAGTGACAATTATGCCATCACTATTTGTAACTCGAAAAAAGCATGGATAGTTATCTATCTCTGTACTTGGAGCAACAACATTTGTATCCCCTGTACTAGTCTGAACAAAATTATCCATAGACCCAAATGCCCACTCGTACTTTACAATATCCCTTAACCCAGTTGCATAACCTTGTAAATTCACAACACTATTTGTAAGGACAAGAATATCATTCCCTGCAAAAGCTCTCAATGGTTGAGAGGGGACTGCTGTAGCTTGAGCATACCCATTAACCCCTCCCTCTTCATCAAAAGTATTCCGTATTTTTACTCTATACTGTAAGTTATGAGATAACTGATCATTAATATACGGAAAATCACCTGAATAAAGAGAATCACTAAAAATATTACTTGTAGTTTTTCCTACAGGGATTGTAGCAATAGTTTTTGCCGAATCTTCTTGTCTATAAACCAAGTATTCTTGAATTCCAGGATATGATATCGAGTCCCAAGAAACAGTCATCACACCGCTAGTAGTATCATATTGAGCTATTAGTCCTGTAACCAATGGAATACCAGTATAGATCAACTCAAAAGGATCGACATATGTGAACGATGTATCACTAACTATTGTTACAGGTGAATAGGTAGTTGTATAATTTGGAAGAGTTGTTTCGAATCTTAAATTATATTCACCTTTGGGCATATTTGATAAAGTGAAGAAACCTAATGAATCAACATTTGCAAATTTATATGACCCCAGTACATTCACGGTAACAGTCTGGAAATCATCCCCAGGTTGCAATGCTACTTTACCTCGTGCATGTATAGTGGATTTCAATGTATCTCTTCTTACATAATTTGTATCCGAGAAGATATATACTGAATCCTGAAAAGCAGCTAATGAATCTTTTGATGCCCAAATATTATACGTTCCATTTAAACCAGAAAGGGAGTATTGGCCATTACTATCAGTAACTGTTTTAAAAGCGATTGTAGTACTCTCAATTTCATAAACTTCGACAGTTGCACTATCTGCTACAGTCCCATCAGTATTATAGAGTATCATTGCCAATTCAGGATTACCCGTTTGAGTTGAATTACCGGTAAGATTAGATTCCCCCATACTGCAATACGTAAAAAATAGTGATAGTAGTAAAGGGTAAAGATATTTTAATGTATGTTTCATGATTTGTCCTTTTAGTTAAGCTTCAGAAAGTGGAAACAGGTGAAAGTTGAATTGGTACACTTTATCTGAATTCATGTCTGCATTTGCGATGTTAATAATGTTTTTTTGAAAAGCTTGTATCTCAGCACAAATTGTGTGATAAGCTTTTTCAGAAATACCAAGAGTTAGTCCTGTAATATTTCTCCTAGTAGAGGGTGTATATAAAATGGCTTGTTTTGCCAGTTCAGTACATTCTAAATGGAAATTTTGAACCGCTAAACTAAGTACCGATTTACCTGTTGTAATATTTTTATCTTTAACAGCATATTTCCCGTTCTTATTTATTCCAACAAGTTCTAGCTTTTCTAATAGAGCAACTGAAGCCTTTGCCTCTTTTACTGTAATGGAAGGCTTTACCTTTTTTGAAAGCCATTTATAATCACCCTCAAATGGATACATGTCGATTAATGACCTAATTACTGAATGATGCCAATTTGAATATAATTCGAATTTATCTTGTCTAATTCTCAAAGGCTCTTTAGCTATTCCTTTAGCATAAAGTGTATTCATTTTTTCAAAATGAAAATTCCTTTCCTCTAAAGACTCTGCATTTTGAAAGGTAACGAGTGTTTCAAAGTATTCTGTCTCTATTTTATTTAGGCTAAGTGCCTGTGTTAACTTAAAGATATTGGATTTTGACAATCCTTTGTTTCCTTTAAAAATATTATACACAAATCCTTTATTCTTAAACCCCGCCTTAGTAGCAAGGGTTTGGTAGGAGAAGTTAGAGTTTTCTCCTTTTTTAAACTCGTAAAAGTCACTTAGAAAGCTTTTATAGTCAGTGTATTCAAAAATATTTATCATAGTTTTTTACCTCTTGCATAAGGTATATATATTAAAATTGGCTTACAATAGAATTAGACGAAAAAAGGTTACCCCAAGGTAACGGCATTCTTGGTATTTATTCTGTTTTGAGATTTTTTAGGTGGAGAGTTGGGCTTTGTTTTTTCTAATTATTGCCAAAGGCACTTACCTGTCCCTTTTTAAATTGGCTACAACGCTCGCAGAGTTGGCAGCGTTTTTTGCACTTCAGTGCATAGAAAAAACGTTGACTGCTATGCTTGTTGAGCCCAGTAGGTGATTATCAATAATGTCTCACCTAAGAAATTTATTTACATCGGCTTTAATCACAAGAAAGGGTTTTGTTACCTAGTTCGAATATCCACTTCATAATTACTTAATCGAAACCATCTGTCGCGCTAAAATAACTCCTGCAGTAGACTCGATAACAACCAAGTATACTCCATGTGATACTGATTGAGATTGCAGTGACCACTTAGATTGAGATATTTTCTTAAGGCCTGTTATTTTTTTTCCAAACAATGTATACAGTGCTCCATTTGCACTACCCCTAATTCCACTTCCTGGTTCTAAATCAAAAGTAATATGTGATGAGTAGTTGGTAATATGAATCTCAGTAAAAACCTGTTTTGATAAGTAACTTACTACTGAAGTGACATTAGAGTCAACCAACGAAGTTGTATCATTAAGATTGATTGGAATCTGACTATACCAACTGGTATCGGGCAATAGTGTATCATTAACCAGTTCAATAGCGCCAAGATCAATTGATTTTCCTGCTACACGTGGATTGCCATTAATATCATAGTAAGGCATGTAGATTGGAGGTAGTCCATTATGATAAGTTGGGTAACTAACGGTATCGAAATTGAGAACACCACGATCAATATAAGACTCATAAGCATCTGTAGCAGCAAAATGAAGGCGCATACTATCGGCAGTAGGGTCACCATCTTCCCTTAAATAGAATTTACTGTATTTTGTTGGTGGGGTGCCTCCTACTCTATCATAGAGTTCTTCCCCATCGGCCCGCGCACTATTGTTATAAAAAAGGCAATTGATAATTGCAGCATATCCAATATCTGCGTAATAGGCGCCGCCACTATTACCCCCTCTATTATTGGCAAAAGTATTGTTGATAAAAATAAACTCCCCACCATTAATAGCCGCAGCTGCGCCGCCACTGCCATTGCTCATATTACCATCAAAGTAGTTACCATAGAAGTGAGCCGTCCCCTGATCTTCAATGAGAACAGCTCCACCTGTTTTCTCTGATTTATTACGAATAAACCAGTTATTGATAAAATACCCAGAAGGGTCACCATTCCCTTCAATAAGAATAGCCCCGCCACTCTGAGTAGAGCTGTTTTCAATAAAGGTGTTATTTTGTATCCAGGTATTTGGTGCATTTGCAACTTTGATAGCTCGAGTATTATTACGAAAAGTGTTGGATTCAATCAGATGGTACGCTTTTCCTGAAAAAGAAACTGCATTTCGACCTAGGTTATTTTGGAAAAGTGAATGTCTAATTATCATTGAATCTAATGGGTTAGAACTAGCAAACAATATTCCATCTTTAGAATTACTTTCTTGATATTCAAATTTACAATATTCAATTCTAATTTTTTGAGAAGCTTGAAGCCCTCCCCCCATATAATTTGAATCAGTAGTTGTAAAAATGATTGAATCTTCTTTAGTTCCAACAGCCGTAAAACCTGGACCAAACACCTCTAAACGTGCAGAATCACTATGCATTATTACTGTTGTACCTGGAGTGATGGTCAATTCATTTGAATCTTTGAATAAAACTAAATTGTAGAGATGTACTGTATCTACATCCCACACTTGAGATTCATTCATTATACTATAAGGAAGTGAGCTATCCCCCACAATCATACTGCTCGCAAAGGTTCCTTTTGCTAGCATAAAGAATACCAGTACACTTACTACTATTTTATACATATCGCCCTCTTTTGTATTCAAGTAAAAGTAACTAACATTCTCCCTATTTTCGAGTCCTGTTTTCTACCAACCAAATTCCTTATTTATTTAATCTTAAAATAACGGCACTAGGACGTGGCACTAACCGATGTAAATAAATTTCTTTCCCTATCTACTTCTGTATCCTATCACCTATTGGGCCCAACGTCTGCAGAGTTGGCAGCGTTTTTGCACTTCAGTGCATAAAAAAAACGTTGACTGCTATGCTTGTTGTGGGAAGTTTTAAATTATTCGTAAATTGATCTAAAAAATATTAGCTTTATTAACCTGTATATTCCTTTTTTTGAGCCCAATGCGTAATTACCTAATATATGTTTCAATAGTTTTTATTGTAAATTGCTATCCTGATATTAAAGACGAAAAATTAATCTATGAAATAAAGCAAATATCTGATATTCAAAAAATATTCATTCGTATTAAAGATTCGCTTAAAATTAATGAACTACAACAGAGTGATTTCAAGAGTTATAATAAAATTAATAAAGCATTAAAATTAAAATTAGCCGATTTCCCAGATGAATATATTAAAATAACAGCCGATTTCCATCGAATTTTCTTCGATTCAACTAGTTCAGTTATGCTTCTAGCGCCTTTAGTGAAACGGAATGAAGTAATATTAAAATTTCCAAATTTACATTTTAAAAAACGATTAGTAAAAACATATAATTTGATTAAAAACCAAATTTCGTTAGCCCATCATTTAGAAAAAAGGGCAGACATAAAACCCAGGTTAAAAGATTTATCAAATCCTATAACAATCCCTGATAGTCTAATTTCTGTAAAATCAATTCTGACTTGTTTTTACAATTCACAACCTTTCCTTAGTCAAAAACATGGATTTACTTTAATCAGTTATAAAAACCGTTATAATTATTGCCAATCATTGTTAAACGAGAGTATGAAAATAAGCCTATATCATTTACATAATTATAGTGACCCAAATGTGCTAGCAAATTTTCTTAATCTTGAATTGTATCAACGAGATAGAATTAACTTAGATTCAAGCAAACTAAAATTACAAGAATTAAATCTTTGGGCAAATCATAAATCAATTTATGAAAAAGTTATTGCTATTATCGATTTCAATATCAACAATTACCAAACAATAAACAGCTTATCTCTCGATTCTATTGATATGATCACTGATACTCAAGAAAGATCAAAGTCATTCCACTTGAAACTATTGTTAAATAAAAATGAAAGCAGTTACACATCTATAGCTTCGAAACTGTTAATTAACGTCGAACCATTTGAAATTTTTCCTCAATGTTTAGGGGCTTCTTTCGAGTTTTCTGAATATTATTATGGTTGTTATTTCGGGTATATACTTTCATTAATTCCAGAAAAATTTCATGAGAATTTCATCGAATCCCAATTAAGTTTAAATCAACATTACTTACCTGATGCTTGTTATCCAGAATATACCATTCCAAAAAAATCAAAGTTTTTCTCATCTGAGAAAGTTAATGAAGAAGAAGCCTGTGATGGAAATAATAGCCCATACAGAAATGATTTATATTAACAAAGGTTAGCCATTTCCCACAACGTTCTCTATTATAGGGATAGAGCCTCTCCCTCACCTAACTGTAAACAATGATACAGTTAGGAAAACCAAAAGGAGGACAGAATGGCAAAGGACGAACGAAAACGGGCAAACTTAGAGTTCTTGAACACCAA
>JAOPTX010000088.1:0-3963 GCA_051532055.1 Fibrobacterales bacterium | reverse complement strand
CCTACGAAAATCAGCGTGCAGAAAACTACTTGATTAATTCACGTGCAGGTAATACCATTACGTTAGTTGATGGTGGGGCCAATGGTTCAATAGCCAATGAAGGCCCTAATGTGGTACCTGATGGTAATCCTTTTGCGCTCACCGCAACACCCGATGCAGGCTATGATGTCTGGTGGGTGCAGACAGCGGGTGCAGGAACCGCAGTCTTTACCGATGCGCACGCAGCAAGTACTTCAGTTACGGTTACTGGTGGCAATGCAACTCTTACCTGTTATTTTAACTATACCAACTGGAGTAATAGTACTACCTGGACGCTTAATACTACGCCAGCAGGTGCAGATGTATCGGGTGACGTGGCTAACTTTCCTGTTCTAATACGCCTCACTGCAAGTAACTTTATCTTTGCGCAGGCACAGACGAATGGCGAAGATATTCGTTTTGCAGCAAGTGATGAATCACCTCTGGATTATGAAATTGAACGATGGGATAATGCAGGGCAGGTGGCCGAAATTTGGGTGAAGGTTCCAACCATTACAGGCAATAGTACTACCGATATTAAAATGTATTGGGGAAACAGTGATGCACCGAGTTTAAGTGATGGCGAGGAGGTATTTGAAACCTCTAATAACTTTGCTGCAGTATGGCACCTTGAAGAAGAGGGGAATACTAATTCAAATGGGTATGAGGACGCAACAGCCAATAATGTTCATGGGACTGGGGTGAGTATGACAACGAGTTCAGATGTGGATGCTGTTATAGGGAGGGGACAGGATTTTGATGGGGCAGCGGATTATATTGATGTGTCGGATATATCTTCAAGTTTTGCAAATGGTATCACGGTATGTGTATGGACTCAATGGGATGCAATTA
Source organism: Fibrobacterales bacterium (assembly GCA_051532055.1). Classification (GTDB taxonomy): domain Bacteria; phylum Fibrobacterota; class Fibrobacteria; order Fibrobacterales; family JAOPTW01; genus JAOPTW01. Next base: position 3,093 of record JAOPTX010000088.1, on the reverse strand, counting down.
ATGATTGGAGTCGAGTTATTGATTTTAGTGAATCTGGAGAAGCTGATGATAATATTTTTATTACTGCGTACGGAACCACTACATCATTAGATGGTACATGCTTTAGTGGAGCAAGTGCTGATGGTTTGACTGTATCAGGATATATCACTACAAATACTTGGATGCATACGTGCTATACCAATACAAGTGGTGGTGATGCGGTCGTTTATAAAAATGGAGTGGTAGTAGGATCAGAGTCTGGCAATACTGCTCCAACCAGTGTAACCCGTCAATCAAATTTTATCGCAAAAAGTAATTGGGCGGGTGGTTTTTTGAATGGGAAAATTGATGAACTCTCTCTTCACAATGCAGTTCGCTCAGCCGACTGGGTGAAATTAATGTATGAATCAGAGCGGAACCCAAGTACGCTTTTGCAGACGACTCACTATGAAACATGGGATTATAACAGAACCTTCACGCTTAATACCACAGCGAGTGGCGCAGATGTTGCAGGCACCGTTACTGACTTTCCAGTGTTAATTCGCCTAACGGGTAGCGATTTTACTTTTGGTCAGGCACGAACCAATGGTGAAGATATTCGTTTTACGGATGCTACTTCAAGCACCGTTTTAGATTATGAAATTGAACGGTGGGATAACGCTGGTGAACTTGCTGAGATATGGGTGAAAGTTCCGACCATTGCGGGTAATAGTACCACCAATATTAAAATGTATTGGGGGCAGAGTGATGCACCGAGTTTGAGTGATGGTGAAGCAGTGTTTGAAACATCGAATAGTTTTGCGGGGGTGTGGCACCTTTCAGAGGATGGGAATACAACAGCAGATGGATATATAGATGCAACAACCAATAATAACGATGGAACCGGAGTAAGTTTGACTGCTGCATCGGATGTTGAAGGTATAACAGGAATAGGCCATCTACTCGATGGTGATGCAGATTATATCCAGGTTGATGATCATGCGACCCTTGACTTTACTAATAACTATACTCTCTCTGCCTGGGTGAAACCCGATAATACAACTAATAGTTGGGAAGGTGTTATCAATAAAGATAGATCTATAACGTCAGGTTATTATTTAATGTATTACAATAATGGTTCAGAAGCGAGCTTTTCCAATCAGTTTCATGACGGGGGGTATCAGGTATCGGGAACTAATAAGTACTATACGACAGATGAGTGGTTTCATGTGACTGGTACTTATGATGGTGCTGATTTAAAGCTATTTGTCAATGGCGAGGAAATTGGGAGTAACGCGGTTGTGTCAGCGGCCAGTACTAATGCTCAATCATTGTTCATTGGTGGAATAAATGGGTATGCAGATGACTTCTTTGATGGGTATATGGATGAGGTGCGTGTAGCTTCTAGTGCCCGATCTGCGGATTGGATTAAACTCGCTTATGAAAATCAACGCAGTGAAGATTATGTGATTAATTTACGTCCTGTACTGACTATTACAGCAGGAAGTGATGGTGCAGTAGATAATGCAGGAGCTAACAGTGTAGATCCATTTGTCCCAATGAGTATAAACGCAACGCCCGATGCCACTTTTACCTTTAATGGATGGACACAACCGACCAATCCCGGAAACGTAACCTTAGCCAATAGTGATAACTTTACTACTACCACGACGGCAACAGGAGACGGAGAGGTTCAGGCTAACTTTATTGCAACACCAACCAATGCCCTAGAATTTGATGGCGCTGATGATCAACTTATTGTAGCAGACATGAATCCTGACTTTTCGGGAGGGCTTACTATAGAGGGCTGGTTCCAAATGCAGTTTTTAGGGCCCTACATTCGTCTGGTTGAATTTTCTAATGGTGCGCACAATAGTAATTTTGGTATTTGGAATGGCAATTCAGATGCAAGCCTGAACTATGCTATTCACAATGGCATCAGTGGTGCAGATGAAGGATGGCATGGACATGCAGCTACTGGCTTTATTACGACAGATGAGTGGATTCATTTTGCGGTAACCCATGCTGCATCAGGTGACGTGACGGTTTATAAAAATGGGATAGAAGTGTCATCAGGGACTGGTCAAGCATTACCGTCATCTTTGAATAGGACCCAAAACTCAATTGGCTGGAGTGAAGCATTTGCGGGGTCACATTATGATGGCTATATGGATGAAATTAGATTGTGGAATGATGTGCGTACCGAGTTAGAGGTTCAAGCAGATATGTTTAACTCTTATGCGAATCTCGCTAATAGTAGCAATCTCGTTGCGCACTGGGAGATGAATCAAGTTAAAGGGACGCTCCTTGAAGAGGCTACAGGGAATTATCCTGGTACTATGACCAATATGGCTAATGCCGCCTGGATAGGAAGCTTTACACAAGTGGCTCTTACAGTAAGTACCGGAGCTAATGGTACGGTATCACCTTCTAGTGCAACAATGGTGGCAGGTGGCAGTGCAACTATTGTTGCAACACCTGCTACTGGCTATACTTTCAATGGTTGGACGAAACCAACGAACCCTGGAAATATGACTATTACCGATAGTGATAATTTTACGACAATGGTCTCTGCAACAGGTGATGGGGAAGTGCTCGCATCATTTACTGCGAAGCCAGAAAAAGCACTCTCTTTTGATGGGGTAGATGAATATGTAGATATTTCAGACATCAATGAAGATTGGTCATCTGGCTGTACCTTTGAGGCATGGGTGTATATGGATGCTACAGTGGCAGCAGCTCCAGTAATTTTCTCTATGGGTAATGGTGGTGGGGCAACTCTCAATGTTGGCGGTATCGCAAATAATGGTGATCTTCGCGTAGGTTCTAATGAAGCGGGGTATCTGGATGTGTACTATGCAAGTTTCTTTGACCTCGATGCGTGGACCCATTTAGCAGTAACTATTGCTTCTGATGGGGCAACGGTGGTGTATAAAAATGGTAGTCAAATAACCACAGGTACTCTTAATGCAGTAACTACGGTTAATAGATCTGATGTGTTTATTGGCTATAACGTTTATGGGGAGTATTTTTATGATGGTGATATTGATGAAGTGCGTCGTTGGAAAGATGTGGGGACTGCAAGTGAGATTTATTATGATCACTATAATGCTTATGAAGATCTTAACTCAACGG
>JAOPTX010000087.1:0-4470 GCA_051532055.1 Fibrobacterales bacterium | reverse complement strand
TTCCAAAAATGGAAGGTAACGCTGTTACTGCTGAAATTCGCCTTCCCTTTGGTGTACCGTTATCAGAAACAGAATCGGTAAGAGACTTGCTTGTTGCGGCAAACAAAAAGACCAATGAGTTTTTTGGAGAAGAATATATTGATGGGACTTTTGTGCAAGTGGGTCAGGGGCCTGTAAATAGAGGGCCTCATGGGAGTTCAGGTGCGAGTGGATCCCATCTCCTTACAGTTAAAGTACAATTAGTGGGGGCTGACCTCAGAACATTTACTGCTGAAGAGTACTCGACAAAATGGAAAGAATATTTGCCAGAAATACCAGGGGTTGAAGCACTCTCTATTGGCGCAAAAATGGGGCCGAGTGCGGGTAAAGAAGTTGAGATACAACTGTCTCACTTTGATAAAGTAATATTAGAGAAGGCATCTCAAGAACTCTATGAAGCATTTTTAACCTATCCCGCCCTGACTGATGTAGAAACAGGGTTCTCTTCTGGTAAACCTCAAATGGACTTCACCATAAAATCTGGTACACAAGCTTTGGGGGTTACATCAACCACTGTTGCACGTACACTCAGGTCCGGTGTTTATGGTGCTGAAGCGCTTCGTGAACAACGGGGGCGTAACGAACTTAAAGTAATGGTACGCCTTCCTAAAAATGAGCGGAGTTCAGAAGGTGATGTTAATCAAATGCGTGTGAAAACAGCCTCTGGTTCATATGTACCATTAATGGATGTTGCCTCTTTTAAATACTCTCAAGCACCCACAACAATTAATCGTGAAGATGGCCGAAGAGTAATTAACGTGGGTGCAGAAATTGCCCCAGGAGCAAGTACTGCTGCTGAGATGCTGAGGACTATAGGGCAAGGTCCGCTAAAGACTCTTTTAGAAAAATACCCTGCACTCAAGACTGCAAAATCAGGGATGCAAAAAGAACAGAGTAAAAGTTTTAGTTCGCTGGGGCCCAATTTTTTACTCGCTCTTGTAGGTATTTTTGCACTTCTCGCTATTCCATTTAGAAGCTATATGCAACCGCTCATAGTTATGTCAGCTATCCCATTTGGCTTTATGGGTGCTATCATTGGTCATCTGGTATTGGGCTATGGACTGAGCTTTATTTCGGTTATGGGTATCATAGCTCTCTCGGGGGTTGTTGTAAATGACTCACTCGTTCTTATTGATGCGGTAAACAAATTTCGTGCAGAAGGGATGACCTCTCGTGATGCGATTGTTCAAGCGGGCATGCGTCGTTTTAGACCAATTCTTTTGACCTCCCTAACGACCTTCTTTGGGTTGATGCCTATGATTTTCGAAACATCAATTCAAGCGAAATTCTTGATTCCCATGGCTATTAGTCTTGGTTTTGGTGCACTTTTTGTGACGGGAATTGTGTTGGTCGTGGTCCCAGCTCTCTATATTATGGTTAATGATATTCAGAAAATCCTTGGTATCCACGCAGAGGAGAAAGCGGTCCTCACAGAACGGGGAATTATTGAAGAAGAGTAAGAGATTTGGACTCTCAATGTGGAAATGAAGTGTTGTTTTGAATTATTCGAGCTTCACTTCTCTACTCTCTACTCCTCACACCTCAATCTCCATTAATTTACTACCTTTTTTGGCTGAATTTGACCTTCAGAGGGATCTATGATCGCTATTGTCGACTATAAGGCCGGAAATTCAGCTTCGGTCAAAAATGTCCTAGAATATTTGGGTTTTGAGAGTGTAGTTACAGCAGATCATGATGTGATCAAGAGTGCTGACCGAGTAATTTTCCCCGGAGTTGGTGCCGCTGATAGTGCAATGGATAGCTTAAAAGAGGGGGCACTCGATGCGCTCCTTGCTAATGTTATTGCAGCAGGTAAGCCGGTGTTGGCTATTTGTATAGGCTGCCAGGTGGTTTTAAGTACATCTGAAGAAGATGGTGGTGTTTCATGTATGGATGTTATTCCAGGACAAGCAATACGGTTTAACTCCGAACCAGGGCTTAAAATACCTCATATGGGCTGGAACCAAGTAAATCGTGTAAACGAGCACGAATTATGGACAGATATTAAGGATGGGGCTGAATTTTACTTTGTTCACAGTTATTACCCTAACCCATCAGAGAAATTGACTCAATTTTCTAAAACAACATATGGAACTCAAGAGTTTTGTTCTGCAATGATTCAAGGGTCACTTCTTGCAACACAATTTCACGTAGAAAAAAGTGGTGTTGTGGGACTGCAACTTATGAAAAACTTTTGTAACTGGAACCCTACCACAGGAGGGGCCAACTAATGTTAACGAAACGATTGATAATCTGCCTCGATGTACACAACCGAAAAGTGACCAAAGGGGTCAAGTTTAAAGGGAATGTTGAAATTGGAGACCCTATTGAAATGGGGAAGAAGTACTCTGAAGATGGGGTTGATGAATTAGTATTCTATGATATCACAGCATCTGCCGAAGGGCGCCCTATTGATATTGAAATGGTTCGTGATATTGCACGTAATGTGTTTATTCCATTCTCAGTCGGTGGTGGCATTCGTAACCTCGAAGATATGCATAATGTTCTTGAGGCAGGGGCAGAGAAGGTGAGTATCAATTCCCTTGCAGTACTGAAACCTGAGATTATCACACAAGGAGCAATTGCTTTTGGTAATCAATGTATGGTTCTTGGAATGGATGCGCTAAAGGTTGAGAAGTCTGAAGAAATTCCATCTGGCTACGAAGTTGTTATTAAAGGTGGACGTCAACCAATGGGTATGGATGCGGTTGAATGGGCTATAAAAGCAGTAAAATTGGGTATTGGAGAGATTTGTCTCAATTCAATTGATGCTGATGGTACCAAAGCAGGCTATGAACTGGAAATTACCGAGCTCATTAGCCAAGCGGTTGAAGTGCCGGTGATCGCCTCTGGTGGTGCAGGTACTCCTGATCATATTTCAACACTATTTGGTGCTACGACCGCTGATGCTGCACTTGTAGCTTCAATGGTGCACTATGGAACGTATAGTGTTCAAGATATCAAGTCTGCAATTAATCCCGCTGTCCCATTGCGGAGAATTTAGATTTATCGTATAATTAAAGTATCGGGCAAATTCTGCCCGTTTAATCGAGAGAACTATGGATAAGAAATTAGCCGAGACCGTAATACAGGCCGGTATAGATAGTGGTGCAGACTTTGTTGAACTCTTCGTCGAAGAGACTCGTAACTCATCGTTGTTATATAAAGATCAAAAAGTTGAAAATGCCTCTGCAGGCACTGAGTTTGGTGTAGGTATTCGTCTCTTGTTTGGAACAGAAGTGCTCTATGCACACACAAGTGTAGAAACCGAAGACTCAATGGTTAAATTGGTTCGCGAACTTGCCGCTGCAAGAAATGGTTCAAGCGCAAATGGCATTGTACCAGTACGGTTTCAAGATATGTCATTTAAGGATATTCATCCGGTCATTAAGGACCCTCGCAAAGTAGGTCAGGAGCATAAGCTGCCTTTTCTAAAAAGAGCTGATGAAGTAGCTCGTGCTACCTCTAATCAGATTACACAAGTTGCGGTTACTGCATACGATACCCTTACACAAATTGAAATTTATAATTCCGAAGGGCTTGCTGCCTCGGATAAACGCTCCCGTGCCCGGTTTACAGTAAATGTTACTGCTGGTGAAGGGGGGGAACGATTCTCTGCTCATGAATCACCAGGTGCCTTGCAAGGGTTTGAATACTTTGAAAACCTCGATGTGGATTCTTATACCACCGCTGCTGCTGAACGTGCAGTTTTAATGCTTGATGCTGGGTATGTACAAGGTGGTCATAAAGCAGTTGTGATGGGAAATGGTTTTGGTGGAGTTATTTTTCACGAGGCATGTGGACATCCATTAGAGACAGAATCAATCCGTCGAAAGGCATCTCCGTTTTGTGATAAATTAGGCGAACAAATTGCTCATACTTCAGTTACTGCCATTGATGATGGCACCGTTCCCAATATGTGGGGGTCGCTTAACATTGATGATGAAGGTATGACAACCGGTAAAACGACTCTCATTGAGAAAGGTATTTTAAAAAGTTACATGTCAGATCGTGTTGGCGCTGAAGAGGTAGGAGTACCCCGTACTGGTAGTGCGCGCCGTGAATCCTACAAATACGCTCCAGTTTCTCGTATGAGAAACTCATACATTGCTCCAGGCTCGGACAGTCTAGAAGAGATGCTTGCCAGTTCAGAAGGGGGCATTTATGCTAAGAAAATGGGTGGCGGTTCAGTGAACCCTGCGACTGGTGAATTTAATTTTGCAGTGGAAGAGGGATACCTCATTAAAAATGGGAAAATTGGTGAACCACTAAGAGGTGCGACACTCATTGGTAAAGGACATGAAATCTTGACAAAAATTTCTATGGTGGGTAATGACCTAGAACATGCAGCAGGTATGTGTGGTGCATCAAGTGGAAGCGTTCCTGTAACTGTTGGGCAGCCAACGCTCAAAGTTGATTCTATTCTTGTAG
>JAOPTX010000086.1:0-1952 GCA_051532055.1 Fibrobacterales bacterium | reverse complement strand
GTGGACGTGGTCAGAAAGGTGCTGGAGCTCGTAAGAGTTCTGGTAAGGGTAAACTTCGTTTTGAAGGTGGACAAATGCCACTTCAACAGCGTCTTCCTAAACGTGGCTTTAGAATGAAGAACCCAAAAATAGTACAGATCGTTAATTTGAAAGCTCTAGAAGCTCTTACTGTTACTGATATAGATGCAGCAGTACTCAAAGAAAACGGCCTTATCAAGAAAACTGATGTACTTGTAAAAGTGTTAGGATTTGGTGACTTATCTAAAGCTATTACAGTTAAAGTAAATGAAATCTCAAAAAGTGCCCAAGAAGCTATCGAAGCTCAGGGCGGAAAAGTAGAGCTCGTATAATATGCAAGCACTATCTGGATTTCTGAATGCTTGGAAAATAGGTGATTTAAGGAAGAAAATCCTTTTCACCTTATTTATCCTTATCATCTATCGTCTTGGTGGACATATTACTACCCCTGGTATTGATACCGGTCGTCTTGCTGATTATTTTGCATCAAACAATAATAATCTATTTGGTCTATATGATGCCTTTACAGGTGGAGCATTTCAGAGAGCAACTATTTTTGCATTAGGTATTATGCCATACATCAGTGCATCGATTATTATTCAATTGATGGGTGCTGTTGTTCCTTCTATTAAGCAACTACAACAAGAGGGTGCTGAGGGACGTGCAAAGATTACTCAATGGACCCGTTATGGAACAATAGTTCTTGCAGGCGTTCAAGCTTGGGGTATTTCTGTATGGCTGAGTACAGTTACAATAAATACAGCAGTTGGGACTGGTTTACCTCTTCTTCTTGATAGTTTTAGTTCTCCTGAAGGGGTCTGGGGATTTAGACTTCTCACGACTCTGACGATGACTACAGGTACTATGTTTATAATGTATCTTGGTGAACAAATCACGTCAAGAGGTGTTGGTAATGGAATTTCTCTGATCATCTTTATTGGTATTATTTCTACATTACCCCAAGCAGTCTTTACTGAATGGGAACAGTTTGCAAATAATAATAGCCCAATAGCAGTTGAATTTTTGATTCTAGCAATGGTGATTGGAATTGTAGCATTTATTGTTTTTGTAGAGCAGGGACAACGAAGAATACCGCTCCAAAGTCCTAAGAAAGTTGTTGGTAGAAAGGTTATGGGTGGACAATCAAGCTATTTACCGTTTAAAGTTAATAGTGCTGGAGTCATACCGGTGATCTTTGCATCATCACTTATGTTTATACCAACGATGTTTGCTGCTTGGATCCCTAATATTTCATGGGCACAAACGTTTGCAAATGCTTTTTTACCAGGGCATTACGTATATTCTATAGTTTTCGCTTTACTAATAATTTTCTTTACCTATTTTTACACAGCTCTTCAGTATAATCCTCGTGAAATTGCTGAGAACTTGAAAAAGTCAGGTGGGTACATTCCAGGTGTAAGACCTGGAAGAAAAACAGCAGAATTTTTAGATAGAATACTCACAAGAATAACACTCCCAGGAGCTATTTTCTTGGCCCTTATAAGTGTCGGTCCGCTTCATCTTAAAGATGCACTGAATATGACATTTTATATTGGCGGAACAAGTGTGTTAATTGTAGTAGGTGTAGCTCTTGATACGTTACGTCAACTAGAGTCTCAACTACACACCAAAAATTATGATGGCTTTCTTAAGAAAGGCAGACTTAGAGGAAGGAATTCTCGTTAATGGCAAAAGAACAAGGCATACAAGTTGAAGGTATCGTGGTAGAAGCGTTACCAAACGCAATGTTCAAGGTCAAACTTGAGAATGATCATGTGATATTGTCGCATATTTCTGGAAAGATGCGAAAGCACTATATTAGAATTCTTCCAGATGACAAGGTTTTAGTTGAACTATCACCGTATGATTTAAACAGAGGACGTATTACTTACCGCTATAAGTAAGAGGAAACAATGAAAGTAAGAGCATCAGTA
>JAOPTX010000085.1:0-5755 GCA_051532055.1 Fibrobacterales bacterium | reverse complement strand
GATAGTGGTACGGTGGGCGAATGAGATCATTTATTCTTCCAATAAATTTTTCATTCAAAAGCGACGCTGATGATTTTGATGATGAGTCAAAAAGTACAACGGGGTTATTAATTCCTGTTTCTTTAAGCCGGTGTAAAAAGTCAGAAACCTTAAAAAAGTCGCCCCCTGTTTCGAAGCAGATTATCGCGTTTCGTGGTATTCGATCCGAAGTACTATCCAATAAAACCGTTGCTGAAAACTGTCGAACCTCAAGACACACTTTTTCTAGAGCCGGTTTTATGACTGAATCGGTATTTGATTCATCAATAATAATCGCACTACAATTTAACATATTTTCACCCTATTCTTTGAATTCTAGTATACCATACATATACCCTACATTCGCATTTTTTAGATCAAACGCCTCTCTAAATGAGAAAATGATCTCTCATTTTAAGAATGTTACTGGCTTACCCCCTCCTAGTGCCAAAATTAAGGCCATTCTATATTGGTATACCCTTTGCTCTACTACAAAGCGGAGGTAGTACCATGAAAATTTTTTCATTTATCACATATAGTATTTTAGTATGGGCAGCACTCACGTTAGAAAGTTGCCGAGTATATGACATAGAACCACTTGAACATGAACCCTATACGCCACGTCCGCTTCCTGAGTCAGATGAGTTTGTATTTAGTGTCTATGAATCACTTTCACTAACACTTTTTGTGGGTTTGGACAGTTCAACTCCTTACCAGGGCGCAAAAGTAGTTCTTCTTTCAGAAGAGCTACAACTTCTTCAAAATGGCGTTACTAATGATATCGGTGAATTCCTGATTAGGCGAACGGTACACTCCACAATGTCGCGACTGGGTGTTTCCCTCTCTGCAATTGGGTTTCCAGTTGATACTTTGTGGTTTGAGCTCGGAAATCTGGATCAAATATCTATAACTCCAGAATCCTATGTACGGCAATCACCAGCCGCCCTCTTTAAAAAGAAAACGAGTAATCTAGGACTTCCTGAAACACTGGCCGATGATGTTTCTATTCCGAATGCTCTTCTAGAAAATATTAATAATGCATTTCCCGAACGATCACGTGTAGACATTGACCACCCTGAATATCTCCATCATGGAACCGAAAGTGAATTATCTATAGTCGATGACAGTGCGGACGTATGGATAACATTTATTCATGAGGGCGCAGGATACAAAAACTCATTCGGTTATTTTACCTACCCCGATAGTGCCCCTCCAGCCGCTGCCAACTCCCTGGAATTAATCCCAATATTCCCCAACGCCTCATATTCCGGGAGTGGCGGCGATTTATCTACTGGCAATACTGTTTTAATTGGACGATTCCCACCGGGAACTCGCATAGGCTTCTGGATCATTGCCAATGGATGGCAGAATAATGCGATCAATTGGAACGGCCCTACGTATTATTCAGAAAGAGATTTTAACCCGGAGCAAAGTGATGCTGCACGACACCATCTTGCATCACTCTATCATCCAGATTACGACATGATTATACTAGCATTTGAAGATATCAATAGAGAATCATCGGGATGCGATCACGATTTTAACGATATTATATTTACTGCATCGTGGAATCCGGTTAGCGCAATTAATGTTGAAGACATTTTTGAAGTTCCTTCATCCGTCGATACCGACAATGACGGAATAACTGATAACAATGATGACTTTCCCAATGACCCTGATAAAGCATTTACTATTCATACTCCAGCTCTAGGATCCTTTGGGCTTCTTGCCTATGAAGACCTCTACCCTCGAATGGGGGATTACGATTTTAATGATGTCGTTTTGAGCTATTCTATGAGCGAAGTTACCAATGCCGCACTCGAAATTTCTTCCATTGATGGTACTTTAGTTGCCAATGCATCAGGAGCACATTTAAAAAATGGCTTTGCCATATCCTTTGGCAACATACCTGACCCCGAATCATGGTCAATAAGTGGTACCTTTACCACACCGGATAGTCGACTTGAACGCGGAACCAGTGGGGAACTACTCTTCATTATTACTGATGATTATAAATCGCTTTTTCGTGGACATCCTCTAACAATGGTCAATACTTTCAGTAATGCTCCTCATATAGATGGAGATACCCTCACTTTTTCATTTCAGTTCAGTGCACCGGTCACACTCCCCGTACCACCTTACAACCCTTTTATATTTAGAACTGACGGTGAAGAACTTGAAGTGCACCTCCCCTACTATGCACCCACCTATCGATTTGACTCATCACTTTTCGGGCGCAAGGATGATAACAGCACTCCAGAAACCGGTCGGTATTTTATGAATACCGAAAATATGCCCTGGGCAGTCCATACTGGCCCAAACTGGCTACACCCCAAGGAGACCCGTAATATTGGTACAGGGTATACATATTTCAACTCCTGGGTCGACACTGATGGTAGTACCTTTCGTGACTGGGAGCGTAATGGACGAGATGTCAATGCACTCTATTTAAAATCTGAGTAAAAACATATTATACAAGGCATTCTTATTCCAAGAGAGAGCAACGATACCATGTTTGCTCTCTCTTTCTATTTAGATACATATACACTGATATCGTTATCTCACATAAGAAAACAATCTCAATAGATGCACCAAGACCTTCACACACAGCATACATCAACGGAACAAGGTGCTATAATATACTACTCTACACTAGTCACAATAACTCTCATGTAGACAAACGTATCAAGGCATAGAGGTTTCTGCACTACAAAAGTATTGTGAGACATCTATCCAGTGATCGACCAATAGTTCCCTTATGTATCGCAAGGGGGTGAGAGTAACAACTGCCTCTGATACGCAGTGCATTACGACACCATCTACAGACAGTAATAGTGGTATCTATATAAGGGTGTTTATGGGTATTTAAGGGGTCAGATACAGCATTATTTCAACACGCCTATTCAATGCTCGCCCGATAGTGTCGTTATTTGTTGCCACTGGTTGAGAGAAAGAAAAGGGTTTTCCATTAATACAATCTTTTACGATTCCTTTGGCTTCAAAAAAGAGACACACCGCAATGATTCTGCGCAACGAGAGTGCCCTATTGTACTCAAACGATGCAGTACTATCTGCATGACCGAACAAGTGAACCCCAGCAATTCGTTCAATTCCAACTGAAGCGACAAGGTATTCCAATGCTCGTCTAGACCGAAGTGACAGAACATCTTCATCTACTTCAAAATAAATAAATGAGAGTACTTTGAGGGTATCCTGAGGTGGTACCTGATCGGGACACCCATCATCATCCAACAGCCCATTATGATTCTCAGGTTCTACAGGGCAGGCATCTACAGTATCTGCAATACCATCCTTATCGTTATCATACTCCGGACACCCATCATCATCTTCAAAGTGATCTATATCTTCTGCCACTAAAGGGCAGGCATCTAGAGTATCTGCAATCGAGTCACTGTCATTATCAAATTCAGGACACCCATCATGATCCTGATACCCATCTCTATCCTCAGCGAGGACCGGACAGCGATCGACAGCATCTGATAATCCATCCATATCATTATCAATTTCGGGACACCCATCCATGTCATTAAAGCGATCCTTATCCTCTGCATTAAACGGACATTGGTCATGTATATCAATGATACCATCTCCATCATTATCTACATCTGGGCACCCATCAGTATCATTGAAGCGGTCAATATCTTCGGGTAAGAGCGGACACTCATCATCGGTGTCTACAATTCCATCAAAATCTGAATCCTTTGGGAGAGTAAAAGAAAATGAGAGGGCTGTATGCACGCCAAACGCACTTCCCAATTGATCTCGCGCCATGGATTGATCAATCTCACCAGCGTAACTATAGTGTGAAACACCAAACCGGACAGTAGTAGTGGGTGATATTCCATAGGCGATCCCAGCCATACTATATAGTGGAAGAGCCCCCCCTGTTGTAGAGCTGTGTCGACTTAATTTGAGTGACTGTATCGTATACAAGTCAATAGTAGAGCTCATACGGTACATTACTGAAAGGGCCAATCGATACCAATCGTCATAGTGTTCGCTACTGTTTTTATCATAAGTACCGGTAAAAAGCACAGTTAATGGCACATTTCTATACTGACGCTGTACTACTAATGCGAGCTGCATCCCAATACTGTACCGCATATGCCCTGTCGTATACCCTGTTGACCCTAGTGGTATATCAGCAAGAGAAAGTACTGAAGGATCATAGAACACTCCCGTGCCCCCCGTATCAGTAACTGGTATATAACTTTGTACAAGAAGAGCAGCATCAAATACGGCCCCTTTCATTAGAGACCCGCTCACCACAGTTGCCTCTATATCCGAAAACCCAACACCTGGAGACTCGGCAATATCCATTACTTGAAAGGGAACACGTATATACCAGTTAAACCAACGGCCGTTGCTCATGACGGTATAATTATGAGAAAAGCGATATCGCTCCGATGAAACAACGCTATTGGAGCCCTTATCAGGTTCCAGTCGCTGATATCGAGATAGTTCTCCTCCCGTTTCAAAATGAACTGTAAAGGCACTCTTTTTATGATGCATCATTAACGTCGGATATTCAAATGCACTAGCTGCATTACATAATCCAATTACCATCAATACAATTTTATGTAACCATTTCATAGTACTACCTCAGAATAGGTAATCGCAATAAATGTGCCGAGTGTTCCTCAATGCATATTGGCACAAAACTTGCACTAATACTATTCAGGATTGCGAATAAGAGACGAGATTCTCTCCCCAACTGGCTCTATGTAACAGGAAACAAGGGAAATCAGAGAGAATATTGAGTCTATTGAGAAAGTAGAGGAACCTATGACTTGCATAATGAGAGCACTCTCAATGCGACACACTCTCAAAATGATAGTACTGACTCTCATTGTGAGTGTGCTATCCAGTTATGGAGCATTAACCATAACCAGTGGAGATGTCATACGAGTAGAAATACCTCAAGAACATGAACAGAGCACTACCTATACGGTTACTTCAGACGAAACAATTACCTTTTTATTTGGCACTCCCCTCTATCTTGGAGGAACACCAGTAACGAAACTTTCAGCCATGGTCAAAAAACACCTTTCTCGATTCTATACCAATACAGATCTTATAGAAGTTACAGTGCTCAAAAAAATGGTACGTGCAAAAATACAGGGACATATCGGAAGTCCCGGATGGTATAGTCTACCTATAGGATCAGACATACAAGACCTTATTAAAGCAGCAAATGGAATGCTCGATGGTGCGGTTATCGACCGCCTCCTTATTAAGAAACACAACAAACCTTCCACTCAAACCTATAGTCTCAAAGTATTTCTCGAAAATGGCCAAGACTCGGCACTGCACCGTTTAGAACAAGGTGATATCATATTTGTGCCCATGAGTCCGATAATGGGTACCGTACAACGTTCTCTCATGAGCTATACCCCGCCACCCGATGAGACAAGAGATAACATCATAAATGTTCTCGGAGAGGTATATGCCCCTGGTTCCTATGAAGTTAATACTGATGTAACAGTCCTCGACATGATTGCAATGGCAGGTGGCCCTAAAGAGCCAGGAAACCCCAATAAAGTAATGGATCTTGAAAATATCCGAGTCATACGTACCATCAATGGAACAGCTGATGTTTTTCGCTTTAACATGAATTCCTATTTTCAAACAGGAGATGCTCGACTTCTTATTCAGATTGAGGCAGGAGACAACATACTCATTCCATCTAAAAAGGCAGATGTAGAAGATGAAACAA
>JAOPTX010000084.1:0-18587 GCA_051532055.1 Fibrobacterales bacterium | reverse complement strand
TTGATGTTGTACCATCAATGACAGGTGTTGTATTATCAAATGGACGACTCAATGTGAATAATGCTCTTGCATCAATTGGACCAAACTGGATTGCAGCTGCACCAACAACTCCTGGAGTAGTTATTCCTGGTGGGACACAAGACATTATCACTTCAATAGATCCTTCTGGTCTTCTTGGGGGCGTTTACACTGGTGAAGTGGTTGTTGAAACCAATGACCCTGTAACTCCTCTCCAAACGATTCAAGTTACATTGACTATTGATGGTTTTAGGTCTCTTGAAGCGAATCCTGGTAGCTTAGATTTTGGTGGCTTAGAAGTCGGAAGAAGCAGTGAGCTTATTCTAACACTTGTCAACAGCTCTAATGAAGCAACAGTGGTTAGTGACCTTTCAGTTGATAATGGGCTCTTTACTCATTCAGCACAACTTCCATTGAGTGTTCCTGCTTTTGGTGAAGTAAATGTTCCTGTTACATTCACACCTGCAAGTGTACAGAGTGATGTTGGAGTTCTTACTATTGCTAGTGATGCAGAAGATAATGCAGTAATTACCGTACCGGTAAGTGGTAGTGGATTTCTCGGTGCACGAATCACTGTGACTCCGTTATCTATTAGAGAACATGTGCTCGTTGGTGAGCAGACAACTGCTGAAGTTATTATCACTAATAGTGGTGATTCTGACCTTGAGCTTTTGTTAGTGTCAAACGAAAATACTGCAGTACAAGGGTTGTCAAACGAGCCATACTCATTTGAACATTACCTTGCATTTGATAAACAGAGCATTGATACTCGTATTGGTCGACCAGTACTGAATAATTCTGGTGGTCCGGATACCTTTGGGTATAGCTGGAAAGACTCAGATGAAACAGGTGGCCCTGCGTTTACTTGGAATAGCATCAGTACTACAGGTTCAGTACTCAGTAATGTGTCTGGTTGTGATGACTGTTATCAAGAGCAGGGGTTAAGTTTTGAATTTCCATTTTATGGAAATGATTTTAACTCAGTATTTGTAAGCTCAAATGGTTTTCTCACTTTTGGAACAGGTAGTGCGCAGATTTCGAACTATGCTCTTCCTTCAGTATCAGCTCCTGCCAATTTAATTGACCTCTTTCATGATGACCTTAATCCAAGAGATGGTGGAACAATCTACTTTCAGGATTTTGGAACACATGCAATCATAGAGTTCAACGATATTGATCCGTACAGTAGCTCAGGAAGTTATACGTTCCAAGCTGTTCTTTATGCTAATGGTAACGTAGTACTCTATTACAATGATCTTGTGGGGGCAACTACAGGTAATACTGTGGGGATTCAAAACGGGACACAAGACGATGGCTTAACTGTAGCCTATAACACTTCTTATCTTAAAAATCAACTTGCCGTTGAATTAAGTTCAGGACCTCAATGGCTTACACTAAATACTTCAGAAGCAGTTGTATTGCCAGGTGAGTCAGTAACTGTTGAAGTACTTCTTGGAACAGCTGATCTCGTTGGTGGAGTATATCTTGGGAATATCGAGATATCTCATAATGATGCTTCGGTAGTAGGTTCGGTTGAAGTACCTGTAGAACTACATGTACTGGAGACTGGCAGAGATACTGTTTCGCGGATAACTTCTGTTGGAACAGCTGGTCAGGCAAAAATGGCAGGAAACCGCTATACAGTATATGGGATTACTATTGGTTCCGCTGTCTCTGGTATTCTAAAAGGTGCGAGACATCAGGTTGTTTTTGAATAATAACTCAGCTTAAATTAATGTATCAAGGCCGTCTCAAATAGTGAGATGGCCTTTTTTTATACCTGTTTAATCGTGTGGACTGTATTTTTAATCTTAAAAAATAACCATTTCATGCTAAAAACTAACAATGGTACAGTATAGCCACATAATCCCTGATTTTATATATTTTCCACAACCAAGAATAGCACTAGAGGTTCCATGAAAATACTCATTGTAACAGCCCCCGAAAAACCGAACAGCTTTAATCATGCAATTGCAGATACAGCTATTGCCGCACTCAAAGACCTTGGACATGATGTAACTCTCAGGAACCTTGTAGATGAGCAGTTTAATCCCATTCTAACTACTGAAGAGATTCTATCTGATGATGTTGTACCTGCAGATGTTATGGAACAAATAACCGAATTGGTAAATGCTGATGGAGTTATTGTTATTCACCCAAATTGGTGGGGAATGCCTCCAGCAATAATGAAAGGGTGGATTGATCGAGTTTTTAGAACCAACTTCACACACAAATTTGCTGGTGGTCTAGAAGGACTTATGAAAGCGCAAGCAGCAGTAGTATTCACTACGGCGAATACTCCTCAAGAAGTTGAGGAATCTGCTTATGGTGATCCGTTACAGGGATTATGGGAAAAATGTGTTTTTGGTCTCTGTGGCGTTACCACTTTTAAACGAGTACCTTTCGCATCCGTTATTATGAGTACACCAGAAGAGAGAAAAGAGTGGCTTGACCAAGTGACTCAGACTATTTCGCACTATTTTCCAAAGTAACCTTTTAAGATTCTTTAGAAGTAGAAGATCCTTATGAGGTCTTGAAATCCTCAAAACTACCTGAATCCAGTGAGCCTGTTATCGAATAACAGGCTTTTTTTTACTTTTTTATGACAATTTGAGGCAAATCTTGAAAAAGTGAAGCGAGTACGGTATAATATTTATCTTATACTCAGGGTTTAGCCAAGTAGCAGCATATGATAGATGAAGAGCAACAAGAATTATTGAAATTGTTGGGCGAAGAGTCCGTTGAGAGGGGCGATCTCTATAAAGTTAATAGCTTCTATTGGGAGTGGCTTAACGAAATAGTTCGTAATGAAGTGGAAGATAGTTCCAAAATTGAGTTAACACTTGATGATTATAAAAAGCAACTTAATTTTGGTTTTTTGGATCCTAAAATAATAGAGTCTGAAGAAGTGATTGAATCAGTAAATGAACTGTGTGATGGTTTTGATATTCTTTTGGATCGACAGTACTACTTTACTGATTGGCTCGATAAAAAATTCAATGAAATTTTGAAATTTAAAGAGATCGAAGATACTGAAGAGCAGATCGGTATGTTAAAGGATAAAAGAGAGAAACTTGATCTTCTTATCTTAAATTTTCAAAAAGAGCGTGCTTCCATAGTAACTACTCAATCAAGAAAACCTGACCCCGTAAAAATTGAGCTCCTGAATAATAAAGATGATGCATTTCTTCAAAGTCTTATTCGTAAAGCAGAGGTGGCGTCAGGCCATAATATGACCCCAGAAGAGCGGCGTGAGCATCTTAAAAAAGAAGAAGAGCTGAATGGATTTATGGTTAATTCTGAGTCTATTTTATCTGAAATCGAGGACGATAATTTTTTAAACAAAGTGAAACAATTGAGTAAAAATGTTGAGCTCTCAATTGAAAAAATTATAGAAACCAAAAAAGCCTTATCCAAAGCAGACGAGCTTCTTGAAAAATTGAATAGCGATGTTGCCGCGATATCAATGGGTGAGCTACAAAATAGAATGGGAGAAGAGGTAAACTACCTCAAAGGGCTTGTTAAACTCAGTGCAAATCGCGTAAAGGCAGAATCTATCGCGGTACTCCATGGGAAAAATCAAATTATCACTTTTGAATTTGTGAATGAATTATTCGAACTTATCGAGGAGTTTGATTCTAAACTGTATCAAAATCATAAAGTCGCCTATATTGGTAAACCAGATATTGTAATTGTCCCTGGTAAAGGGCATGGGATGTATGACTGGAAGAATAATGCACTAATAATTCCAGTTATGCCTTACACCTCTAAAGAACAGTCTGTTATCAATGCTATTGTTGAGTATAGAATAGATATGGATGAAGATAAGTCTCTCTTCAATGGTTTTACTGGTGTAAAAGGTAATGAGGGTATAAAATCAACAATGGATTTTAGAGCTAAATTCACTAAAGAGTATATCATTTGGATGACCAAAGAGTATAAAGGATATAAAGTAATGACCAAAGAGGTTCGGTTTTGGTTTGAACATGAAATTGGGCCCAATAAACAGCATATACTTATACCAGCAAAATATGTTACCCCGCCTATGTCATCTAAAGATTATATAGAAAAAATTAAGTTATTAGATCAACAGGTTCGCGAACAAGGTGATGATTGTGATCCTGATGTACTATACGAGAGAGCAATTGCTTTTTGTACAGAAGATGCATGGATTGCAGCACGAGATCTATTTTTACAATTATCAGAACGCCTTCCGAGTGAACCAACTGTTGAGTATAATTTAGGTTTTCTTCATTCTAAAACGAAAGATTTTAAAATTGCAATTGATTACTTCACGCGCTTTATAAAAGCAAACCCTTCAAGTTGGTGGGCGGGAGTGGCTAAAGATAATATTTTACGGTTGCGCTAATTATTAGAGAGTGCTCTACTTTTAAAGAAGGACTACTCACTGAGTTCAATTGTTTCCATTATATAATTGCATAAGATAGTTTTAGCACTTTCCTCAAGGTCTATAAAGAGTACGCCGAGCCGTCCATCAGCTAAGCCAATTACCTGAATCGTACTGATAACAAGGGTTGTATCCAAGTACATCTTCACATTTCGTATAACATCATTTACCTGAAACAATGATTCAGTTTCTGTATTAATAGCGTCAATGTGTACTGCCATACCTCCAATAGAGATATTAAAGATACGAGATTCAATGAGATTACCTGTGTAGGGACTTACAATTTTGGCCAATGCCTTTTTTTGTTTCCTGGGAGTGACTCGAACATATCTCCGTCTATTTTCATGGGAATACTCATTCATAAGCGCAAGAAATTGTAATTCAAATTGGTCATCAATGATAGGTTTAATGATAAAACCATCGACACCAGCTTTTATGAGATTGAGTGCATATTCTTTGGATGGTTTTGGCGAAAGGATGAATATTTTTAGTGCGTAGTTTTGTTCAATATCTCTGATAGTGTGAATAAAGTCGAGAGTCTCTTGTGGAAAGAGGGTGCAATCAATAATAATAGCGCTATAGTGCTCTAACTGAAGAGCCTCAATAAGCTCTGCGAAGTCACTTGATGTCACAGGGTGAAATCCCGCTGAAGCTAAAACATTGCGAATGTGAAGTAGCAGCTTCCTATTAGATTCTAAAACAAATACCCTCATGTAGGTAAACTAGGTTAATAGATGAACTCTTCCTAGAAAACAAAAAAGTTTGTTGCGAATGACCAGCTGAGTAGAACAAGCAAGTATCCTAAAACAACTAAAAAGAGTTGACCCCAATATTCCTTTTTCTGAGTTATGGGGATCAATACTCCATAGAGAGCACCACAGAGAAAACCATAAAAGTGAGCGAGAATATCACTTTTTTCACCGATACCCATAAAGACAACGAGGCATATAGCGGCAAGAAATGGTGCAAAATTACGCATCTCTAGGCCGCCTGCACGTTTTGAATGACGCATTTCCATGATTGCAAGAAGGCCAAGACCGCCGAAGACCGCAGTAGAAAAACCGATTGAACGATGAGCTACCTCACTCCATGAAAGTGCTACGAGAAAATTTGCAAAAGCTGAAGAACAGAGGATCCCAAAAAGCCAGAAACCAATATGGGTGCGGACAGCAATAAGATTAAAAATGAGAAACCCACTGACCATGTTACTGAGGTAATGTCCGGGCCCAGAGTGGAGAGTGAGTGCAGTAAAGGTTCGCCACCATTCACCATCATGAATGATTTTTTGAGAGTGGGCATTTCCTAGTTTGTGCAATAGATCGAGCTGGCCCCCAAATGTTTCCAAAATAAAAAATATCGTAGGAATAAGTAAGAGGAGTAGGGTTTGGGGTTTGTAGACGAGTGGATATACCTCTTTGGGGAGTGCGAAAAAGTCATGGTTTTCTGCAATATACAGTTGGACGACTTCTTTGCATTTTGGGATAAGGGGGGGCTCGACTTGTATTGCATAGGTTAAATCAGGAAGGCTTTCTATCCAGTGTTGAATATCTTGTGAGGCGAGAAGTAGGGAGAGCTCAAAGGCCTCTTTTTGAGGACCGGTAAAAAGAGTTACTCTTTCGTCTTTCTGTATCATATTTGTGTTTTCAACTTCCATAGAACTAATGTACAAAAGATGGGAACGAGGGGAGGGGATAATCCAAATTTCTAAAATCAGTGCTATAAGTTTTTTTTAAACAGTATTGAATGTAAAAATTATGCAATCCCGAATAAAATAATATAGTTTCTAAGAAGTTACTTGGTGGGGGTATCAGGTAATGTTTGAGATATATAAAAACACTTGTTTCCAAAGGCGTAAGCTCTTTAGAGGGTATTAACTTAAGGAATAATAATGATTGTAATTTTAGTACAACACACATTTAAACTCATGTACAAACTATTCAAAACCATAACGACATTTATTACAGGGGTAATACTGTTAATAGGTATTGCTGGATGTTTGGGAGATTCAGCTACTGGTACTGCCGAGGTCGAGGAGTCTTCAGCTGAAGGAGTATCTTTAATTTCGAGTATTCAAGAGAGTATTGTTGATGAAAGTTCTCTAGAGCAGAGCTCTTCATCTTCCTCATTAGTGAGTCCACCGTATTCACGAGAAACCCCCGTTGAATCTTCATCGTCATCGACACCAATTGAGATTATTCAGTCTTCATCAGAAAAAATAATAAGTTCATCTTCTGAGGTCAGTTCTTCAGCTGTTTTCGAGAGCTCTTCATCACAAGAACCAAGTAGTTCTGAAAGAGTCATTGATATTTGTCAAATGAAAGGCCTCACTCCATACGAGGATGTTAATGATGATCCAAATATGGGAGATTATAATATTTGGGGTGGTGAACTCTTCAGTCATCAAAAGTTTAATTCAGGGAAGTTTGAAGTGAGAGTGATGGCTCCAGGAATACCTGGAACAGTATCATCAATGTTCCTCTATAAGCAAGGCTCAGAAAAATCAGAGGAATTTTGGCATGAAGTTGATGTGGAATTTTTGGGGAGTCGCCCTGGGTCATTTCAGTCAAATCTTCTTACCGGTTTTTCCCCACTTGATCATGCTGAAGAACATCATGAATTGTACCCTGCACCTGTAGAGGGATTTCATGTATATGCTATTGAATGGACTTCTGACTATATAGCGTGGTCTGTAGATGGTGAAGAGGTTCGTCGCGATACTAAAGATGATGGTTCTCAAATGCATCATTTTAATAATACAGAAATGTCGCTCCATTTTAATCATTGGCCAGTAGCAAATACTGAGCAACTCCATGAATGGGCTGGTCATTTTAAAACTGATGCACTACCAGCGGCAGCGATTTATGATTGGATAAAATATTCAAAATGGACTCCAGGAGCTGGTGATGAAGGGTCTGATTTTTCACATGAATGGACTGATGACCTCAATGGATTTGATGGAGGGCGATGGAAGACAGCCTCGTGGTCATTTGCAGAAAACAGATCAACATTTAATGGAAACAATGTTAAGTTTATAAATGGCTATATGGTTCTCGCTCTAACATGGGGGCAGAAAGGGTATGAGCCTGATGAATGTTTTCCAAAAGAGTAGTAGAGTAGAGTAAGAGTGTATGGGGAGAGCATTGGTATTGTGCCAACTCATATTTTAAAAAAAGAGCACCGGGGAATGGTGCTCTTTTTTGGTTTCCTACTGTTTAATAGAGAACAGGTCATCATTACCGAATTATACTTTAAAAATTGTACCGAACGTTTGAAAATGTGATTACTTTAAGAGTAGGCTTCTGTAAAATATCTTATGGTACACGATGGAATTTTCTCTCGAACAACAACAGAATATTGAGGATGCAAAACTTCTCTTCTTAGCTGCGATACGTCCCCCACCAGAGGTGCGAAAAGATTTAGATATTGAAGTACGGACTGAAGGGCGCTCCCTAGTGGTGTACGAAAATCGTCCCTTCTTTAAAACACCCATGCTGAAAACTGATATCCCTGTTGCAAAAGGGACTTATATTCAAACAACAAAGCAGTGGAAAATATTCTGGAAAATGAGAGATGAAAAGTGGCATGCTTATGAGCCTAGGCCCGAAGTGCCAACAGCTGATGCATTTTTTAATACAGTGATAGATGATAGCCACCACTGCTTTTGGGGGTAGTTAGTGTGGAATTAGTCAATAACTAAACAGGGTATAGTAATTTCAATGATTGCTTCAGGACCCGTTTTTTGACCCTCGACAATAAAAAAGCCCAAGGTAAACTGTTCCCCTTCAGCAATACCAAAATTATCGAGAAGGGCATCCAGTACAAAGTTACATAGAGGATTTGAGAAGGGGTAACATTGTAATTATAAGTCTTTAAAAATACAGGGCATGCTAAATTGTATGCGTAATTCTGATCCCATTTTTTGACGTTCTGCAAAAAATATATCGATGGTAATGGTTTCCCCTTCAGCAATACCAAGTTTATCAAGTTCCTCATCAAGTATAAAGTTGTCTTCAATAGGGGTATGTACTCCTCCAATATCGAGTACAAGGTTACCATTGAGGTAGACAAAGCCATCATCATTTGTAGAAATACTAAAAAATTGGCCTTTTTGTCCGTCGTAGATAAACTCCCACTGCATATGCCCGGTAAAATAGTAGTTTATGTCAGGGTCTTGCTCTTGAGCATCTCCTACATCTAGAGGGAAAAAATCGGTATCATTATAGCTATAAGTTGCTTCCCCTGCTTTTGCAAATGGGATTTTTACTATAGTCGATGAATTTGCATAATCTTCGCTCCACCATTGAGCTATGTTTTTGTTGTTCCATAGGTCCTTTTTATAGGTTGGCCTTCCATCAATAAGTTTATCGCCGACCATACCTTGTCTCAGCATGTCAGCACCATTTCCGTTACCAAAATCGGTGCCTTTATTATGATCATACACAGTCATGGTGAAGTTTTCAAATTTGTTCAGTACCAGAGTTTTTCCTTCACAGCTGGCCCTTATGCCGGCTCCGCCACCACTACCGTCGCTATTGCCAATACATCCGCACCCATCTCCTTGCCCTTCACCATCTCCTGTTATCCAGGCACATATTTCAAAAACAAGGCAATCTGGATCAAGACAATCTGGATGACCATCGTTATCATTATCAATGCCATCATCACACATGGCTTGAGTCAATTCACCGCAATTGGCACCAGGTATGGACCAACAATCTTGATCGTCACAATCAGCAGTATCATCCCTGTCATTATCAATACCATCAGTGCAGGTATATAGGCTATTTTCACTACAAAAATCATATGTATGACATTCAGAATCGGCGCAATCGGTATTTCCATCATTGTCATTGTCTTTGCTGTCGTCACAGAGTTCAGCACTGTTTTCTCCAAAGATGTCTATGAGCTGTATGGAAGAAGATATATCATCAGATGAACCTTGGTTTGACTCACTGGATGAACTCTCGGGTAGTGAGGCGGCTTTGCACTTTTGGGTTTCAATGCAAGCAGGTTCATCACAATCAACAAGCTCATCATAGTCGTCATCAATTCCATTGTTGCATAGAGAAGTTCCTCTTTCAAAACAGAAAATATGGTTAAAACAACGAGTGTCGAGACAATCGATTAATCCGTCGTTATCATTATCAATGCCATCTGAGCACTCTAAAATACTGGCTTCAGGTGATTCAGGGTGAGAAGTTGATGAGCTCGAGATGCTAGGGCTATCAAGGGAATACTCTGACTCACTACTCTCAAGATTTGAATTTGTTACCAATTCAGAACTCTCTGGTGATGAGTCGCTGCTGCTTTCAGTAAATGATGTACCAGAATCTGATGACAGAAGACCTGCACTCGTTGATTTTTCTTGTACTCCAAAATCAAAACAGCCAATACATAAAAATAATATAAGGGTATACGTTAAGCGTACTAAAGTATGCATGGAAACTCCTCAGGTTTACAGTTGAGATAGATAAAGGGGTGTGTAAACCGTTAATTGTAATGTTGTATCAAAAGATAGAAAAGTAGATGACTTAATAACATGGTTACCCTAGGTAAGCGAACTGGGTTCTATTCTGGTTTGATAATTAAATTGTAGTTAATTCATAAGTGGGTTTACAAAGGTTTACATTTAGAATACTTTGGGTAGAGAGGCAATTCAGTAATAAGGGTTTCGTTATGGGTCAAAATTATATCATCAAAGCAGGATCAACATTTTTAAAGACTCAAAAGGCCCTTGGTGACTTTGACCACTGGATTCAGCAGGCGCTTGGTGATTGTGCTGAAGTAACTGTTGTAGATATAGAAGGGGGCGATGAGCTCCCCGCACCAGAATTTTGTGATCGGGTTATTATTTCTGGTTCTCATAATAAGGTATCTGACAATCTTCCCTGGCATCTCGATCTTGAAGAATGGATAAGGCAGGCGGTTGAGCTAGAAGTTTCCATCTTGGGTATTGGGTTGGGGCATCAACTAATTGCGAGAGCACTGGGAGGTGCTGTAAGTGAGCATGCTCGTGGGATTGAAATTGGAACCATCGAGATTGATGTCAATGTGGCACATACTGCACAAGATCCACTTTTTGGAGGGTTCACCAGTAGTTTTACCGGGCATTCCTCTCATCGTCAATCGGTAACCCGACTACCGCCTCACGCTGTCTCACTCGCATCAAGTACTTTTGAACAAAATCAAGTGGTGAGATACGCTGCATCAGTCTGGGGGGTACAATTCCACCCTGAGTTTACCGCAGAAATTATAGAAGAGTATATTGTACAACAACGTAAAGTACTTATTAATGAGTGGTTTGATGTAGGGAGTCTGTTAAGCAAAGTGAGTGACTCTACAGAGGCGCTGGCTTTGTTACCCGCTTTTTTAACCTTGGTTCAAGAGAAGCGCATGGCGAGTTAATCGCCGTGTCATTACACTTCGTTGATATAAAAATTTCCGAGTACGTAACCGATTCTCTCATTAGGGGTCGGTTTTTTTATATTTCCCATCAAGAATGTTTTATTGACTCTTGAGAAAGGGTTGGTAGGTACTTAAAAGGTTTGTTTTCGTGAAATCACTACTTCTTATTTGTTTGTCCCTGCTTCTCACTTATTGTTCAAATAGTGATGACGATAATCGGGCTTGTCAATATGCATCGGATAATTTCACTTTTTGCGTTGAGATGAGTCGGAGCCTTGGGAATGATGGTTGTCTCAGTGCAATTGATAGTATGCACGTATTTAATGAAGATTCGCTCAATATTTTTTCAAAGGAAGAGAGTGGATCTGTAGAACAATGCCCTACTTCAGAATCGAACTGTATGATTAAAGAAGGGAGCACTTGGGGGACCATTCATTTTTATAGAGATTCTTCGTTCTATTATAGAGATCAGATGTGTGGCAAAGGATTTAACCTTGATAGTTTACATCTTATACTCGATTCACTCGTTCATAATGTTGAATTTTTTTCTGTACGAGAAGAGTGTAAAGCAGATTCAACCCTTGCTGTTTGTGAGAATCAGAGTACTCAACTTGATAGCCTAACAGCATTTGACTCCGAGGGTATCTTAAAAATACCAGCTCTCAATATAGATTTAATTATGTATCAAGGAAATGTCGAAGTAAAAACCGAAAACGGTACTACGGTTATTTTGACCATTATTGATACGCTCTTTGTCCAAGTAATTGATTCTGTGATGGTTCAAGTTACAGAATCAGATTCTGATACCGTACTTGTTCCCGGAAAAAACTATCGCTTTTTATCTGCAAAGTAGATGAATCAAGATGTGCTCTATTTATCCAAAGAATAACGAGTGTTATGGGCGCACTCAATTATAGGGTGTGAGTATTTAATAGTACCCCATTCTATAGACTCTGCAATACAAAATACGGCCTCTTTTTGAGTGAAGAATAAATTGTGGTAATGGGCGAGAACTTTCCAAGGGACCAAGGCAGATTCGCCGGATTCCCAAATAACGTGGACTGTCAAGTTAAATGGAATGCCTCTTTTAAATAACCATTTGCCGATTGCTTTTGCTGATGCGTCTTGTGTTGACTTAGAGATGCTGAAGGAAAATAGTTTATTCAGTGGAGTTTCCTTGAATACTCCAAAGGCTCTAAGGTCTTTGAGTGCATTTGTTCCATAGCTTTTTGAGAGAGGTTTGATGAGGTCTCGGTGGTGAGGGGGGATGGTGTTGGTATCTAAAAAAAGATACTTCTGGTGCCATTCATCAAAAGGGATTGTATAGTCTTCTATGGGTTCTAGTAAAATCATATATTAAAGATAGTATATTTATCAAACATAGAAATGAGGAGTTCATAATGATACGAGCTATTATCACAGGTGCTACTGGCATGGTGGGGGGCGGCGTCCTATTGGAATGTCTTGAGTCAGACAGTGTTGAGTCTGTTTTAGTGGTAGGGCGTTCTTCTGTTGCAATAGAGCACCCTAAATTGAATGAATTATTAGTTAATGATTTCCGGGAGCTTTCACTGCATAGTGAAGCATTAAATGGTTATACGAGTTGTTTTTTCTGTTTGGGGTCATCTGCGGCAGGTAAGAGTGAAGGAGAATTTCATGGTGTAACCTATGACCTCTGTATTGGATTTGCAGAAATGCTACAGGCTCAAAATGACTCAATGACTTTTGCTTATGTTTCGGGGGCGGGGTGTGATTCGACCGAAAAGGGGACGATGATGTGGGCGCGGGTAAAAGGAAAGACTGAAAATAAACTTCTTGAGATGTTTGGAGAAAGGGCTTTTATGTTTAGGCCTGGATATATTCAACCTCTAAAAGGGGTAAGATCAAAGACGCGCCTCTATGCAGTTCCTTATATGCTTTTTTCGTGGCTCTATCCGCTCCTTAAGCATTTCCCTTCAAAGGTAACGGATACTGTTAGGGTGGGGAAATCAATGATCGCCGTTGCAGAAAAAGGGTATACTAGTAATCACATTGAAGTGAAGGATATAAACCTTATTGCAGGTGAGTAGCGTTGTTGTATTATGAGTGTTCTTGGGTGGTTTGAACTTCATCGAACTGGTCGCTATGCACCAGGGTCAAATTACTGGTTAGTATACGATAGAGTGAACGAATAATTGAAGCATATTGAACAGCATCTTTGATGTTGTAAGGATTTACAACAGCTTCAATATGTTCAATAAGAGATAGTTTTGCCGCCTCTAGATCATGGAGTATTTGCTTGCACTCAGTGTGCCTATCTTCAAGTTCTTCATCAGATATTTTACTTTTCATACGACGTTGATAGAAAGTGTATTCATCAAAAGCACTTGCATAGTCAGACTCGAATTGTATGATGTCATCTACAAACATACTACTTTCGGTATCATCAGCAGTGTTGATAAGGGCTAATGCATTGTCAGCGCCTCTTACTCCAGCTCTGTAAGAGGGAGTTTCTCTAAATTGTTCTATAACAGGGTAGGTGCTCTTTGTTTGGGTATTGATGATTTCTTCTATTTCACGAAGAGCCAGTGTTTGATCACGTTTAATTGAACCGATAAAGAGAAGGGTGTCATTAAAAGCACCTTTCTCTCTGAGTTCATCAATATGGCTCAGTTGGTAAGCGTGTGTGTGGTCGGTGTAAAATGTGAGAGTCTCAGACTCAAAAGAGGTTCCCGTTTTAAGAGATGCCAGTGAGGCTATGCTGCTTTTGTTCATACGGATATCGCGCGATTGATTACTCTAGTATTATATGTAATAAATATGTAGAACCTGTGTGGCAATAATAAGAGTTTGATTAGTAAATAAAAGTAATCATTTTTTGGTGCTTGTTTTTCCATTCAAAAGCGTTTTATAGTGATCACTTTTCATGAATATTTTTAATTGAGTATCAAATTTGTCTCTGAGTGGACGATTGTATTCTTTTACTTTTGAAAAGAGTAGATAGTCATATTCAATAGGGTCGCTGTTTTGAGGTGTAGAGCGGATGTTTTTTTGTTGTTCAGGGGTGAAGAATTGATGTAACGTGTAATCTCCAATACGTTTTTGGGAGATGACGAGGTCGAGATGGCCGGCGAGGAGTTTTTTAAAATTTTGGTTGAGGCCAGCAATGCGGTCTACTTCAATAATCTTAGAAAGCGAAGCTTTTTCAAATTTTTCTCCATAATTATACCCAATTATTGCTCCAATATTTTTCCCATTTAATAATGAGTAATCTTGTTGAGCTGTGTTCCATACAAAGTTGCTATCAATATAAAAGAAATGTTCAATATCGGCCTCTCGAATGGGGGCGCTATAGTAGTAATCCTTGAGGCGCTCTTGACGCATTGCCCAGGGGACTGTCGCATCTTTATGGCCACGTTTTGTGAGCATGAGAGCGCGGGCGGAAGGGAGAAATTCATACTCAACAGTTACGCCTATTTTTTTAAAGACTTCAGAAACAATCTGACAATCGATGCCATAGCCGGTGAGAGTCTGTGATGTATAGGGTGGGTATTCATCAATAGCAATAGTAATGACTTTTGGGATAGGTGTTGTGGATGACTGGGTGTAAACGTTGCTTCCCAATAACGTAATTGCTAGGAGTATTGGGGGGAATTTGAAATACACAGTCATACATTCTATAGTTAAAGACTATAAAGAGTATAACAAATTGTAATGATAAAATGGTAGGGTATTATTTGACTAGATGTCATTATGTAGGGGGTTTATAGAGTAATAAGTGCCCTAGTGGACTCTCATTTATGGCAAATAGCTGAAATAATGCTATTATAGGGGTATTGCAACCCGATTACCTCATTGAGGAACAACTATGGACTATTCTCGCGTCATTCAGGAACCGAGTTCATTTGATTTTACTATTCAGAAATTAGGAGAGGGGGGGATCGATTCTCCATTGTCTCATCAGCAGTTTATTGAACCAGATGAGCGCGTCTCTTTTGCGACATCAGTCTCCGATATCAAGCAACTGGTTGAGCAAGGTGAAGAGCTTCCGGGGTTTGAACAGGCAGGGCCTCGTGAAAAAATATTTCACAATCCTAAATGGTCCAAGGCGGCAATTGTTACTTGTGGTGGATTGTGCCCAGGGATCAATGATGTTATTAAAGGATTGGTTCAGGTGCTCTGGTTTGACTATGGTGTTGAAAATATCATTGGTATCCCTTATGGCTATCAAGGTCTTAATCCTACATATGGGCATACCCCTATTAATTTGAGTCCGGATATTGTTGACACCATTCATGAAGAGGGAGGGACCATTCTTGGTTCATCACGAGGGAGTCAATCAACTGAGCAGATGGTTGATACGCTTCAGCGAATGAATATCAATATGCTTTTTTGTGTTGGGGGTGATGGTACGCTTCGTGGTGCAGAATATATTGCCCAAGAGGTAACTCGTCGAAGTCTTTCTATTAGTGTTGTAGGGATTCCTAAAACTATAGATAATGATTTAAGTTTTATTGATCGTACCTTTGGTTTTGAAACGGCAGTTTACTCTACTCATGAGGTGGTTACTTCTGCACATATGGAGGCTAAAGGGGCCTTTAATGGTGTGGGCCTCATAAAGCTTATGGGGCGTGATTCTGGATTTATTGCGGCCTATGCGAGTCTTGCAAATTCAGTCGTAAATTTTTGTTTAGTTCCAGAAATGGATTTTACCCTCAAGGGTGAGAACGGATTGTTAAAAGCGTTGGAACGCCGTTTTGAACGGGGTAAAACCCATGTGGTTATTGTTGTTGCCGAAGGTGCGGGTCAAGAGCTTTTTGAAGATCAAAGTGAAGTGAAAGATGCGTCGGGTAACGTACTCAAACAAGATATTGGTGAATTAATACGGGACGAGGTACGAGTTCATTTTAAAGCTATCGATGTGGAGTGTTCGGTTAAGTACTTTGATCCTAGTTATTTAATACGGAGCGTGTCAGCTCAGGGGACTGATGCGATCTTCTGTTTTCTTCTGGCTAAAAACGCTGTTCATGCTGCTATGGCGGGCAAAACAAATATGGTGATTGGACATTGGGCAGATAGCTTTACACATGTACCTATTCATTTGGCGACTATGGATCGTAAAAAGGTGAATCAGGCGGGTTCTCTCTGGAGAGCGGTGCTTGGGGCGACTCGTCAAAACGACTATTTTTATGGGTCATCTAAAGGTTCAAAATAGATGGTTATTGTATTGATTGTCTCATTCACCATCACTGTATTGATAGTGGTGCTTTTTATGATTCAGCAAAATAAAAGTGCACGCCTTGCTCAAAAAAAGAAGGGCTCCGCAGGTATAAAGCGAGAAACCTCAAAGCGGGTTGTTCAAACTCAGAAGAGTGTGTCGAGTAACACTGATCGAGGAAACGCCATAGAGAAGGTCTATGGACTTCTTAAAACGCTTTCTGATAGTTATATGCTCTTTAGGGAGTGTGAGGTAAATGGGGTTCCCTTTGATTTTTTAATTGTATCAGCCAATGGGATTTCAGTGGTCGGGGTGAGTGGGCATACGGGAGCTGTCTCAAATAATGAACAAGATCTTTATTATGATGGAGAAAAAACAGATAAACGAGAGGTGAGTCGTTTATGGAGTCAGACTTCTGCGCTCAAGTCAATGATAAATGAAGTAACAGGGATTGATTACTTTGTGAAGACAATTATTTGTTACCCTGATGCATTTGTTGCGGTTCAGGTTCCTATTGATGAAACAGCGGTGATTAATGGGACTTTTCTATGTCCAATGGTGCGCGCCAATAGAACGGTTATTCCTGAAAAGCATTTGAGAGATATAATTGGAAGCGTTGCAGTCAGGTAAGCACGGGCTGTTTTTGGGTAAATTGATTAGAATTTGCCGATTTCAACGGTAAGCAAATTTGTTCAATTTTATATATTTTAAAGAGAATTGGTCCTAATCAAGGACAAATTTATTAGTTTTACCTTAAAATAAATTCGGGCGTTTTATATGAAAAAATCACAATCAAAACAGACAATTGTTCTGGTTGTACTTTTAGCTTTAGCGTTTATCCTTACCTTAGTACTGAAAGGTGCTTTTGGATGGGATGACCAGACTATGTCGATTCTCAACTATGGTCTCATTGCTTTTGCTATAATAGTGGCAGCCAAAATTATTCGTCCCCAAGATAAAAAACAGAGAAAAAAAGCAGCATATGTTCCTCCTGCAACTGAATCAGATGTTAAGGATGAGTTCACTAAGCTTCCAGAAGAGTTTACTGTTTACAGAAACTTGTTATTGGAAGGTGAAAAGATTGAATATACCATTGTTGGTCCAAATGGTCTTTTTGTTGCAGAAATTAAAGATCACAATGGTTCAGTTTCAAATGATGGCAACCGCCTCAAGTTGAACAATGATAAACCTCCATTTGATTTCACAAAAGATATTTGGACACATCTCTATACTCTTAAAGAGCACCTTGAAGGCGTTCTTGAGAACAGTCCATACATACGGCCAATTCTTTGCTTTTCTGCGGCATATGTTAAAGTACGTAGACCAGTTAAAGGCCTTGGCATTGTAAACTATAAATACATTGCGAGTCACATTCAGCGTCAAAAAGGTGCTTTGAGTGATGCAGAAATGGCAGATATTAAAGCAGCACTTGATAAGTTGAAGACTGCTTAACCTTCTTAAATAGTTAAAATTTATTTTTAAAGGCCTCACTACTGTGAGGCCTTTTTTGTTTTTTCATGTAAAATTCAATTGGAAATCATATTGGAATAGAGTGTGGTTTCTATCTTTATCACTTTTGAGGGTATTTATGAAAAATCTATGTGTAACAATTGCAGTTCTGTTTATTGTACCGTTTGGGATAAGTTCTTGTTTTCTTACGAGCTCAGAAGATGAGTCATCTGAGATTAGTTCATCAAGTATTGCGGAATCAAGTGAAGAACTGAGTAATACAAATAATCAATCTTCAGGCCATGGAGCAGAAAGTCCTCCTTCTGGGGGATTGTCATCATCTGATGAACAGGATGAAGGGAGTGAGTCAAGTGATGAGGGTGGTGAAGATACGATAAGTTCGACACCTGAAGATGTTTCTACCGGGGTGAGTTCTGGTGATTTCATTGAAGAGAGTTCTTTTGAAAAGTATGTAGGGTTTATGGAGCAGGCTGGAGTCTGTAGGGGCAAACCAGTATATGCAAGTCATTTTGTCAATTTTAACTTAACAGTGTATGACCATGATGCTGGTTCTGATTTTGGTGGTGGAAATGGTGCTGACCAACTTAGGCAAGGTATGGTTGAAGATGCACTGGGCGCAAATGGTTTGCCTGTATTTAAGAAAAACTTTTGGAATAACAAACACATTGAAGAGTGGTGGACTGAAGCGGAGTTTCCTAAAGTTGAAACAACCATTCAGTTTGTTCATATGGGGGATGGAATTTATAGTCATTTTGATAATAGTTTTTTTCCATTGGATGATGAAAGTGCTCAGGAAGGGGATGATGGGCTAAATTACTATTTTGCAGCACACATGTCTAATGAGTTTGTGTATGATGGATTAGGTTCTCGAGTGTTTAGTTTTTCGGGTGATGATGATGTGTTCGTATATGTAAATGGTCGGCTAGTCATAGACATGGGCGGGCCCCATACCTCAATAAATGATGAATTTACTTTGGGTGAGGTGCTTGATGCTCAGGGAGTTAAAGAAGGTGAAATAGTTACTCTTGATTTCTTTATTGCAGAAAGGCAGAAGAGTGGTTCTTCAGTGGGGATTGCTATGGATATGTC
>JAOPTX010000083.1:0-1431 GCA_051532055.1 Fibrobacterales bacterium | reverse complement strand
CAACGCTTGGCGAATGTACGCAGGCTTTTTGCACTTCAGTGCAAAGAAAAAAGCTTGCGTGCTTCGGCTGTTGTAGTTAGTAGGTAGGGATTTCACTGACCTTAATTTTTTCGATACTATTTAAGAACCTCTAAATATACTCTCAATATATTACCACCCATGATTTTGTAAATTTCATCTTCCGAATAATTTCGACGTATTAATTCATCTACAATCATCGGTATACCTCTGGCATCAAATGGTGCCCTTATGCTTCCATCATAATCTGACCCCAATCCAACAAAATCTACACCAACCAAATTTTTAATATAATCAATAGTATTAACAATACCAACAACTGATGCGTCCTTAATAGCCGCATCCCAAAAGCCAACCCCAATTACACCATTTGTCCTTGCCACTAATTTGATTTCGTTGTCTGTCATATTCCTTTCAATGGGATTGATACCTTGTACACCTGTGTGTGATACAACTACAGGATTTCTTGTTACTTTCAATACATCCGAATACACCTTTCTTGACGCATGAGCCAAATCTATTATAATACCTCTCTCATCCATCTCTTTAACAACTTCGAATCCCAATGCTGTTAAACCATTTTGATGTTTGCCACTACAAGATCCCCCTATTAAATTATCATGAAAATGAGCAATACCAAACATTCTATAACCAATATCATACAAATATTTAACATTCTCAATTTTACCTTCTAACACATGTAAACCTTCAATCGATAAAATACCAGAAATAACACCACTATGATTTTGGTTCACAAACTTTTGCAAATCACTCTTAGAATCAATGACCCGCAACACTCCATTTGATTCTCTCGAAGCTTTGTATAATCGATTACGTATATGCAATGCCCTATTCAATGGGCTAAACCATGCATTTGGTGGATAAAACTGAGATATTGACAAAGGAATAAATAAGTCAAAGCCATCAGAATCAGAATAAGGATCACTCATCCATGACGACAACAACATAGTTGCTGCTGAAAATGTTTGTAATGACACTTTACCTTCTAGCAATCTTGGTACATCCGTATGACCGATATCTGATTCATCAAGAATACTTCTATTAAACATAAAATGATCATTATGTAAGTCTGCAATAAACAACCTATCGCTAAGTTTTCTAGCTGAATCTGAATAAACATACGGTGGTGGCTTAATCAATTGATTATAGTTGGCCTCAACTATATCTGGGCCATTTACAAAATAATACCCTATTATTATAGCTAGAGGAATAGCTAGTATTAGATATATAATTTTTCGAATCATAAAAATTTCATTAGAAAATACAACTAAGATTTATTTACAAAAGTAAATCGTTATGAAACACTAGTTATGATGGTAAATAACAAAAGCATCATTGTGAAAATATTGCGATGTTAATTCCTAAGAATAACTACCCAATCCCTACCTATTA
>JAOPTX010000082.1:0-26015 GCA_051532055.1 Fibrobacterales bacterium | reverse complement strand
CCTGACAATGTTGCCAATACCATTGCAGAAGAAGAATACGTTGACTGGATGGCCGCAACCAGTCTACTACCTTTAGATGATGTCAGCGTTGGTGCACAAGCCACGGCACTTTCACTCACGGCTGATATCGATGCCGAAGATGGCCAGGTGGTAACCACTCTCAGCCCTCGGTTAAATGCTCCCACTTCTTTGACTGGTCCCACATTAAATTACATTGTGGCCTCGGCGCCAACAGAGGCTGGCGAATCGGTTAATATGTTCGAATCAGGAGCGACTACGTCACGTAGCTGGCAGATTCCATCGAGCCTGTTAGAGCAAGGTGGCTCTTACTATTGGAAGGTGATTGATCAGTCTCAAGGCACGAGTAACGACTGGGCTTCCTTTACCGTAGATACCCGGCGCAGGAATGTGCAGGCAGTCGATGCCTTCGGGCCGATGAGTGTTGGTCTGGCTTCCGGGGAACTGACTACTGCCGCCGGTACAATCGGTGTACCCACTGTAGCCGGTCAACTCCGTCTATCGCTGTCGTACTCTTCGGCGAAGCATACGACTACAAATATTTCTGAGGGCTGGTCATTAGCAGGTTTATCCGACCTTGGCTATGTACAAGCCACTTATAGTGATAACCTAGACGCGATTACCTTGAGTACTCTGTCGGGTGGCGCGCTGACTTTCGTACAGTCAGAAACCGATGCTCTTTGGCAAGCGACTGGTCAGGATGACCTCTCGGCTGGACTGGCGGGGAGCCTGACAGTAAACGACGACGGCGAAATTATTTACACCACTATGAGTGGTGACGTGTCGGTGTTTAATAGCTACGGGAATCTTCAATCGAAATCGGTTGCAGGGCAGGGCAGTGAGACACAATGGGAACTGAGCTGGAGTGCTAACCGGATTATCGGAATCACCGACCCAGTCAGCAATCGCCGTGCTTTGTTCTATTACATGTACCCGGGGAATTATTCACGAACCGGTTTTGATAGTTACCCTCCATCAGGGAAATTATCTCGCTTTATCAATCTTGACGGACGCACGACTACGCTGTTTTACAAGGATGCACAGCTTGCTCGCGTTGAACAAACTGGTGGTAAAGTTGTGGACTTTGCATACGACCTTGCAGGTCGGTTAGCTGAATTGCGTACTGCAGAAGCAGCTGACGCTGATGCCAGCGATGGTGTGGACAGTGATCGTCGGTATGCTATCAGCTATTTGTCTGACGGACGGGTTGAAGCTATTGAATCGCCGGCACCCTCATCGGGAGCAAGTCGCTTCAGTCACACATACGATTATAACGACTCAGCAACTACAGTAACTCGTCAAATTAATGGACAGGACACCCCTTTGAAAACAGTGACGTATGACAGTCGCTGGCGTACTGTCAGTGACGCAGATCTTGTGACTGGCATGGTGACCAGCTACGAGTGGGACGGTGATGAAGACCGTTTGAGTTCGGTAGTTGACGGTAGAGGCTTAAAGCGTACTGCACACTTTGATGCATACGGACGCATTGAGACCGTTTATGGTCCTGCAAACGAGATGAGATTTAATACTGACGGCACACCTATCGATGATATCGTACCTTTTGTCACTACAGTATACGATGAGAAGATTGATCCTCTCGTGGTGCGTGCGTGGAATCAATCGGGTTTCGTGGGAGCACCTGCAGCGATTGGTGTGAGCAAGACCAGTTTTGACATGACTGATCTCGACGGGTTTAGCGCGACCGATGGCTGGTCAGCAGTGTTCAGTACCGTTCTCACGGTACCAAGTGACGGCAAACTCCATATTCGTGCGTTGATGTCGGGTAATACTGCGGCAAGCGTTACCTTGATTGCGAGTGGTGCGGTGCGGAATAATTCAAGAAAGGTGAATATTATAGACGCAACAGCCGGCGAGGTTATACCGGTGACAGTATTAATAGACTGCAGCACTGAAAATACTTCGGGTACCTTGAATTTGGCTACTTTCAGCAGAGCTGGCACGGCTACATGGGAACCCTTAAGTGATATCGATTTGAGCCCTGGCTTGGGATTAAAAACTCAGACATCAGGCAACGAGCAGCTGAATGAGATGGAGCAGACCACTACCCTCAGTACCTCAGTGGCATATCATGATCCAATATTGGGTACCCCAAAGTCTCAGACTGCAGATCCGATGGAACTGGAGCTGACCACTGCGTTAGAGTATGGCGATAGTTATGGCCGTCTTGCCGGTCAGACGCTCCCATCAGGCATGGCATCAAGTTTTAGTTATTGGGATGGCGGCACTGCAGAGTGCGACGGAGCGTATACACAATCAGGGAGTTTGGCTGGAGTTACTATAGCACACCCGACACAGGCGAATACGGCGGGGCGCACGGTCACAATTCTTTATAACGAATCGGGGCAGAAGGTAGGTACGAAGGTTGATGACGAAGCCGCCAGTTGTATGACGTACGACGATCGCGGGCGTGTGGTAACTATCGATGTACCCGCCACCGACGATGCTTCTGCTAAGCAACTGACGTATGAATACGGCCTGACTGGTAGTCAATCTCGTGTGACCCAACGATCTACTGTAGGGAGTGATAACAGCACTGCTGCGCGCACTACCAAAGACATGCTCGGTCGCGTGGTTGAAACCATCGACGAATGGGGCACGGTGGTGATCACAGAATATGACGATCGCATACAGAGTACGACTCGTACCACGACGATCACTGATACTAATGGGAATAACTATTCGAGTAGATTGGTGAGTTACCACGATGCTGCGGGCCGTATTACCTCGCTGACTCGCAATGATGTATTACTGGCAAGTGCGGACTACAACGATGCTAATGCTAGTGTGAACATCAATTACGGAAACGGGGTCAAACAGGAGGCCTTACAAGGACCATACGGTCGTACTGAGCGTCAGACACTGACCTTAGCCAATGACGAGCAAGTAGAAGATATGCTTATGTTAGCACCCTCAGGGCGCATCATGGGTGAAATTTTGAAGTCGCCTGATGGTACAATGGCGAACTACACTTACACTTATGACAATGCGTTACGTTTGATCAATGCAAACTTAAGTGGCGACCACCCGGACCTGAACGGCGGAGAGTATACATGGGCTTATGATTTTGATTATGATAACGTTAACAGTTTGAATCCTCAGGCGGGTAAAGACGGTGCGGTGACCAAAGAAACAGTGACCAGCCCGAGCGGTGTAGAAGTCAAGGAATTTGCTTACAACTATGTCGATGGTCTAACGGCTATTAATTCGGACACTGATATCAATGACGTTGCGGTGACTTACGATGCTAGTGGTTACAACATGGCAACGCTCACCAAAGGCGACGGCACTACATTGTCGTTGAGCTATGACCAGGAAAATCAACTCGTAGCGACGAGTGATAATGCGGGTAAAAGCGTAGATTACATCCGTAGCGCTGATAATCGCCTCATCGCTAAAGAGATTCAGCAAGATGGTGTGACGGAATTCTACAATCTATACAGCAGCAATGGGTGGGTACTCAACAACCTGAGAGTTCCACAGAGCCAAACAGTAGCTCTCCCTGGTGGCGTGATGGTCTCTTTTTCAGCCGATGCAACAACACAGCGCTGGCAGCACAGCAGTCTGCAAGGACATGCGCTATTAACTACCGACGAAGTAGGTGCACAGCAGGCCGATTTAGTACTCTATAGTCCTTACGGCGAAGCGTTGACTGCAGCACCAGAAGTGGTGAGCTCAGCACCGGTATACGGTTATGATGGTGCCAGTGGCGTTGAAACTGAGTCCCTCGCGATTGATATTGTCTTGATGGGTGCTCGGGTTTATGTGCCTATGTTACACAGTTTTACTACGACGGATCCGACTTTTAACGGGGGCAGCAGTCCTTATGACTACGCCAATTCTGACCCAATTAACTTGAATGACCCCAGTGGAAACTCGCCCAACAACAATATCTTTTCGAAAGGTTTTTGGGACGTAGAAAACCCTTACATGTGGGCATTTATAGGCGGTGTAGCAATCGGTTTAGCTACTGGTGGCGCCATAGGATTCATGGCTCCGAGCCTCTTCGCAATAGGGCTCGGTACTGCGGTCGCAGCAGGTGCCGTTTCGGGAGGCGTTGGTCTTTTTGTTTATGGCATGGCGACTAATGGCGATGCAATACAATCATTGGAAATGGCTGGAATGGGTGCAGCCTATGGCGCTGCTGGTGGTGCGATTGGCTATATGATTGGATACGGGATTGGATATGGGGTGCAGGCCGCTAGTGCGAGCCCAACAACTAGCGTTAGCCAAACTCCTATCCATGGGAGCGTTGAAACGCTAAACGGAAGTAATTTTGCAAGTGTCCCCCAATGTACCGTTGCCCCCGAAGCACCTATGTACATGCCCCCAGTTTATGCTTTTTAACATTTAACATTTATTAAAAACAGGCTGTCTCAAAACAATAATTGGGACAGCCTTTTTTTGCTTTCTTTACAAGTTGTGAACCAAGAACCCCTTTGTTTCCACTGAAGTTGCTTAGCTTCACTCTTCACATTCTCTTCACTATTCGCTCAAATTCGATTCACATTTTATCCATATATTTGAAGAATAAGAAGAATTGCATAATAGAGTCACAAAAATGACTCAAGGAGATTAAATATGAAAAACAACCCATTCACTCACTCAAATTCTTTTGGCTATAGTGAAATTGCCAAATACCGGTTATTAACAGTTTATTGTATTCTCGTTACCCTCATAGTGTGCCCTTCTGTTTTGGCGGGGACAACGATTGAAGCTAATACCGAAGGAGCGGACAGTTACTATTACAGTTTGCGTCCCACTAATAATTGTTCAGGGGCTACTCTAGAGTCGGGCTGGGTATCGACCGATAGCTGGACCTATCCTGGTGAATTGCCCTCCAACTGTATTTATCAAGCCACGGTGTGGACCAATAATGACATGAAAAATGCCGATAAAAGCTATGAAATTGGGACAACAAGTACGACAAACTCCACTTTTGCTAATTCTACGGGGCAATCAAGCTATATGGCTGGGACAACGAGCTTGACAAGCTCAACTACAACTACAAGTACTACAAATAGTACAAGTACAACAACATCTATTTCGACCTATTCCTCGGGGCAATCAAGCAGGATCTCGGCGATGGCCTTTTCTGTTTACAGTATGCTGCCCGATGACGAGTTTATGGGTACGATGTTCCCTAAAGACTTGCAGGATGATTATGATACTCTGATGGCGAATTATCCTGGAATAGAGCCCAAGGCTAATGCGGCAATACTATCGACGGCCGATTTTGACGAGAGCACTGATAAAATGGTTATTACAAATGATGATTATTTTGATTGGTGGTGCGTTGGGAGAAGGGGATGGAGTGTTGTACAATATAAAACGATCTGTAAATTATTCACCAGACAAATTACCCTTGATGAGCCTGATGAACCAGCTTTGTCGAATTACAACAATACCGAATTGGAGCCGGGGGTAAAAAACTTGCTTCTGTTCCCAGGTACAAGCAATGAATTTGACTACGACTGGTCGCAGTCCGGCCCCTCTCTGACGAGCTACCCTCTCTCAAAAGCGTATTTGGTGAAAGGTTTCGCATATATGGCAGTGCCGGTCACGGGCTACTACAATTTTGCCTCACAAACCACGGGTGGTGTCAAAGCCGAGATTGTTAAAAGTGATGGACAGGAAGTTTCACTCCTGCAGGAATCCTCCTGGGAACTGAATGTCGATAAAAAGGCTTGCGAATCAAGCAACGAGCTCAGCTACAAGATCAAAAAAAGAGTCAAAGAGTATAGCATCGTAGGGGTTAATACAATAGTCAATAAAGAAACGTGGATAATAAAAGATAAAAATGGTAAGGAGTTCGATGACGATGATAATGGCATTAATTGGGTATTGTACAATCTGGCGGGTGTGGGGTGTTCCAATTCCGGCGCGCAATCCAATTGGGGCGATGATGTTTATTTAGAAGCCGGCAAGGTCTATCCACTGCGCGTGTCCATGTGGGCGGGCTGGAATTCTGCACAACTGAAATTAATGGTCAAAATGGGCGATGGAACGAGCCGGGCGCTACCGATGTCGTGGTTATCAGCTCCGAACATGGATAATTTTGACACCGAAAACGGTTGGCACGGCGCACTCGAATCTCCTGCAAGTATTCCAGACAGCAATGATGCTACAATAGGCAGTGCAGTGGCCGGTGGTTATAATTATTGGGGAGGATATGCTCCTGCGGCAATCACAACAATTGACAGTGAAGCATCGGTAATCAACATCAGTATGTATACTGATAGCAGCAATGGATGGACGCAACGGGGAAGCCTTGATGTGTCTTACTCTGGAGATATTGA
Source organism: Fibrobacterales bacterium (assembly GCA_051532055.1). Taxonomy (GTDB): domain Bacteria; phylum Fibrobacterota; class Fibrobacteria; order Fibrobacterales; family JAOPTW01; genus JAOPTW01. The sequence continues at coordinate 19,677 of JAOPTX010000082.1, read as the reverse complement.
TCAGCTTGATTCTCGGTTTTCCTCCGCGACTGATTCGAGATATGCTTACTGGGGTGATCGGTTGGTGATAGTGACAGATGCATCGTTGATGGTAGTCAATACAAGCGACCCAGATAATTTGTCATATGTCAATGTCTCCCTAGGAAATATAGTACCAACAGGTGCACTATCGCTCATTTACGATGGGGATATGGGAGGGCGTCTGGCCGTGGGCGCGGATGATGGAATCCATTTTTTTGATTGGAATAATGGTACGTGGACTGCAACATCAACAATAGCCAATGTGAGCCTATCGCCAGACATGAACGGCGCATTAGTGTTTAATCCCAATTCTATGGAAACTTTGTACGTTGCCTTAAACAGTGGTCGGGTACAGCGTTATGACTATAGTTCAAATAGTTGGACGGCCAGTAATTTTGATGCTACTGGAAACTCGGTGGCAATCTCTAATACTGGGCAAACCATGGCAATAGTTCAGGATACAGGGATTGCTATCTACACTACCAGTGGCGGGGAAAGTCTTGTCACGACGATAATCCCCCCGAGTATTACTGAGGAATCACCATTGATAACCCTTGATGATTTTACCTTGGTAGCGCAGGGCAGTGATGAGCTGTATGTCTACACTCATTCAGGGACTGATTGGAATGAGCTGGATCCAAATTGGCGCACCATTGAATTAGATGATAGTGATGGTACCAATGGCTCGTGGTTATGGATAGCTCCTTCAGGTATGGGTGGGGGATCAACTATCGGTGTATTTCCAACAACAAATATCGCACTTGCTCAACTGTACTATTTGATACCCGATGAACTTCTGACTCTTAATGGTGAACTTGTGGAAGTTACTATCACTAACATCAGTGACCAAACCATCCCCACGACTCAGCTCGATATCTATTCGAATGATTCAAGTAGTTATGTATTCTGGAAAGGAGAGACACCATTCTATACGAATGATTTTTATAAATGGACCATTAATAATGATGCCGCAAGCATAGAGATGACTAATATCTTTTCGTCGTACCTTATGAGCGGAACGAATATTGAGATTGACGTGGTTGACTTTTTGGGGTTCCCTGATACCAATAGTGTGTTAGAACTCGATTTTCAAATGCAGTATTATAATGGTAATAAGGATGAGTTGGGAGTGCCGAGCAAAGCACTTACCTGTGCAGATGACGAAGTGTTTGAATTTAGACGTGTGATTGAAGACGATGGAACGATGTCTTTCGAGATTGATGGTATGTTTTTATATAATATCTATGATGAAATCTCAGGCGTAGACGTATGTGATGAAGTTGATTCGTTTTTAAAATACTATTCCGACTACATGAAATATACTGGCATCAAAGGTATTACAGTGAAGGATAACGGTGATTATGATTTTAGCAATGCTGTGGTACATTTTAAATTAAAAAGCTGGAGTTATGGAACGATCGAGCTTTCTTACCCTATTTCGATGGATGTTGTAGAGAATGACTCGGGACAAATATCATTGTTAGGTGTGTATTACATAGAAGCGAAAAATTTTCATTATGTCGGTGAAGCGCATGCATCAGGGTTCGACGTTCCTGTTATAGTCTCATTTAGACAAAGCGAAGACTAGGTTGTAGATTTTCAAATCGAGGAGCAAGCGGCTGTTCCTTCGTCATACAGATTCGCTGCCGGCCAATTTCAGTTAGATGCCGGTGAATCCATCAGCACCCTAAACCGTACGCTGGCTATGCAAGGCGACGGCAATCTGGTTATCTACAAAGGCGGCACAGCTCTGTGGTCCACCCATACAAACTGAGCTGTTTTGTAAACGGCCACCCGCCAAGCGGGTGGTCCTATTCTATGCTAGATGAGGTAACCGGCAAATGAATGACCTCCGTCCCCCTTTTATCTTTATCATTTCCACTGGTTGGAAATGGGGTAAAGTTTGTTTCGAAATACCGTTACAGCCCCCCTCCTCTTTGTCGCATTTAGACAAAGCGATGACCAGATGAAAATGTGAAATTGAATAACAGCTTTATTTAATTCTTCACATTCTCTTCACTATTCACTCAAATTCGATTCACATTTAATCCATATATTTGAAGAATAAGAAGAATTGCATAATAGAGTCACAAAATGATTCTAGGAGAATGAAAATGAAAAATAACCTAATCGCTAACGCATATTCGTTTGGCCATGGCATTATTGCCAAGTACCGATTGATAGCCGTCCATTGTTTTCTCGTTACTCTTATGGTTAGCCCTGCCGTCTTGGCCGAGACAACGATTGAGGCTAATACAGAAGGAGCAGGCAGTTACTATTACAGCTTGAAGCCCCTTGATAATTGTTCGGGGGCTACTCTAGAGTCGGGCTGGGTGTCGACCGATAGCTGGACTTATCCTGGTGAATTGTCCTCAAATTGTATTTATCAAGCCAAGGTGTGGACCAATACTGATATGAAGAACGCAGATAAAAGCTATGTAATTGGGATAACGAGTACAACAAACGTGATTTTGGCTAATTCTTTGTTTAAATCAAGCATTGGGATTGGGGAAACAAGCGCGACAAACTCCATATTGGCCAACTCCTCGGTACAATCAAGCAGGGTCGCGGCGATGGCCTTTTCTGTCTACAGTATGCTGCCTGATGACGAGTTTATGAGTACGATGTTTCCCAAAGATTTGCAGGATGATTATAGTACGTTATTGAGTGAATACCCCGGGATACGACCTAAGGCCAATGCGGCAATACTGTCGAAGGCTGATTTCACCGAGAGCATAGAACAAATGGTTATTGATAATAATGATGAATCTGAATGGTGGTGTAGTGGGAAAAAAGGCTATGGTGTTGTACAATATAAAACGATCTGTAAAATGTATAACAGGCAAATAACTCTTGATGAACCGGATGACGCGGCTCTGTTGAATTACAGCAATCCTGAATTAGAGCCGGGGGTAAAAAACTTGCTACTGTATCCGGGGACGAGCAATGGATTGGACTACGACTGGTCTGTGTCCGGCCCTTCCTTGACCAGCTACCCGATGTCTAAAGCGTATCTGGTGAAGGGTTTCGCGTATATGGCGGTACCTGCTACAGGCTACTATAATTTTGCCTCACAAACCACGGGTGGTGTCAAAGCCGTGATCGTTGAAAGTGATGGCCAGGAAGTTTCACTCCTGCAGGAGTCCTCCTGGAAACTGAACGTCGATGAGGATGCTTGTGAATCAAACAACGAGCTCAACTACAAGATCAGGAAGAGAGTCAAAGAGTACACCCCTGTATCGGTGAAGACGCTCAGCAATAAAGATACATGGATGATACGCGATGCAGATGGTAATGCGTTCGATGACGAAGATAATGGCGTTAATTGGGTGCTGTACAACCTGGCGGGTATGGGGTGCTCTAACTCCGACAAGCAATCTAATTGGGGCAATGACGTGTATTTGGAAGCCGGTAAGGTCTATCCACTGCGCGTATCCATGTGGGCAGGGTGGAATTCAGCAAAACTGAAATTAATGGTCAAAATGGGTGATGGAACGAGCCGGGCGCTGCCAATGGCGTGGTTATCGGCACCCAACATGGAGACTTTTGACACTGAAGACGGTTGGCATAGCACGCTCGAATCTACGGTAAATTTTCCTGACAGTATTGATGGTACAACTAATGGTAAAATAGGCAGTGCAGTGGCTAGTGGGTATAATTATTTTGAAGGCTATACCGCATCAGCAATCACAACCATTGACAGTACAGCGTCGAAAATTAACGTCACTCTGTATACCGATGACGGTAATGAATGGTCGCAAAGGGGACGCATAAATGTGGATTATTCCGGAGACATTGATCAGCTTAATTCTCAGTTTTCCGCCTCGGGTGATCGGCTGGCGATAGCGACAGACGTTGCGTTGATGGTCGTTAACACAAGCGACCCAGATAACTTGTCATATGACAATGTCAATTTGGGAAATTCGACACCGAGTGGTGCAGTGACGCTCGTGTACGATGAGTATATGGGAGGGCGACTGGCTGTAAGCGCGGACGATGGAATCCATATTTTTGATTGGGAAAATGGTAATTGGACTGCAACAGCAACAATAGCCAATGTCAGCCTGTCGTCATACACGAGTCGCGCGTTGGTGTTTAATCCCTATTCTATGAATATTTTGTACGTTGCCTTGGAAAGCGGTTCGGTACAGCGCTATGACTATGATGGAAATTCAGATAGTTGGACGGCCGGTGAATTTTATGTTGATGGAAACTCTGTGGCAATCTCCAGCACTGGGCTAACCCTAGCGATCGCTCAGGATACTGGGATTGATATCTACAGTACGGATGGCGGGGACAGTCTTGTTACGACGATAATCCCCCCGGGCATCTCTCAGGAAATACCATTGATAACCGTTGATGATTATACCTTGGTAACGAAGGGAAATGATCAACTGTACGTCTATAATCATTCAGGGACTGATTGGAATGAACTCGATCCAAATTGGCGCATTATTGAATCAGCGGGCAGTGAAGGTATCAATGACTCATGGGTATGGATGGCCCCTTCAGGTCCAGCTGGGGCAACAACCATCGGTGTATTTTCTTCACCAAATATCGCTCTTCCTGAACTGTACCGCATAACACCCGATGAATTCCAGACCCTCAACGGTGAACTCATTGAAGTTGAAATCACGAACATTAGTGACCAAACCATTGCCACGTCTCAGGTCGATGTCTATTCGCAGGATACCGCTACTTATGTGTTCTGGAAAGGAGAGACACCATTCTATACGAATGATTTTTATGCATGGACCATTAATAATGATACCGCAGGACTAGAGATGACTAATGTTTTTACGCCTTACCTCACGAACGGACTCAGTATTGAGATTGACGCCATTGACTTTTTAGGGTTCCCTAATGAGAACAGTGTTTTAAAAATAGATTTTTCAATGCAGTATTATAATGGTAACCGAGAGGAGGAGGGAGTGCCGACGAAGGCGCTCACCTGTTCAGATGACGAAGTATTTGATTTTACACGGGTAGTTGAAGACAACGGAACGATGACTTTCGAGATTGATGGTCCTGTTTTATATAATATCTATGAAGAATTGCCCGGCGTAGACATATGTGATGATGTTGATACTTTTTTAAGATACTATCCCGACTACATGACATATACCGGCATCAAAGGCATTTCAGTAACGAATGACGGTGAGTATGATTTTAGCAATGCGATGATACATTTTAATTTAAACAGTTGGATGTCTAGTAAGATAGAACTTTCATACCCTATTACGATGGATGTTGTAAAGAATGACGCGGGACAAATATCTTTGCTCGGCGTGTATTACATAGAAGCGAAAAATTTTCATTATGTCGGTCAAGCGAATGCCTCAGGGTTCGACGTTCCTGTTATAGTCTCATTTAGACAAAGTCTTTAAAGAGAGTGTATACCTCAATAAGCCCTCCTCTTTCTTCAATGCTCTCTGTGCATGGTGGATAAGTAGGAGAGCATCTTGTTGATGGAGTAAGGGTATAAATGTATGGATAGGGAATGTGGGCCAAAAAGATAATTGGCTCACATTCCTTTTTTATTCAAATTACCCAGTAATCGAACACGCCTCAAGCTCATCAGCATCAAAGCGATATCCCGCGCCATATACGGAGCTGATAATCCTTTTGGAGCCAAGAACTGCTTCAAGTTTTTTCCGGATGTTTTTAATATGCGTATCAATGGTGCGATTATATCCTTCAAAATCATAGCCGTCAAACTCATACCCTGATGCACTCTGCACGAGCTCCTTACGTGAATAAACTCGCCCAGGGTTTTTTATAAAGGTATAGAGCATGGTAAATTGTGTAGCAGTTAAATCAAGATCAATCTCATTGACTAAAGCTTTCTTTAGAAGGTTATCAAGGGCTATAGGTCCGACAGAGAGTTTATGATCAGCTTGAGTCTCTACTGAATGTGAACGTTTGAGAACCACTTTAACTCGGGCTACCACTTCACGGATGTTAAATGGTTTACAGATATAATCATCTGCCCCAATCTCAAGACCGATCAGGCGATCGATATCCTCAGCCCGTGCCGAAACAATAATAATGGGTACTTCAGAAAATTCTCTGATACTCCGGCAGACATCAAAACCATCTTTACCGGGGAGTGCCCCATCCAAAATAATGAGGTCAACAGTATTACTCTTTACAAATGCTTCAACAACGTCTCCACGGTGCAATACATGAGTATTGTAACCGGCAGCTTGCATGTATTTTTCATGCATTGTTGCAATTTTTACTTCATCTTCGACTATCAGTATCATTTGGGTATCGCTCAAGGAGCCTCCATTGTGGCAACAGGGAATTGTAGTGAAAACTTTACACCACCAAGTGGTGAATGATCGGCACTGATGGTGCCTCCCATAAAATCTGTGAGCATTTTGCAGATAGATAAACCGAGACCGCTTCCGCTTTGGGTACCAAAATGTGCTTCTTCGGTACGGTAGAGTCGGTCAAATAGATAGGGTAAATCAGAATTATTAACGCCTGGGTGAGAATCTTCAAAATTAATATGAATACTATTGCTTTGAATAAAAGCGCTAATCTTAAGGTGTCCCGGGCTGTCGGTATATTTAATAGAATTTTTAAGCAGGTTAGTAAAAATTTGTTTCAAGCGGACTTTGTCTGCGATAATAAGAGTATCTTCAGTCCCTTGTAAATCAAGTTCAACCTCGACATCATTTTCAGAAAATTTATTTCTGAAAAACATAATGTCGTTTGTCAGTACGGTAACGGGATTGAAAAGTTCTTTTTGTACAATAAGTGCGCCACTCTCACCGAGTGAGAGTTCATGGAGGTCACCGATAATCTTCTGAATCCGTTCTGTCTCTTCAAGGAGTGAGTGTACCGATTCTTTCGTAATCTCAATGATACCATCTTCAATCGCTTGTATCTCGTTCTGTAGGATAGTAAGAGGAGTTCTGAGTTCATGAGAAATATCTGAAAGCCACTGTTTTTGCATAGCCTGATGGCGCTTTAATTGCGCATTGGTTTTCTGCAACTCGGCGGACTGATGATTCAGATCTATGGTGCGTTCTTCTACTTTTCGCTCAAGGTTTTGACTGTATTCTTCCAGTTCGGCCTTGGCCACTTTGAGTGAAGCGTAGTACCGGGCATTTTCAATAGAGATCGCCATCTGTGTTGATAATATTTTTAAGGTCTCGAGTCGGTCATAAGTAAATGTACCGGCTGTCGCATTGTTTTCCAGATACAGAACTCCGATAATGGTTCCCTGACGCATAACGGGGGTGCAGAGTACTGATTTGGGTTTATGGGTTGAGATATAGCTATCGTGCGCATATCGTTGGTCGGTGCCGGCATTGTCAATTACAATAGTTTCTTTGGTGTGGGCAACATAGTTTATCATAGGCCGTGAAATCAGTACCGATTCATCTTTTATAGGTATTGACTGCAAAATGGTTCCCTGATCGGTGTTTACATTTGCTTCTGCCTCTACCAGCCATTCGGAATCTTTTTCAAGCATGAGGTATGCGGATTGAGCTCCTGAACTTTCTATTATGATTGCCATCATTTTTTTAAGGAGTATCTCTAGTTCTATTTCACCTGAGATTGCATGAGAGGCTTTTATTACCGTTTCTAGGTCGAGTATCTCCGAAATATCCAGTGTAGAAGAGGAGTTGGTAACTGCTGTTGCAGTACCTGAATGGGTGCTGAGTCGGGAGCGGGTTCTGGTTCTGGTTCTTGTTTTGCCGTGTGTACTAAATCGTGTACCCGTACGTGACTCCCATCTGCTAGAACCGGCGCGCGTAGCCAACTCAATAGCCTTGTCTTGAAGCCATTCAGCAATGAGTGATGAGTATTCTTCTTCTAGGTATTTTAACTTTGCGTGAGCACCCCACAGAGAATAGAGGTAGTAGGCCTCACGCATATACATGCCGGCTACATTCTCACGGTTAATTCCCAGATAGTAACGTGCAGCGAGTTCATTGGCGAGTGCTTTGTCTCTGAGCCATTCATTGGTGTTGGCTGTTTCAATAGCCTGATCATACAGTGCTGGAGCCAATTCGGTATTATCGGTCAAGCGCGCGAGCTCTGCTTCCATAATGAGTTGTAGATGTAAGAAGTTGACGGGGCAGTGATCTGCCCAGACCTTCATTTTCTTATACTCAATCTTCATCTTTTTGCGGATATTTGCACGCTCGCTAAAGCTGCGCTTTGGATAGCACGCAGCTAAACAGAGAAAATACTGAATGACAAATCGTACTTCATAAGGAGAACCAATAAGAGGTCCAATGATATCATATCCCTTTTGAGCAGTCTCAAGAGCCAGCTCAAATTCTTCGTAAAAGAAATAGATTTCACTCTTCCAGAAATAATAAATGGTGCAGCCCGAAAGGAATTTTCGATCCTGCATTCTTTGGAGGCACTCTTCTTCATTAAACTTTTTGTCATTCATCGTGAGACGATCATCGGTCTCTCCACGAAAGTTTCTGGTCATTTGTAGAAAGAGCTCGGAGCCATCAAGGGCATCCGGATATCCGGTGTTTTTAATTATCTCTTGGGCTTTTTCCTGTTCATGGCACGACTCTTCCAGCGAGTACATGGGGTTCCAGATAGCGCCATAGAGTGCGCACCGTGCATAGTACTGGTAGTCTCCCGATAGATGGCCTGCCTCCAGCCCTTTTTGGAAAAGGGGGGTAAGGGTGCTCCAGTGTTCATTGTAATGATGAACAAAAAATCCATAGGTCGCGATAACTCGGCAACGGTAATGTATATCATTAAACTGTTCATTTAAAGCGAGGCCGAGTTTACCGAACTCATACCCTAAAGAATAGTTACGTAATTTAAAAGAGATAATTCCACCAAAAGTGGTGTATGAAAATGCGGACTGAGGAGTATTACCAAATTGTAACGAAAGTACTACTTGTCTAAGTGTGGTAAGTGCAACCAGGTTTACATTACCGGTAAAAAGAGCTGCAGGTGAAATCTCGGAAAGAAGCTGGATCGCCATTTTAGGAATCGGCTCACTCATAACCGGATTATTTATAAGGCCTGGTATGGTATGTTTGCGAAGCAGGAGCTTAATGTGCAGAATCTCTTTCATTAAGCGAAATTTATTCGGCTTGTAAGGGAGCTTTGTTTCTAAGAGAGATAAACCTTCCAGACCACTGAGTATCGCTTTTTCGAGTTTGCCCCGTGTGATATATTGATAGGACCGAATGTTTAGAGTTTCTGCTTTTTCGAGGTTGCTCTTTGTGTGTGAAAGTATTTCTGTAATAGTGGTTTCGGATATCTCATCTCTGCCCATCAGATAGGAGCACTGTACATAGAGAGTTTTTAATGCAAGAGTCACATCGTACTGTTTTTCCCAGGGGTCTTCAAAAAGAAGTCCCAGTCCGATCTCGGCAAATTCAAGTGCCGAAGGGTATGCATTTGATTTTTTAGCCTGAAGACCTACTTCTAGATTAAGTTGTACCAGCTCTTCTTGTTCAATGTCGTCGGTTATCAGGTTTCTGCCAACGTTCAGATGTCGAACAATGTCTGGTTTTCTTTTATCAAGGTCTCTGGTGGCTGTGCTGGAAAAAAGCATCCGGCCAATCTCTAAGTGCACCTGTTCGATTCCTGTATTAACAAGGGCGTAGGCGGCCTGATGAATATAGTCGTGTTGAAAGGCATATCGGGGGTTCAAGTCGCTCATTGAACCACTTGGCGTGTGGCTAATAAACTTATAACTCTCATTAAGCGGGATAATAAGCCCTTGGCTGAGTGGCCCTTCAAGTTTATGGTTAGCCACATCCATAGTACATTTCAAAACGGTAGAGAGCGTCTTAAGGTCGAACTGGTTACCAATACATGCAGCAATCTGAAGTGCTCTCTGTACATCGGTTGATATTTTTTGCAGGCTTTCAACCATGAATGAGATGACATTGTCTGAAATGGAGACTTTGTTGATCTCCGTCATATCCCATTCCCATTTTCCAATTTGGTTATTAAAGGTGATGGACCCGTCTTTAAAAAGGTTCTTTAACATCTCTCCGATAAAAAATGGGTTACCTTTGGTCTTGGAATAAATGAGTGCACTGAGAGTATACGACTCTTCTTCGGTACACTGCAGTGAATCGGCAACAAGTTGACTCACTGATACTTCGTTCAGTGCCTCTACAATGAGTGTATTAACTTCTTTTACTTTATCAATCTCATCAAGCGTTTGCAGGAGCGGGTGCCCCGATTCAACTTCATTACTTCTATACACACCAATACAGAGAAGGTGTGACAGTGTATCGGTTTTGAATATTTTTTCTAACAGGTTTAATGATGGAATATCAGCCCACTGGAGATCATCTAGAAAAAAGACGAGAGGGTGATCTTCTTGTGCAAGTACCTTAATAAAATCAAGGAATACGTGGTGAAACCTGTTTTGTGATTCGTTAGGGGAGAGTGCTGGAACTGGTGGCTGCTCTCCAATAATCATTTCAAGATCGGGAATGAAATCAAGTAATACCTGGGCGTTTCTTCCCAGTGCCCTGAGTAATATATCTTTCCAAAACTCGATTACATCTCCCGGCTGAGCAAGCAACTGCTGAACCAGACTTTGAAAGGCTTGAGTAATGGCAGAATAGGGTGTACTGCTTTTCAGTATGTCGAACTTGCCCTCTATAAAATAACCGGCATCGCGTACTATTGGCTTTTGTATCTCCTGTACTAGGGCAGATTTACCTACACCTGAATACCCGGATACTAGAATCATTTCGGTCTGACCAAATGATACTTCAGCAAAAACATCCAGAAGCACTTTTACTTCTTCTTCACGCCCATAGAGCTTTTGTGGGATCTGAAATTTATGTGAAATATCAAATCGACCCAACTCAAAGGGGGTACTGATTTTTTGTTTCCACTGTTCCAGAGTTTTCTTAAGGTCGTAAATGAGACCATAGGCACTTTGGTAGCGGTCCTCTGCATTTTTTGATAATAGCTTTAATATGATGTCACAGAGTGGTATGGGGACATTCATTCCCGTAAGGTTAGCCGCATTGGGGACCTTGGTAATATGGCTGTGTATCCAGCCGAGAATATCATTTGCCTGAAACGGAGTATGCCCGGTGAGGAGTTCATAAAAGGTTACTCCGAGGGAGTAATAGTCGGAGCGGTAATCAAGGTCGCGATTCATGCGTCCGGTTTGCTCCGGAGAGATATAGGGGAGTGACCCTTCCAAGCGTTGGTATACGTTTATATCCTGACGCTCTTTTGAGAGTTCAGATGAAATACCAAAGTCGATAATCCTGACTGCACCGGTATCGGAGTCGCATAAAATATTTGTCGGATTAATATCCTTGTGAATTATATTACACTGGTGAATTTCTCCCAGAGTTTCAACCAGTTTGATGGCACTATTAAAAAAGAAATCTAGAGAGAGTGTTTTGCCGGATCTCAGGATGTCTGCAAAAGAGACTCCAAAGTGCTCCATGGAAATAGCAAAATTACTTTGGCTGTATTTTTCCAGGGAATATATTTCGATAACACCGTCGATATGTTGTAACTTGGAGGTTATCTCATATTCGCGTTTAATGCGGGCAATATCGTGGGCTTCAGGGTATTTTTTACTGAGAGCTTTTAGAACAATGCTCTTCTCATCACTATCGCGAGTAGTCTGATAGATTGCTGTATGAGAGGTTTCGTGGATTTTTTCACCCAATAACTCTCGATTTGACTCTATTGACATAACATTCCCATTGTATAGTGTGAGATTCGATACATCCCATACGCTCCCCAGCGAATCAAAGGTAGTTTTTTTTGGTCAAAAGTAAATTGAATACTTAATGTAAACTCATTAAGCACAGTTGAATGTTTTAAATAGGGTAAATAAAGGCAAAAAATTGAAAGAAGCCTTGAATAGGTACACCGATATAAGCTGTATTGACTATGAAAGAGAAATCAAATAAGGCTGTTTCAGTAATAGAAACAGCCTTATTATATTGATACTCTATCGGTTTTGGGATAACTGGAGTATTTTTATAGTTTATTCAACCAAAAGGCTTGAGCAGCAGTGCCATTACACTCCCACGCTTGAACATTGGCACCAGCATCATTCGAAGCTCCGTCAATGTCAAGGCATTCATTGACGTCCGACTGCGGGTGGAGTGCATACGCTCCGTTGTCAATATATTCTATTTGCCATCTTTGACTGACTCCATTAGTATCACCCCACTGCTGTACGTTAGATTCCTGACCGCCCCATGATACATCCATCAAAAGACCTGAATTTTCATTCATAATTTCGTAGTAGCCATTACCAACATGAGTGAATACCCATTTCTGTGCACCAGAATTGTTACAATCCCACTGTTGAATATTTGCAGACCAGTCATAGCTTGCTCCAGAGACATCAACACATTTGTGGCTGTTGGTGTTTACCATTTCATAGGTACCCGAAAAGCTTTCTTGTTCAACTTCAAAAGAACCGGCATCACAGCTGTTCCCTTGTGGACGGCTCACACCGCGCTGATCAGTTGTTATTGCTGCATCACAATCTGCGATAAAATCAATGGCAATGCTTCCCTCTAGCAGTTCATATGTTTCAGTGAGGCCACCGTTGTTTTTTAATTCGCCCAATTTCAGATCATCAACAGTAGTAACGGTTGCGTTTTCAAGTGAGGCATCGGTTGCGAGGTTACCAGAACCAGAGAGGGTAGCGCCAGCTGAGACATATACATTCTCACCATTGTTGGCGAAAATATTGTTACTTACTGTTACTCCTTCTGTGTCGGTAATATACATCCCTGTTCCATTTCCGCTCCCACTCAAAGTATTGTTCACAAATGTGTTATGAGAGAACAGTCCGGTTCCTTCATAAGTATCAATGTAGAGTGCTCCACCAGATCGAGCCGTGTTACCACTAAAAGTATTATTAATGTACTGTGCATCTGAAGAATAGAGATATTCATATACTGCCCCACCTTCTCCAGATGCAGCGGTGTTATTAACAAAAGTATTGTTTGAGAGCATGAGTGGTGATTGCCACGCTTCGTTATAGATGGCTCCGCCTTCACCGGCTTCATTACCGCTGAAAGTATTATTATCAATAGTGATCTCTGTGTCATCCCCTTCAAGGTAGATTGCACCGGCGTATGAACAACGGTATGGGTTGGCTCCATGTGCAGATTCATTGTTCAAAAACCTATTATTGGTAATGATGAGTGTCGATTCGTCACTGTCATCATAGAGTGCCGCATCACCAGCGCAGTGTCCGGTACCATCACCTGGTTTGTTTTCTGAAAACTCAGTGTTACTAATAGTAGTAATCGCCCCATCGTCTGCCGCATTATAGATTGCAGATCCGTCACCCCCAAAAGATTCAGAATTTCCCCCATGGTTATTAGTGAATCGAGACCCAGTAATAGTCAAATCGCCACTACCAGAGTTATAGATAGCTCCGCCTTTTGCACCGTAGTTTTTTCCATAGCCTGCGCTGTTATTTTCAAAAATAGAATTGGTTATGTTTAATACAGCATTGTAAGAGTAAATGGCGCCCCCAGCGCTTCCATAACCTGCGTGGGATTCTGCAGAATTATTAGCGTTAAATGAACAATCAGTTAGAGTAAGTTCAGCTGCTACAACGCTAATTGCTCCGCCATGATAAGACTGGTTATCTGTAAAAACAGGTCCTTTACCATTAATAAGTGAAATGTTATTGAGGGCAATTTTTGACCCTTCAGCGATATCAAATATACGGTCAAGCTCTTGCGCATCAATAATTGTAGGATCAACGTCGGAACCGTTTATGGTTAATTCACCAGTGATGTCAAAGTCACCGGTTGCATTCGCGTCTTCTTGATGTCCTGTTAATTCAATAGCGATTGTGCCTGCTGGAAGTGTAATTTGATCTGCGCCCGCAGAAATGTTTGATTCATCAATAGCTGCACGAAGTGTACAATCTCCAGAGACATCTGCACAAATGCCGTCCCCAGGGAGTGCATCAACAGCATCCCCAAAACTGTTAACTGTAAAAACTGCCGCATTTGCATTGATAGCAAGTGCAGATAAAAGACAGGCTCCTTTAATAGCTGAGTAGAGTCCTTTTTTTATTCCCAATTGTTTCATGTTACACTCTTCCTTTATTCTGATGTATTGATTTGTATGAAACAATATTATCAATTGAAATGAGAGAAAATGTAATTGTGAACGCAAAATCACAATTCAAAGTTAAAGAACACAATTGGTTTTTAATTGTGAATTAATGTTCATAATTCATTCTCGGTATCGTGATAGCCTAATTAAAATGTATGTCACGGTTACGAATCAGTAATTAATGACCGTGTGATTGAAAAGTATGATTGGGGTAGTGTTAAAGACTATAACGTATCTTTTTTGAGTCGATATCGTTATAGTCTAAAAAAAGAAGACTGGTAGATTTTGTGTGTTTTAGTACCCTTACTTTCTTACAAATTCAAATACAATACCGGAACTGTTAAAAAGTTTAAAGGTCCATATTTCGTCATCTTCAACGCTCTCTTGTGCGACCATTAGCTCAGATACTTCTTTCGGGATTTTTTTATTGGCATTATAGATTATAAGGTCATTGAGAGAGTTGAGCTCTACGGTTTTACCGTTCTTTTTAACCTCTTTAAGCGTGAGGTACTTTTTTGAAAAAGTCATTTTGTTTACGTCATATTCACCACCGGGAATGCATTGCGGAATGGCATCGGCAAAGACAAGGGCTGGTATTGCGAGTACGGTGAGTACCTTTTTTAGCATATTCATTGTGCGACCCTCTCTTCCCACTCATAGGTGTCATCATTTTCAAGAGCATATACTAAGGTAATATCGTCATCGTTCTCTCTATACGTTATTTCTACCGTTGAATCATTAATCATGGTTAATGTATGATTCATTTTTCCAACCATAATTGATTTAAAGGTACCAGTGATTTTTTTTGAAGTGTAGTCTTGTTCATGCGTTGTACCCTTAGTGTCATTGCATTGACCACATGCAACCAGTGAGATAAGGGTGAATATTAGGGTTATACCAAATAACAATTTCATAGTTTTCCTAGTGGAGTAAAAGGGGCGCAAATAATGAGAAGGAATGCTATTGTAATACATTTCGATTTCTCAGCATAGGCGTGAATGCACTATGCCTAACGTACAAATTATGAGATGTTTGGTCAATTTCGTACCCTCATAATCCCTTTTAATCACCAACACCACCTCTTGAATGTAAAGAATTGTAAATGTATAGTGTCATAGTGACACTATAGGTCTATACAGTATATATTAATACCACACACGTCACAGTTATCGAAATATAATCAAGGGGAACAAATGTATCTATTTGTTGTTATATCGTATTTATTAGCCACTATGGTGTTATTTGTAGGGTGTAGCTCACCCGATTCCTTATCAATAGAAGCGGTTAATACTACTGATGAAGAACTGGGATCAACAGAGTCTGATTCAGGGGAACGAGATTCAGAATCGGTAATGGATGATGATGAGGGTGAGGAGCAGGAAAGCACTTCTGAGAATGAACCCAAAAATGATAGTGAGACATTGGGCGCGGTATCCCGTAAAATGGATACTACTCTCCGGGAGCAAAATCAGGATGCATCAGATGCGGATGAAGATCTTGAATCCTCAACAAGTAATGAATCAGAAAAACAAGAAGAGCAGTATGACGAGATAGACCTCGATCAGTTTGATGTTGATACGGGAACACGAAAATATATAGAACAATATATAGAAGATCAAAAGGCTCAAGGAACATATGACCGTGTTAGGGTGATTGCCAGTATTGAGGGGTATCTTGAGAGTCGGGAAGAGGCAGAGGAAGAGGAAGAACAGAATACTGCTGAGAATGATACTTCTGAACAACCGGCACCTCCTGCGAAAGATGAGAGTAGAAATTCTGAGTGGGGCGATGAGGACCCAAACCGTTCTTTTAAAGCCGTATCGAACTGGGATATGGCTGCGCGCATGGGGAAGGGGATCAATATGGGGAATACACTCGAAGCTCCTACTGAAGGAGCATGGGCAAAAGCTGCTGAGCCGTACTTTTTTGATGATTACAAAAGTAATGGATTTAAAAATGTGAGAATACCCATAAAATGGGGGAATCATATTGATGGTAACGGTACCATAGACAAGGGGTTTATAGATAGAGTGGAGCAGGTGGTTGATTGGTCGCTCTCACGGGGGTTGGTTACCATTATAAATGCGCATCATGAAAACTGGGTTATTGATAACTACTGGGGCAACAAAGACAAACTCTTCTATATCTGGAGTCAGGTTGCAGAGCGTTTTAAAGGTAAAAATGAGAATCTGGTTTTTGAGCTGTTTAATGAACCACGAGGCGCAATGGGCGCTGGTGAAGTGACTGATATGAATCATGCACTCTTCCCAACTATTCGTGCAACAAATCCTCAACGGGTCATTATTGCAGGTGCCGGTAACTGGGGACATTGGAAGGACTTGTATAATGTTTCGTTTCCTATTGATGATTATACTATGGTGCAGTTTCACTACTATGATCCGATTTCGTTTACCCATGAGTTTGAATATGCCTGGTGGAGCCATGGGCAGATTTGGTCTGACATGGACACTATATTAGCATGGGTACAAGGGACACTGGGTATTCCTGCCTATTGCGGTGAGTTTGGTGTGATGCACAGCAATAATGAAAAAGGTCGTGACTGGGGGGCGGCTGTGGCGTATTATGATATTGTTACCAGTGCACTCAAAAAATGGAACACTCCCTATTCTGTTTGGGATGATGCAGGCTGGTTTGGGATTTATGACCGGAACGGTCGGTCGTTTAATGAGATTGCCAATAATTTGCATTAGGCAGAATGTCTTCAGGATTAAGGGTAGCACCACAAATTAAAAAAAGGATCTGTTCAATAAACAGATCCTTTTTACATAGGGGTGAGTTGTAGTATTGTGATACTTATGCCACATCCTCCTGGCCGCTTGAATTATCGTCCGAATTTGTTTGTTTTCGTTTAGTTTTTAAATATCGTGTTCTCAGATATTGGCTACTGAAATCGTTGTCTTTGGTTTTGTCATTACGAAAGACAAAGTGACCGAACGGGTGAAAGTGCCGCACGAACAAACAATAGGAGGTGCTGGAATATAGGGGCTGGGATCTGTTGGTGAAATTGGTATTTTGTATGGTATAAACTTAACGTCTGTATGATAAGAGTTATACATGTGTTTTAGGGGAGGTTATATTGTCCCCTTAAGAAAAGATTAAAGGATTTATGATTACTCAATATGTTTTCCCACTTGGAGTAGTATTACTCATCTTGTCACTTACGCTATACATTATTCGAACCAAAGATTTTTCAGCTCTTATAAAATTCTGGGCAAGTAAAGCGAGTCTATCAAAGACTGAGCTCATAATAAATAGAGTTGGCTTTGTATTAGCAATCATAGGAATAGCCCTTAATGTTGTTGCTAACACACAGTAAGGTTTGAATGCTCCACTTGAAATAATGTATACCAAAACGTTCTTTTAGATAGTTAATACATACGTAATATGGCAATGTTTGAGAGCAAACATCTTTAATTTACCAACAATAGAGGAACCATGGAATTCAATAGCTTAATACCAGAATTACTTGTGTCGAATGTTTTAAAAAGCTTAGACTTTTATACTGAGATGCTTGGCTTCGAAATACTCTTTGATAGAAAAGATGATGGGTTTTACTTCCTAAACAAAGAGGGAGGTCAACTTATGATTAACGAGCTAAAAAATGACTCTTGGGTTAATGGAAGTATTTCACACCCTTTTGGACAAGGAATGCATCTTACTTTTAAGACATCTTATATAGAAGAGATTATAAAAGATGATTCAAGGGATTCCATATTTTTAGGTCCGTTCGATCAAACATATGATGTCGCAGATGGAAAGGCAACATTAAGGGAAATCATATATAAAGACCCCGATGGATACTTGATAAGGTTTGTTGAGCAAATCCAATAATGGCCTCTTTCTTCCCTCGAAAACCAATACATACCTGTGCTCAACTATAACTTAGTTTCTGTATCGTGTCGCTTATTCAATAATTGCATGTGATAGAAGTGAAACTACAATAGAAAGTGCCCCCCCAGCGCGACTATACGCATATTCAACGTATCTAAATTGTCCTTTGTACCGGTTGTCTAAATATATGTTTTGTGATATACTCATACATATATGAAGGATCTGAAGGAAAGTAAGGTGTTATACCAGAAAAGGCGAACCTACCGGGTAATACTCATTTGTGTTACATTGGTATTTTCAGCTCTCGTTACAGTAATAGCATGGGCTATAGAAGAACAGGAAAGCTGGTCTCGGGTTCGTTCTGTCGAAATTGCAAATCAAAAAGAATATTTGCTTATAAAAAATGATATTGATGAGAGAATAAAGGTATTGCAGCGCATTGCATTTCGATGGGGAATAGTAAAGGGAACAACCAAAGAGACATTTGCACATGATGCACAGAACTATGAGCATGATTATCCGGGATATCAGGCTATAGAGTGGGTAGATAGTAGCTATACCGTACAATGGGTTATTCCTCTTCTTGGTAACGAAGCGGCACAAGGGTTAAATCTTGCATTTGAGGAGAACCGGATCAATGCTTTAAACAAAGCACGCAATAAAAGAGCACCAACGGTGTCATCACCAATAACATTAGTACAGGGAGGACAGGGTTTTTTAGTGTATAACCCTTTGTATGTTAATGAAATATTTGACGGATTTGTATTGGCTGTTTTTAATACTCAGGAGTGGTTAGAGCAACTTCTGGGTGAATTAGAATTTCATGGAATTCAAAAAGAATATATTTCACAAGTGTTTATGAATAACGAACGTATATTTTCTGATATCGGTTGGTCAGCATTACAAGATAGTTCTTACGATGTAACGACAAGTTTTCAGAGCTATGGCACAAAATTCAGCATAATTACTCGCCCTACTAAACAATTCTTACGTGAAAGTCACACTATGTTCCCGGAATTGGTTTTTGTTGTAGGAATGGTGATTTCACTTCTATTATCGGTGGTAATTTATTTGTATCAAAAAGCAGTAGAAGTAAAAAATAAGTCGACACGCTACAATGAATTATTGCAGGTTGAAGTTGCAGAGCATCTGAGTACCGAAGAGACCCTGGCAAAAGAACGGCAGCGACTTGCGTATATTCTTGAAGGAACAAATGTGGGGACATGGGAGTGGAATGTACAGACTGGAGAAACGGTATTAAACGAGCGTTGGGCTGGAATAATAGGGTATACCCTCGAAGAGCTCTCCCCAGTGAACATTGATAATTGGATGAAATTTGCCCATCCAGATGATCTCAAAATTTCGGAAGAAATTCTTAAGAAGAATTTTCGTAGAGAGCTTGATTTTTATGACTGTGAACTACGTATGCGCCATAAAAACGGGCATTGGGTCTGGATGTTTGGCCGGGGAAAAGTTTTTACCTGGACTGAGGAGGGGAAGCCACTGTTGATGTGCGGCACGCATCAGGAGATAACTCAGCGGAAAGAGTATGAACAAAAAATTCAATACATGGCTACTCACGATTCACTTACTCACGTACCCAATTTAAATGTAGCACAGGACCGTTTAACAATGGCACTTGAATCTGCGAAGCGTAATAAGAAGCTGGTTGGAGTCCTTTTTGTAGATATGGATGGTTTCAAAAATATTAACGAT
>JAOPTX010000081.1:0-1558 GCA_051532055.1 Fibrobacterales bacterium | reverse complement strand
CCAGGAGTTGTTGGTGCAGCTGCAATCCAGTTTGGTCCCATTGATGCAAGAGCATTATTCACATTGAGTCGTCCATTTGATAATACAACACCTCTCATTGATGGTACAACATCAACCGTTGACAGAAGTGCGTTCTTCACATCCATTGCACTGAGTGATGGGTTATACGTCCATAAAAGAAGTGCAGCACCAGATACATGAGGCGTCGCCATAGATGTTCCCGACAGATTTTGATACCCACCGCCTGGTTCACAACTATACGTATCAACGCCAGGTGCACCGAGATCCACCGTTGTTGCACCATAGCTTGAGAAGCTTGCTTTGCCATCGTTTCTATCTGTTGCAGCTACCGCAATAATATTGTCAAGATCATATCCAGATGGGTATGAATCTGTAACATCATTATTACTGCTACTATTACCTGCAGCAGCGATAAAGAGATGACCAAGAGTCTCCCCTACCTGTATCAAATCGTACAATGATTGAGAGTATGGTCCGCCACCCCAACTATTACTGGTAATTTTCATACCCATAACATTTGAGTAGTCAACTGCATTTAAGATAGCCGCGTCAGATGTAGCTCCACTTGAATTAAAGATTTTGAGTGCAGCCATACTTGCATTCCATGCAACACCTGCAACACCAACACCGTTGTTACCAACGCCACCGATAGTACCTGCACAGTGTGTTCCATGATAATGGTCATCCATAGGGTCGCCATCATTATTGATAAAGTCATAGCCATAGATATCATCAACATATCCATTTCCATCATCATCAACACCTGGAGTACCATTCTGCTCGGCAACATTCACCCAAATATTATCGGCTAAATCAGGATGGAGATAATCGATACCGGTATCAATAAGACCCAGTACAACATTCTTTCCACCAGTGTGAACATCCCATGCTTCAACAGCATCGATATCAGCATCTTCTGTACCACCACTCTGGCCAACATTATGCATGCCATACAGTGAAGCAAAAGAGGCATCATCAGGAACCGCTTGTAGTGTGCGAATATAGTTAGGCTCTGCATAGATCACATCGCTATTACTTTTCAGCTCTTCAATCATTGCAATCACTGCATCAGAATCTTGTGACGCGAGCGAAATCAAGAAGAGTGAGTGAGGCTTAGCTGATGTAAATCCTGTTTTGGGATCGACCGCTGTCGCTAGAGAAGAAATGTTTGAAACACCACTTGCAACTAATTGAGCAGGAAATTGAGTTACTCCACTTGTGAGTGCAACAATCACTTCACCCGCAACAAAAGGATGAGAATAATTTGCCGATTCGTAAATCATACCAAACTGAGGTTTAATAACTGAAGCACCCAAACTTTTAAAGCTGACCGGTGCACTGGTTTCAGATACCGAAACAATGCTCCAATCTAAATCTGCGCCACCAACATTAGTCAGTACCGAGGTAAGGTCAGCAGGTGCGTCAACAGCCGTCATCTCTAATTCAAATGCGAGTGGTGCAAGCGTTGCAGCCGGGGCCTCTACACCAGCACGAGACAACGATACCGTTAACTCAGGGTTATCGTCTGCATCACTCA
>JAOPTX010000080.1:0-6979 GCA_051532055.1 Fibrobacterales bacterium | reverse complement strand
TCAATAATTTCATTGAAAGGGGATGTCATGGTACCTCCTGATTGGTCTGTAAAATATAGGAATTTGCATAGAAAGTTCAGGGCAATTATCAGCATTAATTTCGGGCGTTGCGTAATAAATGTTTTTACAAAAGGAGGGAGGTCCACTTAAATTCCACAAGAATTAATATAACTAAAATACAAAGGTGGTTTATTCGTTGTGGGTTATAAGTGCATTTGTTCTAAACCATTGGATAGTTGTAAACCAGACCTACCTTTGCTCGCACACACAACACAAACACATTGTACAAGCAGACACAACACACACATATAGATTTGTACAAGCAAAAAAAGTGCAGCTTTACACTGTACTTATAGGGGAAATGATGAAAAATTTATTACTACTTATCGTAGCATTTGTAACCGTATCTATTGCTGAAACAGCAGTAGTACAGCACAATGCAACTGCACATGGTTCAGTCCCGGTTTATTCTGGTCAGAATAGAATTGGCGAAACTCAATGGACTCAAGGAATACTTGAAGGTAAAACTCTTACCGGATTTTCATATGAAATAACCAGCTGTATTACTACTGATGATTATTCAGACTGTACACTATTTATTGATCTTGTAGGCCCGGGCAATACAGATGATTATGTATATCGTGTAGAGGTTTACCAAAGTGATGATCATTTGTTCACTGAATTTTATGGGTTTTTGAATACCCCATATCAGTATGGCATCTCTGCTGATATTACTTTCGAAGTAACCTACGAATACTCTGTTGAAGGAGAGGTATTTGATACAGCTAACCAAACAATACATGTTGCACTGGAAAATACTGTATGGGCAGATATCCATTACACAATAAACAATGGTCCGCGCCTTAGCTACCGTATGACTAAAAACGGTGATGACTTTTCACAAGCAATCACTCAGGTACTTCAAAACGGTGACGTTATTGAATTCTATACGCTTTCTCAATCAAGTGACGCTGTAATATCAGAAAGCCAAATGGAGAGCTTTACTGTTGAAGGACTCGTAGACTTACTCTCTTCGTCATACGAAAATAATGCAATCAATGTTTCAGCAACAAGTAATCTTGATTGGATTGATGTGCACTACACTATCAATGGTTCATCACAGTATAACTACAGAATGAGTGGAGCACAAAAAGAGTTTTCATTTGCAATCCCACAGACATTAACTTTTGGTGATGTTATTGAGTATAGCTTTACCTATGCATTGAAAGGTATTGCGACAAACTCAACAAAAGAAACGGTTGTTGTTCCTGCGGTTACTCTTGCAGAAAAACTCGTTGGTACTTACGAAAATCACCTGTATGATAATAATGGTGGAAAAAACAATTACCACTATGTTGAAATTATTCAGGTAAATCAGACAACAGTACTATGGCAAACACGTAATGGTGCAAACTGGGAGCTCTATATTCGTGATGGTGATAATACTACATTGGATGTTGAGTCTGGTTCACCATATTATGAGAGATACCCAACCTTTACTGTTGTATGGAATGCAGGGGAGATAGTTGGTGTTGTCGGACAAGGTAATGAGCTGTACAATCGGGAAAATTAATTCTTAATAGTGTACATAATTAATGTTTTTGAGAGGCCCTTTCTATAAAGAGAAAGGGCCTTTGGGTGGGTTCTTCTGCCCTTTCAATCAGTCGACTAAGTTTGTGGGATAATAAAGAAAACATAATGGCGCATGGTAGTATTAGTGCTACTATATATTATTCATCCGATTAACGCCACTGAAGGCCGCGTATTTATACGCCTCAGCAAAGGTGGGATAGTTAAATACCACATCCATCAAATAATCAATAGTACCACCAAAATCCATTGCCACCTGTCCAATATGGACAATTTCAGAAGCATTTTCACCAATTACATGGACAGCCAATATTTTGCGGTTTTTTTGATGGAAAATAATTTTGAGCATACCATCCATAGCACCCATTATGGCTCCTTTAGAAGTGTCTTTGTAGTATGCTTTACCAACACTATAAGGAACTTTGTCTTTGGTGAGTTGACTTTCAGTCGGGCCAACAAAAGAAATTTCGGGTATGGTGTAAATTCCGACGGGGAAATTCTTACTGAGGGGAGCGCACTTTTCATCAAAAGCGTTACTGACTGCGATACGTCCTTGTTCAAATCCGGTAGAGGCAAGTGAAGGGTGGCCGACAACGTCTCCCGCAGCATAAATGTTTTTATTTGAAGTGACATAGGTTTCATCAACCTCAATATGTCCACGAGGGTGCGTTTTTACATTAACTTTATCGAGACCGATATCGCTCGTACAAACATTTCTAAAGGTACAGAAGAGCACCGCTTCAGTTTTGAGTATTTTTTGAGATCCAAGAATGACATCAATATTGCCATCTTTATTCTTTTTAACTTCGACAACTTCATCACCAAGGCAGAGATTGACTTTTCGTCCATCGAGTTGGTGAATCAGGTGTGCGCGCATTTCTCGATCTGAGAGAGCTAATATGTCATCACGTTGTTCTACAAGGTTTACTTTGGTATCGAGAATAGAAAAGATTGAGGTGTACTCACACCCGATGATACCCCCTCCAACGATCGTAAGAGACTTGGGGAGCTTTTCGAGTTTAAAGACATCGTCTGTTAGTAGGATTTTTTTATGGTCAAAGGGTATGTTGTCAGGCTTAAAGGGCTGGGTGCCGGTTGCAATTACTGTAAATTGAGTACTGATCGTTCGGATGCGATTCTTTTTGGAGTTGAGTATATTAATGTGGTGGGTGTCTTTAAATTTCCCATAGCCATGAATAATATCGATGCCGTTCCGCTCGATTTGATGTTTCATTACTTCAACTTCTTTAGTGATAACCCATTCGACACGTCGAAGGAGTTCCTTCATTGTAGGTTGCTTAGAGACAACAGGCTCCATATATCTCAGTCGATAGTTAGTAAGGTGAATGGCGGCTTCACGGAATGTTTTTGAAGGGACGGTTCCCACATGAGTACAGATACCGCCTAAACGATATGGCTCAACGAGTGCAACACGTTTACCGAGTTTTGCCCCTTTAAGAGCTGCTTTTTGTCCTGCAGGGCCTGAGCCGAGAACTACCAAATCGTAATCGTAATGCATTGAGATACCTCATGTTGGGGCAAAAAAAAAGTCCCTTCTCTTTGTTTAGTATACACCAAAAAAGAGAGGGACGCTATATATAGTTTTGTTTTTTGAGAGGAATCTACATGTTCTTCGCTTCGAGAAGCCCTTCAAATTTTTCTTTTAAGAAACTTCTGGTATGAAGTTTTCTGATTCTTTTTAGACCTTGATCACGGAGCTGACGAACACGTTCGTGTGAAATGTTAAGTGCTTCACCAACGTCACGAAGAGTTTGAGGGTTCTCTTGATTGATGCCATAGAGGCCACCAAGAACTTCTGCTTCTCTTTCAGGGAGCCCTGAAAGCATCTTTTTGGTCATGTCTTCTATGCTTTGAAGTTCTGCAGTTGCCTCAGGATTTGTGGCGCTGTCATCTGCGAGTACATCAGCATAGGTTGACTTTGAATCATTGCTGAGTGGTGCGTCAAAAGACATGCCACTTTCACCAATTTGAATGAGACGGCGTACTTCATCAGAAATTTCTTTCCCATTTGTAGTCTCATTGAGTGCTTTACGCACTTTAAGGTGTTGATTCGCGGGTAAACGGATAAGGTTACCATTTTCATTTATGGCCCTGGTAATGTATGCTTTGATCCACCAAACAGCGTAAGAGATAAATTTGAGTCCACGAGAATGGTCAAAGCTCTCAATTGCACGAATGAGGCCAAGGCTCCCTTCGTTAACAATGTCTGATAGTGGAATTGGACATCCGCGGTATTGGAGTGCTACTTTAAGTACAAATCGCATGTTTGCAGAGATAAGTTTTCGCCTGGCTGACTCGCTTCCCTTTGCGCACAGTTTGAATAGTGCTTGTTCGTCTTGTCTCGAAAGTGGTTTTGTTTTGCGTATGTCTTCGAGATACCGCTTAATTGTTTCGTCTGAAGATTTAAAATTCATTCCCGGCCTTTATATATAAATGAATTATGGTACTAAATACAAGATAAACACAATAATTTGTTTTGTAACCGGTAAATTTACAATTTTTTCATTTTTTTTTTGTTAAATGAATGTGGATCTCAAAGTTGAATTTCAATTACCGGAAAAATGGTACCACACTATGCATCATTCATTAAAGCTCATTCCTGGACTAGGAGACAAACGAATCACTGTTTTAAATAGCGTGGGGATCCATTCTGTGGAGGACTTAATTCGACATGTGCCACGACGCTATCTCGACAGAACAAAGGTTGTGCCACTGAGTGAAGCTACTCCAGAAGGGGAAACAACGTCGATAGTAACAGTAAAACAGTCGCGTATTGTACCGGGACGCATGAAGCGTCTCGTGTGTACAGTCTATGATGATACTGCTGAAGTCGAAGTGGTTTTCTTTAATGCTGCTACGTATATGCAAAATAAATTTTGTGAAGGTGCCGAGCTTGTGGTGAGCGGGACGCTCACTGACCAGTTTAAGAAAAGTATGATACACCCCGATATCTATTCGTTGAGCCCCGGAGAAGAGTATACCGGAGAAGTAGTTCCGCTATACCCACTCACTGAAGAATTAAAAAAGGCACGAGTTGAACAGAAGTTTCTTAAAAAAATTATTGCCGCTGCATTTGAGATCCCCACTATAAAAAGTCTTATTGATTTTCCGGCGCCCATTGTGAGGCAGTATCAGGTTATTGATGAATTAGAAAACCTAAAACGACTCCATCAGCCGGTTAGCATGGGGGATGTTGCTCAAGGGTTTCGTCAATTAAAGCTTCAAGAACTTCTGCCTTTTACAACACGGCTTATAAAAAGAAGAAAGGAATTGGTGAAGCATGGTCGCTCAAGAGTAGTTGATGCTTCTGCATCAGAGTCCCTAAAGTCAAGACTCCCTTTTATTCTTACCGACAGTCAAGTGGGTGCGCTGACCAAGATTAACGAAGGACTCCATGCAGCAAGGCAGTACCATGCATTAGTGCAGGGTGATGTAGGGTCAGGTAAAACAGTAGTTGCTTTTTGCGCTATCACTGATGTGGTGAGTGCAGGGTTTCAAACGGCCCTTATGGCCCCCACCGAGATACTGGCGTGGCAGCACTTTATGGCAGCCAAGGAATTGTTTGAGCCCCTTGGGCAGCATGTGGAAATTTTGACAGGGAGTATGGCTACCTCTGACCGTAAAGAACTGTTAACTCGTTTGGTTGCAGGGCAGATAGATATTCTTATTGGTACTCATGTACTTTTTTCTCAGGACGTGATTTATAGAGAGCTTGGATTGGTGGTGATTGACGAGCAACACCGCTTTGGTGTTGAGCAACGGGCCAAGCTCCTTGATAAGGGCGCGTATCCTGATATGCTTGCTATGAGTGCGACTCCCATACCACGATCTCTCACTATGGCGCTCTATGGCGATTTGACGCCTGTTGTTATTGATCAAAAGCCGGCGGGAAGAAAAGAAATTATGACACGGGTTGTGCCTGGGTATAAGCGCGATGGTATGAAAACGTTTATTCAGAATGAAGTTGCACAGGGTGGCCAAGTGTATTGGGTGGTGCCGCGTATAGAGGCACAGGATGAAAGCCCCCTTGTTTCAATTGATGTACTGTATAAAGAGCTCGAAAGCTTCTTCGATGCGCCGGTTGCGTATCTTCATGGTAAAACAGATGAAGAGTATAAAAGGGCGACGCTCGATGCCTTTAATGCTGGTGATATATCTGTACTTGTGAGTACTACGGTAATAGAAGTAGGGGTGAATGTCCCGGCAGCAACGATAATGGTTATTGAAGGGGCTGATCGGTTTGGTCTTGCTCAGTTACATCAATTGCGTGGGCGTGTGGGCCGGGGCTCCAAGGCAAGTTGGTGTTTTTTGCTCAGCGAGAGTGAAGAACGAGAGCGACTAGATTTGTTTGCCGAAACAGAGAATGGCTTTGATATTGCTGAAATGGACCTTGCTGATCGAGGTGCGGGGAACTTGGAGGCTTATGCACAGTCGGGGGCGCGTGCATTCAAATACTTTGACTTTATAAAAGATTTTACGATGATCGAGGATGCGGTTCAGTTCTCAGAATATCTATTTGGGTTGTTTGAGTCTGGTGATCTTGACAAGCCAATGCTTGTTGAAGAATGGCTTAAAGAAGAAGTGGCCACTATTCGAGGGATAGCGTAAGGGAGACTGTATTCGTTTTAGCCTAAAAAATGGGTCAAAAAGTGAGATATTGTTCACCATGATTCATCATAAAGTGCACGAACTCTATCAATTATTGACGAAAAGATTGATTTCAAGTATATTTGCTTTGCTTTGAAAATAGATTTGCGCAATCTGGGCGATACATCCAGTACTATAACGGCGAAATATTGCAGAGAAGACTCGCTCAATGAATATGAAGGTGTAGTGCTGAAAAGCGACCTTGTTGGAGAGTTTACTGTAGGCCGATCCGGAGTAGATGAGTACCTTATAAATGGTACCGTTTCTGGTGTTCAAGAATTTGAATGTTCGAGAACATTGGTAAAATTTGAAGAGAAATTTGCTGTTCAAATTAAAATACTGGTTAAAAAAAGTCAGAGTGCAGAAGAGACTGAGTTAGATAATGAAGATGAAGAGTTGTTTATTGTGACAATAAATTCATTTGATGATGAAGTTGATATCTCTGAGTGTATCAGGCAACAGATTGTATTGCATCAACCGATTAATCCGGTGAAGGATCCTGATAAGGATTTTAAGTGGGAGGCTGATGTGCCACAAGAAAAGTCTAACAAAGATACAGTTGATTCACGTTGGAGTGAATTAGAAAAACTGAAACAAAAGTTTAAAAAGGACAACCTTTAAGGAGTTATAATGGCAGTCCCAAAAAGAAAGACGTCAACAGCACGTCGTGATAAGAGAAGAACAAACTGGAAGCTTAAATCACCTACAGCTTCAAAATGTC
>JAOPTX010000079.1:0-42329 GCA_051532055.1 Fibrobacterales bacterium | reverse complement strand
TGATCGCGGTCAAATTACTGTCTCTCCTCATTTTGAGACATCTCAAAAACATATATATGCAATTGGTGATGTTGCCCCTGGTATGATGCTCGCTCATAAGGCCGAATACGAAGGAATACTTGTTGCTCAGCATATAGCTGGCAAAACTATCGACACTAGGATACCTGAGATCCCTGGGGTGATATATACTCACCCTGAAGCTGCCTCCATTGGTCTTACTGAACAATCTCTTAAAAAATCAAGCTCACTTTACAAAAAAGGAGTCGCTCAATTTCGTGCAAATGGTAGAGCACGAGCCGTAAATGAGATTGAAGGGTTTGTCAAAATCCTCGCCCATGAAGATGGTAGTGTTGCCGGAATTCATATTGTAGGTGCTGTTGCATCAGAGCTCATCGCAGAAGCGGGTATAATCATGAAAGCAGGAATGACGATTTCAGATATTGCTCATACGGTACATGCACATCCTACATTTTCTGAAACATTGAAAGAAGCTGCCGAGGCTTGTTTAAATTCTTAACAAAATCTAATGAATCCGAATCACGATACGCCGATTCATAGCCTGATTTTTACCAATATTCTTTCCCGTTGTTGTTTGGTTAGGTACAATTGGTTTAGTATCAGCATATCCTGCAGCCTTGAGCCTATCAGAGGGCACACCTTTAGAGAGGCAGTATTTGACAATAGTGGTTGCTCGTGCTACTGAAAGCTCCCAGTTTGAGGGGAATCGTAACGTATTGATCGGAACATTATCAGTATGTCCTTCAATATCTATCTGAAAAGGGTAGTAAGTGATGTTGTTGATCGCCCCTACAACTTTATCAATAATACGCTTTGCTTCTCGCCCAATATCCGCACGTCCTGGTCCATAAAAAGCTGAACTTGCAAATTGCATGGTAATTCCTTTTCGACCAAGATCGATAGAAACCTTTTTTTGAGAACGTTCCTGTATTAATAAGGAGTCGAGATCCCGTTTTATTTTTGCAAGAGGAGTTTCGACCTTCTCTTTTTTTGCGATTTCTTTTTGCAGCCCCTGTTTGAGTTGTTCAAAAAGAGCAACGTCTACTTTTGATATTGAAATCAATACCAAGAAGAATGCCATGAGCAATGTTATCATGTCAGCATAGGTACTCAACCACCCTTCATCGGGTTCATCAATATCGGGAGGCCTATTACCTGAATGCTTTTGAAGGGACATCTCTATTCACCGACTACGTGATCTTCGTGAAATTTGCGATCAAGATATGAATTGAGTTTGTCTTGAATGTAAAATGGTGATTTTTTCTCCATAATCAGTAGAATTCCATTTAATATAAGAAACTCTCGAAATCTATTTATTCCTAATTTTTGTTTTACTTTTGTCGAGGTTGGCTGGAATATAAATCGCGCCACGAGTACTCCGTAAAGCGTGGTAAGTAATGCCATTGATAAACCTGGACCCATTTTTGAAGGATCTTCCATCTGACCGAGCATTACAATAAGTCCGATGAGTGTACCAACCATTCCGAAGGCTGGAGCTGATGACGCCATGGTATTAAGAATATTCGTTTCAGTCAAGCGTCTATAGTAGTGCTCCTCGATACTGGTCGACGCCATATCTTGAACCTCTTCTGGTTTGTAACCGGTGCTCACAAGGGAGAGGGTGTACTGAACAAAGTTGTCGTTACTCCCATCTATGATCTCTTTAAGTCCTTTTTTCCCATCTACTTTTATTTTCTTAGACCACTCTATAAGCATTTTGACATCTTGAGACAGAGTTTTTGGGTTGATTGTTTGTTGAGCATAAATTGTTAGAATATCAAAAAGTGCCGCTTTAAGATATCGCCATCTAAATCCAATAAACGCAGCGGTAACTGAACCTCCAAAAACAATGAGTGCACTCGGTTGACTCAAAAACATCTCCCAATCTTTAGTTGCACTCAATACCCCCCAAGCGAGAAGTGAAACACCAAAAATTGAGCCTACAAAGGTATCAAGTGATAATTTCATTCTTGGTCCCTCTTAATTTTTTCAAGCATTTTTTGAATCTCAATCATATCCGGGTTAAGCTCCAAGGCATTTCTCCATTGCGTTATGGCCCATGGAATTTCATCCATCATGTAATATATACTCCCTATAAGTGCATAGCCTTCAGCAGTTTTTTGAATTTGCAAAGATTGATTCACTGCCTCAACAGCGTCTTCATACTGCTTTTTATAAAAATAATCTTGTGCTCGTCGGATATGGGCCAACACACTGTTATTCATTTTCTGTGGCTGCATATTTTGCATATTTTTCTGAACTTCTGAATTTGGTATGGGTCTCTGCCCTCCTTGAGGTTGACCCTGAGACTGCTCGGGTTGTTTTGATATCTGATACACCGTATCAATACTATTGGTATTTGCCGATATAGATTGTGTTGAATGCAACCCACCTCTCATATCGATATAGAGGTCTTCATCAAATGGGTCTACTTGCATTTTGATAGAGGTAGACTGATTCGAATAGCGGATAGTAAGTTGTTCACTCTTTTCTTTTTCTTCACTGGGCTGTGGCTGACCACGCCCCGAAGTGCCCTTTGATGATGATGAGCATGCCGAAAGGCATACGAGTGAGCCCACTATGAACCCGTTAAAAATAGTAGTGTAAATAACCTTCATACGACACCATCTCCATTTTAAGTTCATAGTTACTTGTACCGTCGAGTAAACTTGGCTCAAAGGTAGTGTTAATCGGCCAGATATTTGCGCCAGCACCAATTCCAAAGTGAGGAGTAAGCCGACTTTTAAAGCCAGCATTAACCGACCATAGATTATCAAAAATGAGAGTTTTCACACCGGTTGTTAGACCAAGCCAATAGCCCTCATCTTTATTTTGTTTTGGAACGATAATACCGGTCATTTCAAATCCGAGATCGATAGGGAATTTTTTTGATAACTTATTAAACGTTTCATCATTTTCTTTAGCCGACATTGGGTTGTACATGCCAAACCCTGCATACAGTGCCATGTAGAAAAAGCGATCAACCGTCGTCGCTTCACTGATCATAAAGTCAAAAGTGTACCCGTAAAGAGTTAATTCCTCAGTAAATGACCGAGCGTCTTGAGTAAATTTTTCTATAGGCCAATAACTGAAACTTGCTTTCACATTAACTTCATAATCTAGATAGTTGTCTTCAACTTTATTAGGCCCTGCCACGAGATTAACCGACCATACTTGTTCATTGGTTTTATGTTTAAATATTTTGAGACTCAGCATCACATCACCCTCTTCAGTTCGAGTAATAGAGCCCTCTAAGAAACCGTCTATTCTAAGCTTCTCACCCAAATCCCAGAGTTCGTCAGTTGTCGGTAGTGAACTGGACATATTAAAAGATGAATCAGTTGATAGAATTCGGACTCTGCTCAGCTCTGGGGCGGTTACCATTTTCTTGCGTGCGCTCCGCATAAAAACCTCTTCAATGTGACCACGAATAAAGCGCGCCATCCCACTGTTGAATTCATCGCGTTTAACCTTTAATTGATAAATTGCAATCCGTTCAATATACGGAGGGATATCCCCTACTGACGTTTTTAGCTGATCAATAATATGATAGATCTGACTCATGCCTGTATTACTCTCGGACTCGTATTCAGCATCTATCTCTTTTTCGCTTTTTGTATCTTGGCTCAGGTAAGTAACCTTATTTTTAGCACTGACCAAAACCGTAACCATTAGAAGTATCAATAGGCATTTCATTGTGGAAGCCCTCCTAACTGCTTGAGTTCTTTCCGAACTCTTTGCAATATCTCTTTTCGCGAAATATCAATAGTTTCTGGGGTAGCATCACTATTTGTCTCGACTCCCGATTGAATCATTGCCTGCATCCTTTCAGGGAAGAGTTGTAAAATATGATTAATAAAATCTTCTTGAGTATGTAAAAGCGCTACACTGAGTGCATCACGGTCAACCTCTTGAAGAACCTTGGATAAAATATCATCAGGGAGCGAAGAAAGATCTTCGAAGGTAACATAGAATCGTCTAATTTTCTGTGCAAGCTCTAAATCCATTTCAGAGATAGAGTGGATATATTGTGATTGGCCATCGACACTTAAATTTGCTATAACCTCAATAATACTCTCGATACCATCAGCCGCAACAGAGCGCATATTACTTACTTCAAGTGCTTTTGTAGATAACTGCTCAGCTACTTCTTTATACAGGGATACAGGAATATTACTGATATTACCCATACTAATCAATAACTTAGACCGCTTCTCTCCATCATAAGATTGTAATACCTCCCCAGCAACCTTAGGAGTAAGTTGCGCAAGTGCAATACCAATAATCCCCTCCTCTTCACCTTTTAGTACATGAAGGACCTGATCGTTGGTCAACTGTTTGAGAAAATTAAATATATCATAGTTATCCTTATCTTCATGGTCATCGGCAATACGCTTATTGTAATCTTCTTTAAATTCTGCCATCACAAAAAGAGCACTTTCTTCATCGGGCTTTTCGAGTACCTTAAGCTCAAGTTCAATTCCTGCAACAGTAGCTTGAACCATAAATGGTCTAATAACATCCAGTACTTTCTCATCAATAATCATAACTAAAAGAGCGGCTTTATTAAAACCCTCTTCAGCACTCTTCTCGATCCAACCCTTGAGTACTTCAGTGGATTTTTCTGGTCTACCAATAAATGAATTGAGTATAGAGATTCGATTGGTTTTATAGGCAAGATCCTCTATTACCCGTTCCTCAGAGCCTGCGCCTTCCATTGTATCGTCCTCATTTCCTATGATAGCCTCTTTAGATTGATCACTAATTTGTTGTATCATTTGAGTCAATTTTTCAGTATTCTCAAATTCATTTTTAGAACGATAATATTTAAGTAACATACCCAGTGTAATAACCAAAAAGAGAAAAAGTAGGACGCTCACTATAATAATAGGGAGTAGCTTTATCACACTATTAACAATACGTTCTCTCTCAGTAAGTGGTTCTTCAATAGCAGGTAAAAAAGCATCTTGATCGATATTTTCTTGTAAATGCCCTGAACGTAATAATTCATCAGGGAATTTCTTTTGGCTTATATTAACTCGGTCTCCACGCATCTCTTCTAAATTTGCAACCATCATCACGAGGTCTACAATAAATCCAAACTCATCTAGGGTGTATGAGGAATCAACAAGGATAGTTACATCAGCATATTTAACCTCGAAAATGGCATCATAATCCGATACTTTAACACTGTCACTGTTGTTACTTTTTACCTCTGCTCTCAGTTCAGCGGGAAGTACTGGAAGTCCTGGAAGTTTATCTATTTCATCTTCTGTGCGTAACCTTTTATACTTCTTTGGAACGAGTCGTTCTTTTAAGGCCACCTTTACATCAACAATAAAGGTTCCTTCTTTAAAGTATTTGAGCATTTCATTCTTAATAATCCGCTCATACTGTTCAGATATTTCACTCTCTTGGCTATCGAGTTGCCCACTATATCCTTGAAAAAGGCTCAAAAGAACAATAAAACAAATCACGACACCAAGAGGTATAGTTCTATTTCGAAAAGCTCTATGCACGCGCTACCCCATTTACTTCATTAAAGTGCACTCCATAAGCTCAAGTTTGGCTATGCAGTCAACTACTTTAAAAGTCACAATCACCTCTATTTTGCCAAATATATAGAGTTGGTGCAACTAAATAGTGCGTATTTTAAAAGTTAGAGTTTATAAGTCTGTATGAAAAACTCCCAATAATTAATTAAATTGAAGGGAGTTACCGATAAATTCTTTGAATCAACCCTAGGAAATAGGCGATACAACCAGCACAACTTAAGGTAATAGTTGAAGTTAGGTTGTTATTCACCATTGTGAGATTGAGCAGTAGCTCGCCCCCGGTCCTCATTGATAAACAATGTTATCACAATTGCAATCACAAAAAAGAGTGAACAGATAAGAATCGCATACTTAAGTCCGAATGCAGCCTGAAGCAAGCCAAGAGCAATCAATCCAATAATAGCAGAAGCCTTACCCACCATTGACCACAGTCCATAAAACTCACCCGCTTTAGATTCTGGTGCAAAGAGACCCACCATTGCCCGACACGCAGACTGAGTAGCGCCAAGGCCAAGGCCTGCTAATGAGCCAATAAACAGAAACACTTTTTGTGTTTCCCAATCTGTTGAGAAAATCCCATTGAGAAAATAGGTTACCTGGTCCGCGCCAGCTATCATTGTAATAGTTATCACCCAGAGCACAAGGGTTAAAGTATACGAAATACGTGCCCCAATTTTATCTTGAATAATTCCAAATACTACCGCTCCACCTGCGGCTGCAAATTGTGTAATAATGAACATGAGAACCTGCGTTCCACTATCCCACTTGATCACTTGATCGCCATATATAAAGGCAAACGAAATGACAATAGATAGACCAGCATAAGAAAAGAGAAAGGATGATAGTAGAATTACCATATCTTTAAAATCACGAACCTCTTTTAGTGTTGAGCCAATTCGAGAAAAGCCCATTTTTATAACTGATTCACCCTCTCTAAGTTTCAATTCGCTCTTCGGTTCTTTGACTAAAAGAAAGGTTGGAATTGCTGCTAACAGAAAGAATACTGCTACAATTGGTCCAACAAATTTGAGATTTGCAAAGTTATCTATCTCTGTTGGTCCAAGGCCAAAAATGATTATTGCTGTAGAGATAAGACCACCAATATACCCAAGTCCCCACGCAAATCCTGATATTTTACCGAGTGTCTCTGGTGGGCCGAGTGATGGTAAAAAACTCGACACAAAGGCTTCACTAAAGGAGAAGCCAATATTGGAGATAATGAGAAAGAACATACAAAGCCAAATCATACCAGGTTCAATGAAGTACAAAAGGGCGGTAAAGATCACAGTTACAATGCAGCTCCCAAAGAGAAACTTCTTTTTGGTGGCAGTGTAGTCTGTAATAGCACCGAGAACGGGCGCCATGAGGAGTACAATTAAATAACTTGTAGCAATTGCGATACTCCAGAGAAGATTACCTTCTCGGTAATCAGGGCCATCCCCTACTATAATTTTGGGGAAGATAATGCTAAACACTACAGTTATTATTACAGTGGTGTAAGAAGAGTTGGCGAAGTCGAACATCGACCAACCGAAAATTTCTTTATTTGAGGCGCGGGTAGTTGCCATAATATGTTCTCCAAATAATTTCAATGAGTAATATAGTATGAATTTAAATGGTCAACCAGTCGTTAAAGTGCTTACGCTACAAAGTTGTGACAAAAAAAGGCCATCTACTTAATAGACAGCCTTATATATTGATCTGATACTTAAATAATTACTATGCAACCCCAACAAGTCCACGAATCTTATCCATAAGTTCTCTGGCCTTGATGCGTGCTTTTTCTGCACCCTTCGCAAGAATGGCGTCAATTTCGTGTGTGTTTGCCATAAGGTGATCGTATTTTTCACGTGCTTCCGCAAACTCTCTATCGAGAACACGATGAAGCTCACCTTTTGCGGCACCCCAACCCATACCACCAGCACGATATTGTGCCGCCAGCTCTGCCTGTTCTTCTTCAGTTGCGAAAAATTTATACAGTGAAAAAACATTACAATTATCTGGGTCTTTCACTTCTTCAATCTCTTGAGAATTAGTGACGATCTTATTTACTTTCTTTTTAAGCTTCTTTGAACCAAGAAAAATCTCAATGGTATTATCATAAGATTTTGACATCTTGCGACCATCCATACCAGGGATAACATCCGTTACTTCATCTATAACAGGTACCGGTACCGTGAGAACTTCTTGTTTGTAATTCTTATTAAATCGTGTTGCGATATCACGAGTAAACTCAACGTGTTGCTTTTGATCTTTACCAACGGGAACTATATTCGCACAAAACATGAGAATATCTGCATTCATAAGGCATGGATATCCGAAGAGGCCCATATTTACACCTTCATCAACATCTTTTCCTGCTTCTTGGTTTTTAGCAACCTTATCTTTATAGCCATGGGCACGATTCATGAAGCCCTTTGGAGTAAAGCAACTGAGCACCCAGTTCAGCTCAAATATTTCTGGAACATCAGACTGTTTATAAAAATGGCATGTTTCTGGATCAAGGCCGAGTGCTAACCATGTCGCTGCTACAGAGTGAATTTGATTACGCATATCTTCACCATTCCAAACCGTGGTAAGGGCGTGATAATCAGCGATAAAATAGACCGCCTCGTGCGACTCTGTGTATTTGAGTGCAGGCTTGATGGCACCAAGATAGTTGCCAATATGAGGGATGCCTGTAGGTTTGATGCCAGTAAGTGAAACAGGTTTAGCCATGATAGTTCTCTAAGGAGTATTAATTGGGGTAAAAGTAGCAAAATTGTATGATCACATCTATAGTTCTATTTTATCACATTCGAATTCAATAAAAGAATTCGCTCAAGTAGATTTATCTCCCAAAATAGCCCTTGATACCAAGCTGAAACTCCTGTGCATCACTTAAATCATCAGTAGATACAACCCCTAATGATGTTGCCGCATGAAGACCTAGATATTTAAATAGTCTTATAGCCACAGTGGCAGATGGCCCACCTATGAAAAAATGACTCTTCTTTTTTAAATTATCAGTAGTATTTTCATGGGTCATTGAAACCATTCTAAGTTGCCCTCCAACCTTTAGTGAGAGTCCCCACCATTTATTGATACTTTCAATGTCTTTTGAAAAAGCTGCAGAAACACCAGGGCTCAACATACTACTCTCGAGTCTAATCTTCCGGTTTTCACTATATAATGAATATTCATTTTCATTCCCACTTTCAATTTGAGATTCCAATTGCAGGTCTGTTTCAATAACTATTGCTGATTTTTTTGGAAACGAAAATATTTTATTTACACCACAGTATAACCCACCAGTAAAACCCCCAAAAATACCAATTCCCGATGAGAACTTATGATATATTGAAAGCTTGCCTCCCGGAGCTTCGAGTAATTCCGAATGAGATGTAGTGAAATAATCATTAGTAAAACTATAGGTAGGAGATTCTGACAAAGAAAATTCAAGTGATGTTTGAGTAGAATCACTCAAGAAGGTATGTGAATTTGTAAGTAAGATCGGCTGTTTAATACGAGCCTGATTACATCCAATAATTAAGAATAGAAATGATACTAATACAATAGTGCGCATTTTAATTAACTCTTGCGGTAGTGTTTATTATTAAACGAATTACCCAAAGGAAAGGTGACACAATACCGTAAATAAAAAGTATTTATTAATAAACAAAAAAACAAAGCCAGTAACTCATATTCTTAACACATTGACTTAACTCATCTTACCAGATTTAAGTACATCGATCATATCATAGAGAGTCTTCTCTGCACGAGCATTAATTTGACCACTCAAAAACTGAACAGCATCAATGGTTCCTTCTGCATAAATCTTACGACCACATACATTGTGTTGAAATTCAAAATGTACGCCTGCAGGAGAATCAATATTGTAAGTATGAAAAGCATGACCATCAAGATACTCTTCAGGTACTTTCATCACTTCAACTTGTTCTTTCTCTGTGCGAACCAATTCAATATCGTCAACACCAGACGTAAGGCCCATTTTGTTAAACGAATCTACTATTGCTTTTGCTGTTCCAGAGGTATCTGCTTTTGTCTTTTGGTGTGACTCAATAACGTTCAGTTCATACCCACTAAAGAGGCCGGGAAATTCGGTTGCTGCATACTCGAGCATTGCTTGGAGCCCCGCAATCTGTTTTGCCATGTTAGGCGCAATAACTGAATAGAGTTTTGCAGCCGCTACATCTTTGAGCATCTGTTCACGTGAGCCACCTGTGGTACCCATAACAAAAGGAAGTTTGTTTTTGATATACCACGCATAATTACCATCAACCGCCGAAGGGTGGGTATAATCAACAGTAACAAAGCCAGGATACTCAGCTTTGATTTGTTCAATCATAGAGTCTCTGTCTGATACCTTAACTAACTGAACCGTAGTACCACGAACCTCACACTGAGTATCTTCTACCCTATCGCCAGTAATTGAATATGGAACGAGTGTTAAACCGCGTTCAAGTACAACTTGACCCACTTCTATGCCCATGTTTCCTGGAATTCCGTTAACCATTACATTCAAAGCCACAAAAACCTCTGTTTAATTTCAAACTTTTCGAATTTTGTTTAAAAATAGCAATATAGTCGCTATTTTTCCCTTTAATCATAGATTTTCGTACAAAAGGGTACTCTCTTATGAACTGTTTTATTGGAATTGATCTTGGTGGCACCTCTGTTAAAGGTATGCTCTATACAGAAAATAAAGAGTGGTCAGATATTGTGGATACCCCCACAAAAAATAGGTCAGCAAATGAAATAATTTCAGATATCTCTGGCCTCATCACCAATCTCCTCGGTACTCTTGATAATCCCAATCTTAAAGGTATCGGTATTGGTGTACCGGGAATTGCCGATGAAAATGGCACGGTAAAAATGGCGCCCAATCTTAAAGGATGGACAAACATCGCTTTGGGCCAAAAGCTGAACAAACAATTTTCGGTACCCGTTAAAGTGAATAATGATGCGAATGTTGCTGCACTTGGGGAAGCCTACTTTGGTGCAACAGAGCCATTTAATAACATGCTCTTTCTTACACTTGGTACGGGTATTGGCGCAGGCATTATCATCAATGGTAATATTCATACCGGAGCCCAAGGCTTTGGTGGCGAAGCGGGTCACATGGTAATCAGTCCTGAAGATGGCAACACCTGTGGGTGTGGCAAGGTTGGCTGTTTAGAAACCTGTTTCTCGGCAACTGCAGTTATTCGAGAAGGTAAAAAAGCAGCAAAAGCCTACCCTGCTTCAAAAATTAACGAAGTCTGCGCTAATGATATCGATTCCATTTCTGCCAAAACAGTTTTTGATGCCGCAAAAGAAGGCGACTCATTTGCACGCGCTATTCTTGAGAAAGGTACCACTGAGTTTGCTCGTGGTGTTGCAAATATATGTATGCTTCTCGACCCCGAAACAATCATTCTTGGTGGAGGAGTGACACTTGCAGGAGACTATCTTCTCGATATGCTTAGACCAAAAATTCATGCACAAATGACATTTAAAGGGTACACTAAGCCAGATGTAATTATCTCTGACCTACAACACACCGCAGGAATTAAAGGCGCAGTCGCATTGGCGATTAAAGCCGCAGAATAGCACACACGTTATTAAAGGGATGTAATGGAATTATCAATCGAAAATGGGTATGTAGCCATTAATGGCGCGCCTCAATTTATTGTTTCCGGTGAAATACAATACTTCCGTTTAGAAAAAGAGACGTGGGGTGCACACTTAGACAAACTCAAAGAGGCAGGCTGTAACACCGTCTCAACCTATATCCCTTGGGTGTGGCACGAGACAGCAAAAAACAGTTTTGACTTTGATGGCTCTACTCACCCGAGTCGCGATCTCAAGACCTTTCTCAAACTTGTTAAAGATAAAGGGCTTTATTTTGTTGCAAAAATCGGACCCAATATTCATGCTGAGTATAAAAATGGTGGCGTTCCTGATAGGCTTTTTGAAGAGTACGACGGTATAGAGTCGACTGATTCGGAAGGTAAGCCCACAGCCAACTACATATTCTATCGCACCACTAGTTATCTCCAGCCAGACTTTATGAAAGAGACAAAAGTCTGGTATCACGCAGTAGTCCCTCACCTCCTCGCGTATGATAACATTGTCTGTTGGCAAGTTGATAACGAGACATCATATAATATGGCGTGGTTCTCACATGGCAAGGGCGATAACTTTAGCTGTGATTACAACCCCCACATTGTACATACTGGGCTGTATCAAGAGTACCTTGCAGATATTTATGGTAACAATCATGAACTATTGAATAAAAAATATCACGAAAACAATCCTTCTTTTAGTGTGGTGATTCCTCCACGAAAAGAGGCAACCAATCGCGCCGAAGAGGCAAAGGTAAAAGACTGGATAGGGTTCAAAGAGATACTCCCAGCACTCTATACTCGTTCACTCATGGAAGAACTCTATTCCCTTGGGGTCCGTGCACCATTTGTTATAAATGAACCCTTTGTTTCCTATGTTACACCATGGAAACGATATCTCGATACGTGTAAAGACAAGCGCTGGACAGTGGTGCTTGCCTACACTCAATATCAAGGGGGCGTTCAAGAAGATAGCGTTGTCAATCACATATCTCGTATTGAATATACCAAGGCATCCGAGACACCTTTAGTCGGTAATGTAGAAATACAGGCGTGCAATGCCTATTTTATAAGTCATAGAAATCAAACAACTTCCGACTATGACCTCCTTTGGCGAAGTGGGGTCGGTACCGGAATAAATACCATAAATTATTATTGGTTTTCTGACGGATTTAACTTTGACAACACTCATCACTTTGTACCTCAGCTTTCGTTACAATCTATCCTTGACCCCAAGGCTAATCCACGACCTCATTACGAGACCTGTAAAAAAATCAGCACTTTTTTAACTGACCATCCAGAAATTGCAGCTACTACTCCCGTCTACGATATTACCGTAGCATTCAACCACGATTATGCACAGTATGCTAAGATGGACAATAGTCGTGATGTGACTCATTTTGAAATTCAGAATAATGTGAGTGACAAAGGCTCAGGAATTCTTGATATTCTCGACTATATTAACTGCCGCTATCAACTCATCAATTCAGAAAGTTCTTTTGATCGCATCGAGACCAACAGACTCGTTGTACACTCAGAAACATTTATGTGTCGAGACTATCAAGCTAAACTGGTCTCTTTTGTTGAGAATGGTGGGCGGCTTTGCCTTATGGGACACGTGCCGACTCTTGATGAAAACCTTGAAGGCTGTACTCTCCTCATGGATGCTCTTGACATTGATGAAGTGGATCATCATAGAACAACGACGGCAGCTTATGAAGGCGTTATGCTCCAATATAAAGAGTATAACTTCTACTGTATTAATGACATAGAGTATTTTAGCTTTCAGAATCACAGTGATATTACCGTAGATATGACTAACCCAGAGAGTGGTGCTATTTGCGCATTTACTCGAACAATTGGCAATGGCTCTATCTCGGTCATTGGCTTCCCACCACGCCTCTTTTTTGATATTACCAAAGATATTTACGCTGACTATTTTAAGTCGGAACCAACACCGTTTCAAACCATATTAAAGCGGTCTGCACCAGGCATTGACTTCCATACAGTTCTCAATTTTGATGATCATGAAAAAGTGTACCTCTTTCATGATGATGAATATCGTATAGGCCCCCGGAGTGGAAAGTTCTTTTTGAAGAGCGATGCTGGGGTTTTTGTTGGCTGATGTAATGGCATCTAAAGAAACTCAATTATACCTATGAATCTACTCTTATTTATAGGTATACTGCACCCTAGTGTAGGGAACATAACCTCTGTTTTCTAATTTGGTTTTGAACTAACCAAATAAAGGCAGACTTTATGACCAACAAGTATTCTTATTTATTTTTATTCATTTTCTTAGTCCCTTCCCTATTTGCGCAGGAGTCTGAAGAGGCAACGAGCCAAAATACTTATAACTCAGTTTTTAAACCCGCCTATACCCTTGGCCGTTTAACCGAGGGAGGCATTATAGATGCAGACGGTTCAATTGATTATGTTGATAAGGTTTCGATATTCACTGTAAGCCCACGTTTTTACAAGGGTAAAGAACAAGTATATTCTATGTATATTTCACCAACTATCGGATGGTTAAGTAGTGATGATAGCGAATCAGATATAGTAATAGCCCGCCTTCTTTACGTTCAGGGACAATATATGGTGTCTCCAGGTCACATGCTCTATTTGTCTATGGTCCCAACTAATTTATGGGCCACCAAGATCTTTAGTCCACAAGAATCAGATTCTAAATATGGAACAGAAGATCCTGCTGTAACTATTAACACATATGGCTCGAAGCTACTCACCAATAATGGTGAGATACGTATTACACCTGAAGAGTATCAGCTTGCTTTTTTTAATGGTCCCATGCTCAATAAAATGCAGTACCAACATGATGTATCTGTTGTACACCAATGGTGGGATTCCTTTGATTTAGAGAATTTTGATTATTCAGGTGATCTTGGGCTTCTTAACAACGTAACAATAGGAGCGACTTTTAACTTAGACCATACAAAACAATACATTTACAATGGTAACGATAAAAGCAAGTATTCTAAAACAACATCTCTCCGTATAAAAGGGAGGACTGATAAATTATTTGGGTCGCTCTCTTATTCTAGCTCTGACAAATCAGCTTCAAAAATCGATTTCAACTCTACAATCAAAAAAACAGGCTCGTTAATAACTCTTTCAGGGGGCTACCTCCATGGCACCAGAGCACTTACCTTTGACAACGTCAATGGAAACTGGGACAACTATTATGATCAAACGTTAGGCAAAGGGCAGATACTCGGTAATGCTGCATTGTATATCGCTCCCTATATGGACGATGGGTCATCTGCATATGATATAAATGCAGAACTCGATGGAGCATACGGTATTTCTGACCAACTTAATGTTGGCGCTATCTTTTTTAGAAACGGTGGGAGAGGTAATTTAGATGCAAAAAATACCATCGCATTAAAGTCGTCGTATTGTTCAGTACCTCTCAGAGACTACGGACCAGCCCAAGCTCCGGTACTTGAATATCATTTTGGTAAAAAACCATCTAAAGGTGAGTTTAAAGCAGATATTTGGATTAAACTTCCTATCGCTGACAACTACAATTCATTGTCAATGAACCAAGCAGACCCCAAGCACGAATTATTTAGAGCAACAGCAATTGCTGGCTTAACTGATAAATTTTATGGTGAAGGAACTATCTCATATGACAATATTGAAGATGGCGACAATCAGAATATATCTGTTTCTGCTACAGGAGGGATTCAGTCTGAGTTTTCACAGATTTTTGTATCGTGGAGTGTAGAAATTCTTGAGGACAAGAATGAATTTGGTGCTCTTTCTGCTGGTGCGCGAATACTGTTTTAAATAAGTCTTCAAAATAAACTAAAGCCTACTACTGCTACCCTCTCTACAATAAACATTGGGGGTAGTAGTGACCAACTCTCAATGGTAGTTATGTATCCTCTCAGTTGAGTCTTAAAAGCTTCATACAGAGGAAACAAAATTCCATTTAGCCGAGCATATCACCGTATGACGTTTGGTATTTCTCCAACTCAAGTCTTGAAAGCTCTATGACAAGCGAGTCATTATTCCATTAGGTCCAATAAAATACCATGCATGACTTATGAATCTTCTCATGAGAATCATGGAAGCATCATACGTCAACTTGAAGACTCTCATATCAAGGCCATAACAACCATGCAGGGCGACACAACCCTCTATTTGAAACTACAAAAGCTCTCAGACGAAACACCATAGCGTCATCACAGCATTTAAAACAAGCGTACCTTTCCTAAAATACTTCTTATGAGTCAAATAGTGTTCTCGATCCCATACTGAGCAGTTCATCTGACCTATTCATATGATTCATTGCTGACTTAAACCCCTCTATACGACTACCCATTAGATCTTTTTGGGTTTACAAAGTATTGTTTTTTTTTAAATAACCAGCAACTTTTGTAAAGTTTCATAAAACATTCACACTCTTTTAATCTTCTGGTAACAATGGTTCTTGCACTGTCGTCTAATAGATGTATCAGATGAGAGAACTATTACTTGCACTGATTAACAACTAACACTCCTCTATGCACGGTACCCATAGAGAAGAACCTACTAATGATGTTGGTACCACTACTGAGGACAGTATGTCTAAAAACAAAAATACAATCGCAGAAGCAAAACAAACAACTGAAGTAGAATTAGTTTCAATTGATGAAAAAATGCCTATAAAAGATTATGAACGGTTTTATGATGAAGAACTTGAAGCTATTCAAGCTATTGAAAAGATCTATAGTTCTGGCATGATAGCCGACCGCTATATCTCAGAAGGTGAAAGCCTGTTTAAAGTTGTGGATCATACCATGGACTCACTCTTGACTCGCGGCTTTGATGCGCCATTACAGATACAACTAATCAGACGTCTGGGCGCCGCACGAATCGCAAATAGTAACCTGAAACTTTCTATAGAAGAGGGCAATGCATGGAGTCTCAAAAAACCTGAAGCCAAAGAGCTTCGCGATACTCTTTATGACTACCTTAAGTTTGCATCACATAATAAATCTGAAAAAATGGCAATTTTGAAAAACATCTCAAAAGGATTTACCATAAGTGACATGATTCAAGACCTCATGGACCTTTCTCGTATGGGTGAGAACATGACTGAAGAATTGCAGGAACTTCGATATGACATCACCAACCTAGCTAAAGCAAAAATACTTTCAGTAG
Organism: Fibrobacterales bacterium; assembly: GCA_051532055.1. Lineage (GTDB taxonomy): Bacteria > Fibrobacterota > Fibrobacteria > Fibrobacterales > JAOPTW01 > JAOPTW01. Next base: position 25,984 of record JAOPTX010000079.1, on the reverse strand, counting down.
AGCTTAATGGCATCCGTACTGCCGCCCAACTCGATCGCTATTCAAAATACCGCGTTATCTGTGATCAAGCTATAACGCATTTAAGTGAAACTGTTGAAGAGATCCGCCGATGGGCACGCTTTGTTTTTAAACACGACAAAAAAACACTCGATACTTTTTTGAGCGAATACAAACGCAAACAGTATAATTCTCTTAAAGCAAAAAAGAAAAAAATCATCGATGCGCAACATAATGAAGGAGGCCCTCAAGACGAACAATCCGATGCTTCATAGTAGTGTGGTATTTGGTTGACCCTATTGAAAAGGACCTGTTTGTTCAGATCCTTTTTTTTGTTATTAATTTATCCCTCTCGAAATATCGCATTCAAACTATTTAGGCGATTCTTGCCTATGAGAATTGGTTATTAAAATCTAAACCCAACGACAGAAAACACGACAAAATTAAGTGAATTTTGAGTGTAGAACACTATACGGCAAGTCCTTTCTGAGTCGCTGACTCTCTTTTTTGTAAACCTATCAAGGTTCAAGCCCCCCATCGTCAATATCCCAACCAAAATCTTCGGTAATTTTTTTCCTTGCCTCAATTGCGCTGCTGTGATAATTAAGCTCCCCCATGTCTAAAGTAATATTGCTTTGTAAAGGTAGCTTTGCCCATTCAATTAAAATCTCACTGTACGTTTCAAGTGAAATACTTGTTCCATACAAAAAATAAACTAAATTTTTAGAAATATTTGAAACGTCCCATTCAATAATATCTCCGGAAAATAACGTCGCATCCCGAAACATACTATTCATATTGATAACGTTTTTAACTTGCCATTTACTTAAATCCCCATCAAATGAACTCGCATATGAAAACATAGCCGCCATATCTAGAACATTAAGGACATCCCAATTGTTTAAATCTCTATTAAAAGATGTCGCATTTTCAAACATATATAACATTTCAGTTACTTCACCAACATTCCATTTAGAAATGTCTCCATTAAAGCTAATTGCAGAAGAAAACATCCATCCCATATTTACTACTTTTAATGTTTCCCAATCATTTAAGTCTTGATTAAAATTCCTAGCCCCACTAAAAGCACCCTTCATGTTTGTTACATTACGAACATCCCAGTGATTAATATTTGAATTAAAAATCCACGCTCCACTAAAAGTCCAACTAATATCAGTCACATTTTTTGTATCCCACATGATTGATTCATTGAATTTAGATGCGTTCTTAAATGCACCTGACAAATTAGTAACTGTTTCAGGTAAAATTTTGGGAACGGTGGTAATGTTCGATCCTACAAAGGCCCATCCCAAGCTATTCAAGCCTATTTGACCAAAGCTATAAACTTTGATTAAATTATCTGAAACACATAAATTATTAAAATAATCACTGAGCTCATTACAGCCCAAATGTTCAACATTACCTGAAATTGTAACCATGTACTTGCCTTCAGAGCTGTATGTATGGGAATAAAGGCTAGCTGATATGCCAACCTCATTATTTCCATCACCCCAATCAATAACTACATCGACATTTCCATTTAATGGAATACGTACGTCCAGCCCAGCATCGCTACTATCCGTATCTATTTCAATGATCAATTTTTTAGATGTAACCTCACCGGAATAAGATGAGTAAGTAGAATCTATTCCATTTTCGCTATCGATACAGCTAACCTTAAAATACAGGTACTTTTCTACACTTATAGCTGGCAGAATAATATCCGCTCCAACACCTATAGAGTCACCATCAAAACTATTTTTATCATCATCAACATACCAAACGTATTGAAGTTGTGTGTTTGAATCTTCTATATCAGAACAATTTGAAATGGCAGTTAAAATATGCTCAAACTCTACATTTCCAGATATTTCAGGGATTCCATTTATAGTTGGAAAATCATTAATAGCCTTAACAGAAACATATAGATTGATAGTATCAGTTGCCCCATAAACATCTATAGCAATCACACTTAATGAGTCTAATCCTTCGAAATTTTCACTGGGCCTATATAAAATTATAAGTGAATCTTGGATAATATTGTTTAATAGTATAAGCCCATTATCAGTTGAGTCCAATATTGACCAGTTGATTACATCACCATTGAAGTCAGAAGCTGACAACCCAAATTGTACCTCCTCATCTTCCATTACAGTAACTGTATCAGTCAAGCCTTGATTAATATACGGAGCAGAATTTACTTTTACTTCTACTGAATCAATAGCAATAAGCCCCTCATCATCCGTTATTTTCAAAAATACTGTATGAGTTCCAGGGTGCTTAAACAAGTATTCTATAGAAGTATTAGTAGCTTGTTGGTATTCAAATATGCCATTCCCATCAAAATCCCACTCGTAGTGTGTAATCACGCCATCCTCATCTGATACATTGCAAGTCGCACTCATTGATGAGCCTAATAATACAACTGTATCTATTTGCATAGAGGAAATTAGTGGTGGCTGATTTATAACGGTAACAGTCACTGAGTCTTTCCCAATATTCCCATCATCATCTTTTACAAATAACCAGCTGGTATAGAGTCCCGATTTAGTGAAATGATAATTTGAGATACCATTTCCTGACAATGTATCATCAATTACTCCATCACCATTAAAGTCCCAATATTGATTGACAATAGCTCCAAATTGTTGTTCGATACTTACCTTATATTCAACAATGTTCAGTTTACCAACAATAAATTTTTCACCTAATTCAACTACGGGTACATCTTTTAAAATATTGATATTTCTTGTTGTATAAGATATGTTACCATCTGAGTCGATAGCTTTTGCTTTTATAGAATAACCAACAGTATCTATTGCAGGCAAAAAAATCATATGCTTAAAATCCTGAACTAACGTATAATCCAATGTACCATGACTGACCCATATGCTCAAATTTGATTGACTCCCTAATGTATCTTTAGCGTGAAAGCTAACCTCTACTACATCACCTATAGAATAACTGGGTAACGAATCAATACTCACAAACGGCTTCGCATTCCACCCATCAATACCCGCCAGCGTAACATCAAAAGTACTGATATCAAAAACTTTACTTATAAAGCCCGTCAACAGACTATCCGCATCATACACATGAGCCGACACAGTATATCTTTCGCCAAGCTCAAAGAGATCGAGATACCCATTGTACTCACCCAATGCTGCGTCATACAGCATAGGTCGCACTATTGTATCAATGATACTATCTCCCCATATATGAAGATAAACCAAGGCTACTTCATTTGCGTGTGAGGTTATGGTACCAGAAAAACGAAATCGGGCAATGGGCTCATCAGGTAATATTTTTTCTATCGGATTAGGAATTTCGGCCAATAGTTGAGCAACATCACCACCCGGTGCCAACAGCTGTGCAAAAACAGAATCGACGTTTACTTCACGTGAAATTAATGAATCTCTAACTGCACTATATAGCCCTAGAGTATCGGCAACGGTAGAATCCATAAGGTAAGTATGGAGTGAGTGATTTTTAAAAGCAGCATACACATTACGAGTGCTGGAATCGTTATCAAGCATGTACCGAACAGTTATCTCTTTTAAAGTTTCTCTGTTTTGTAGCCATACCGCTTCCATTTGAGCTGAATCATTCTGAATCATATCATAGGAGAGCTTCTTACTATTGTACTCAGTTACATACTCAACAAGTAAAGAGTCTCGTCCACCACTATGGGTAAGCTCCCCTCCCCCAAATTCAAAATGAGTTGCCTTATCAATAATCGGAACTCCATCACTGTAGCACTGATATTCTACAACAGTGCTATCACTTTTATCGCCAGTAAGCTGCAGTGTAGCAGATATTTTTTCACTTAATGAGTCTATCGGAGTTCTATTGAGCTGTTCTCTAGAAAAAGAATAATAAGTCGTATCACTATCAACAATCACTTTCGCTTGAATACTATCAATGGGGAGGCTTTTATTACTCTCTACCGAAATAACATAGTCCCTGGTATTACTACCGCTACTATCAAATAAATTACACGCCCCAAGGAGAGACAATAGACAAACTATTAATATGAATTTTTTCATTTTAGACCCTAAACAAAACCACGTAAGTGCTTACAAAAACAAAGACATTACCCAGACGCACTCATCAGGTTAAAAGGTAGAAATATTATTGAAATTCTAAATAGGGAATAAGAAAAGCCTACCACGGTTGTGATAGGCTTATTTTATAATAGATTATTTGAATAATTGCTAAAATTGCCCACCAACCAAGCATGGTAACTTCATTGTTATTTTAGCCTCTGACCCAACAGGCTGACGCTCAGCGATAAAAAAGTCAAAATTTACAACCTCTCCATTTTGAATACCTAAACTATCAGCTATATGCTTTAAGTTAAAAGAACCTGAAGCAGCTTGATGTATACCGCCTATATCAAGAATAAGTTGATTATCAACATACACAAAAACATCATCATCACCATGAAATGTAAATGTCTGTTTGTCTGCGTCCTTTTCGAGATACATAAAAGGTTTATGGAAGTGCATTGCAAAACCATAATTTCGATAGCCCACTATATTATCTAACGGAAAGTAAGTATTGTCTTCAAAAACATAACTGGAATCGATTGGGTTGAGTTGAAAGTAGACATTATCAGCATACCAAGTTCCACGTCCATCCCTATCCCACCACTCTTCAATATATGCATTATTTTCTAAATTTGCTTTTAATTGAGGCAACCCTTTCGAGCTTAATTTATTTCGAACCATCCCGGTAACAACACCTCCAGGCTTATCTTCACAACCAAAATTATCATGAACGTTACCTCGACTGCAATTTCCATTTTCTTGTCCATGATAATCGTAAATATTAACCTGAAAAGCAATTCTATCTCTAAACTGGTACCCTGGCGGTAAACAACTTAATTCATCCGACTCACAAAATGCAGCACATTCAATGTCATCACAATCAATATCTCCATCCAAATCATTATCAAAATTATCTCCACAAGTAATTGAGGTATTCTCCTGACAAAAATCAAATAATTTACATCCATCATCAGCACAGTCAACGTCTCCATTACTGTCATTATCAATGTTATCTTGACACAATAATTGTGTATTCTCAACAGCTGCAGGACATATACTAAAAAACCTCTGGCAATTAGGATCATCACAGTCAGCCACACCGTTATTATCATTATCTAATCCATCGCTACATCGAGGAATAGTATTTTCTTCCTTAATACAAGCCTGTATTCCAGCACAATCTTCATCATCACAATCTATCTTTAAGTCACCGTCATTATCTATACCATCAACACATTTGGTCGCGGTATTCTCTCCTACAGGCATACAAACAGGCTGTCCATCACAATCATTATCAGCACAGTCAATATCACCATCACTATCATTATCAATACCATCTCCACATACAGCATTTGTATTTTCGAAAACTAAGCAAGAGCTAATAAATTTGCAGCCAGGATCATCACAGTCTGTCAAATTATTATTGTCATTATCGAGACCATCAGAGCAAAGTATATCAGTATTTTCAACTGCGGGCTGGCAAAATTGAAACTGATTACATTCATCATCAGCACAATCAATAAAAGTATCACTATCATTATCAACACCATCTTGACATTCGGCTATAGTGTTTTCCGCAGCATTAAGACAGATTGAAACACCACTACAGTCACTGTCATCACAGTCAATGTCAGTATCACTATCATTATCAATCCCATCAGAACAACGAATGTACGTATTCTCACCTGGGGGAAGACAGTTATCAAATCCTGAGCAATCATTATCTAGGCAGTCAATGAGTCCATCTGTATCATTGTCAATACCATCACTACATGCTACATAAGTATTTTCACCAGGAATAATACAGTGATTCATTTGTGTACAATCTGAATCATCACAATCAACATTTGAGTCACCATCATTATCAACACCATCTTGACAGAGAACCACAGTATTTTCTACAGATGGTAGACACCATAAAAAGCTACTACAGTCATCATCGGAACAATCAATGAGATTGTCCCCATCATTGTCTATTTTATCATTACATTCAACAGCTGTATTCTCTACAAGGCCCATACACACAGGAACCCCACCACAGTTTGGGTCATCACAGTCGATGAGTAAGTCACCATCATTATCAATCGTATCGGTACATCGAGCATAAGTATTTTCTCCATCTGGCAAGCATGCTTCAAAAGATTTACACTCATCATCAGCACAATCAATGAGTCCGTCACTATCATTATCAATCAAATCAGTACACGTTTTATAAGTATTTTCACCCGGTGGTAAACAATGCTCCATTTGCTGACAATCAGAATCTGCACAATCAATATGAGCATCACCATCATTATCAAAAGTATCTTTGCAAAGATCAACGGTATTCTCTACGGAGGGCAAACACCACGCAAAACTACTACAGTCGTCATCAGAACAATCAATAAGAGCATCTCCATCATTATCAATACCATCCTTACACTCTACATCTGTATTCTCAGCGAGCCCCATACAAACAGGTACCCCACTACAGTTCGGGTCTTCACAGTCAATAAGTAAATCATCATCATTATCGATACCATCACTACATTTTATGTAGGTGTTTTCTCCATCAGGCAGACATATCTCAAAACCTTTACAACCATCGTCATCACAATCGACAAAGGTGTCACCATCATTATCAACACTATCGGTACAAGTGATATACGTATTTTCACCAGGCTCTAGACAAAAGGCCATTTGAGAACAACCGTCATCGTCACAATCAACAAGGGCATCCGCATCATTATCAATAAAATCGTTACAGAGTGTAAGAGTATTTTCTTCTACAGGTTGGCACATCTGAAAGCTACTACAATCGGGGTCCTTACAATCTACGAGACTATCTTGGTCGTTATCAATATTATCCATACACTTAACCAGTGTATTCTCCAATGAATCCGCACAGAAATAAGAGCATTCAGGGTCAAGACAATCTATAAGGAGGTCTGAGTCATTATCTTGGGTATCATGGCACAATTCAAAAGTATTTTCTACGGGCTTATTACATTCTTCGGTATTAATACAGTCGGGGTCACTGCAATCAACGAATCCATCAAGGTCATTATCGAGGGTGTCTGCACAATTATACTCAGGGTTACAATACTCAATCATACCACAGTCAGGGTCATAACAATCAAAGAGGGCATCGTTGTCGTTATCTAAACTGTCATTACAGAGATCTGATGAGTTTTCTAAGATCACGAATTCAGTAACGATTGCATCGGTCTCTTTTTTGACATCAACATAGTCATCAAAACCTGAGATACATCCTACTAAAATGAAAGTGAAAATACTTACCAATAGAAACGAATAGAGATATCCTCTCTTCATAATATACCCTTTACCTTTTATGTTAATAACTCTCGCTATTTGCCCTCACCATATATCCGTAAAATGATACATTGTGAATTTACCAGTGATCAGTAAATGATATGTCAAGATTATGCACTGACCCTCCCCAGGGCTCTACTTCAGTTACAAATGTCTCTATCGTCATTCGGTGTGATGTGGTCTTGTTAATATAGAAGAAAGTGCTACAAAGAGAGTCTAGGTAAATATTATTTTACAGTGATCTCCAATTAGTAAGGTTGTTTTTAGGGGATTTAGTTATGGCTCTAACAATTTTTCATCAATGACATCTTTTAGAATGATGAGATCAAGGGTTTCGAGTGCTGCTTGGAGGTCCGTCCACCCTTTTTTCTGGGCGAGTGACCGTACACTTCGTGAAACGATTTCTAAGGTTTGAGGCAGCTCTAGGCGCCAAACTTCATTTTCACGTCTAAAATGGAGGATGGGTACTCTCGGGGCCTTTTTTAACCCTCTAAACCCATATTCCTCTTGCTCAACCCATGAATTAGACCAGCTCTTCATCCGCAAAATTTTATTAACGTATCCCATTCTCATATAGAACTTAAAAACATTATGCAATTCGAGGTCTTCGAGAGTCCCCTCTTTATAATAGTAGCGTAGTCCAATGATTGATACTGATTCATAGAAAGGTCGAATCGCCAAAGCAGCTGAATCTTCAGATTCAACAGCCTCTACAATTTCTTCAAACCACTCAATGGATTCCTCAGTTAGTACTTTTTCTAACAGGCCTGGTTTAGCAGGAAGATTATTTTTCTTTACCATCTTAAAAAAGTCATTACACCCATCTACTAATTTCAATGAATCTTTTTCGGTGAGCTTAGCAAATGAAGTCCCTACCAATAAGGCAGCTAGGATTATGAGTTTAACTATTATGTTTTGAGTCATAGCATTAAAATAAAAAATTCCTATTGATAACATACTAAAGAATTGTAAAAAACAGATCATTTACAATTGAACGATACCTTCAAGTAATTACAACGCTCTCATTCAAAGGAGATAGGCATAACAGAGATATTTATATATATTTAAAGTATAAGTGGACATCCCTTATTATGGGGGTGCACAGGTTTCGACAGGGAGATGGAAGTACAAGTTGCATGCAGAGGGTTCTGGTTGGCCTCTTAAAAAAACCGGAAAAACAAATAAATGCAGAAGATAACTATTCTTACGCAATGGCTGCTTAGTAACTACTAAGTAGCTACAGTTAGGGACTCATCGCCTATGTGGGTACCTAACTGCTATGCTAGTGGGCTGGGTTGATAGTATGCTTGGGGCTATCAGCTAAGATATTCTAAGCTGGCTGACTGTTCAGCCGACCTTTAGGGCGGTTCAGTGAGCAAGATTAAATCAAAGGGAATGCATGTAGGAGCGAATAGGGAAATTTTTTTGGACGGGAGTTCGACTCTCCCCACCTCCACTTAAAACAAAAAAAGATCAGCCAACGGCTGGTCTTTTTTGTTTTATAGTACAGGTTGGAGAGACGAACTCCCGTAGGGTGTTAGACCCGCGCACCACGAGTAGTGGTGCGTAAGCCCGAGTAAAGGAAAAATGCACTGCATTTTAACTGCGCCGAGGGTATCCCCACCTCCATTGAACCAGCCAAAGGCTGGTCATTTCAATAAAAACCAATATTAATGCGAGTACTATATTTTGTACTAAGTTTAATATTCAAATTTAAAAATAAACACAAGAGATTAACAACATTTTAGCAATCGAATTAAGGTAACCCCTTCTCAATCGCCTTAAATAATGAAAGCTCAAACCCACACCGCTAGCAATTAACTATAGTATTATTTTTTGTACTAAATAAATATACTGCAACTCAAGAAGTAATAAAGGTTACTTCCATTCCGAACGACTTTCTTGTAGATCATGTTTAAGAATAATTTCATCTTTCTTGATTTGGTCAATTTCACCTACTAATAGCTCTTCTTTAGTCCTAAACTCACCAGGCCAAAATTGTCTTTTTTTCCCCCAGACGGCATGAATTTCATATATTTCTTGCTCTTTTCTCTCTAATTTTATCCGTAACCTATGTTGTTCTAATTCATTTTCTTCTAAAAGCACCTTATCTCCAACCTATACTTGATATATATACAATATACTTTATTTAGTACTATATTATATACTTAAATAACCTCTGCAACAAAATTCAAAAAGTCACCCCAAAACAACCCTCAAACCTAAAAAAAACATAGTTTACCCATATGGAATATCTCAATACATTACTTATACCCGCATCACACTTTTTAAAATCACATATATACTTCATCTCAATGAGTGTTATTACCACGCTCCTCATGGTATATGGACACGAAATCAACAAACTCTTTCGGACCATAACGCGCTCATTGAACGCAGTAGTCCGGTTTTTGTTATTTATGGTACTCTGTACTATTGGGTATGCGTTTATCGCAACAAACTTAGCGCGCTTAATCCGTACCCAATTAGTAAATCTTTCGCCCATTGCTTTTATTGTGGCTTTGCTCATAATTTTTGTTACACTAGGGTATCTTGCAAAACGTAACGGAGAAATATGATTGCGACTCATAGTGTGTATTTTCGCTGTGTGAGCCCAAAAGTCAAAGAGAAACTCTATGACTCATTTGAAGAGATTATCCGAAAGCAACTTCTAGATTTTCATGTAAAACCAAGAGACCTCAATTTAAAGTCCAATCTTGAAGGGATTAAGGAAGATATTAATGCCCTTATATTTTTTGAAATAGACGCCTCCAATATTTCTCAGGACCATGCGATACTTGATGAAATACATAACGACTTGATCCACAATGGTAATCAGGTTGTGTTACTCTGTAGTGAGGAATTCGATTTTTTTGAATTTGCACAGATGTTTAATATTGGAAACATAATACTATCGCACAAATTCGACGCTAACCTTGTTATGGCGATGACAAAACGGCTTCTTGGCGAACACTTTTTTGGTCCCTATCCATTCTTCTTAGGGGGCTTCACTAAATTTGATAAGAAGTATGATTACACTGGTATGGTGTATACTCCCGGCTTTGCAAAATCAAATTTCACCGACTTCAAAAAACGACTCGACACTCAAGAGCAAGCTGAATTTAACTCTTTTGTATCTGAATTGATGATAAATGCACTTGCATATAGTATTCATGGTATCACACCAGAACAACGAGATAGCGAAATGGCTACATCACCTAAATCACTCTTTGTTCCAGAAGATAAAACCATATCATTTAGAATCGTACAGGATCACGAGAAATATGCCATTAGTATAAAAGATCGAAGTGGGAGCTTAACATTAGAACGAATTTTATCCAAATTTAGACGACATACTAAAATTGGAGAAGAAGAACTCCCTATTGGTCTAACCGACCCTACAGGAAGGGGGCTCTTTTTACTCAGTAGACAAAATCGTTTAATTATCAATATTCTTAACGGTATTCAAACAGAAATCATTATTATTCACTTTAACAGTGAAGAACTTAACAAGTACCAATCGTTAATTATCAATGAAAGAAACCCTGACTACTCAATCGATACCGAGTGATTTTAAACTGTACTACGATGCTGAATGCCCCGTATGTAGCAGTTTTATAGGATTACTCAAGAAAAAAAATCCAGAAATGCTCATAGAGTATATCGTTCTTCCCGAAGACTCCGAAGACGATGATTTTACTTTTATTGCTTTCGATAACCGCTTCTATGGCAAAGAAGCAATCAATGAAATGAGTCGACATTTCCCACAAATTCTTGACTACTTCTGGATATTGCCTCCCTCTTACCGACATGAAGCAGTGAAAAAAGTGTATGGAGTTGCCGGATATATCAGATCATTTTATAGAACATTAATGGGAAAAAAATGTAGAAGTTGTAATAAAAAGAAGTCTCAATCAACGCGCTAACTTTCAATGAGTAAAAATGCAGAGACTGTAAATAGCAGAGCTACTGGGATGGCTAACCACAGAAGAACAGTCCTTACTGTATTAGTGTAGCGTACATCTGCAAAGCTTATATAGAGTTTGCCAGAAGAAAAATAACTTTTATAAGGAACTCGTTTTTGTAAATCAAAGCTTACAAAGGTTATAAATTCACCATTAATTTCTTTCTTAGCAACCCTCATCCAATTATTTAGTTCGAGATCAACTAAAATCTTATCAGAGTCAAAATCAACACCCTTCATCGTAAGAATCAATGAATTTTCATCTACTTCACCAAAAGCAACATTATATTTTTGAGGATAGCCGTAGTTAAATCCAAATTCAATGAGTATCATCCCTTCTTCGCTGGGCTGTATTTTAATTTCTGATACTTGTACTTCACTACCAAATGAATAGCAAAGTGCAATCAAGAATATGAGTAATGTATTTTTCAGTCCCATAGTGACCTTGTAACCTGAATTTTTAAAATAAACTCAAAAAAATCTATCTATCCATAGCTAAATTATAACATATTATAGTATAATAAAACCAATATTAACTCATATACTCGATGAGATTATTTTAAAGGTGGCCCTTATTCACTATTCTTTCATTAGAATATGGACTCTTTTAGCAGTTCTAGCCTCGTTTCTTTTTGCCCAAGAATCGTTAATATCTATTGATGACAAAAATATTGAAGGTCAGTATCAAAAAGAGTTACTCTATTACAAAACAGCGAATGAATTTCTAAAGAGCAAACAATACGATAAGGCACTCGCTGAGTTTAGAAAAATCAGAATGACCAACCCACTTCATTTAAAAGTTGATGAAAGCATTAAAGAATGTCGGATTAATTTAGGAAAATGGGTTGCACCTGATTCAGAAACTGAAGATGTTTGGGTTGAAATTGACCCTTACAACCTCACTAACCTCCCTTCTGAAAAGCGAGATTCAGTCTATCAAGTTTCTCTGCGGTTAGAAAAAGAGGAGCGTTATAGAAATGCTCAAAAAATACTTTCTCAATTAGTTGCTCTCGAACCAAATAATAATGATTATAAGAACAGTTACACAGCCATTACCAATAAAATAGAGACCATTAAACAGACGTTGTTTGAGATTGGAAATGAGTTTTATAAAAGAGGGCTCTATTCTCAAGCTCTAAAAGAATGGTATAAAACCCTTTTTTATAGCCCAGATGATAATTTGCTCCTCTCTAATATTCACAACGCTGAGAAGAAGCTCAAAGAATTACGAAAATATTATGTGCATAAAATCTCAATTCTTGAACGTGATAATCGAGAGAATGAACTCCTTGTTCTTTTAAATAATGCATTTCATCAGTTTCCTACTGATAGTTATTTTAAAAACAAATTTGACCGTATTCAATTTACCCGAGATTCAATACTCACAATCCGCATTGACGAGGGTCAAAATGCTTTTCTACAGGGTGATTATGATAAGGCCGAAGAATTATTCTCACTCCTCTTCTCTGAATATCCCGACAACTTGACAATAGCCAAATGGAATAGATCTATAACTGATGCAAAAGAAAAACGTATTAAGTCAGTAAAATCTCAATCGATCATTCAGGCAATCAATAACTTTCTTATTGAAAAGCGAGTTTCAGAAGCCGCTAACAAACTTAATCAACTTAAAAAGGTTGATCGTTCACACTCTCAAATTTCAGTGTTAACACACAAAATAGCCTCCCTCAAAAGGATAATGGCAACACAAAAAAGTTACAACAAACTCATTACTCTTGCCCGAACATCTATCAAAAGTGGAAAATTTAAAAAAGCACTTGGAATTTTACACAAAGCAAAAGATCTCCAACCACAAAACAAAACAACGATTAAATTAGTTGCTCTTGTAAATGAAAAAATGTCTATGAACCTATCTGACCTCAATGAAAAAATTTCGAAAGCTAAAAGACTATTTACAACGAATGATTTTTCCAAGGCTCTTGCAACACTCCCCAGTAAAACAGGAAATAGTGAGATTGATAATGAAGTTCGTTCATTAACGAGAGCAATCAGAAAAGCACAATTAAAAGCAAATCCACCTAAAAGAATTCAAGAGCTTTTCCTTTCGGGGATCACCAATTATCGAATGGGCAATTACAAAAAAGCCCTTAAGTTTTGGCTTAAAGTTCTTAAGGCAGAACCCTCTCACCCACAAGCACGCTCCTATGTTGCCAATGTTAAAAAGAAAATTAAACTGATGGAGGTCAAATAATGATTACTCGACTATTACTTATCCTCATAGTATCAGTTCAACTCCTCGTTGCTTCATACACTTCTATTGACAATAGTATTGAAAGTCAAAATATTAAAACCATGTCAGCGGGTAGAACCACATTTATAGTGAGTACCCAATCCAAAGGAATATCTGTCTATGATATTGATACCAAAAGAAAATTAAGCGACATCCCTCTCAATAGAAAATACCGCACCGGTCTTATCTATAGTTCAGCCATTTATAAGACCGCAATTTATATTGGTTCTTCACACGGCTTATCAGTGTACAATAGTAAAACGGGACTCCTCACTGCTCACTATGGCAAAAAAGAATTAGGTATAGACCAAAGTACCATTTATTCTCTCTCCATAAAAAATAATGAACTCCTGATCGGTTCTTCTAACGCTGTGACAATCTTTAATATTTCCCGTAAAAAAGTTGTGCGGGTACTTCAAAATAATCTTTTAACGAGACCTGTCGTTTCAATCAAGGCTATTGGTAACCAAATCTATATGGGTACTAATGGAAACGGTGTTATAATTTTTGATAGTGCACGTCAAAAATGGAATGATTATACTATGCTCGACGGCTTGCCAAGTAATGTTATAAATGATATACATCTTTATGGATCTAATGCTTATTTCGCAACTCAAAAAGGTCTGGTACTCTACACTCTTGATAAATCAGAAATAACTGTGGTAACAAAACCAATCCAAATAATATCACTCGCGCTGTATAACTCTATACTCTATGCAAGTTCACTCGGAAAACTTTACGCTATAGACCTCAGTAATAATCATGGCCTCAGTGGTATAGAAATTGATTCTAAAAATCATGTACTCATTGAAAAGATTATAACAACAAATGATGGGTTAATCGTTGCCACAGATGGATTGGGCTTACTCTATAAAAAAGAAGCCTTTCAATCAGTATCCCCAACGACAATATCCTACGCACAAAATGGCGTCTCTCTGACCTACCCAGAAGACCTATTTAACTCACTCGAAGTATCAAGCTTTAACTGTTGGTACCCCGATCTTCCTAATGCATATTTTAGTTCTGATAATGTACTCAAGGACAGCACCAATAGAACATTTACCATTGCCCTCCCTCCTGAACTTTCAGGGAATTTGGTTTTTGAAATAGTTATTACTCATTCTAAGGGGTATAGTGCACTGATAACTCAAGAACTCTATCGCGATAACGTCCCCCCATCAATTGATATAGCCGCAATTCCAGATTTTACAAACAAACCAATGGTACGCCTTAGGGGTAGTACTGAAGACCAAGACATAGAAAGTATACTTCTACTCCCTATTAATAAACCTCTAAAATTAAATTCTAATAATGAAATTTATACGAAATTAAAACTTAAACCAGGGCTCAATGAATTCACTATTGCCCTAAAAGATATTGCGGGTAATCAAACTGAACTACCACTTACAATATATTACGATAAAAAAGCGCCATTTATTGAACTTTTTAACCAGCCCGAGGAGGTTACCCTCCCGACTATTGCCCTGAGTGGTGCCATCACCGAAGAACACATTCAGTCCGTCACCGTCAGTCCATCAGATAAAGCCCAGGTGACGCTCTTTAATAACACCCTCAACGTGAACGTATATAACATGACTCACGGCAAAAATAAATTTCTTATTACGGTAAAAGATAAAGCAAACAATAGTACAGATTATCCTCTTACCATTAAATATACCGATCAAAATAAACAAGAAGTAAATGCTGTCATGTCATTGAAAAGAGATCTTGAGAATGTTCAAGAAAATAAAACAGAGTATACTCAAAAGAATTCTGTGAAACCAATAGAAATTACGTATATTATCAAAAAAAATGATACCTTTAGAAAAATTGGTAACCGATTTTACGGGAATGCCGAAATGGGTTCAGTAGTTGCACAATATAATGGTATCGATATTTATAAAGAGTATAAAGAATTACGTGTAGGTAGACTTATTAAAATTCCTATGTACAGAGATTTTAAATTCGGTGAAATGAAATCTACCATAGAGCTCAACCGAAAAATTAAAGGAAGATAATGAAGGGAAAAAGAAAATTTGGCATTCGTTTTCAGTTCCTAACACTGATTATTTTGCTAATCACCTCTCTATTTGTAATTTCAGCACTGATAAATGCAAACCACCAAAAAGAACTCCTAGTTAAAGAACGAATTTTACGTGGTAATTCCATATTACGATCTTGGAGTTCTATATGTAAAGAACGATTAGTCAATGAAGATCCTACCATGGACCTGAGCATGTACGACATGATTGACGAAATTTCTAATGAAGAGGGTATTCAAGAAGTTCTCTTACTCGACGTCAATGGCCGAGTTATTATTCATAAAGACGCACAACTCCAAAAAATAATACTGTCTGACCGCGCCTCTCAGCACATTATTAAAAAACGCCGATCTGGAGTTCTCAGAGAACATCAAAAAGATGGGATGACCTATTTCAACCTCTACCGCCCTATCTTTTTCAATAAAAAGTATTTAGGTGTTGCTCGAATTGGAATGAATGATGAAGGTATCAATGAAGCAATTAAACGGGGTCAACAAGACGTTTTGATTATTACTGGCATTATTCTTCTCGTTGGTATTCTCTTAACATATGGCCTTATTTATAAGGTACTCTCCCCTATTAAACCCCTTGTTGAAGGAATTAGGATACTTGGTACCGGTAATTTGAGTCACAAAATAGAGATTATTCCCCGCAATGAGCTGGGGGACCTGGCTGAAGCATTCAATAGTATGACAGGAAACCTCAAAGACGCTCAAGAAGAGATAATCCAAAAAGCAATTACCGAACAGAAATTGAGAGACAAAGCGGCATCTCTGAAAAAAATGGCATCTACTGACGGCCTAACTGGCCTCTATAACAAACGACAATATTTAGAAGATATTGATGTCATATTACAAAATACTCGAAGAGACAAATCTGCATTAACCATGCTTATGCTCGACATGGACCGCTTCAAAGCGTTGAATGACACTGTCGGTCATGCTGCTGGCGATGAAGCACTCCAACATCTAACACAATCGATTTTGACAAATATTCGTGAAGACCGTGATAGAGCGTATCGAGTGGGTGGGGATGAATTCGTAATTCTATTAAACGGCCTTAATCATGAAAGAGCTATAGAAAAATGTAACCTCATCGAAGAGACCTATGCCAAGCTCAAAAAATCTGAAAATATGACAGGAATATCCTTTGGTGCTATCGAATACAATGGTACAGACAATTCAGAAGAGTATTTTAACAAAGCTGATGAAGAGATGTACCGAGTAAAACAAGCGAAAAGTGCTGGACGGTAGCACTCTGTTCAGTAATCAAAGCTGGGCGATTATACCCCAGGCTTACCACCCCAAATTTGAGTATGTAATCGATAACAGAAGCGATAGCCTCGTTCTTTACACCATTCTATAATCTCTTCAGACATTGCTTGTTGTGCCTCCGCGGTGAGCACTTGAGGCATAAGAAGAATACGATCTGGTGTTAGATTAGGAAGCTCCTCTATCCATGCTGCAACTTCTTCCACGTCACTATAAGAACCAACCACAAATTTTAGTTGCACCTCATGGTGGGCCATAAATTTGTTCAGGACATTACTATTTTTTCTGAGCGCTTCATGTTTTTTCTGCCAACTTCCATCGGTTGGTGTTGCATTTAAAAGCTTTGGTGATAGAGATATAAAATCAGCGACTGTATCTAAATAAATTGTACCCGCTGTCTCCATTGTTACATGATATCCTGCTTCTTTACAGCCTGCAACAAGCTCTGAAATTCTTTTATGGATAAATGGTTCTCCACCAGTAATTACAACATGTGCAGCACCTGTATACAAGCGACACCGGTCAATAATATTAGAAATACCCATCATCGATCCCTCTGCTCGATGAGAAGCATAAGGGGTATCACACCAATTACAACGAAGATTGCATCCCGATAATCGAATAAATATCGAGGGAACCCCTGTATAGATACCCTCTCCTTGGATGGAATAAAAAATTTCATTTACTTTGAGCATACATACCTTGCAACTCTCACAGCTTACTGTGCAGAATGGCCCTTTTCAATATAGTAGATAAGCGCAGAAATATCAGGTGGCCTAACTCCTGCCACTTTAGAAGCCTGACCGAGGGTCATTGGCTTAAATTTGGTAAGTTTATGACGGGCCTCCATTGAGATCGCTTCTGCAGCCATAAAATCAAAACCATTTGGAAAGCGCATTGTCTCTAACCGTTTTTGTTTTTCAATCTCACGTTCTTGGCGTTCATAAAATCCCATGTAGAGTATATCTGCATAGAGGGTGAGGCGCTCTTTTCTACTGAGAGGAAGGTCAAATTGTATTATCTCTAACACCTTTTCAAAGTCAACATGGGGCCGTTTAACCAATGTTATTGCACGTACCGATTCTTTAAGAAGGGATGAATTAACTGATTCTAAATAAGGGTTGATGCTTTCCATAGATACGAGAGTTTTTTCTAGAAATTTTCGAGCATTAACAATTCTTTCAAGTCCCTCTTTAAATGTATCAAAATGGCCTTGTTCAATTAACCCTAGATTGTAACCAGTTTCAGTGAGCCGGCTTTCAGCATTGTCTTGACGCAAAAAGAGACGATACTCTGCACGAGAAGTAAACATTCTATAAGGCTCATCAATATCAAGAGTTACTAAATCATCAACCATTACACCAATATATGACTCAGAGCGTCCCAGTATAAATGGATCCTCACCTTTAATTTTTAATGCCGCATTTACCCCTGCAATAAGGCCTTGTCCAGCAGCTTCTTCATATCCTGATGTACCATTTACTTGACCTGCAAAATAGAGTCCTGGCACCTCTTTACATTCTAATGTTGGTTGAAGCTGAGTAGCAAAGATTGCATCGTATTCTACGGCATACCCATATCGTATAACTTCGACATTTTTAAATCCTGGAAGCGAGCGGAGGGCCTCATCCTGAACCTCTTTCGGGAGGCTTGATGAAAACCCATTGAGATAGATGCGCTCATTATCAAGACCTTCAGGTTCTAAAAAGAGCTGATGAGAATCTCGGTCAGGAAACCTCGATACTTTATCTTCAATTGATGGACAATATCTAGGCCCGAGTCCTTTAATAACTCCTGTAAACATAGGACTTCTATCAAAACCTGATCGTAAAATATCGTGGGTCTCTTTTGTGGTTCGTACTATCCAGCACGTTGCTTTATTTACAAGGTTATCTTCAGTGTGTGATGAAAAAGGAAAAGGTTCACTATCGCCATATTGAATTTCTGTTTGTGAAAAATCAATACTACTCGCTTTGAGTCTCGCTGGTGTGCCAGTTTTAAGGCGTCTAGCCTGAATACCGGCCTTTTGAATACAGCCAGCTAAAGTAACGGCCGCCGGTTCACCCACTCGGCCACCAACAGTCTGTTCATCTCCAACATGCATAAGGGCATCTAAAAAAGTGCCTGCAGTAATTATTATAGATTTAGTTGTAAATTGCTCACTTGATGCGAGTAAAAGCGTGTAAGCCTCTCCTACTTTTTCAAAAGAAGCCAGTTCACCTTCAATAATATCGAGCCCCGAAAGGGAGTGCATATATTCAGTAGCGTATCGTGAGTAGTAATCCATATCTGCTTGGGCACGGGGCCCCCACACGGCTGGCCCCTTAGAGTCATTTAACATTCTGAATTGGATACCTGTTTTATCTGTAAACCGCCCCATCAAACCACCAAGAGCATCAACATCTCTCACAATTTGACCTTTGGCAACTCCACCAATTGCAGGATTACAGGACATACGTGCGATAGCTTGGGAATCCATCGTTATTAAAGCCGTCTTCATTCCAAGTTTTACTCCAGCATGAGCTGCTTCAACCCCGGCATGTCCACCACCAATAACTACTATATCAAAATTTTTATTCACTAGACCTATCCCGTTTATGGCACTACCCCTAGAGAGTTTACCAATGAGCCCCAAATATAGGTTTTAGTGTTTAAAACTCAATTTTTTTCCACAAAGAATACAATATTGACTACATTAAAAATGGGCAGTTTAGCATTTATAGGCTAACAGACCCTATATTGAAATCTTTTATGGGATGGGAATGATTTCTTCAACAAAGCAAGCGGAACTAATGCCTGTTCGTATTTCGCATATTGAATTTTACCGCGAAACGGCACTATATTACTTTGATTCTCTTACGCAAGAGATCGTGCTCTACAAGGAGCCTGGTTCAATAATTTCTCAAAAGAGAATTTCTCACGCAAAAACACCAAAACTTTTTATCCGCAAAGAAGATCGACTCACTTCATTGCTAGAAGTGCAGCATTCATACACTCAACTACTCGACAAGTCTATTAATTCAAATGATATTAAGGGAGTTAAACAAGTTCTGATTAGCCTTGTAACGGACTTCTTTTCTGAACCTCGCAATGTACTCCTTGATGGCATTATTTTAGCAATTGACATGGTGCTCAAAGACTTATCCTCTTCCTTATATTCCCTCACAAAACCATTTGAAGACATGAGTTATACTACTGCGCTCCATAGCACTAATGTAATGTGCCTTGCCCTCGGCTACACCCTCTATCACGGTGGAGACGCTACTTCAGATGAAACCAGATCAATTGCGCTTGCCGGGCTCTTTCATGATATCGGAAAAACACTTATTGATGATACAATCCTGAATAAACCAGGCAAACTCTCTCAGTCAGAATTTGAAATTATCAAGCAACACCCTCAAAATGGACACACAATATTAAAGGCTATTGGAATAACTGATACAATTGTATTACAATCAGCACTTGAGCATCATGAAAACCCACAAGGAACGGGTTACCCTCATGGTACTCAAGATATTTCTGAAATAGGTGCCCTCATAGGTTTTATAGACAAATATGAAGCACTTACAAGTAGAGATCGGGTCTATAAAGAAGAACTATCAATTTATGAAACCCTTAACCTACTCAAAGGTGATACTCAACGGGGGTTTGGAAACATCTCCATTTTCAATAATTTTGTACATTATATGGCCTCATGCGAAGATTAGTTTTCACGCTATTGTGATCGCAATCACAATTATTTACCCAATATTGATTTTAGTGTAACATTTTTTTTAAGTTTATCGTCTAACTTGTAACGATTAATTTAAAGGAGATGCGTATGCATCGAATACTTCTTATACCTCTTTTGGTTGTGACCTTGTTGAGTCATGCACTATTTGCCGAAGAGCCCACAGCAACTGAAAAACTGAATCAGTTAAAAAAACGAACTCCCACCATTGCGATTTTCACTTTGGAGAACTCCAATCGACAATCCAATGACAATGGCTATGGTGAAGCCATAACATCAATGCTCAATACTCACCTCCGAAACGAGACCAACTTCATGGTTCTTGAACGGTCACAACTCAAAACGGTGATTGATGAAAAGGCTCTTAAACAGCTTGGTGTTACCAGCGAAACCCGAGCAAAACTTCAGAAAATGCATTCTGTAGAAGTAATTCTCACCGGCGAAACCTCATTACTTAATGGGCTTATTCAAATAGATACCCGTCTTATATCAACTGAGACTGGCCAGGTTGTTGTTGCTGAATACGCTACCGTTAAAAATATTGATAACCTCCGCTCCATAGTCTCTGACCTCGCTCAGACAATCGAAATAAAATACCTCAGACAATGGATGGGTAATTTAAAAATAACTGCCTACCCTGTTGAAGGCGAGGTTTACCTTGATGATCAATTTATTGGTAAAACCGAAAGAGGTAGTGGTCTTAATATTTCTAATCTACTCGAGGGTTCTTATAAATTAAAAGTGATGGCTGGCGGGTACAAAAGTCACGAAGGGGTAATAGAGATCAAACCTCGAACCAATCGAGATATTCAAGTAATCCTCGAAACTCTTCCAGGAAAATTGAGTATTCTCTCTGAACCTGTTGGCGCAGAAGTATACCTTAACAATAAAAAAAGTGGCGTTACCCCCCTCTCCCTCGACAATCTAGCTGAAGGTAAATATGAAGTACAGCTCCGTAAAACAAATTTTCAAGTATGGAGTGAAAAAATAAACATTCAATCAGGGCAATTATCAGAAATTAAAGGGCTTTTGGAGGTTATTCCAGGTGAAATTTCAGTTGAATCAACACCATCGAATGCCCTAGTCTTTCTTGATGATATTAAAATCGGACTGACCCCACTTGTCATTCAAAATAAGAAACCTGGAACCTCCGTTATAAAAATTAAAAAAGGTACCTATCAGGAACACAAGGAACAAATCACAATCAAACCAGGTAAAACAACCATTGTTTCATCTGACTTGAAGAAACAAAAAGGTAAACTCACCCTTGTATCAGGTCAAGCAAACGTGACCGCGTATGTTGCTACGCCAGCAGGTGACTCTATACCAGTAGGAAAGGCACTCCCTGTTCACAAGCATAGTCTTGACATTGGAGTTTATATTATAAGCCTCCACAAACAAGGCTACTTCACTTACACAGATACTGTTGTCATTAATGCAAATAAAGAACTCAGAATTGAGAAAGAACTCATTGAAAAACCTGCACTGGTGACCATAACTAATAATGGTGAAGCAGTAATCGATATTTTCATTGATGGAAAATATTATGGTAACCTTTCTACAACTGAGATTGAACTCGCCCGAGGTGAACACGACATTACCTTAAGCAGTATCTACACTACTGAAAAAGAAACCATAACTGTAGATCGCGATGAACGTCGTACCATTGCAGTTGAGCACACCGAAAATCGTTCACACTTTTGGACAATTCCCGCTTCAATTATTGCATTACTATCATTCATTTTTATTGGAGGTTCACTATGAGAATCTTAGCATTTCTTCTTTTACTTGGTACCCTCTCTTTCGGCCAAATCAGTTATTACGGAATGACTGGGTATCACTATACCCCCAATGCCTTGACTCCTGAAAACTCTAAATTCGGTTTTTTAGTCGGGAGTAAGCAAACAAACCTCGAACAAATTAATATGATTTTCCATCATCTTGCAGGGTATGGAGTTATCAGCGTATACGGAAATCCTCTTGAGATTTCTGTGAGTAATACCCCTGGCTTTGTTCAAAATAGTCCAGGGAAAGACCCGCATTCACAAGAAAAAGGGTATGGTACAAAGCGTACTTTTATCCCTCTCCCCTCACTCAAATATGGTTTCCACAATAAGGGACCGTGGGCTGTTGCTGGCGGTATTAACTATAACTATGGCCTTTATAGTGTTGCGACATTTCATCACAAATTCCCTATACTTTCTCCAGAGGTTTCAGCAGGTATATCATTTGCTATCTCGAAAGCATATATAATGGGTGGTATTAAGCTTCAAGCTGCAGATTTTTCAGGGAACCCTCTCCCCCTCTCATTCACCGTTGAAGGTGCGAGTGGCGGATCAACCGAGCTCCTTGGTGAAGTAGATGAATTTTTTATCGCCCTTGGCTTTCAAACTGAAATCACAAATAATATCTCTGTTTCAGGCAATTACAGAAAAGACCCTTCGACCTATGTGGTCATAAATAAAGACGAGCCTGATCTCGCTATTAATAAAGAGAGTCAGAATATAAATGGTCTTTTTGCTCTATCTATAACCTTCACCCACAAAAACCTATAGGAGACAGTATGAATATTTTATTTAAAATTACACTGATAGTTCTGTCACTCACTTTTGCGGTATCTGCTTTTCAAAACCACAGATACCCTATTTCGCCCATTCTATATTATTCTGCACTTCCCAATCCGATGCACACCGAAGTTTCATCAGAATTGAGCATGGAGAGTAGAGGGGCATTTAGCTACTCATTTAGTCAAAATGCACAACAAGCGATTGCCCTAAAAGCTCCACTTTTCCATATTTTTAGTGCTCGCGAAACCTATTTTAAGTTTCATGAAGACCCCAAAGATCTCTCTGACACATTAAATTCGATAAATAGGGCACAGCCAACACAAATCTATAAACGGATGTACTTTGTTTTAGGCTCAGGGGTATCACTTTCGCATTTAGGGATGAATACCAAAAACTTTAACGCCGCCCTGGGAGTGCATTACATGTCACGACTCCTAGATCCAGAAGGTAATAATAGACTGCCTGGAGGCGAAAAAGAGCTCTTAGAGCGAAGTATTGTCCCTTCTGCAACTGTTCGCTATAAAAAACTACAAGGTTCTCTTCTCTTCTCTGACTTTAACATCACGAGTAAAGCAGGCATGCGCGGTACTACTTGGCAGGCAGGTGCTAAACTAACCATACTTGCAGATGTAGAGAAATCATTTGAAGTCAGCCTTGCGGGTGAAAAGATATTTTATGACGCTATAACCATTAAGGGTCACTTCGGTGGGCAATGGCTCAGTAATGAAATATATCAACAGACGTATTCATTTAATACCTCTCTCCGTTTTCGCCCTTATAATTCCAAGAAAGATCCTTCATGGCTCCGCCTTTTCATAGACCCATTACAGTTTGAAGTTTTGAGTACAAAGGCAAAGAGTCACCCTTTTTCTCACTTTATCTATAATATAGAGGTTGGCGTTGGAGTATACTCGGATATTGAAACCAAGGATACTTTTACGAACATGACAATAAGTAAACTCTTTTAGGTCCATTCTAATCTGCTTAACAATCTATTCAATTTCAAAAAGCGTTTCAACATGAAACGCTTTTTCGTTTCTAATTGAATCACACTATTCAGTTTCAAAATCACAAGAGAGCAAACACCACTTCTATACATCAAAAAACTCTAATTGTTTCATTTTGGCGCAATTGGCACACCAATTGCTTAATAAGAAGCAAAACCCTTACTTCGAAAGAATAATGACTAAAGAAAAAGAAACAACAGAGCCAATAGACCAAGAAGTCGAAACTACTGAAGAGATAGACTCTGCAGTAGAGAGCGAACCTTCTGAAGAGTCAGAGTCTCCCAATGAAGAGACCACTGAAGAGGAATCACCAACTGAAGAGACTGGCTCCAAGTCAATTGAGCAACTTACCGAAGAACTCGATAAGGCAAACGATAAACATCTAAGACTTCATGCTGAATTTGATAACTATCGTCGAAGAACAGCCAAAGAAAGCCTCACTCTCGTTGCAACTGCGAATGCTAATCTTATCTCAAAACAGTGTGATATTCTGGATAACTTTGATCGTGCATTTGTTGAAGAAAATAAAGCACCTGACTTAGAAAGCTTTGAAAAAGGCATGAAGATGATTCAAGAACAATTCTTCACCATTCTTGAGGATGCAGGTCTCGAAACTATTGACCCAGTAAATACTGTCTTCAATCCAGAAGAACATGAAGCGCTTATGCAACAACCCTCTGACGATATTGACGAAGGAAGTGTCCTTACCGTATTTCAAAAAGGGTATAAATTAAAAGAAAAAGTTTTACGACACGCCAAAGTAATCGTGTCTTCAGGCCCAGCAGAAGCTGCAGCCGAATAACATATTTTAATAACAACAACCGGAGAAAATCATGGCAAAAATAATTGGAATTGACCTCGGAACCACAAACTCATGTGTTTCTGTAATGGAGGGTGGTAAGCCCGAAGTAATCCCTAACTCTGAAGGGGCACGTACTACCCCGTCAATCGTTGGTTTTACAAAAGATGGCGAGCGTCTTGTTGGACAAGTTGCGAAACGTCAAGCAATCACTAATCCTGAAAAAACAATCTACTCTATCAAACGCTTTATGGGTCGTACCCACGAAGAAGTGAGCGACGACGAAAAACATATTCCATATCATCTCTCAGGTGGAGCATCTGATCCTGTACGTGTTGATATTGACGACAAACACTTCTCACCACCAGAAATCTCAGCAATCATTCTTCAAAACATGAAGAAAACAGCTGAAGATTACCTGGGTGAAACTGTAACTCAAGCAGTAGTTACCGTACCTGCATATTTCAATGACTCACAACGTCAAGCGACTAAAGACGCTGGTAAAATTGCTGGCCTCGAAGTACTTCGTATTGTAAATGAGCCTACAGCAGCAGCACTCGCTTATGGACTCGACACCAATAAGAATGGTAAAGTAGCTGTATATGACCTTGGTGGCGGTACTTTCGATGTATCAATCCTCGAAATCGGTGATGGCGTATTTGAAGTACTCTCTACAAATGGCGACACTTTTCTTGGTGGTGATAACTTTGACTCAGCAATCATTGATTGGATCAGTGATGAGTTCAAAGGCCAAAACCCTGGTATTGACCTTAAAAGTGATAAAATGGCTCTTCAACGCCTTAAAGAAGCTGCAGAAAAAGCTAAAATTGACCTTTCTGCAACATCTACAGCGTCAATCAATCTTCCATTTATCACGGCAGATGCGTCAGGCCCTAAACACCTTGACTTGAGCCTTACTCGTGCTAATTTTGATAAAATAACTGCAAACCTTGTAAAACGCTCTATCGACCCTTGTCGTAAAGCAATGCAAGATG
>JAOPTX010000078.1:0-11731 GCA_051532055.1 Fibrobacterales bacterium | reverse complement strand
AACCTCAGGGTGTTTGGTGTTGCGTTAACCGAAGATGAAGTCTTGGGATTACAGGCCCAATAAGCTCATAAAATATCGAAATACAGCTCTTATCTATTATTTGATATCAAATACCTAAATCCTAGAGGCTATAGGTCGCATTTAATGGTACAATGATATAAGTTAAGTAAACAAATAGTTTACAATTGTATTTTTGTTTTGGGGTGAATTTGAGAAAGGGATGTATGAGGGATTGGCAACTCTTTGTCCTACTATTGATTTTTTCGATAGTATCGTTACCAGTTATTTCTGCCCCCATGTCTAATGGGCAATCAATTAATGGGGTTATATTTAATGAACCTTGGTATGAGGTAAAAAATGTAGCGGGTACAGCCACCATCTTCCTTATTGACAAAGACGGTGATATGTACCTTGATGCAGATGCCATTGCAGTCTCTTCGGCCATTACCGGTCCCTTTGCTAACAGTCTCATTATTCAAGATGCGGCTGATGAGATCTTTGTGATCAATGCAGCCAATGCCTATTTTAGTGGTAAGGTCTATCCAAACTTTGCGACACTCCCTACCATGGATGGTGATGACATGGTTATTCAAAATGTGGCGGGGACTCCCGTTGCTATTTTTGATGGGGATGATAATTCGCTGTACCTTTCGGGTAATGCGACCCATGATGCCGTTGCGGTAGAGCCGCGCAATGCTTTAGAATTTTCCGGGGCAACGCGTGCAGCAGGGTCGTATCCAGCGGGCACTCATGAGTACGTTACCCTGCCTTCCATGGCTGTTGACTTTTCTGGTGGGATGACCTTTGAAGGGTGGTTTTACTTCGATGCACTTCAAAACTGGGCCCATCCGGTTAGGATAACAGATGGAACAAATAGTCTCCAAATTATCCAGTATGCAACTAATGCCGATCTCAGATTTAATACGGTAAATTCAACGAGTTCAGAATGGATTGAATCGACGGGTATTATTGAACTCAACACTTGGATACATATAGCATTCACGGTAACTCCTACTGGGGGCGGTGTCGCAACGGGAAAGGTCTATAAAAATGGTATTCTCATTGAAACAGACACAGGGCTTCGATCTTTTCCCAGTACGACCTGGACAACCGGAACGTTGGGTTGGGGTTCGGCCAGTGATGGTAATATGTCTTTTGATGGAAAGCTCGATGAGTTTAGGCTCTGGACAGATGTGAGGACACAATCTGAAATTCAGGCGGATATGTTTACCACCTATGGAACATTGGTAGATAACACAAACCTTGCGGCCTATTGGGATTTTAATGATGTTCTGGGCTCGCAACTTATTGATGCCCATAGTGGTAATTTCCATGGTACTCTGCAAGATATGAATTCTGATGCCTGGGTGAGTAGTTATACAGAGCGGACTCTTACCATTGTTTCAGGAGGAAACGGTACCCTTGCTCCAACGGGGGCTCAAACAGTTGCCGACGGGCAGAGCTTTCCTATTGTGGCAACACCAAGTGCTGGATACACTTTTGAATACTGGACAAAAACAGCAGGTACAGGAACAGTTACCTTTAGTGACAGCACTAATGATACTACCTGGGTAACGGTTACGGGAGGTGCTGCCGAAGTAACGGCCTACTTTGATTATATTACCTGGGCGAATACTACAACGCTTACCCTGAATACAACTGCCAGTTATGCAAATGTTGCAACAACTCAAACTGATTTCCCGGTTCTTATCCGTATCACGTCGGGTAATTTTACTTTTGCAGATGCACAGGGCAATGGAGAAGATATCCGGTTTACGACAGCTGCGAATGTACCAATGGATTATGAGATAGAACGGTGGGATAGTACGAACGCCCTTGCAGAAATCTGGGTTAAGGTGCCAACGGTAACGGGCAATAGTACAACGGATATCAAAATGCTGTGGGGAGAGGACGCTGCCATTGATCACAGTGATGGTGAGGCGGTGTTTGAAACAACAAATAGTTTTTCCGGTGTGTGGCACATGGATGATGATCCCACTGCCGGAGCTGGAACGGTTCTTGACGCGACATCAAATGCTTTACATGGCACTTCATATGGTACCATGATTTCGGGGGATGTTGTCACTGGTATTACTGGTCAGGGGATAGATCTTGATGGAACTGATGACTACATCAAAGTTACCGGTCTCTCGATTGCCACCAATTACACCATTTCCGGTTGGTATAAAACGAGTGTGTTGAGTGGTACATTTGCAACAGCCACTGCTGTGGGTACAGGAAATGCTTACACGTTTAACCAACTCACTGGTACTGGTATGCGCTTTCTTCAACGAGTTCCTGCAGGAGTATCGGGTGGTACCAATACCTATTCAACAACTACTGATCTTGCCGATGGCGATTGGCATTATGTATCATTCACTTATGATGGTACCACCATGCGGAATTATTTTGATGGAAATGATGAAGTACAAGCAACTCCTGGTACTGCAATTGCAGCGACGGTCGATTTGTATTTTGGAATGAATAGTACTTTTAATAATGTATGGTATACTGGGATTTTTGATGAGTTTCGTGTTGAGTCGAGTGCACGGTCCGCAGACTGGATTAAGCTTGCCTATGAAAATCAACGAAGTGCAGATTATCTGATTAATTCACGTGCTGGAAATACAGTAACGTTGGTTGATGGTGGGGCACATGGTTCAATAGCCAATGAAGGCCCTAATGTGGTATCTGATGGTAATCCCTTTGCGCTCACCGCAACACCCGATGCAGGCTATGATGTCTGGTGGGTGCAAACAGCGGGTGCAGGAACGGCGGTTTTTACCGATGCCCATGCAGCAAGTACTTCAGTTACGGTTACTGGTGGCAATGCAACTATCACCTGTTATTTTAATTATACCAGCTGGAGTAACAACACAACGTGGGCGCTTAATACGACTGCAACAGGTGCTAATGTGACCACAACACAAACTGACTTTCCGGTACTCATTAGGCTAAATGCAAGTAACTTTACTTTTGCACAGGCGCAGACGAATGGTGAAGATGTCCGTTTTGCAGCAACTGATGAGTCTCCCCTTGATTATGAAATTGAGCGGTGGGATAATGGTGGAGCACTTGCAGATATTTGGGTGAAAGTACCAACGGTTACGGGTAACAGTACCACCAATATAAAAATGTATTGGGGGAATAGTGATGCGCCGAGCTTGAGCGATGGCGAGGCAGTGTTTGAAACGACCAATAACTTTGCGGGTGTATGGCATCTTGGTGAAGATGGTAATACTACAGCTGGTGGTTATGCAGATGCAACACCAAATAATTATGATGGTACGGGTGTGAGTATGACATCGGGATCAGATGAATCTGCAGTTCTTGGGTATGGACAACGTTTTGATGGAACTTCTGATTATATTGGTCTTCCAAGTAGTGTTAATTTTGTACGGAACGTATCAGAGCACACGCTCTCAGGGTGGATTAAATTTGATGTGACAAATGATCAGGAACTTCTTGGATTTGGAATTAATTCTGGTGGTTGGTCGAGTCGTGCTGAACTTAAAATAAACAATGGATACTTTCTATTAGGTGGACGGGATACAGATGGGGGAGCATTTCAGAGTACACAAACAGATGACATTTATTCGATAGGACAATGGTACCACTTCGTTGGGGTCACCGATATTGCCAATGATGAACATAGACTATACATCAATGGTACGTTAGTAAAATCAGGAACGCCAACATTTGGTAATACATCAACTGATAATACAGCCTCAGGTGATGCATCAATTGGTATTCAGGAGGATAAGGCGTCTGAACCATTTGATGGTGTTCTTGATGAACTCCGTCTTGAACATGCTGAGCGCTCTGCTGACTGGATAAAACTCACTTATGAAAATCAGAGTGTTGAAAATACTTTACTTCAAACAACTCACTATGAAACATGGAGTAGTAGCACAACCTTTTCCCTCAATACAACTGCCAGTTATGCCAATGTAACTACCACCCAAACAGACTTCCCCGTACTGATTCGATTAACATCGAGTAATTTTACCTTTGCTCAGGCACGTACAAACGGTGAAGATATTCGTTTTGCTGATGCTGCTGGGTTACCACTTAGTTATGAAATAGAGCGGTGGAATGCGGGCAGTGAACTTGCAGAGATTTGGGTAAACGTACCGACTATTACGGGGAATAGTACTACTGATATAACAATGTACTGGGGGCGTTCAGATGTGCCGAGTGAGAGTGATGGTGCAGCGGTTTTTGAAACATCCAATGGATTCTCTGCTGTGTGGCCAATGAGTGACAATGGGGCAAATGCTACTATAACTGAAATGAGTGCGGGAGAAAGTGGAACCTTGAAAAATAGTACCAGCAATGACAATACTGTGAACCAATCTATGGAAGGTATAATTGGACGATCCATTAATTTTGGTGGCGGAACTGCGGGAGTTACTAATGGCACCAATTCAGAAAATGTTACGCACTCTGTTGCCTTGAATAAAAACGTTGGTACCATATCACACTGGCTCAGACCGGATCAGGACCGAATGATGGTGACTGTGTATGAAGGTGATGGTACAAGTGCAGGATATAATGGATTTACTGATGGAGCTGATATGTTAGAAATTCACTCAGGCATTAACAGTGGTGGATGGTGTATGACTTATCAAGATGGTGCAAGTACTGGGACAAATGTAGTAGCGGGCACACCTGTTGTAGGAGAATGGGCACAGGTTGTTGGTGTGTGGGATCGTTCCGATTCACTCTATCTCTATGTAAACGGAGTAAAGGTTCAAAGTACAGATATGGCTGCTACAACGTACACTTCCAAAACAGCATCGGTAATGCAGATCGGCCGCACCGGTGCAGGGAATGATACTCGCCACTGGGATGGACTGATGGATCAGGTAGAGATCCATTCGGTCACACGTTCGGATGACTGGATTAAACTGGCCTATGAAAATCAACGCAGTGAAAATTATCTGGTGAATCAACGTCCACAACTCACTATTACCGCAGGTGCCAATGGTTCGGTAGATAATGCCGGAACCAGCCAGGTCGTTAACCCAATGGCACTCCATGCAACACCCTCCGCTGGTTATACGTTTAACGGGTGGAGTCGCCCGACCAATCCGGGCAATTTAACTATTACTGATAGTGCGGCCCTTACTACAACAGTTACTGCTACGGGCTCCGGAGAAGTGCAGGCTAATTTTGTAACGAAACCCGATAATGCACTTCATTTTACCGGTGCAACAAATAATGCAGGAAGTTATCCCGCAGGAACTCATGAATATGTTGAACTACCCGATATCGATTTTCAATCAACGGGAAGCTATACTGTTGAGGCATGGATATATTGGGATAACCTTCAAAACTGGTCACGGCCTCTCTACTTCAGGGAGGGGAGTGGATCAAATGATGGGTTTGTGATTTATTCGGATGGCACAGGTACGACACTGAGATTTTCAGTGTGTGATGGAGGAGGAACCTGTACCATGACTCCTATAGCAAGTTACGTTACTCTTGATACTTGGACGCATGTAGCAATGAGTGCCACCAGTAGTGGCGACATTACCATTTATAAAAATGGAGCAGTGGTTGGATCTGGAACTGCACCAAACTTTGTGGGCGATGGCGTTACCCAATTCAATAGATTTGCCTCAGGGGCAGGCAATGCCAACGATGAATCATTTGATGGGTATATCGATGATGTACGTATCTGGACCGATATACGGAGTCAGGCAGAAATACAAAATGATATGTTCAACTTGTATGGGTCATATATTTCTAGTGATAACATGCTTGCACATTGGGACTTTAATCATGTAATGGGTGACACCCTCTATGAGAGTACAGGTACGTATGATGGTATCCTTACGGATATGGATCATGACGATTGGGTCAGTTCTTTTACGACCAATACACTGACCGTTACAGCGGGCGCTAATGGTACTGTTGCCCCAACTCCAACGGTTGATTTGGCGACGGGGCATTCGGGGTATGTTATCGCGACGCCGTCAACAGGGTATGCATTTAATGGATGGACAGAAACCACCAATCCGGGGAATATCACGCTGGGGAGTGTGAATGACTTTAGGACCGCAGCAACACTCATTGGTGATGGTGAAGTAACGGCAAGCTTTACAACAGAACCGGAAAACGCACTCTCTTTTGATGGGGGAACTTCTGAATATGTTGATTTGCCCGATATCAATGAAGACTGGTCGTCCGGTTTTACCTTTGAAGCGTGGGTGTATATGGATGCAACACGAGCAACAGTGCCGGTTATTTTCGCAATGGGTAATGGGGGTTCTCAGACACTAAACATTGGCGGTATTGCAAATAATCGTAATTTGCGTATCGGGTCGCAAGAAGGGGGGTTTTTAGATATTAATTATAATGATCCTTTCGATCTTGATGCCTGGACGCATATTGCTGTAACTATTGCGTCAAATGGTGCTACAGTGGTCTATAAAAATGGCGGACAACTCACTACCGGAACGCTTAATGCTGTCTCTACCATTAATAGATCAGATATTTATATCGGTTATAATGTGTACGGCGAATATTTTTATGATGGTGATATTGATGAGGTACGTCTTTGGAATGATGTGCGAACATCAGGAGAAATCTATCGTAACCACTTTGAATCCTATGAGACTCTCCATAATAGTGGGAACCTCGTTGCCTATTGGGATTTTAATCAATCATTGGGTGATGTGGTTCGCGATAAAAAAGGTGGGTACCACGGAACGCGGATCAATATGGAAGTAGGGGATTGGGTTACTTCGTGGACACGAAGAACTCTTACCATTAATGCAGGTACCGGTGGAACAGTTTGGCCAAGTGGTGCACATACTGCAATGGATAATCGTTGGTATTATATTTCGGCAACACCTGATGCAACCTATTATTTTAATAATTGGACGGATGATGGTGGAGCGGTCACGGCGAGTTTTAGTGCTGCAAGTACTGCGGCGAGTTATGCTTTGATTACCGGAGGCAATGGTGCAGTTCAAGCAAACTTTGTTCAAGACAATACTGCACCATCGGTGCCAACAAGTATTACAACGTCTGGGTTTACTAATGGTGGCTTTAATATAAATTGGGGTGCGTCCACAGATGCTGCCTCTGGAGTTGCAGGGTATAAGGTCTATCGAAATTCGAGTACTCTTATTGGGACGGTAACTTCGGGTACTTCACTGTGGATAGGGCGTGGTGGATATCAAACCTATTCGGTACTTGCGTATGATAATGCAGGGAATGAATCAGCCCAAAGTAGAAGTATGTATCATTTTGAAGCAGAGGCACGGAGTAATTCCTATGATATAACCTTTTATGATGGGTATTACGCCGGGGATCTCGATGATAATTCCGGAGCTGCACCTGATTGGATTGATTGGAATAGCGTAGTCTTTTCTGGAGGAACGTATAGAGTATCCCTGAGGAAATCGAGTAATGATGCGACGTATGCACATAGTATAAATTATCAGTTTAATAATAGCACCTATGGAAGTATTTCTCGACAGGAACATGATGGTGGTTGGACCAGTTGGAAGGTTGTATATGATAACAATACCATTACCGCTCCAACGGGAACCTATAAATTTAGTGCTCTATTCTATGGCATTAACTGGAATGTAGATTGGGTTCAGATGCTGCCAGAGTAATGAGATAGCGGGGTATGGTCCTCGATCTAGTAGGTGATTTGAGTATTGACTTTTAATCACACTTTTCCATATGAGAGATTATGTCACGTATGGATCCAACCATTACTCCGCCAGACAAGGGGTAGGGAGTATCGATTGGGGCAATTACCCAGCGATCAGTAATTTCTAAACTATCACATGAAAGATAAAATCCTTTGGATACCTTGGGAGTTTTACCTGATTTACACTCAATAGCAATTGTGTATTCGCCTTTTTGTGCAATTAAATCGACTTCTGCTCCATTACTCGTTCTAAAAAATGAATAACGCCATTTGGGAAAATGAGCATAGATCTGCTCTATTACAAAGCCTTCCCAGGAGTTTCCCATAACGGGATGGGTCAATAACTTATTGGCATGCTCAATTTCAAGAAGGGTATGAAGGAGTCCACTATCACGAATAAAAACCTTAGGAGATTTTGAAATTCTTTTCTTTACATTTCCTTCAAATGGAAGAAGAACTCGAGCGATAAACGTTTTTTCTAGCAATTCAATGTGGTTTCGACAACTTTGACTGGATTGTTCTAGGAGTGTCGCTAACTTAGAATAGTTAATGAGCTGGCCTTGGGAATGAGCGAGTAGTTGTAATAATTTACGTAATTTAAGGCTGTTTATATTTATTCCCAGGGCGGGGAGGTCTCTTTCTAAGAATGTACGAATATAGTTTTCTCGCCACACCATACTTAATTCATTGTCAATTGCAGTTAGGCTATCGGGGAACCCACCTCTATTCCATAGGTCATATAATGAATGGGTATTGGTCACTTCAGTGAGTAAGAAAGGAGTGAGTTCGATATAACATATTCTACCTGCCAGTGTTTCAGAACTTTGCCGTAATAGCTCTTCGGATGCAGAGCCCAGTATTAAAAATCGCCCGGGTCTCCGGTCGCTATCTATTTCGGAACGCATTGATGTAAAAATTTCCGGCAGTAACTGAATCTCATCGAGACATATTGTTCTACCCTTATTAATTTCAAAAAATTGCTCTGGTTCTTGAAGCATTGCCCTGTCAGACTCTTTTTCTAGGTCGACAAACAGGCTGTTTTCATAGGAATTTGTAATATAATGAGCAAGTGTACTCTTGCCACATTGTCGTGGGCCAAGTATCGCTACAACAGGAAAGTGGCTCATATATTTTTCAATATGTTTTCTAGTTTTTCTATCTATCATAAGGGTTATTTGAAATGTACATGGTTAAAGTATAGTATTTTACCATGTATATTTCAAACAAAAATTGAAATATACATGGTAAAATGGTGTGTCGCTAGTATAATAAATAAAAATGTAGCTCCATTGTGCTTCAGTCAGTATACTTTTATAGATACACATACTGCCAGGGGATTCTATTTGAAACGTACTATTCGTATTATGTTTTTTGCATTTATTGCAGTGACCTATCTGGGTGCTGCATCAGTAGAAAAATCGTTCACCAAACCAGTATTTATGCACTACATGCCTTGGTGGGATACCCCAGAATTTAACAATGGAAATTGGGGGTGGCATTGGACAATGAATACCAAAAACCCTGATACTATTATTGATGAGGTTACGGGGCGTCGTGACATTGCTGCGCACTATTATCCCCTCATTGGCACCTATGATAGTGAAGACACGGTGGTTATTGAGAACCATCTGCTTTTGATGAAGTATAGTGGCATAGATGGGGTACTTATAAATTGGTATGGCGAAGTCGGCAACAATGGTGATGTTGGTGAACTACTCAAAAATTCAAATGCCATTGTAGATATGTCTCAAAAATTAGATATGCAGTTTAGTGTTATTATGGAAGATCGTTTTTCATCGGGCCTCGGTGATGTTAAAGCAAATAT
This sequence comes from Fibrobacterales bacterium, assembly GCA_051532055.1. Lineage (GTDB taxonomy): Bacteria > Fibrobacterota > Fibrobacteria > Fibrobacterales > JAOPTW01 > JAOPTW01. The sequence goes on along the minus strand of JAOPTX010000078.1, from coordinate 2,231 downwards.
CACTTATATAAAGAATAACTATTTTAGCAAAGACAACTTCATCACCTTTTTTAATGATGAACCCTTTTATGGTATTTTTGGTCCTATTACACTGTTTGGTGAATCAAATTGGAATCAAGCAATGGATGGGGTTGGCCAAGAGACCGTCTTTTTAACGCTGCCAAATAAGATTGGTGATGTTGGGGCAAAAGGTGATGGCGAGTATGACTGGGTTTTTAGTGGTGGAGTTAATGACACGCGGAGTTTTTATGAAAACAAAGCCCCCAGTCTCTTTTTTGCTATGGGTGGTGCATATCCTGGATTTCATGACTACTATGAAGAAGGTGGAGCGCAGGACTCGTATTTTGATATTGGTAAGGAAGATGGCGGTACTCTAATAAAAACCCTTGATCTAGCAATCGAGTTTCAGAGCACCATTCAAGCACTTCAGCTCATTACCTGGAATGATTATGGTGAAGGAACCATGTTTGAACCAACGGTTGAGTGGGGATATACCTTTTTAACCATAACTCAAGATAAATTAGGGGTGAAGTACAAACAGTACGAGCTTGAGCAAATTCACCGATTGTATATCTTACGAAAAGAGCATACAGATAATGCAGGGTATCAAATCGAATTGAATGCGGTGCGCGACCACTTTGTAAATCTTGATGTTGACGCCGCTATTGCGGGTATGGATAATTTGGGACAAACGGAATTTTCAAGTGAAGACATTTCTTCTGATGATATAGTATCTTCAAGTGTCAGTATCAGTTCAAGCTCTTCAGACGTCGAAATGAGTTCTTCTGATCCCGAAACAAAAACGGAATCCTCGAACTCTTTTTCAAGTGAGTCGCAGAGTGTTGAGGATGGTTCGTCTCAGTTATATAGTGCCATAGAGTCTGTTGCGCCCATACAACATCATAATAATTTACCGTTAAAAGTGCTGAGTGTAAACCAAAATACTCTCTCTGTGGTAGTGTCGGGTTCTGTGGGGTGGGCTGTGTACACGGTATATGGTGAAAAGGTGCAGGGCGGCGTTGCCAGTCAAGAATACCCTGGGGTGATTCAATTGAGTCACTCGTTGAGTGGTGGTGTCTATGTCGTTTGGATACAGCAGGGAATCAAGGCGTATCGCTCAATGATTACTATCCGATAATAATATGCAGCAAATTTGGAGGACAGCACTACCCATGCGGATCCATAGGGGATACTGAACCCCTTTAGTTTCATGGGCTTTATCATTTTATTGAGGGAATAAGATTAAAGTAATGAGTATAAATATGGAATAAATCCATAGTTTGGGATACAATATAAATAACGAGATATATAAGTGTATAATTTAAATAGACTACATGTTCTAGGGGCTTAGGGCACCTCTAAAAAGTGAATACTGTAGAAGCGAGTAGAATAAACTAATGAGGGTTTTCATTATATGTCAATAAGTGATTAAGAATAATGGCTGAGCGTTTATAATGGTACTATAGCGTAATGAATGGTAGTTCTTAATTCTGATTGACTGTGAAGGAGAACATTTTGAATACAGCAAGAAGTAAAGACAAAAATGAAATGGGCTTCTCAATTATATTGGTTCTTTCAATTATTATTCTCGCAACTGTTGCTACAACGACTATTAGTCAATATTTGAGTAATGAAAATAAAACATCGGGGAGTAGGGTTGCGGCACAATCATCAGAAGTGTTGTTTAACAATGCTCTTTCAGCAGTAGAAAGTTGGCTTGTACATTCTACAGAACGAGTGGCTGCTACCATCAATTATCTTGAGGATATTCAAAAACAAGGTACAGAGATTGTTTTTAATGCAACGTCAGAAATAGTACCATCAACAATGAATGCTAAGGTACATATCGTTGGGTTTAAACGGGTTAATGATAATACGTATCAATTTGTTTTTAATGTAGATGCATTAGGGACGGGCAATAGTCGGGTCGTTAAAAATGTGGCTTATAATGTAGCGGGCTTCTATAAAGAAGCGCCCAATAGTTGCCCCAAAGGTGACGTTAATTACGGAATGTTCATTGCGACTCCCATCAATTGTACTGATGCAGTATTTGATATTTATGGTGATGTGTTCCACAACGGTTCGAGTTGCATTAATGGCAGGATGAGGGTATTTGGGTACAATGACATGCAGGGTAATTTTATAAGTACAGGCAATGCAAAGAGTGCAAGTAATTATCATGGAACTATTTCTACTCAAGGAAAGTTGTTGTTGACTAACCAAGGACCTAC
>JAOPTX010000077.1:0-508 GCA_051532055.1 Fibrobacterales bacterium | reverse complement strand
CGGTCCTCTCGTACTAGAGTCAGGTTCCTTCAAATCTCAAACGCCCACACCGGATAGGGACCGAACTGTCTCACGACGTTCTAAACCCAGCTCGCGTACCACTTTAAATGGCGAACAGCCATACCCTTGGGACCGACTTCAGCCCCAGGATGTGATGAGCCGACATCGAGGTGCCAAACACCGCCGTCGATATGAACTCTTGGGCGGTATCAGCCTGTTATCCCCGGAGTACCTTTTATCCGTTGAGCGATGGCCCTTCCATACAGAACCACCGGATCACTATGACCTACTTTCGTACCTGCTCGACGTGTCTGTCTCGCAGTTAAGCTGGCTTATGCCATTGCACTAACCGTACGATGTCCGACCGTACTTAGCCAACCTTCGTGCTCCTCCGTTACTCTTTGGGAGGAGACCGCCCCAGTCAAACTACCCACCAGACAGTGTCCCCAAGCCCGATTAGGGCCCTAGGTTAGAACATCACGCATACAAGGGTGGTATTTCAAGGTTG
>JAOPTX010000076.1:0-3106 GCA_051532055.1 Fibrobacterales bacterium | reverse complement strand
TAATAAAAAAAAGTCTAGCGATCACCTACTCTCCCACTAACGCAGTACCATCGGCGCAACTTGGCTTAACTTCCGTGTTCGGTATGGGAACGGGTGTGGCCCAAGTGCTATCATCACTAGACAAAGTTTAATAAAAAGCTCTATTTTCAAAGCCTTTTGTTAAACTGACTACAAAGTAGTCGTTTAATTTCACGACGAACTTATCCTACTTAAAGAAAAAGTTCAGGTATAAAAAATAAATATGGTCAAGCCTCACGGGAGATTAGTACCTCTCAGCTGAATACATTACTGCACTTACACTTGAGGCCTATCAACCAGATATTCTCTCTGGTCCCTTTAGGAGACTTAAAGTCTCAGGAATGTCTCATCTTGAGGCGGGCTTCCCACTTAGATGCTTTCAGCGGTTATCCCTCCCGAACTTAGCTACCCTGCAATTACCGTTGGCACGATAACAGATACACCAGAGGTTCGTCCATTTCGGTCCTCTCGTACTAAAAATAGATCCTCTCAAACATTCAACGCATGTGGCAGATAGGGACCGAACTGTCTCGCGACGTTCTGAACCCAGCTCACGTACCGCTTTAATTGGCGAACAGCCAAACCCTTGGGACCTGCTTCAGCCCCAGGATGCGATGAGCCGACATCGAGGTGCCAAACTTTGCCGTCGATATGAACTCTTGGGCAAAATAAGCCTGTTATCCCCGGAGTACCTTTTATCCGTTAAGTGACGGCCCTTCCACTCGGGACCGCCAGATCACTAAGACCTACTTTCGTACCTGCTCGACTTGTAAGTCTCGCAGTCAAGCTACCTTCTGCCTTTGCACTTACAATCTGATTTCCAACCAGATCAAGGTAACCTTTGCGCGCCTCCGTTACTCTTTAGGAGGCGACCGCCCCAGTCAAACTGCCCACCAGACATTGTCCAATAACCGGATAACGGCTACTGTTAGAAACCTAATTAAACAAGGGTGGTATTTCACCAACGACTCGTACCAGCCTAACGACCAGTAGTCATAGTCTCCCACCTATCCTACACATGTTTAATCAAATTTCAATATCAGGCTGCAGTAAAGGTTCACGGGGTCTTTCCGTCTAACCACATGTAATCGGCATCTTCACCGATACTTTAATTTCACCGGGTCTCGGGTTGAGACAGCGTCCAATTCGTTACACCATTCGTGCGGGTCGGAACTTACCCGACAAGGAATTTCGCTACCTTAGGACCGTTATAGTTACGGCCGCCGTTTACCGGGGCTTCAATTCGCTGCTTCGAGTAAACTCTAACAACTCCTCTTAACCTTCCGGCACCGGGCAGGTGTCAGTCCCTATACTTCATCTTACGATTTCGCAGAGACCTGTGTTTTTGGTAAACAGTCGATTGGACCTCTTTTTTGCAACCTTTCCTCGCGGATTAGGCCATACTTCTCCCTAAGTTACGTATGTAATTTGCCGAGTTCCTTAACCCGAGTTATCCCGTACGCCTTAGCATACTCAGCTCGCCTACCTGTGTCGGTTTGCGGTACGGTTCCTGTTAATCGAACCTTAGAGATTATTTCCTGGCACGATGAATCCTCTATCTTCGCTTCCCCGTAAGGTCGCTACCTTTAACATCTCATCTCAAACTGCGGATTTGCCTACAGTTCTCAAAAACTTAATGCTTAGACCGGAACTACCATTCTCCGGCATAGAATTTCCTTATGCGTCATCCCATCGAAATTAACAGAAGTACTGGAATATTAACCAGTTTCCCATCGACTACGCTCTTCAGCCTCGTCTTAGGGGCCGACTAACCCTGGGAAGAAAACCTTTACCCAGGAACCCTTAGGCTTTCGGCGGGAAGGGATCTCACCTTCCTTTTCGTTACTCATGCCTGCATTCTAACTTGTGATACCTCCAGCATACTTCCCAGTACACCTTCAACAGCCTACACAACTCTCGTCTACCATCTGTATAAATACAAATCCGTAGCTTCGGTACTATGCTTAGCCCCGTTACATTTTAGGCGCTCGACTACTCGACCAGTGAGCTATTACGCACTCTTTCAAGGAGTGGCTGCTTCTAAGCCAACCTCCTGGCTGTCTTTGCAATCGAACTTCCTTCTCCACTTAGCATAGTTTAGGGACCTTAGCTGACGGTCTGGGCTCTTTCCCTCTCGACCATGGATCTTATCACCCACAGTCTCACTGCAATATTTTGTTTGCCGGTATTCAGAGTTTGAATAAGTTTGGTACCCGGTGAAGGGCCCTAGCCTAATCAGTGCTTTACCTCCGACAAAAATCATATCACGCTGATCCTAAAACCATTTCGACGAGAACCAGCTATCTCCGAGTTTGATTGGCCTTTCACCCCTATTCACAAGTCATCACTGCCTTTTTCAACAGACTAGTGTTCGGTCCTCCACTTGATTTTACTCAAGCTTCAACCTGCTCATAAATAGATCACTCGGCTTCGGGTCTACGGCAACATACTAAACGCCCTATTAAGACTCGGTTTCCCTCCGGCTCCGGTACTTCTATACCTTAACCTTGCATATTAACGTAACTCGCAGGCTCATTCTACAAAAGGCACGCCATCACATCTCAAGGATGCTTTGACCACTTGTAAATCCACGGTTTCAGGTCTATTTCACTCCCCTCCCGGGGTGCTTTTCACCACTTCCCTTACGGTACTCGTTCACTATCGGTAGCTATCTCGTATTTAGCCTTGGAGGGTGGTCCCCCCAGATTCCAGCAAGATTTCTCGTGTCACGCTGTACTCAGGAATATACTCTACAGCTATAAAAGTTTCGCTTACGGGACTATCACCCACTTTGGTTCCAGCTTTCCAGCTGACTTCTGCTACTTCTATAGTTTTTTACTGTAGTCTGTCTCACACACGACAAAATAGTACATCCTACAACACCCCTACTGCAACTCCGTGCAGATATTACACAGTAAAGGTTTAGGCTATTCCCCGTTCGCTCGCCGCTACTAAGGGAATCTCAATTGATTTCTTTTCCTTCAGGTACTTAGATGGTTCAGTTCCCTGAGTCTCACTTCATAACACTATTTTATTCATGTTAAGATAATAGACATCTAGTCTATTGGGTTACCCCATTCGGCAATCT